>DGWI01000010.1 GCA_002396085.1 Porphyromonadaceae bacterium UBA4262
CAGTTCATCAGGTGGAGCGGCTCTCGTTTTATGTTGGGGTTAGGCTCTACCCCCCTGAGTTTTACTTGCCCAGCATGATGTTGATCACTGCGTTGACATCGCTGATGTCGACATTGCCGTCGCCAGTGACATCGGCTGCTGCATTCTTCTCGGCCTTGCCCAGCATCATGTTGATGACAGCGTTGACATCGCTGATGTCGACGGTGCCATCGCCAGTCACGTCGCCCACAACACCAGCAGTGATGAGGGGCACCATCTCGCAGTTGATGACATTCTTGTTGGTTCCGCTACCGCGCAGGTGAACCTGTGCCACAATGTGCATCTTCTCGGGTTTCCATGCGCTGTTGAGTGTCACCACGTAGCCTTTCTCGTAGTCGGTCTTGCCAGTGACATTGATGACATCGCCATTGTAGGCCGACGGGATGGCACGCAACACACTCTCGTGCACATAGTTGTTGTCATAGACGCCCTGATTGATCTGACGAGCCACCAGGCTATCCTCGGTCACATAGACGGTGAGTCCCATCGTACTGCCAAAGATGGTGGCGAAATCCTCGCTCAGTTGTCCAGTCACCTTGATGGCCAACTTGTTGTCGGTCTCGGTGTAGGTCGGCTCAATCTTGACGGTGGCCAGTGCCGGTGTGGGATTGTTGTCGAAGTAGACCTCCTTGATCATCTCGGCAGCCATCTGCGTGTATTGCTCATAGTAACCCAGCGACTGGCAGAGTGAGCCAGTCAACTCGGCATCAAAGCGGTCGAAGGCAGCACTTGGGTCGCTGTTGCAGCCCATATAGTTCGAGAGGCTAAGGCCCTTAGAAATCACAAATGGGTCGCCTGTCGAGGGGATGTTGTTGTGGATAGCCACCCAAGCCATCTTGTCGCCCATCATCTCGCGCATGGCCTTGACCACTGCCGTACCCAGCGGGCACCAGGTGCATGTGGTGCTGGTGAACTGCTCGACCAGATGTCTCTGACGCTCAAATCCCTCGATGTAGGCAGCAAATGTGGCAGTAAGCTCGGTGGCATCGGTCACCTGCTCGCCAGCGACAGTCTTGACACGCAATGTGAACGTGTGCTGCCCGGTGGTGACACCCTCAAGCGGGCAGACACCCTGATAGACCGAACCAGCAATGTTGAGTGGCAGGGGCGAGTCGATCGTGCCCATGACCTGGTCATCGACCAGCATGTCGATGGTGTAGTCGGTGAGAGCCTCGGCGATGCCATAGTTGCTCAGGTTGACCGAGAACTGCAGTCCGTCGCTGACCTTGGCATAATTGTAGGCCTGCAGGTTGCGCATCGTCAGGTTGTACTGCGGGAAGTTCTCGCTCTCGACGATGGCCTGGACACTGAGGTTGCCGTATTCCGACAGACCGATGTCCTCCCAGCCATTGGTGACACCAGTAGCATTGGTGTAGGACGGCAAGATTGTGCCCTCCTCGACCACCGAAATGGGATAGCAGTCGTTGGTGTTACCTTTCTTCTGCTGATACTGATAGCCAATCATCAGACCGACGATTCCCTCGGTCGAGATGGTGAAGGGATTTTCCAGTTCCACCTGGTTCCAACCGATAGTGGTCGATGCGACCAGTTGCTCGGCCAGGGGCTCGCCCAGTGTGAGGGGCGACAGGCTGGTGACTGGATAGACAAACACACCACCATCGGTCACTGCAGCACAGAGACCGAAGCGGATGGCCTTGACCACGCCGCCCTCAAAGGCCTGAACCATCTCGAGTGGCAGAATGGTGCCTTGTTTAAAGACTCCTGAGGTGCCTGCTAGACCCAAGCCGTACTCGGCCAGGGCATCGCTCACGTAGGGACCCATGTAGAGCTGGTTGGGACCCAGAACCTTGGCTGCAGGAGCCTTGGCTGCACGGGGTGTCAACAATTGTGCGGCAGGATTGCGCTGAATCAACTGCGCACTGACTGTGGTGGCACACATTGCCATCAGAGCCAACGAAAGTAAGATTTTTTTCATGATCCTTTAGTCTTTATTAAAACATAAACATTATTTTCCTAGCATGAGATTGATGACTGCATTAACATCGCTGATGTCAACATTGCCGTCGTCGGTAACATCGGCTGCATCAACCTTCTCGGCCTTGCCCAGCATCATGTTGATCACGGCGTTGACATCGCTGATGTCGACATTGCCGTCGCCAGTGATGTCGCCCACCACCTCGTCATGGATGCCGTTGCGGTAGTGCAGCGTCACTGTGGGTCCATCGCACACATATGTGTAGGTGGGATTAAGAATCGTTCCTGTCATGTTCAGTACCTCAACCGTGAAGGTCACGTCGCATCCCCCCTCTTCAGTGGGAATCCACTCGGTCATCATGTCCTTCAACTGGTTGGCGGTCATTGGTCCGCCCTCGGTGACAATATTAGTCACATCATAATAGGGTCTGCAAGCCGAGGGAAAGCACAGCTGATAGACACCGTTGTCGATGCGCTCGATGAACATGTTGATGCGCAGATAGCGTGTCTCGCTGGTCTTGTTACGCACGTATAGATTCGAGTACATCACGTCAAAGACATCCGTCCCATCATCTATATGCGTGACCTCATTCAGTGTGAGAGTTGTGCCGTCGGGCACCACGTTTCCGTCCTTGCCGACAAACTCAAAGTAATCGGCCTGTGCCGACATTGTCATGCTCGTCAACACAGTTGCAATCAGTAGTAAGAATTTTTTCATATCGTTATTTTGATTTAGTTACTCACAATCTTGGCTTGTGTGGCCTGTAGGACACCAGTGGAGTTGTAGACAAATGCCACGACGCGCAGGTTGTCCAAGACATAGTCATCACTGATGGTGATGGCCGCAGACTTGGCATCGGTCTCTCCTTCGTTCATAGAAACATCCTCGCCCCACATGCCATTGATGGTCTGTCGGAACACATGGTTGTGAACATAATCGGCCTTAGGCTTGCCATCTTGCATATACTGTGGGCTTACAATGCTGTCCTCAACAAGCCACAGCTGCAGTTTGCCAGTTACAGCCCCGTCAACAGCCATCATCTGGGCATCAACATTGAGTTCACGAGTCTCAGTGTTTAGACTCATGTCCAGTTTGATGGACAAGGCAGCTGTGCGCTGGATTTGTTCATAGACTGCTGCTGCCCATGTGGGATAGTCGCTCAGTGGCTGACGGTTGACCATGCCCATGGGCTGGTGCTCGACTTGCCAGTAGTTGAAATAATCATCGCCCTCGGCGGTCCACAGCGGCATGGTCGTCGTGTGCCGTGCATTCCAGGCAAAGGGACCGCTATGGATGGCTACAGCAATCACCACCGAGTCGCCATACTGCTCTTGCAGCTGGTGAATGGTCGCAGTGGCATCGGGGCAGTTAACACAACGCTGGCCGGTGAAGTCCTCGATGAGCACGGCACGCGACACGGCAGCAGGCTTGACATAGATGAGACGGTCGTCCTCGGGAATGTTGTCACAGGCGGTGAGCAATGCCAGGGCAGCCACTGCCATGGGAATAATATGCTTGAATATCTTCTTCATTGTCTAAAAGTTATTTAACTTTCTAAAGTAGCTTCTTGACAGTAGTTAAGGGAGTTAAGGGAGTTAAAGGAGTTAAGACGATACCTGAACAGCGAACAAGCCCGAAGGGCTGGCAGACCCACCCGCATAATCACAAGGCGAAGGTATCGGCCTCACTACCCTACTCCTCTACTATTAAAAATGTGATGTCTTAACTCCATTTGACTACTTAACTACTTAAGTACAAAACCAGATGAGAAACTTGTCTAGAAGTTATAGTTATAGGTCAGCGTGACACCACGGCTGGCGGGCACATAGCGGCACACACCGCCGGCGCAGTTATAGCCCGCACGCGTGCGGCCATAGCCCAGTTGGATGCGGTGCGACTTGACGTTATAGGTCACCAGACCCTGATAGTAGTGCAGTTTGGTGTCGCCACTGTTGTACATGTCGGCAATCGAGAACATCCAGTGGGGTGCCCACGAGAGCTCGAGCAGGCCATACCACCAGTCGCCCTGGTCGTCCTTGGTCGACAGGTATTGCACCTCGCCACGCAGGGTGAGCTTGCGGGTCATGTTCCATCGCACGTCGGCCACAGCGATGTCGCTGTGCACCATGCCTCCGTGTCCCTCAACGGCGGTCTTGTTATAGAACTGGTTCATATACATCAGGTTGATCTTGACCGTGCGCGAGAGCTTCTTCTCGATCTGCACATTCAAGTCCTGATAGTAGGTGTTGTTGCCCCAGCCCCAATAGCTGGTCTTGAAGCCATCGGTGCCCATCTCCTTAGCACCCTCCTTGACCTTGAGCGAGTGGATGTGCGAGAAGTTGAGTCGCACCTTGGTGCCATACTTACCGCCCAAGAAGGTCTTCTTCTTGAACAGGTAGCTCAGCTCGGCCTGATAGGCCCACTCACCCAGGGTGTTGGTGGCATAGGGGTAGAGAGCCGCCAGGGCGTAGGTGTGCTCCATCGAGAACGCCGGCAGGTGGTTGATGGTCGACGAGATGCCGGTCATCGAGCGCCGGCTGCGGAACGACATGTTCTCGCTGCGCTTGATCTGGACCAGCGCGCTCAGTCCCGACCGGGCATAGGATGCCGAGAGCATCTCGACGTGACCGGGACCATAGACATAGCCGTTGTCAAACGACGGATCCTGCGACTTGTGGGCATACTCGAGCAGAACGCTCACCGGGCCCTGTTGGTAGCGTGCCCGGGCATCCCACGCGTTGACATAGGTGGGCAACTTGAGCTTGTGAGTGGCATCGCGCATGATTTCCTCCTCGCTCTCATGCTTGTTGACCCACGACGCACCCAGCATCAGGTGGGCACCATGAGCCTGCAGGGGCTTGGCCCACTGCTCCAGGTTGACCTCGGCGTCGGCACCGGTGATCCATGCCTTGTTCCAGTCCCAGTAGCGGCGCTGGCGTCCGGTCAGGGCCTTGAGCGTGAATCCATCGGCCCGCCACACGGCGCGAGCACCCAGCAGCGAGTTATCCACTCCCAGGCTGCGCTGCTCGTAGGTGCGGTAGATAAACCCAGAGCCAAACTGGTCGTAGGTCGAGCCCAGTGTCAACTCCACGCGGTTAAACTTGCCCTTGACCCAGAAGTTGGGCAGACCCCATCCCTTGAAGTCCTTCTCAAATCCGGGCAGCGGGAACTCGGTGAACTCAAACCGAGCGCCGGCGTCGACCCACTTGCTCATCAGGGCGACGTCGGCGTAGGTGTTGGTTAGCACCTTATCATCACTCTTGGCGGCACCGATTTTCTCATCCTCCTGCGGGATGAGCACCTCGCTGTGCACACTGCCGGTGACTGTGACCTTCTTCTCGCCAGGCGTCTGTCCATCCTGTGCCAGTGCAGTCATCGCACCGAGTGCCAACGCACCGAGTAATAGCTTTCTCATCACTTCTTGGTTAAGACTTCGAGCAGCTCGTTCTCGGCACCGTCGGTATATCCGTTGTGCTTATAAATCATCTTGCCATTCTCGTCGAGCACCACCACATAGGGGATGAGCTGGATGCCCAGGGCGCGCTTGAGCTCGCCGTTGGGGTCGAGCAGCACACGATAGGGCCAGCCATTGGCTGCCACCAGGGGCTTGACGCGGTTGGCGCTCTGTGCCTCGTCGATCGACACGGCAATCACCTCGACACCAGTCTCTTCCTGCCACTCGTCATAGACCTCGGCAATGGCGCTAAGCTCGCGCTGGCACGGCTTGCACCAGGTGGCAAAGAAGCTCACAATCACAGGATGCCCCGGGCGTGCCAGGGTGTCGGTGCGCACGGCGTTGCCGTCGATGTCGTTGAGCGTCACGGCCGGCATCTGGGCCTGTGCCGCCAGCGTGCATGCCAGCAGGGCAGCAAAGAGTAATAATGCTTTCTTCATCATAAGTATACGTTTTTTAAATAGATTGCTTACAAAAGTAGAACAAATATCTGAATCATCCAAATTTTTGTCACACAAACTTCAAAAAAAGAGCCCTAAGGCTCAGCCGACCGAGCACCACCTCCTGACATCGGCCGTGCCCAACTTCAGGTAGGCCGACGGCGTGATACCCGTCTGGCTCTTGAAGAGCCCTCGTCTGGCGGGATACAAAAATGTCCACAGATTACACTGATTTAACTGATGAAATCAGCGTGATCTGTGGTCACGATCTGCGTGAGACAAATCTGCTAGGTCAAGACAATCCGCTATATCTGCGCGATCTGCATGAGATTAAGGTTACTTGCCGAGCATGATGTTGATCACGGCGTTGACATCGGCGATGTCGACCTTGCCGTCGCCAGTGACGTCGCTTGTAGCTAGTAACTCGTCACTTGTAACTGTTTTGCCCAGCATGATGTTGATTACCGCGTTGACATCGGCAATGTCGACCTTGCCGTCGCCAGTCACGTCGCCTGTGATGCCCTGCGATGGTGCCGGCATGTCCTTGATGTCAAGCATCTCGCAGTTGAAGACTTCCTTCTTGGTGCCACTGCCCTTGCGATTGATCAGCACCACGACGTGCATGTTGTCGGCATTCCAGTCCTCGCTCAGCGTGGTAGTGAACTCGTTGGCATAGTTGAGCGTGCCGTCGACCATTTTCAGTGCCGTGCCCGAGATGGTGCCCAGCATGTCGCGCATCACATGGTTGTGGGTGTAGTCGTTGATCCAGGTGCCATCGTTCAACTGACGCCCCACCAAGCCGTCCTCGGTGAGATAGACCGTGATGCCCACACCCGAGCCAAAGAGTGTCTTGAGTTCGCTGGTGGTCTGGCCCGTGACATTGAGCTTGAGTTCGCGGGTTGCGGGGTCGTAAGTTCCTCCCAGATTAATATTGGCCACAACAGGTGTCCAGTTGTTGCCGATATAGGACTCATTGAGATAGTCGGCATACATGGGAATCATCGATGGTTGGAAACCGATGCCAAAGGCAATGGTTCCGGCCTTCTCATAGTCAAAGCGGTTGAATGTGGCCTGCGGATAAGATTGGTCCACACCCAGATAACTCATGATCTGGTCGCATCGAGTGTTGTGGAACACATCGGTGCCACTCATGTTGCCGTGGATGCCCACCCACGCCAGGTTGCCGCAGCGGTCGGCCACGGCCTGGATAAACTGCTCGCCCCAGGGGCAATAGGTGCAATATTGCGAGGTAAACTGCTCGACCACATTCTTCTGTCGCGGGAAGGCTTCGTAGTAGGCCGTGAACTGGCCGCTGAGCATGGTTCCGTTCTCGACCGGCTCACCGCCAATCGAGGCGACCTGCAGGGCAAAGGTGTGCTTGCCCACACTCAAGTCCAGCCCATCGAGCGAACAAGTGCCGCTGATGTTCACCTCGGTGGGTGTCAGTGCGATGGGCGAGTCGAACGCGTCGACCACCTGGCCGTCAACCAGTGCATTGATGACATAGTTGTCAAGCGTCTTGGCCCCCAAATTGCTCATCGTGAGACTGAAGTTCACTCCATCGGCCACTCGGGCATAGTCATTGACCATGAGATCCTTGATGACCATGTCGTAGTCGGCAAAATTCTCGCTCTCGACAATGGCCTGCACACTGAGGTTGCCATAGCTGCTCAATCCCACATCATACCACTGGCAGGTCTCTGTGCCCAAATAGCCGTACATGAATGATGGGCAGATCTCATTGCCGGCCATCACGGCCGAGATGGGATGCGTGCGGTTGCTGGGGCTGGACACCTGCCGATACTGGAATCCCAGCATCAGCCCGGCCAGCCCGGTGAGGTCGATGGTGTAAGGCTCGTTGATGGCCACCTCGTTCCACCCCGCCGTTGTCGAGGGCACCTCCTGCTCGATGAGCGGTTCGCCCACGGTGAGCGGGTTGAGCGTGATGACGGGCCACAGGATGACCTGGGCCGAGTCGACCGGCTGATAGAGACCGAAGCGGATGGCTTTGACTTGTCCGCCCTCAAACTTCTGCACCTGGCTCAGGGTGAGCACGGTGCCAATCTTGACCGTCTCGTTGATGGTTGCCAACCCCAATCCGGCATTGGCCAGTTCGTCGGTGAAATAAGGTCCCATGTAGAGTTGGTTGGGTCCCAGCACCTTCTGCATGGGTGCCTTGGCTGCACGTGGCATGAAATGTTGGTTGACAGGTGACTGCTGCAGCAATTGTGCCCCGGCAGATGCCACACAGCCGATGAGCAGCAGTGATGTTAGTAGTTTTTTCTTCATAGTAGACTTAGTTTTCGCTAGGAAATTGCGACACGGGGTTTGACCCCCGTGCCGCAATCAATCAGTTTGATGAATATTACTTGATAATCTTGCGACTGGTGCCATCGCTCATGCGCACGATGTTGACACCATTTTGCATCTGGCTCAGGCGCTTGCCGTCGATGGTGTAGATAGCCTCGACAGTAGCCTCACCCTTGCTCTGGACACCGTCAATACCCGTATTGGGAATCTCCTCGATGTTGACGAACTTCTGCCAGATGTTGGCATTGCGATAGTTGTCGACAGCGCCGGCGGGGACGTACAGGATGACAGTCTGATACTTGGTCTCGTCGTTGAACAGATCGTTGCTCAGCCCCACGGGATTCACGGCCTTGCTGACCAGTTCGACCATTGCACCGCAGTCCTGGAAGAGCCATTGTCCGACAAAGGTCAAAGTTGAGGGCAACTCAACATGCTCCAACGCATCGCAACGGTTAAAGGCACCTCCACAAAGCCACTCAAGTCCCTCGGGCAGGACAGCATCCTTAATTGCCCAAGTAAACGAGAAAGCATAGTCGTAGAGGAACTTCAAGTTCTTGGGGAACTGCAGCTCGGTCACGCTCTTGAACGAGCGGAATGCCTGGAAGCCGATGTCCTCGATGTTGTCGCCCAGAATGAGTTCGGTGACTTCGGTGCAGTTGTCGAATGCGTTGCGCTCGATGTGCTTGCAACCACTGCCGATGACAATGCGCTTGAGGTTCTTGCAGCGGTTGACCGCATCACTGCGCACAAGTTCAACCTCGTCGGGAATGATCAACTCGGTGGCGGGATTGGCCACAGGGAAGCCGATGACCTCTTTCTTATCCTTGGTCATGAGCAGCGAATTCTCGGCACAAAGATAGGGATTGTTCTCGTCGACGGTGATCTCGGCCAGGCTGGTAGCCTTGTAGTGGAAGTCGGTACCCACCTGTTGCACCTTGGCACCCATATTGAGTGCGGTAATATTGGTCTGGGCAAACGCCTTGTCGCCGATGCTCTTCAAATCCTCATTCAGGGTGATACCGGTCAGATTTCCATTCTCGTTGAATGCCTCGTTGGCGATACCGATCACGGTGCAAACCACATCGTTCTTTGTAATGGTGTTGGGCACAACTATGTCGCCGGTGGCAGCCTTGCCGTCAACCAGGACAGCAGTGCCTTGGGTCAGGTTCAACTCATAGATGATGCCATCCTGGGTGTACTCGGCCAGCACGGGCATCTCGTCGATGGGCTTGACATTGGTGAATTTCTTCCAGATTTCGGCAGCCTTGTATGCCTCGATACTTGCTTCGGGCACATAGAGCGTGGTGGCGTTGTAGTCGCTCACCAAATCATTGATATCAATCATCTCAGGCACATCAACAGCCTTGCAGCCCAGTGCAATCAGGTTGGGATTCTGCAGCACGGCGTATCCCTCGACATCGACCACAGTCGACGGGAATGCGATGGTGCTGAAGCGCGTGTCGCCGAAGGCACCCGTGCCAATGACCTGCAGCCCCTCGCCCAGTTCGATGTTCTTCAAGTTGTAGCAAGCCCAGAAGGCATAGCTATCGATGGTCTCGACATTGGCGCCAGTCTTGATGCCAGTGATGCCCGAGCCACGGAAAGCATAGTCGCCAATGAGGGTGGTGTTATCGTTAAAGACAATCTCGCCGGTGAGTGCATTCGTCTCGTAGAGGCAAGCGTGCTCATAGCGGGTGATGTTGTCCAGGTTGATGCTGCGCAGGACATTGCAGCCATAGAAAGCCTCGGCCGACAGCGTGGTGATGCCCTCGGGCAGAGTGATTTCCTCCAACCCATCACACAGTGAGAACATCTGTCCCGGCACAGCAGTGAGGTTGGAAGGCAGAACTACATTCTTGAGGTTGTCGCAATCACTGCAGATGCCCAAGTCCATGGTAGTGACGGTCTCTGGAAAGGTAATCTCGGCAATGGCCGTCTCGCTGAAGGCGTAATATCCAACATACTCCAGTGAAGATGCCTGAATGTTAATGGTGGCCAAGTTCGGACACTTCTCAACGCAATACTTGCCAATTGTCTGGACCGATGCGGGAAAGACCACACTGGTCAAGCCCGGGTTCTCGCTGAAGGTGCCATAGCCCACCTCCTTGATGCCCTGTCCCATGTCGACGCTCTCGAGCGAAACACAGTGACGGAAGCAGCAGGAATCGGTCTTCTCGATGCCATCGGGCAGAGTGACGCTCTGCAGTGCCGAAGCCTCATAGAATGCCCAGCTGCCAATATACTTCAATGTAGCTGGAAATTGGATGGTCTCGATGGTACCGTTACGCATGAATGCGCGTGCGTTGACCTCGGTGACGGGATAGGCAACATCGTTGAAGGTCACCTGGTCGGGAATGACGAGGTCGAAGATGTCAGCGTCGGCACCCAGCACCACAGCCTTGGCTGCCTCGGTGTCGATGCCATAGATGATGTTGTCGACAGTGACTTGGTTGGCATACTGTGCCTTCTTCATGTTCTTGGTTGCCGTCGGAGCAGCCACGGCCGGTATGGTCGTGCTCTGCACCACGGGCATCTGCGCCTGTCCCACCAGTGCGGTGGCTAACACAAGGCATAGAGGTAGAAATTTTTTCATAATATCTTCTTGCGGGTTCGATAGTGTAGTCTGAGCGAAGTTGAACCCTTTACCCTCGCTGCAGCATAGAAGGAAAATTTTGCTACTGCAAAAGTACAGGGATTCCAAGCGGTGGGCAAGAAATTTGAGGTTTGGCGTGTTCGTTTTCGGGGAAAACGAACAAAACGCCCTGCAAATGGGGCGTTTTCGCTCTAAACGAACACTATGTTCATGATTCGGTCAATGCCGATTTTTCGTGAGCCAACTTTAGATAGGCCGACGGAGTGAGTCCTGTCTGCTTCTTAAAATTCTGCACAAAGGCGGTGCGCGAGGTTACCCCTACACTCTTGGCGATGGCCTCGATGGTATACTGTCCAAAGTGCTCAACATCATTCATGCGCCGGCATGCTTCACGGATGCGATACTGGTTGAGCAACGACCTGAAGTCGGTGTGCGCATACAGACTGATGGCCCGTGAGATATACTTGGTGTTGCTGCCCACCAACTCGTGGAGTTTGGCCAACGAGAATGACTCCTCGTAGACGGCAGGTGATGATTCCAATACAGCCTTGACCCGCTGATAGATGTCTTGCAGCACAGCCTCATCAACATCGGTTGACGAGTTCCCGACCTCCGAAACCTGTTCATTGGCCCCTTCGGAACTAGGCAATGGCTGCTGCACTGGTGGGGCAACACGTCGGGCCTCGTCGATGATGGCCAACTGCTCCAGGCTCTGCTCATAGAGTGCCTGATTGCGCTCCCTGAGTTGACGGTTGCTTCGATAGAGCATGACCAGCAATCCCAGGAAGACAAGCGCAGCAATGGTGACAAGCCACAGTGTCTGAGTCAGTCGTGCGCGTCGTGCCTCTTGCTGGCGTGCCTCTTCGGTGGCCCTCTGCAAGTCGAATACTGACGAAGCCTTGATCAGGTAAGGCAACTGTGTCACACCGCTGAGCGAGTCGACGACTTCAAGATACCGCAGACGGTTGTCACGTGCCAGTGCCTCGTTGCCTCGCCTCTTGAAGAAGGCATACTTCTGGTCATAAATGTCGGGAACACCTTCCTTGAAATTGTATCGACGTACAATCTGCTCATATCGGTCAAGTTCGGCAAGCGACTCGCTGTCTCGACCCAACTGGTCAAGCAACTTGCTCTTGATAATGCGCACCACTGCTGTGAGGCGAGCATGCTGCACGTCGTCGACTGTCATCACCCGCTTGAGTGCATGGTCAATCCACACGAGTGCCTCTGAGGGGTTCTTGTCGTTGATGCACATCGCTGCATGGCACAGGTCGGAGACCGAGTTGGCGACTCGCTGGCGCCGGCAATAGTCATGCGCCACACCCAACGTGCGGTGCACCTGGTTGAACTGCAAGCCAGTGGTGATGAGGTTGAACACATACAGACTGTCGAGCGGATCGCCCTGCGGAGCATTGCGACAAGCCTGCTCTAAATAGGGGATGCTCTGCGCAAAGTCACTCTCTTGATGAGCCGATTCATATTGCAGGTAAAGGCATCCCAGTTCGTGGCACAGCAACGCGATGAGAGACGAGTCGCCCGCCTGCTCGGCGGCTTGCTTACCCTGCAGCAGACAGTCGGCAGCCTTCTGATAGTTGTAATAGCGGAATTGGTAGATTGTGCCTAGTTTGTAGCAGGCACGAATGCCATCGTGCAACTGCTCGCCATGCGGATTGTCATCCAGACGACTGGCGGCTATAGTATAGCACACTACGGCACTGTCCAAATGCTGCGACTTGCTGAACCTCTGCCCCATCTTCAACAACTGTGAGCTGGACAGACGATGCCACTGCTTGGGATACAGCATGCGAGACTGCACAGTTGCGCAAGCCAGGGCTACACCTATCATCAGCAATAGAATTCGGCGATATGTCACAAGCGAATCTTTCATTCGGCAATTTTCCACTCACGGATCAAGGAGTCTTGATACAGAAGATTTGTGCAAGTTCACCATTGCTCCATGAGTTCATGAGTGCAAAGGTAATGATTTTTTCTTGAAATGAAACAAAATGCTCACTTAGATAACACATTTTATTAAAGAGTCATGCAAATCAAGCTGACTGAACTGATAGGATTATCTTGCAGATAAATCAACTCATTATCTGCCAGATAAACCAATCGGCATAATCTGCATAATCTGCATGCCTGAATAAATCGGCGTGCGATTTACTTGCCGAGCATGATGTTGATCACGGCGTTGACATCGGCGATGTCGACCTTGCCGTCACCAGTGACATCGCTCGTAGCTAGTAACTCGTCGCTTGTAACTGCTTTGCCCAGCATGATGTTAATGACCGCGTTGACATCGGCGATGTCGACCTTGCCGTCACCTGTCACGTCGCCTCGTACAGGATGCACGAGCAAGTCACTGATAGGCAGCGACTGACAATTAATGACCGGCTGCAATGGCGTGGTAGATGTCGAGCGGTGAACAAAGGCCACGATGTTCATGTTTTCAGGCATCCAGCCGGCCTTGAGCGTATAGGTGTACTCGTTTTCATAGTGGGACTTATCTTCGTTCCACTTGAGTGCGTCGCCCTTGTAGTTGGTCATCGTCTCACGGAATACGTTGTTGTGCACAAAGTTCTCAACGCGCGACGAGCCATCTTGCTGCCATGCTACGAGGCTGTCCTCGGTCAGATAGACGGTCAGCCCGACATTGCTTCCAAAGGCCGACTCAAAGTTACTCTTGACATCACCCGAGACAGTGACCGAAAGTTGGCGAGTGGCCTCGTCGTAAGCCGCATCAATCACCACATCGGCCAACACGGGTGTGGTGACATTGGTGTCAAGTTGGTCACTAAAGGCCTGCGCCTTTTCTTGCGAGTATTCAGGTTGGATGCTCACCACCTGCATGAACACACCCTGATAAGGTGTGCGGTCGAAAGCCGCCTCGGGCATGGCATCATAACCTAAAAGTCCGCCAATAGCTTCGGCCTTGATCGTTCGGAACTGATCGGACGCATTGAGGTTGTTGTGAATCGACACCCGCGCGATGTCGCCACGCATCTGGCCCAACTGCTCCAGCACATGGTCGCCCCAGGGGCAGTAGGCGCATCCCTGTGAGGTGATGTGCTCGACCAGGTGCTTGTGACGCGTGAACTGGGCGGCATCGCCATCGGCCGCTGCTGCTTGACTGGTCGCCAGGGCAGCGACCAGGGCAATGAGTGGTAGAAGATTTTTCATAGACAACATTTTTTGCTGAAATTTTTTTGTGCAAAGGTAGTGTCTGTTGACCGAATGCCGGGCAATGGCAATAGGTGAGATTGTTCGTTTTCCCCGAAGGTGAACAAAACTTGCGCAAACGAGTGCAATGAAACTTGCTTCAATTGCACTCGCTGCCGATTGTTACTTAAGGATGGCGGGACGGCTCTCGTTCCAGCAGCGGTCCAGTGCGGTGACTGCCCACTGCCACTTGCCCTTGTCACGGGGGATGGTGAACGAGGGCTGCGCTGTGATGGCCATGATGCAAGCGGCGTTGTCAATGTTCAACGGTTCGCCCTTGTGGAAGCGATAGACGACATAACGCACGGCCTGCTGCATGGGGTCGGTGGTCACGGCGGGTTGCCAAGTGAGGGTCTTAACCCCTTTCTTGCCCTTAACCTCCTTGAGATGGGTAACGGGTGCCGGGGCTGTGTCGTCGAGCCAAGTGTAGGCGGGGATGAGCGCCGGAGTAGACTGATACTTGCTGACGAGCGAGTCCATCATGCCCTTGTGGTTGTCGGTGATGTTGTAGCCCGGCCACCAGCAGGGGCCTTGCACGTTGGGCAACTGACGCATCAGGCGGAACTTGTGGTCGAGTTGCGTGGGGTTGAGTGTATCTCCCCCACCCTCGGCGATGTCGCGGTGTGCCATGATGTTGTAGATGGCTTGGCCGTAGTACATGTGCCGTCCGTTGGCGTGGTCATTCCACCAGTAGTTGAGCGTGAGGCTGCCGGCACGCTTGTGCTCGAGTTCCCAGTAGAGTTGCGGCACCTGATAGTCGACCCATCCCTCGGCCGTCCACTTGATGCAGTCGGCATAGAGGCCATCATAGCACTGCAGTCCGTTGGTGTCGCTGCCGTCAGGGTCGCTGGCACGGTTGCGCCAGATGCCGAATGGGCTGATGCCGAAGCGCACCCAGGGCTTGACCTCCTGGATGGTGTTGTGCAACTGCTCGATGAGCAGGTCCACATTGTGGCGGCGCCAGTCGCCCTTGTCCCAGCCCAGTCCATAGAGGTTGTAGCTGGTGGTGTCGGGAAAGTCGACGCCCTCGACAGGATAGGGATAGAAGTAGTCGTCCATGTGGATGGCGTCGACATCATAGCGGGTGATGATGTCGCGCACCACACGATCGATGAAGTCGCGACTCTCGGGCAGACCCGGGTCGAAGTAGATCTTGCCATCGGCATAGTTGAGAAACCACTCGGGATGCTCATAGTAGACATGACCCGGTGCGGGACGGTCGTCCTTGCTGCTGGTCACACGATAGGGGTTGATCCAGGCATGCAGTTCCATGCCACGACGGTGGCTCTCGTCGATCATGAATTGCAGGGGGTCCCACATGGGGCTGGGAGCCTTGCCGGGCTCGCCGGTGATCCAGCGCGACCAGGGCTCCAGGTCGCTGACGTAGGCAGCATCGGCCTGCGGACGCACCTGCCAGATCACGGCATTGCAGCCAGCCCGATGCAACTTGTCCAACTGGTCGATGAGATATGCTTGGTTTTGCTCGGTCGTCTGCCGGGCATACTGCTCCTGCCCGATGATGTGCATCCAGGCTCCACGGAACTCATGCTTGGGGTTTGCACTGACGGGGGTCACTTCGCCTGCCATCATGGTGCACGATGCCACAGCCAGCATTGCCAGCAATAAAATCTTTTTCTTCATGTCTTCTATGTTTGAGTATTTGTTATGAGATGTGCAGCGTTGTCGGTACAACTGCCGGTGCCCAGACGATAAATCATGCGGGTGTAACCATCGAGTTGCGCCCGACGCTCAGCACCGTCATTCAGCAGGGCCGACAAGTGCCGGTCGATGGTGTCGGGCGTGCACAGATGCATCAACAATTCGGGGATAACAGGCTCATCGGCAATGAGATTGGGCAGAGTGACGTATTTGCCCTTGAGCAGGCGACGATAGAAGTTATAAAGCCACTTCTTGCCCGTCATGCGGTAGCATGCCACCTGTGGTGTGCCCAGCATGGCAGCCTCAAGGGTTGCCGTGCCGCTGGTGACAATAGCCACACGCGCATGACGCACCAGTTGCCACGTTTGCCCCGTGACCAATGTCACCCCGCCGGCACCATATCGGCCATACAGGGCAGTATCGATGTTGGGAGCCACGGCAATCGCCAACTGGCAGTCGGCATGACGGCGGGCCGCCTGGAGCATCGACGGCATATTATCACGTATTTCCTTAACCCGCGAGCCCGGCACCAGTGCGACAATGGGACGATCGGGGTCAAGGCCATGCTCGGCACAGAAACTCTCACGACTGGGCATCACAGCCAATGCCTCACTGATCTCTTGCACCGTCGGGTTGCCCACATAGGTCGCCCGATAGTCGCGCTGAGCATACCAGTCGGGCTCGAAGGGCAGAATGCAATACATCTGATCGACATATCGCTTGATGTCCTTGACGCGCCACTCCTTCCACACCCACACTTTGGGCGAAATAAAATAGTGAACAGCAATGCCATGCTCATGGGCATGCTTGGCCAACTTGAGGTTGAACGACGGATAGTCGATGAGCACCACGCGGTCGGGATGCCAGTGGTCGATGGCTGCACGAGCCGTGCGCATGAAGCCCAGAATGGCGGGCAGATGCTTGGCCACCTCGACAAAGCCCATATAAGCCATGTCGCGGTAATGGATGATGGGTGCCACGCCTGCGGCTCGTTCCATCATGTCGCCGCCCAGAAACTGGAACTGGGCCTGATGATCATGTTTTTTGATGGCCTGGATCAGATGTGCCCCGTGCAGGTCGCCCGATGCCTCGCCAGCAATGAGAAAATATTTCATTATTATAGACTTTAGATTTTAGATGTTAGACTTTAGTTTTTGCAGGGACAGGGCTGCCGCATGAACAGCTAGGCTGCATGTAGGGACGGCATTCCTATGCCGTCCGCCTCCTGGCTGTGAATATATCTTTTGCCTAAGCGGACGGCGCGGGAGCGCCGTCCCTACAGCAGCCACCTAACGGCCAACAGCGGGCCGAAGGTCAAACATTGTGCATTAAAGTCCATTAGAGTGGCAAAGTTACAAAATATATAATAAAGTGCGAGGCAATTCGTTTTAAATAGAGTTAATGACGAAGTTTTATGACACGCATCTCATATTTTTTCATCTCACTGTTGACATTAGCGCTACTGGGCATGAGCAGTTGCATCGACGACAACTTCTCGACCTCGGCCACCGACGTGCTTGAGTTCTCGACCGACACCGTGGCGTTTGACACAGTCATCACCATGCAGGGAACAGCCACCAAGCAGTTCCTGGTCTATAACCGAGGCAAGAAACAATTGAACATCTCGAGCATTCACATGGCTGGCGAGGGCCGCGGACACTTCTACCTCAACGTAGATGGTCAGAAAGGTACCGAGTTTCACAACATCGAAGTCCGTGGGGGTGACAGCATCTTTGTCTTTGTCGAGAGCTATATGGATGAAGTATTGCAGGACGAGCCACTAGAGGTGAGCGACCTCATCGTGTTTGAGACCAATGGCGTGACCCAGCACGTGACAGTGACCGCATGGGCGCAAGATGTGATTCGCATCAAGGGAGACACCCTGTGGACCGACACGCGCTTCACAGCCGACAAGCCTTATCTCATCTACGACACCCTGCTTGTGGCACCGGGCGTGACAATGACGCTCGACCCGGGCACTACCCTACTCTTCCACAAGGGGGCCGCCTTGCGGTGTTATGGCACCATGAAGGCACAAGGCACCGTCGATGAGCACATCACCTTCCGCGGCGACCGTCTGGATCATGTGGTGGGTGAGATTGGCTTCGACATCATGTCAGGCCAATGGGGCGGTGTCATTTTTGGCCCAGGCAGTGTGAACAACGACCTTGCCTTTGTCGACATGCGCGGCAGTGAGATTGGAATGCACGTGAGCAGCGAGTCGCCCACCCAGCGCAGCCTGCATTTGCTCAACTGCTTGTTGCACAACAGCAGCAGTTCGGTGTTGACTACCTACAACGCTTGGATTGAGGCCGAGGGCACCGAGTTCAGTAATGCCGCTAACGGCGTGGTCAACTTCATCGGTGGCCGTCTGAACTTGGTTAACTGCACTTTCACCAACTATTACCTGTTTGTCGCCCCGTCCGACCCGATTGTCAACTTTCTCAAGGCCGTTGACGAAGGGGGCAATGAAGTCTTGGGCGTACCCACTGGCTATGTCGACAACTGCATCCTCTACGGCATGGCTCAGGAAATCAACATTGGTGACCTTGAGGGCACAGGTCTGTATCTGCGCAACTGCTTGATGAAACTCGACGGCACTGATGACGAGCACTTTATCAACATGGCGTGGAAGGCCGATCCCAAGTACTATGTCAACCGTGATGACTATATCTTCGACTTCAGGCTGAAGAATGAGAGTGATGCCATCGCACGCGGCAACCGCAATTATTGCCCTGCGCATGCGCGCTATGACCGCTACGGCAACGACCGTTGGGCCCGCGAGGGTATCGACATCGGTGCCTACACATGGGTTCCGGCGCCTGAGACCTCAGAGCAAGACAACGATAAATGATTAATATTTCTTAAATAACGAAATATATTTATCGTTTTTCGATAATTCTATGTATCTTTGCAGGCGAAATGCATTTCAGACTTATTTTATTCACCTCAAACGATTCTGAATTATGGAAAAAACAACTGTCAAATCAATCAAGGCTGTGTGCTATATCGCACTGATGTGCATCGCCATTTGGGTAGCATTCTATGCGATTCAGTCCTATTTTGTACTCACTACTGGCAGTGGTCAAGGTGTCATCAACTGGGGCTCACCCAACATGGGATTGAAACTCACTCTCTTCTGGTTAAACCGCCTCACCATCCTGCTGATGGCAGGCCTGTTCACAGCCTTTGTGCTCAACATTCTCAAATCTGTGAGAACAGGTGTCATCTTCAACCGCACCAATGTCAAGATACTCTGGGCTATCGTCATCGTTATTCCCATCCATGCATTGATAAGCGACAACATGGGATTCGCAGTTTCGGCTGCCACCGAGTGCCACGACTTGGTGCTGACCGACAGCCCGTTTGTCTACACCATTGTGGCTTTGCTGGTGGCCATGCTCTACAAGGTGGCCTGCGATGCTGCCGAAGAACAAAACCTAACCATCTAAAAGGCACGGACTCATGATTATCGTAAATCTCGATGTAATGATGGCGCGACGCAAGATGTCGCTTAATGAACTCAGTGAGCGCGTGGGCATCACGATAGCCAATCTGTCGATATTGAAGACTGGCAAAGCCAAGGCAGTGCGTTTCTCGACACTTGATGCCATTTGCTGTGCCCTAGACTGCACCCCCGGCGATATCCTCGAATATCGTGAAGAATAGTACACACTCTCTAGCAACAAAAACAGTTTCCGGCGGTGAACACTACTATTGTTCACCGCCGGAATCATTATCTGTGTAAACATCAATCAGTCACGACGGAAGATGTCGCGGGTGTAGACACGGTCGCGCACATCGTCCAGGACAGGGTTATAGCGGTTAGCGATAATGGCCTGCGAACGGGCCTTGAATTCATCCAGATTGTTGACCACATGACTACCAAAGAATGTGCTGCCATCGGGCAATGTGGGTTCATAGATGATGACAGTGGCTCCCTTGGCCTTGATGCGCTTCATCACACCTTGAATGCTCGACTGACGGAAGTTGTCGCTGCCTGTCTTCATGGTCAAGCGATAAACTCCAATGACGCACTCGTGCTCGTTGCCCGGGTCAAAGTCCCCGCGGTTATAGTAGTCGTAGTAACCTGCCAGATTGAGCACACGGTCGGCAATGAAATCCTTGCGAGTGCGGTTGCTCTCGACAATGGCCTGGATGAGATTTTCGGGCACATCGGCATAGTTAGCCAGCAACTGCTTGGTATCCTTGGGCAAACAATAGCCGCCATAACCAAACGAGGGGTTGTTGTAATGACTGCCAATGCGAGGGTCGAGGCACACACCTTGAATGATGGATTGTGTGTCCAGCCCCTTGACCTCGGCATAAGTGTCAAGTTCGTTAAAGTAACTGACACGCAGAGCCAGATAAGTGTTGGCAAAGAGTTTGACCGCCTCGGCCTCGGTTGTGCCCATGATGAGTGTAGGGACATCCCGGTCAATGGCTCCCTGTTGCAACAAGGCGGCAAAGTTATTGGCTGCCTGTACCATCTCGGCATCCTCAAGATCGGTCCCCACGATGATGCGACTGGGGTGCAGATTGTCATAAAGCGCCTTACTCTCACGCAAGAACTCGGGCGAGAACAAGATGCGCTTGCATCCTGTGCGTTCTCGCAACGACTCGGTATATCCCACAGGGATAGTACTCTTGATGACCATGACTGCCCTGGGATTGCACTCCCTCACCATGTCGACAACCGACTCAACCGCACTGGTGTCGAAGAAGTTGCGCTGCGGGTCATAATTGGTGGGCGCGGCAATGACCACCAGTTCGGCTTGGCTATATGCAGCCTTGGCATCAAGCGTGGCATGGATGTCAAGGTTGCCCTGCGCCAAGTAGCGCTCAATCTCATCATCGGCAATGGGTGACTGGTGCCGATTGATCATGTCGACCTTGTCGGCAACAATGTCAACCGCCTCAACGTGATTGTGCTGACCCAGCAGGCAAGCGATGCTTAACCCCACATATCCTGTTCCGGCTACTGCAATGTCCATATTTTCTACACTAAAAACAAAGAATCAAGAACAGAGCACATGACCCTGGTTCTTGACTCTTAATCGATCGTTTTATTGTTTTTTCTTCTTCAGTCCCAAGCGGGCCAAGAGTGACTTGTCCTCAGGTTTCTCCTCGTCACTGTGATAACCATAGCCATAACCGTAACCATAGCCATAGTTGCCATATCCGTAGCCATAACCGTAACCATAGCCATAACTGCCATAGCCATAGTGCTTGTTGTCAATCTTGATGTCGTTGACCAAGATAGTGGCATTGTTGATCTTGCCATCCTGAATCATCTTGTTCAAGTCGTCGAGATAACGCTTGTCGACCTTGCCGTCACGGATGACATAGATGGTCATATCGGTCAGTCGATTGATCAACGCTGCATCGGCAATGATGCTATAGGGCACCGTGTCGAGGAATACATAGTCATACTGCGACTTTAATTTGGCTATCATCTGCTTGAACCGCTCGCTCATCAGCAAGTTGGTGGGATTGGGAGGAATAGCACCCACACAGATGAAATCAAGATTGTCGTGGAAGTTGCCACGCTGGATGACATCTTCCAGATTATCGGATTTACCCGACAGATAGGTGCTCACACCAATGTTGGCATCTTGCATACCCACATACTCGGAGAAGCGTCCCTTGCGCAAGTCAAGGTCGACCGCAATCACACGCTTGCCTGAATGTGCGAACGACAGTGCCAAGTTGACCGCCACGAAACTCTTGCCCTCACCAGACATCGTGGAAGTGAACTGAATCACCAGACCTTCGCCCGGCTTGGGGGTTGCGATGTAGTCGATATTCGAACGTATGATGCGGCATGCCTCTGTAATTCGGTCGTGACCATTCTCGGTGACGATGATCTCCTTGTCGGCCATATGCTGTTTCTTGGCCGGCAACTCACCGATGATGGGCACATCCATATTATCCTCGATGTCATGACGAGTATGCACCTTAGTGTCAAGTGAGTAGTACCAGTATACAGCATAGAGCAGCAATGCAGGGATGAGCAATCCCAACAACAGACCCGTCAACATGATGCGCGACGGAATGGGCGACACCGGTCCAAAGCCTGTTGCTGCCTCAATGACCTTGGCATTAGGCTCGGTGATGGCCAGTTGCAATGCGTTCTCCTCGCGCTTATTGAGCAGATACAAATAAAGTTGCTCCTTGATTTTCTGCTGGCGAGAAACTTCGGTGATGGCCTTCTCTTGCGAGGGCACAGCCACGATGGCTCCGGTCGCCATCGACTGCTGTGTCAGAGCCTGACTCTGACGAGTGCGCAGCGAAGAGATGTAATTGTTCAGACCTTGCTGAATATTCTGCTTCTGCGTAGCCAATGTCCGCTCCAATTCGATCATAACAGGATTCTCGCTCGACGAGGTGGTGGCAATCTTTTGATACTTGAGCATAGCCTCGTTGTATTGCTGAATCTGTCCCTCAACACCTGTGCTAGCAATACCCGTGTTAGATGGGATAAGTTGGTTGCTGCTCATGCCCGAGATGTAATTGGCAATGTTAGTTGCGAGAGCAATCTGCATATCAACATCCGATGACTTGTCGGCATAACGCAGTCCTGTGCTTGCATCGGCATACATGGCACGATTGGCCGCACTGGTCTTCAGGGCTGCCACCTGGCTGTCAACACCGCTCAAGTCCTTGGACAATGCCTCGACACGCTCGGCGATGAATGCCTCGGTCGAACGTGCCACCACGTTCTTGTCGTTGATGGCCTCCTGATTGTAGGTTGCAATCAGTGCGTTGAGGATATCTATAGCCTCGTCACGATTATCCCACAAGAGCGATATACTCAACACATCGCTGAGTTTGTCGGCATGCTCGGCCGTGAGTGAGCCGACGATGCGATTGGCCAACGCGCTGGGCGTACTGACACGTACAATTACATTATAGCCCTTGTAGTTATCGTTGTAGTTCTTGGTCTTGGTGATGGCGATGGGACCATACTTAGTGGCAACTTTGTTGCCAAAGTGAGCTTTCTTCCATCCTTCCTCTCCATCAATCTTAAACTCCAGGTCATTGCCTCCCTTGGGCACGACCACCATCGAGAACGACTGGTTGATGTCGCGCAAAGGTGTGATGTTGAGTGGTGTCGACCGATAGATGTTCACGTCACGCAAGAACACATGTCCATAGTATTGCACATTGATACCTAAACTCTTGATGACCTCTTGCATCAAGTCGGGCGACTTAATCTTATAGATTTCATTGGGCATAAACGTGCTTGACGAAGTCATGCCCAGGTCGCTGAACGCTTTGGACTGGGCACCCACATCAGTGTCCTTGCTCTTGAGCAGAATCAGTGCCTTGGAGTTGTACATCAGCGGCTGCGACTTGCCGTAAAGGAAAGCAATGCACCCACATGCGATAATTGACAGGACGAACCAGTACCAATTGCGCAGGCAGGCCATGAAGAACGCTCTAATTGGGATGGATGAAGCCTTCTTACGTGTTGTACGCGATGCCGTCTGTTTAGATCCCTCAATGACAGGTTGTTGCATAGTATTGACAATATTTTGAGCCGCGGAATCATGCTTCCACAGCCAGTTATTACAATCGGTTGACGCATGGCACAGTACACCACTGGACACATGACGCTGCAAAGTTACTAAATAATTGACAATATATAATTGAGAATTGAGAATTATTTTTCCACTCTACACACAAAAAACGCAAAAAAATCGCTGCCCCCAACGGGACAGCGATTTTCACATATCTTCAGGCGATATTAATCGATTTCTTCGTCTGCCTCATATCCAGCCATCTCGCGAACAGCGTTCTTGAGCATTGTGTACTGCTGATAGAGGTTGTTGACGGGCTCCTCACCCACAGTGTAATCGTGCATCGGGCTCTTGAGGAAGAAACTCAAGAAGCGCTGTGTGCCATAGCGGCCGGCACGGCGTGCCAGGTCGATGAGCAGCACCAGGTCGAGGCACAAGGGAGCAGCCAGGATTGAGTCGCGGCACAAGAAGTTAATCTTGATCTGCATGGGATAGCCCATCCATCCAAAGATGTCGATGTTATCCCAGCCCTCCTTGTTGTCATTGCGAGGAGGATAGTAGTTGATGCGCACCTTGTGGTAGTAGTCGGTGTAGAGGTCGGGCTGCACCTCGGGCTTGAGGATGGTCTCGAGCGTCGAGAGCTTGCTCACCTCCTTGGTGCGGAAGTTAGCGGGCTCGTCAAGCACCAGTCCGTCGCGGTTGCCCAGGATGTTGGTCGAGAACCAACCGGCGAGACCCAGGTTGCGAACACCGATGATGGGAGCGAAACCGCTCTTGACCAACGTCTGGCCTGTCTTGAAGTCCTTGCCTGCGATGGGCAAGTGGGTCTTCTCGGCCAACTCCCACATAGCGGGGATGTCAACGGTGGTATTGGGAGCACCCATCACGAACGGGCAACCCTCGGTCAGTGCAGCATAGGCATAGCACATCGACGGAGCGATGTGGTCAGTGTCATTAGCCTTCATTGCAGCCTCCAGGGCCTCGATTGTGCCGTGATACTTCATGTCGGGAGCGACATAAATTTCGGTCGAAGCAGCCCACAGCACGACAACGCGGTCAACACCAGACTCCTGCTTGAAGTTGCGGATGTCCTCACGAATCTGGTTGGTCATGTCCCAACGGTCAGCACATTGCTTGACATTGTCACCGTCCAGACGGTTAGCATATTTCTTGTCGAAAGCAGCCTTCAATGGCTTGATGGCCAGCAGTTCGTCCTTGACGGGATTGATATCCTTCTCCTTGAGCACCTCGGCGTTGATTGCACTCTCGTATGCATTAACGGGATAGACATCCCAAGCAGCGAAGACGATGTCATCAAGAGTAGGCATCGAGACGATGTCCTTGAGATGCAAATATTTCTTGTCGGCACCACGACCCACGCGAATCTTGTCGTACTGAGTCATCGAGCCAATAGGCTTTGCGAGACCTTTGCGTGCCATGAATACACCTGTCATGAATGTGGTGCTCACTGCACCAAGACCAACCACCATCACACCGAGTTTACCGGTTGCGGGCTTCGTTGTTGAATTTGCCATAATAATACCTTAAATTATTAATGTTTAAATGTTATTAATTGCAACTTAAGCGTCGAATCGCTTCCATTAGGAAGAAATTCGGGTCAAAGGTACGGCGTTTTTTCGGATTAGAATGCTAAAATTTGTGTCGACACAGTTAAATTAGCAAAAATATTTGACAAGTTAGTTAATTTAACTATATTTTCACAGACCAAACAGGCAATTCAGTTAACTAAAGCAAAGAGGGGGCAGCGCGATTTGGGCACGTTTTTCAGACAAAATCCAGCACCTGGCTGATGCGTGCAATGGTATTGGGGTGTGTCTGGGCATCCTCGTCGGCGGTCCACCCCTTGCCCTTGAGCCACAGCACCTGACAACCCAGCGACTCGGCAGGCTCGATGTCCTTGCGCAGGCTATCGCCCACGACGAGCACATCACGTGCATCCATCTCAAGCACATCGACCCCCAGGCGGAAAATAGTGGGGTTGGGCTTGCGCACACCCACGACAGCACTCTCAATGATGCCACGGAAGTAACGGCGCACATCGAAGTCGCGCAACACCGCGTCAACATTGCCATAAAAGTTGCTCACCAGCACCATGGGGTAGCGTGCAGCCAGATTCTCCAACACGGGCCTGGCCTCCTCGATGCACGAACGCGCACTCTCGTAGCAGTGTGACGTGATGGTTGACAGTTGCCCCTGACTGGGCGATGCCAGACCATTAGCGACCAGGTAGGCTCGCTGGATGTTCATCTTCTTGACCAGAATGTCAAGGAATGTGTCGTTGGGCATAATGTGACGCACCCGCGCCAACTCACGCTCGCCATGAACATAAGCCTCACGGAACTGATCCTTGGTTAACACTTGGTCAAGACCAGCCTCACAGTAACCGTCCCAGATAATCTCGCTCCAATGCACACCACGGCTGTCAATGGTGCCTCCGTAGTCAAAAATTATTCCCTTGATGTTCATCATTGTTTCTCAAGTTGGTCGGCAAACTTGCGACAGAACGATTCGTGACACACAATCATATAAATGAGCATCGCATTGAGCACAACGACCTCGAAGGCGAAGTAGAGCCAGGGCACCTGAATAATAACCGAGATGAACATGGCGATGGTGCGCGTGTTGAACGAGAGCATGTTGGTGTACTTCATCATGGGCAAGCTCTTCAGACGGAATGCGTCACGGAACTCTTGAGGCACGTCATCGCCATAGCGCTCGCGCAGCAGGCGACGCAGGCGTTGCATCTGCGGCGTTAGCATCTCTTGCTGGGCTGTGTAGTTCATATACACAAGCGCAGTGAGCTTCTTCATGAAGTTGTCACTCCACGACATCTCGCGATAGGCCTCACGCAACGGCCCTGTTGAGTCAAGTTCGCTCCCGTCCTTGCCCTTGAGGAAGTAGAGGTGGAACTGACGATAATAGTCGGCACTGGCGGCCTGTTTGGCATGGCTCAACCCCGCAACAATGGCCAAAGTCCAGATAACCCACTGGTGCGAAGCGAACCAGTCGCCCAACCAAGCGTCACCAAAGTGCAACTCACGGAAGACGAGAGCAAAGTAGATGGCAAAGAACCACAAGTCTCCACTCAAGCCGTCCAGGATGCGCCCCAAGCGTGAGTATTGCTTGGTCAGTCGTGCCAACTGCCCGTCGGCACTATCATAGGTGTTGGCCCAGATGATGAGAAAGATACCCACGTAATTGAGCCACAGCAATGGCGATGCGCCAAAGTAGAGCAACACTCCCCCGGCTACACCTAATATAATAGAGAGGATGGTGACCACATTGGGCGTGACACCCAAACGGGCAAACAACTTGGCCCACGCAAAGCCCAACGGACGATAAAACCATAGGTCAATGTGCTCCTCGGTGTCCATCGACTTGAGCGATGCCTTATATTCTTCGATAATGCTCATTACTTCTTGGGTTCGTGGTTCTTAAAATTGTTCAATATAGCCTTTGCTATGTGCGGAGCAGCCTCGTTGCGACACGGAGCGAAACTGGGCCAATCATTAAAGTCAATGATCTGGATATTGCCACCCTCACCGACGATGCAGTCACCGCCATAGACCGTCACACCCAACTCGGCGGCGGCACGGTGGCACATGTCCTTGAGAGCGTCCTCACTGAACGCCAAGCCCTGCGAGCGGCCGTTAATGACCTCGTGACCATACTTGCTGTGTCCCTCATCGAAGGGGTAGAACCAGAAGAAGTAAGGCGAATCCTTGATTCCATAGAACTTGATCAGGTCACCCACCAGATGCACATTGATGACAGCCCGCTTGATGCCGCGATAGAAATACTCCTGCAGCACCTCTTGTGCCTCCTCGGCATGACGGCAGTAACTCACATCCTCCTTGTGCATGGCGTGAAAGTCGCCACGCTTGATCCAGCAACTCTGGAAACCTGCCTTCTCAATGAGTGGCTTGACATTCTCGTTGGTGTTGACTATCAGACTCTCGGGATAGGGGATGCCATTGCCCAGCAGGATGCGCGTCATGCGCTCGCGGGTGCAGTTCTCGATGCCGTAGCCCGAGTTGACCACCACCTTGCCTTGATCCTCCATCTGCTGGAGCAGACGGATAGAATCCTGCTCGCGGCACATGGCCACGATGTAGTCCTCCTTCACCCCACCCAGGGTGTTAAACTGTTCCTCACTATACACGTTCACCTGGCAACCGCGCTTGCGCAGTTCGTCGGCCGTCATGTTGAAGATGGCCGTGTCGTTGCCGATGTGGTTGGGCGAGTACGCGCCTGCGCGCATCACCCCTGCTATTGTTATCTCAGCCATAATGGGTTTTGAGTATTGTTGTCTCAGTTTTTATTCAATTGTTTCCAGAAACTGCTGGGCGGTGGCAATGTCGGCGGCATGGTCGACATCGACGATTTTGTCGATGCTGTAGGCCTTGAGGCGCAGACCGTCGGCGACGAGAGCGCGCTGGAAGTTGCGCATGCGGCTGATGCCCTGCTCGATGCAGCGGTTGAGTGTGGGGAATGCCTTGTCGGTCATAGCATAGACTCCACCCGACACATAGCGCGCGCCGTCCCAGGGCTTGTCGCGGAATGCGGTGATGTGCATCTGGTCGTCGACATCGACGTAGAGGGGTTTCTCATCGTCGATGAACGGGGTGACAGCCCACAGTCCGTCGCTCTCGTCATCGGCCTCAAATGCCTCGATATAGCGAGCGAAATCCGGCTCACGGAAGATGGTGTCGACCGTGGTGAGGCAGAACTTGCCCTGCGGCAACACCTGACTCAAGTGCCAGAAACTGTGCATCGAACTGGGGGTGGTCTTCACCACCAGATTCAAGGGCACAGGCAATGTGAGCGACTCGAGGAACTCACGCACTTCGGTCATGTGTTCATTGACGATGATGCTGATGCTCTGGGCATTGCAACGTACAAAGATGTTGATGAGCCGCTGAATCATCGGCTCACCGCACAGGCGCACCAGGGGTTTGGGCAACGCGATGCCCTCTTGTGCCAGCCTCGACCCCTCGCCGGCTGCTATGATTGCATAGTGCATTTCGCTAAATTGAGAATTGAAAATTGAGAATTGAGAATCAACTGATGTAGCCTATTCTTCAGTTTCTTTGGTCAGGTCGAGAACGACATTGTCCTTGCCCTTGTCGTGATATTGCTTGCGCAGGGGGTTGGCGCCAGCCTCGTCATAACGCTGACGGTTGCGCCAGATGTCAATTGCCATATAGATTGCTTGACGCATCGAGTCCTCGCGTGCCACACCCTTTCCGGCAATGTCATAGCCCGTGCCATGGTCGGGACTAGTGCGCACAAACGGCAGACCTGCCGTGAAGTTCACACCACTATCCATGGCCAGTGCCTTGAACGGTGCCAATCCCTGGTCATGGTACATGGCCAGCACACCATCAAAGTTGCGGTACTGGCGGTTGCCGAAGAAACCATCGGCAGCATAAGGGCCGAAGCACACAATGCGATCCTCGTCATAGGCCTGGTCAATGGCAGGACGAATAACCTGCTGCTCCTCGCTGCCTAGCAAGCCGTTCTCGCCTGCATGCGGGTTGAGCGAGAGCACAGCGATGCGCGGACGCTCAATGCCGAAGTCACGCCTCAGCGAATCGCTAAACTCGCGCAGTCGTTGACGAATGCCACCTGTGGTGATGGCCTGCGGCAATTGCGCCAGTGGCAAGTGCGTTGTCACCAATGCCACGCGCAAGTTCTCGCTGCACAAAATCATCAACGCCTTGCTGTCATCGCCTGCACTGGCCTGGAGATACTCGGTCTGACCCGGGAAGTGGAACTCATCACTCTGGATACTGTCCTTGTTGATGGGCGCGGTCACTAGCACGTCAATGAGTCCCTGCTTGACATCGGCCACAGCCATTTCCAGGGCCTGATAGGCAGCTTGACCAGCAAGTTTGCTGGCAGTGCCCAACTCGACCTTCACTTCCTCACCACCATTGACCTCGATAATATTGGGCATATTATCCTTGATATGCTCGGCATCGGCAGCATGATAAACCTGAAAACTGGGCATATCTATAGCCTTGCGATGATAGGTCAGCACCTTGCTTGACCCATAGATAACTGGAGTACAGATTTCCATAAACTCAGGCACAGCAATCACCTTGAGCACGACTTCCAGTCCGATTCCGTTGGTGTCACCCTGTGTGATACCAACCCGTATTTTCTTTTCGTTAGCCATTAATTATCAGTAATTTAAACCTTGTCAACCACCTATTTCGGTGGCCGACATTTCACAATTAAACCGCTAAATTACAACAATTTCGCCAATTGACAAAATTGTTTTCTCAGAAACGAGAAACAAGAAGCGAGAAACAAGAGGCAAAAATCTCGCTTCTCGTTTCTCGCTTCTTGTTTCTCGCTTCTTGTTTCTAATAATACTTCTCTGTTTCAGGCTCCAGCTGCGGGGTTCGAGTCTGGTTCTCCTCGAGTTCACGGTCGATGGCTTCGAATTTCGACTGATTACTCTTATACTCGGGGATAAAGACCTTCATGCAGTAAATCATGTGATGCACATTGCCATCCTTGGCCCACTTGATGATGCGCTCAATCTTCTCGCACACCTCGCGGTAGTCATAGGTGCGGACCTTGGCTATCATGATTTTCTTGTTGCTTGTTGCTGTGGTCTTCTCCTTGTCGTTAAGCAGTTCTTCGTATAGTTTCTCGCCTGGCCGCAAGCCCACCTCCTCAATCTTGACATCAACACCGGGCTTGAGTCCTGCCAGAGAGATCATGCGTTGAGCCAAGTCGTAGATGCGCACAGGTTGTCCCATGTCGAAGATATAAATCTCGCCACCATGCCCCATGCAACCTGCTTCCAAGACTAGCGAACAGGCCTCTGGGATAGTCATAAAATAGCGAATGATGTCGCGATGTGTCACAGTCACTGGCCCGCCTCGCTCGATCTGCTTGCGGAACAACGGGATAACCGAGCCATTGCTGCCCAACACATTGCCAAAGCGTGTGGTGATGAACTGTGTTGCCATCCCGCGCTTGGCTGCATCGAAGAAGAGTGACTGACAGTAGATCTCGGCCAAACGCTTGGTGCAGCCCATCACATTGGTCGGGTTGACAGCCTTGTCGGTCGAAATCATGACAAACTTGAAAACGCCATATTTGAGTGCCAGATCGGCAATATTCTTGGTTCCTTGCACATTGGTCAACACGGCCTCGGTGGGGTTGATCTCCATCATGGGCACATGCTTATAGGCTGCAGCATGGAAGACAAAGCGGGGATGGAACTGCTTGAACGCCTGCTCCATGCGCTCATAGTTCTGCACGTCACCCATGAAGAGTTCGACATGTGCATCGGGGAAATCTCGCTTCATCTCGAGCGAGACATCGTGCATCGGAGTCTCGGCTTGGTCCACCAGAACGATATGGCTAGCCTTGTAGGCCGCCACCTGCCGCACGATTTCGCTACCGATTGAGCCGCATGCTCCAGTGATGAGCACGCAAGAGCCCTTGATGGTGTTTCTCACCAGCGCATTGTTGAGCACGATAGGGTCGCGTCCCAGCAAGTCCTCAATCTGCACCTCACGTATAAAGGTCGAGATGTTGGCATCCTTCCTGTCTCGCTTGTTATCCTCAAATTCAAACTCCTCCACTTTGTTGATGCACAACAAGGCAATGTTATTGCTCATAAAGTGGTCGGCAAAGCCTGTTCGCATCATTTCGATGCTCTCAGAATCGAAAATCAGGGCATAGATACCGTTCTCGACAAACAAATTGGCCACAGTCTCGGGATTGAATCGGTAGACCTTGAAGCCATTGATGATTTCATTCTCCTTACCAGTCTTGACACTCAGCAAACCGATGGGTTCATATTTACCTCCAATCTCATTCTTCAGTGCGTTGGCCAGAATCACCGAGTTGAGCGAGGTGCCCAGCACCAGTACACGACGACGCCCATCACCAGTGACTGCGGTCATGCGCATATAGATGTACTTGATGAGCAAGCGCTCAATAACCATAGTGGTGAAAACGATGGCCGCTATCGATAACACGTTCCAGAACCGATAGAGCGGAGCACCCTTGAAGATGACCACACCCATGTCGATGAACAAGAGGATAAACGTGCTTACGACCACCACCTGAATCACGCGGTACAGGTCCTCGATGACCGACAAGCGGATGACCGCAGTGTAACTCTTGCTAACAAAGATAACTAAAAAGTAAACTGCCAGCACAATCAATGCGTTCACACCCAGCGGCAGCAAGGAGTAGGCTGTGCCACGAGCATAGTAGTCGGCCAACATCACCATGCCGAAACTCATCGCCACAATCAACATGTCGATGAGCAGAATAACCCATCGCGGAGCAGTGTTGAGCTTGAACTTGCGCACAACCTGCAAATCCAAAAGACGATTAACCAACTTATCAATCATACTTGTCATTTGTCTGAAATAAAGATGCAAAGTAATGACGATTATCGGAGAAAAACAAGTTTTTTCCCAGTTTTTTACCCCCTAATCAGCAGTTTTTTCTTGCCTATAATTTCATTTTGGGAATTTTTTATTTCATTTCATGTCATTACTCGCATTCTTCCATTTCATTCCATGTCATTTCGGCATTGCCATGTGAGGGCTTTTTCGCTTTGACTTGGGCTGAAGCAAGTGGTAGAACTCGCCAATGATCATCACCAGACTGGTCGAACCGATGATCCAACACCATTCGTCCCAACGCAAAGGCTCAACATCAAACATGGCACCACCATACTGCACAATCAGCACTTGCCCCACCAGAATCACTCCAACGATGGTAAAGAAGACCTTGCTGTCATCCATATTGTGGAATGCGCTGTGTCCGCTGCCGAACGACTTAGCATTAAACAGGTTCCAGAACTGCAAGAACACAAAGGTAGTGAAGTAGATTGACACCTCGTGTGGCGTGATACTGGCATGGATGATCGGCCCATCCTGGTTGTGTAGCATCCAGTAATACAAGCCCGACATCAAGGCAGCAAACACCAAGCCCACGACAACGATAAACCATCCCATGACCGGAGTGATGATGTTCTCGCCAGGACGACGTGGCGGACGGCGCATGACCACACTGTTGGGAGGCAACGAGGCCAGAGCCAGAGCAGCAAACGTGTCCATGATGAGGTTGACCCACAGCATCTGCGTCACAGTCAATGGCACCTGCTGAGTGCTGAAGAAGGAGCATAGCGCAACCACCAGACAGGCACACACGTTGACCGTGAGTTGGAACAGGATGAAGCGCTGGATGTTGCGATACAACGAGCGTCCCCACAATACAGCCTTGTTGATGCTTGTGAACGAGTTATCAAGAATAGTGATGTCGCTAGCCTCCTTGGCCGCAGCGGTGCCATCGCCCATCGACAGTCCCACTTGTGCCAAATTCAGAGCAGGAGCGTCGTTGGTGCCGTCGCCAGTGACTGCCACCACCTCACCTTGGTTCTGCAAGAGCGAAACCAACCGTGCCTTGTCGCCTGGACGAGCACGCGCCATGACCTTGATGCGCTGTGCCACCTGCGATGCCTCGTCCTCGTCCATCGAGGCAAAGTCCGGCCCCGTGACAATGCACTGCTCATCGTCCTGCTCAGTCCAGATGCCGCTCTGACGGGCCACTTCGCGAGCAGTGGCAGCATTGTCGCCAGTGACCATCTTGACACGAATGCCAGCATTGCGGCAGTCCTGAATGCTGAAGGGCACCTGTTCACGCACAGGGTCGCTGATGGCTACAAATCCCAAATAATGCAGCATCTGGCCGGATGCCATCCTGGCAAACACCTCGTCAGGATTATCATCATTGGCAGCCAATGGACAATAGGCAAAACCCAGTGTGCGCATGGCCTTGCGTTGATAATGTTCAAGCAAGGACTGCTCCTGCCGCTGCAGGTCAGGAGTGATGTCGGTCATACCCATGACTATCTCAGGCGCACCCTTGACCATCAGTATACTGCCACCTTGATTTAATTGTACAACCGTGGCCATATACTTCCGCTCGGTCGAGAACGGCAACTGGGCAACCATCTCATTCTCCTCGCGCAGCATGAGATAGTCGACACCCTGCTGATTGAGCCACAACAGCAAGGCTCCCTCGGTGGGATTGCCCAAGGCCTTGATATGGTCAGGATCGGTATCATCGAGCAACGCCGTCGAGTTGCATGCCATCGACAGATTAATCAATTGAGAAATGCCACTCTCCTGAGATTGTGCATTGTCAAAGTGTGCCTCGGCTACCTGCATCTGATTCTGGGTGAGAGTCCCCGTCTTGTCGGTGCAGATTACAGTTGCCGCCCCCATGGTCTCGCATGCATGCATGCGGCGCACCAGATTGTTGGTCTTGAGCATGCGACGCATGCTCAGAGCCAGGCTCAATGTCACACTCATGGGCAGACCTTCGGGCACAGAGACAACGACAAGCGACACTGCCAACATAATCGTCTGGATGAAATACTGCACCTGATCGAGCCATGTGCCATTGGGGTCGTTATCAAAGTACAATGCCACCACACGCCCCACAACAATCAGTATAGCAATAACATAGCTCCCACGGGCAATCAGGCGTCCCAGCCGGTCAAGTTGCATGGTGAGCGGAGTTTTGACATCAGTCTCGGCACTGGCCTCAGTGAACACCTTGCCATACTCGGTGGCATCGCCCACTGCGGTGACCTCCATCACACCGTTGCCCTCGCTCACCGTCGAGCCTCGCAACAACACATTGGGCGGATAGGTGGCTTCCTTGCCCATGTCGCCTAGTTGCTCGGGACGATGGGTCTTGTGCGCCATGGGCTCGCCCGTGAGTGAGCTCTCGTCCACACCCATCGAGACACTCTGCATCAGTCGTCCATCGGCAGGCACACGCTCGCCAGTATCCAGAATGACAATATCGCCCACCACGATGTCGCGCCTCGGCACCTGCGTGACATGACCGTCACGCATGACCTTGACTTTCACGTCATCATCCGTCTTGTTGAGCAGATCAAACTTCTTGTTGGCGTTGACCTCGACCAGAAATCCGACAAGTGTGGCAAGAACCAGTGCAATCACAATGCCAAGTGGCTCGAGTAGCACTTCAAGCCCCTCACCCAACCAGAATAATTCGTAGAGCGAGATTCCCACCGAGAGCAGTAATGCCACCAGCAGAATCTTGATGAGCGGATCGTCAAACTTTTCAAGGAATTGCACCCACAACGACTTGCGCGGCGGGGGCGTGAGCACATTGTCGCCATGCAAGCGGCGACTTTCCAGCACTTGTTGTTCGGTTAGTCCTAACTTCTTCATTTATCTGTTAAATCTCAACTCCTGCGCCGGCGTGCACTGGGGAGCAACAGGATAAACATCCATCCCATTGACCCAAGTGTGAGTCACCCGGTGATGCACCACCATGCCAGCCAGCGGTGTCCAGCCGCATGACGAGCGCACATCGTGATCGCTCAGGGTATAGCCCTGAGACACCTCCTCGACCATCACCAGGTCGGCTTGATAGCCTGTACGCAAATAGCCTCGACCTGCAATGCCGAAGAGTCGTGCCGGCGCATGGCACATTTTTTCAATCACTTGTTCGATACTGAACCAGCCCTGTCGAGCGAGTTCCATCATTGTCACAAGCGAAAATTGTGCCAAAGGCATTCCAGACGGAGATTTTAAGTATTTTTGGCTTTTCTCAGCCAGTGTGTGCGGTGCATGGTCGGTCGAAACAATGTCTATCACTCCACTTGCCACCGCGCGCCGCAGTGCGTCGCGATCGGCAACGGTCTTGATAGCAGGATTGACCTTGATGCGGTTGCCCATGCGCAGGTAGTCCTGGTCGCTAAACCACAAGTGCCCCACACATGCCTCGGCGGTGATGCGCTTGCTAGCCAAGTCGCCAGGAGCGAACAACTCCAGTTCGCGAGCCGTGGTCAGATGCAGCACATGTAGTCGTGTGCCCAGTTCTCGCGCCAACTCGACGGCACGCCGTGTGCTTTGATAACATGCCTCCTCGCTGCGAATGAGCGGATGGCACTGCACGGGCACATCCTCGCCATATTGTTGACGGGCGCGTTCCATGCCAGCACGTATCATCATCTCGTCCTCGCTGTGCACCGCGATGAGGGCCGGCACCTCGGCAAAGATGCGTCGCAACACGCGAGCATCGTCGACCAACATTCCACCTGTCGAAGACCCAAGGAACACCTTGACACCAGGCACACGACTGTAGTCAACATCATGAACTAACATGTCAACGTTGCCGGCAGTTGCACCGACATAGAAACTATAGTTAGCCACCGAGTCCTTCTCGGCACGTGACCACTTGTCCTCAAGCGCCTCAAGGGTGACCGTGGGGGGCACCACGTTGGGCATATCAATATAGGAGGTGACACCTCCAGCCACAGCAGCAAGGCTCTCGCCGGCAATCGTGGCTTTGTGGGTCAGCCCTGGCTCACGAAAGTGTACATGAGTGTCAATCACGCCAGGCAGCAACCATGCCCCACAAGCATTGATGCACTGGTTGCACACATCAAGCAAGTGGCCGTCGGGGTCTCCGGCAGCCACCTCTTGTATTTTGTCTTCATTGATGAGCACATAGCCTGTCTTGATCGCGCGATCGAGCACTAGCCGTGCGTTATAGATTAGTTTCATATCTTGGGTTGAAATTTCTTTGGACAGAACCACGACTCGAGGCGCAACTTGATGACACCGAACAAGGCCTCGCCAAAGATTCCCGAGTTCATCTTGCTCGTGCCCAAAACACGGTTGACAAACACGATGGGAACCTCAACAATCTTGAACCCCATGCGATGAGCGGTGAACTTCATTTCGATCTGGAAAGCATAGCCCTTAAACTCAATGTTGTCCAGGTCAATCGACTCTAGAACCTCGCGACGATAGCACACAAAGCCCGCCGTCGTGTCGCGCACATCCATCCCCGTAATCAGACGCACATAGGCCGAGGCATAATAACTCATCAGCACACGCCCCATGGGCCAGTTGACCACATTGACACCGGTCTTGTAGCGCGAGCCCACAGCCACATCAGCCCCGCCGGTGGCACAGGCCGCCTGAAGTTCGTGCAGTTTTTCGGTGGGATGCGAGAAGTCGGCATCCATCTCGATGATAAAATCATAGCCCTGGTCCAGTGCCCACTTGAAGCCCATAATATAGGCCGTGCCCAGCCCCAACTTGCCCGCGCGCTTGATGATGTGCACACGTTCGGGGTTCTCGGCTACGAGGCCATCGACAATAGCCCCCGTCCCATCGGGCGAGTTGTCGTCGATGACCAGGATGTCAAACTGATGCTCACTGATGGCAAGCACCGTATGAATCATGTTGCTGATGTTCTCTTTCTCGTTGTAGGTCGGTATGATGACCACGCTGTCTGACTGCATAACCTAAGGGCGTTAAGAATTATCAAAAGGCAAAGTTAGGCATTTTTTCTGAAAAACCGATTGTGATATAAGGAATAATTACTATTTTTGTCAAAAATTTTTAGATTCTCTATGACAATGACTAATAATTATCTGCACTTTTGGTGTTTGGCAGTAGCCATCTTTCTAGCAACCGCACATGCCCAAGCACAGCCACCCGTACATCACTCGCGCATCGGCGAGACCATGACCGCACAAGGCGGAGTGCTCACCATCACCAATGTGGGCAAGAAGCAGAACTTCGACTGGCGAGACACCGACACCCGCGACGAGGATGTGTTCTCGCCCAAGAGTGTCAACTTTCACCCCGACGGCTCGAAATACTATGTCAACTCACTTGAAGGTTGTGCCACCGTGGTCTATGACCGTGAGACCAACCAGAAACTGAAGGTCATCAGCCATCGTCACGCCAGTGGCGAGGGACCATTGTGGAACACACCCAGCGGCATCTATCGCTTCACTCACTATCCCAACGGCCAGCAGCGAGCCTTCAGCGGCAAACCGGTCGAGGCCACATTCTCGCACGGCGGGCGCTATCTATGGGTACCCTACTATCGCCGCACGTTTGACCTCAATGCACAGGATCCCAGTGCCATCGCCATCATTGACACACGCGTCGACTCGATTGTGCGCCTGATGGAGACCGGACCGCTGCCCAAGATGATCACCTGCAGCCACGACAACACTCTTATCGCCGTTACCCACTGGGGCAACAACACCATCGGACTGATTGACATCACCGCTGCCGACCCCAAGCAGTGGCACCATCTGCCATACGTTGTGGTTGATCATGAACTGAAGCTGGACTTCAGCCTGACGCATGAAGTGAACCGCGATGCTCACAGCGGATTGCTGCTGCGCGGGACCGTGTTCACACCCGACGACCGCTACCTGCTGGTGGGCTGCATGGGCGGTGGTGGCATCGCCGTCATCGACATGAAGCCCGAACCACGCTATGTGGGCAAGATTGGTGGCATCAGCAACGCACGTCACCTGATTATCAACCACGGTTATCTCTATGCCAGCGTCAACGCCGCCGGACTGGTGCAGCGTGTGCCACTCGACTCGGTCATCAGTGCCATTGAGCATCGCCAGGGCAGTGCCATCAGTTTGCGCGGTTGGCAGGTGTGTAAGGTGGGCGGCGGCGCACGCACCATCGAGGCCTCGCCCAGCGGCCGATATGTGTTTGCTGCCTGCAACTCGGCCAGTGCGCTCTATGTGGTCGACACCGAGCGCATGCGTGCCATTGGCCAAATCACAGTCGACTCCTATCCCGTTGGGCTAGATATCAGCCAGGATGGACGATTCTTGGTAGTCACCTCGCAGGCTCGCAGTGGTCACGGCGGCAATGCCGTCAACCTGTATCGCGTTGACTATGCCGACTTGCTCGAAGCCAAGGCTTATCACGAGAACCTCGCCAGCATGACCACTACCCCACCCGACTCCATCCAAGTCGCACCCGACAGCAACGAGCCATCGTCCAGCACAGGAGGTTGGTGGCAGTGGCTCAGCGACAACGCTCTGGTGGCTGGCACCATAGCCGGCATCATTGCGCTGCTGCTCGCAGGCTGGCTGTTCGTCAAACGATAATACACTCACACAAAATCTTGTTTCAATTCAATTACCACATAATTCTGAAAATGAAGAAAAAACTGATCTTAACCTTCTTGCTATTATTAACAACACTGACAGGGCAAATGCATGCCCAGAGTGACACTTATCTTGATTTCCTGTACGATGGCATGCCGTTGCCTGACCGCACTGACTATAGCCGCACATTCTATGAGCACAATGTGGCAATGTCGTTGCAAGCGCGGCGCGAGATGCCATGGGGCAAACAAGTGCCTGAGCGGGAGTTCAAGCACTTTGTGCTGCCCGTGCGTGTCAACAATGAGCACTTGGACAACAGCCGCGAGGTCTTCTACAACTATCTCAAGCCACGCGTCCAGGGCATGACCATGAGCCAGGCCGCACTTGAGGTCAACCATTGGTGTCACGAGCACGTCACCTATCGGCCCAGCGATGCACGCACCAGCAGTCCACTAGCCACGGTGCGCACAGCATACGGTCGCTGCGGCGAGGAGTCAACCCTGCTGGTGGCTGCTCTGCGCTCGGTAGCCATCCCTGCTCGCCAGGTTTACACGCCCCGCTGGGCGCATACCGATGATAACCATGCTTGGGTCGAGGCTTGGGTCGACGGGGCATGGCACTTCATGGGTGCCTGCGAGCCCGAGCCGGTGCTGGACTTGGGTTGGTTCAACGAGAGCGCAAGTCGCGCCATGCTCATGCACACCAAGGTGTTTGGCAAGCATTATGATGGCCCCGAGGAGGTGGTAAGCCAGACCGATTGTTACACCGAAATCAACGTCACTGACAACTATGCCCGCACAGCCCGCATAGATGTCACTGTGCTGGATGAGCGGGGCCGTCCTGCCGACGGGGCACTGGTCGAGTTCAAGCTCTATAACTATGCTGAATTCTACACTGTGGCCATGAAGGCCGCCGACCGCGAGGGCCGCACATGGCTCACTGCCGGACTGGGCGACCTGCTAGTCTGGGCATCAAAGGGTGGTCAGATGGCCGTCAAGCAAGTGAGTGTGGGCCGTGATGACCATGTCACACTGCACCTAGGCCAGGATGCATTACCCGAGGCTGTAGCCTATGAGGTCGTTCCTCCTGCCAGTGGCGGAGTGCTTCCACAAGTGAGTGACGAGCAGCGAGCCGAGAACAACCGCCGACTGGCTGTTGAGGACAGCATCCGCCATGCCTATGAGGCAACCATGCCCGTCGAGGCTTGGCGTGGCAACCATGCCACCATCAAGCGCTTCATCGACGAGGCTCCCAACAAGTTGATGGCCGAGAAACTGCTCAGTGTCATCTCGGACAAGGACTTGCGCGACATTGAGTTGGCTGTGCTCAAGGATAATCAGGTGGCTCGCATCGACACCAGCGATATCTACTTGCGCTATGTGCTCAACCCGCGTGTCGAGAACGAGTGGCTCACCCCCTACAAGGCCTCGTTGCGACAATTGCTTGGCGACCTCAAGAGCCCGGTGGACTTAATCGGATGGTGCAACAAGAATATCACTGTCGAGACCGAATGGCGGTCGGATGACGGGCACCTGCATGGAAGCAACCCACAGGGGCTGCGCATGGAACCCCTGAGTGTGTTCCGTGAGGGCAAGACCGATGAACTGGGTCGCAAAATCTTCTTCGTCTCAGCGGCTCGCAGCCTGGGCTGGCCGGCACGCATCAACGAGGTGGACGGACGCTTGCAATACTACCACAAAGGCCACTGGCAAGACGTGACCTTTGGCAAGAAGGCTACGACCAAGGTCAATGCACCTACGCATCAGTTGGAACTGACCTATAATAATCCGTCACCATTTGTCGATGACCCGAAGTACTATATCCACTTCACGCTAAGCAGCATTAAGGATGGACGTGCCAGTCTGCTCACCTATCCCGAGGATGGCACCTGGGCCAACACCTTCAAACAGGGAGTTCAACTCGAACCTGGCGACTACTTACTCACAACGGGCACGCGCATGGCTAGCGGCAAGGTGCTTGCAAAACTGAGCCGATTCACCATTGACAAGTACGACACATCGCTGGGGCTGCAACTGCTCGAGGATCAAGAGGATGTGAAGGTCATTGGCAGTGTTAATGCCGAGAATCTATACTACGACATGGCCAGTGATGCGTCGCGCAGCCTGCTCTCGACCACAGGCCGTGGCTATTATATTGTGGCCATTGTGGCACCCAACCACGAACCCACCAACCACACGCTGCGCGACATCAGTGCCTACAAGCAGGAGTTTGAACGCTGGGGCCGCAAGATGGTGTTGCTGTTCGAGAGCGAGGACGCGGCACGGCGGTTCAATCGCGAGGAGTTCGTGGAATTGCCATCCAATGTGGTGTGGGGCATCGACACCCATGGCGCAATTCTCAACGAGATACGAGAGAACATGAAGTTGACAAGCGATGCGCTGCCGTTGTTCCTGGTGTGCGACACGTTCAACCGCGTGGTTCACATCCAGCAGGGCTACACCATCAACCTGGGCGAACAACTTCTCAAGGTCATCAAGAAATTGTAAAGTTTTATATTAGAGCATTAAACCTAGATGATCTAGAAAATCTAGAAAGTCTAGATAACCAGAAAATGAAAGGGATGAGACGACTCGCTATATTCATGACAGTGGCAGTAACATTGTCGCTATCGGCACAGCACAAGACGCTGCGGGAGTGGGGATTTGCGACAGGCATCTTCCAGACGGGAGCAAACAATGCCATCACCGATGTGCCGGGCGTGACCGTGGGGCACGTCACCTGCATCGAGGGCGACAGCATCCGCACCGGTGTGACGGCAATTGTGCCGCATCAAGGCAACATATTTCGCAACAAGGTGCCTGCAGCCATCTATGTGGGCAACGGGTTCGGCAAACTGGCGGGAGTGACTCAGGTGCGTGAACTGGGCAACATCGAGACCCCCATCGTGCTCACCAACACACTGAGCGTGGCGGCAGGCATCGAGGGGCTGGTGCGCTACACACTCGCCCAGCCGGGCAACGAGAGTGTGCGCTCGGTCAACGCCGTGGTGGGCGAGACCAACGACGGCGGGTTGAACAAGATTCAGCAGATGCATGTCACGCCCCAGATGGTCATCGAGGCGATCGACCGCGCGCATGGCGGCCCTGTCGAGCAGGGCTGCGTGGGGGCTGGCACGGGCACCGTGTGTTTCGGGTTCAAGGGCGGCATCGGCACATCGTCGCGCGTGTTGCCCCAGTCGCTGGGCGGCTACACCATCGGTGTGCTGGCACAGACCAACTATGGCGGCATCCTCGAGATTGACGGCGTGCAGGTGGGGCAGCGGTTGGGCAAGTTTGCCTATTCCGACCATGTCAACCGCAGTCAGGACACGGATGGCTCGTGCATGATGGTGGTCATCACCGATGCGCCGCTCGACGCCCGTAACCTTGAGCGTGTCGCCAAGCGCGCCATGATGGGGCTGGCCAAGACCGGCGGCATCGCCTCGAACGGCAGTGGCGACTATGTCATCGCCCTGTCAGTAGCCCCGCAGAACCTGATACCCGTCGATGCCAAGCGACTCACCACCACTGTGCTGGCCAACGACGAGATGTCGCCCCTGTTTGCCGCCACCATCGAGGCCACCGCCGAGGCCCTGTGGAACTCGCTCTTCATGGCCGAGTCGATGACCGGCTACCGCGGCAAGCGCGTCGAAGCCCTGCCCGTCGACCGCGTCCTCGACCTCCTGCGCCACCGCTGATTTGTAAAAAGTTCCCCTAAACAAAGGCTGCAATCAAGGCGTTTTGGAGGGAGCGTAGTCGGGTGGTGGTGGCATGCTGGCCGGGGATGAGGATAGCGATGCGCAGACTTTCAGTGTCAATGGTGTGTGTGACGGCAGAGGCATCAAGTTGATGAATATCAGTGTTGTCCAATGCCGTATTCATGTGCTCAACGATGTTGTCTATTGCCTCTTCGTGTGGTGTATCATCAGGCAGCTTGCGACTAAAGGAGACCTCAACGTCGGCGGTAGTGCTTAACAGCCAACTATATTTGGGTTGAACCAATTGGTAGTGCACGACCAGTCCTTCGGTTTCAACTTTGTCACCATCAAACTCATACGGAAAAATCATCACATCAGCACTATCCCCAACAATTGAATAAGCATAGTCACCTGCCACTCGCTTCATCAGTCGCTGAAACTGCTGATGAAACGTGTTATTGCCTATCCACCATGAAATGACAAAAATGGCAAGTACAAACAGAGCCAGTGCAAGCCACGACATCGAACCATAATACACCCACAGCAAAAGCAATCCCATGTACAGGCCTAATGCAATGAGCCCTTTAACCTCAACATACTGCTTCATACATCTCAATTACTTATCGCTCGCGCAGAAAGCGGCGCAGTGCAAAGGTCATAAAATAAGGTATCGTATAGAAATGTCCGTCGAACCCGAGATTTTTGTCGCACAACTTGATGCCATAGTGAATGTCATTGTATTTCCCACCGTGGTCAACCAAGTTTCGCAACGAACGCGTAGCACCATCAGTAGCCTTGACCTCGATAGGCACTAGGGAGTCTCGGTCACGCACAAAGAAATCCATTTCAAGTGTTGACTTCTCGTTGCGATAATAGTAGAGTTCGTAGCCTTGCTTGACCAGCATGTCGCCCACTATATTCTCATAGATTGCCCCCTTATAGGTACCCAAATTACGGTTAACACGCAAATCCTCCTGCGCCTCATCGTCAAGCGACGCGATGAGCAGCCCCGTGTCCTTAAAGTAGATTTTAAATGCCAGTGGGTTGTAGTTACCCTTCAGTGGCAGTTCGGGCACATCCATGCAATAGCACACATTGACGATGCCTGCGTCTTTCAGCCAATCAACAGTTCCGACATATTCTCGATTGCGTGCGCCATGAGCAATCTTGCTGATTTGGAATTTCTTGTTCTCCTTGCCCAGAAATACACTGATGTGATGATAGATACTTTTGACTTTCGCTTTGTCCAGTCCTTGCGCATACTTTGTGATATCTTCCTCATAATCAAGCAACAACTGTCGCTGCATGGCCAGTGTGTTCGTGAAATTCTTCTGGGTTACAAAGGATTGGACAATAGCTGGCATGCCACCGATTGTGACATAATCGCGAAAGGCACTCATCATTGCCTGCATCTGAAGCGCACTAAATGGTTTCAAAGCGAGCAGATGTCCATAAAGGTCATCAATCTGTGTATCGCTATAGCCCAGTGCCCACAGGAACTCCTCAAAGTCGAGCGACATCATCTCGCAATCCTGCTTGTAGCCAACGCTGTTCGACTCAATCTCATGATAATTAATGCCCATCATCGATCCGGAACAAATCACATCATAACGCCCGTCAAGTTTAAAGGGCTTGAGGCTGGTGGCACAGTTGGGACAATCCTGCATCTCGTCAAAAAAAATGAGTGTTTCATTAGGCACGAGTTGCCAGGTGGGGTCAATCAACGTGATATTCTTAACAATGGCATCAACCCCGAAGCCATCGTCAAATATTCGGCGATATTGCGGCTGCAGGGCGAAGTTGATAGCCACCACATGCTTATAATTAGCTTGAGCAAACTGCATGATGGTGAAAGTCTTGCCCACCTGCCTCGCACCACGCACAACCAGTGGCAACCGTTCAGGATTAGACTTCCAGTCGGTTAGCAGTTTTTCCATTTTGCGCTTCAGAAATTTCATATCAACTTGATTTTGAGCGCAAAATTACAACAAAATCACAAAATTCCAAAGTTTTTAGCTAGAAAAATCACAAAATTCCATGCGTTTTTGGGCGAAAAATCACAAAATTCCACCTATTGCAGGCCGAAAACTGCCCAGGCTGTGGCAGTGGCGGAATGGGGTGGGTTCTTTTTCCGCCACTTTTAACGCTTTTGTTAACATTTTGCGTCGTGTTGGCAAGATAATACCCGCAAATGTTAAATGCTTTAACTTTTTACGGAAAATACATTCCCACAAAGGAAGCGAGACAACCCATTATCGCTACTCACCCCTCACCTAGCCTCTCCCCTGCCAGGGGAGAGGAACTGTGGCCGTCACGCTCCAGCCGCAAGATCTTTTCTTGCGGCGAAGCCCATCGCTCAAACACCGAGTGCAAGGAGCCTGACTGGATGGGGATGTTACCCAAGTCTATCAATGGATTTCGTGTCATTTCCTTAAATTTGCCTCAAAGCTACAAAATCTCCCCTTCAGCAAAGGCTGCAATCAAGGCGTTTTGGAGGGAGCGTAGTCGGGTGGTTGTGGCATGCTGGCCAGGGATGAGGATAGCGAAACAAACAAATCACTGAATTCCACCATTTGCCTCATCTCTTGCCCGTCAAGATGTAGTAGACCGAAGGCAATAGACGACGAAACACATATCCGACAGCGATACCCAGTGGTGCGACAATCAGCGGAGTGAGCACCACTGCAGCAAGATAGCCCCATTGGCTATTGCCCAACAGTGGTGGCATGGCTTTGACAATGGTGTGCAACATAGGCTCGTGATAGAGGTAGATGAAGAACGTGAACTGACAGGCCAGCGCCAGCCACCGATGGTCGCTCAATCTGAAATCCTGCGGGAATACCCAATCGTAGACACACCACAATGACACCAAACCGCACGAGATTTCAAGCACCTTGACATACTGCCAGGCCTCGTAATCATCCACTTGATGCCAGACGGCCAGTGTCAAGAACAGCATGACGAATGCAACCACCAGTTGCCGAGGCAATCTGCTCAACTCGCCCAGAAAAAAACTGCCCGCCACAAACCAAATCGATGCATACAAGAAACCCAACTGAGGAAACAGCATATATAGTGCCACCACCAACACGATGAGCCAGCGGTGCATGGTGTGTCGCAGATAGTAGAGCAATGGCGACAAAGCAACGATAATGACCAGGTCGCGCATGAACCACAAGTGATAGGCCCAAGGCATGCCAGTGCCACTGTCGACAAACAGGCAGCGCAGCGTGTAGAGCAAGCCACCGTCCTGTGCCAGTGCCAGATAGTCGCGCTCGGACGTGGTGTGAAGCAGCAACTGCTTGAGCACCGGTTGCAAGGGATAGACAATCGCTGCGATGACAAAGGGTATCAACAATGTCCAAACACGTTTCTTCATCTTGCCGAACACATCGCTCACACAGTCAATGCCACGAAAAAAAAGAAACCCCGAGATTGCATAAAACATGGGCACTGCGCACGGGCCAAAGACTCCAGCAATGCACTTGCGCCCCAGACTGGGCAACAGCATGGTCTGCCCCACACCATCGGCGAGGTTGGCATGGATATAGAACACAATGATTATTGCGATGAACGAAACGACCTTAATCTTGTCAGAGAGATATTGATTCATGACAGACCAGAGAGGATTTGACGTACGGTGTCGGGATTGGTTGTGCCCGTACCCGATGAGCAGGAGGCGTGGATCTCGTGGCAACCTGTACTGTCCAAGATATGGCAGGCATTGCCGGGATTGACACCGCCGCCGGGCATGATGATGATGCGGCCTGCGGCACGCTCGTTGAGCCTGCGCAACAGGTCGATGCCCTGAGTAGCAGATGGTTGTTGGCCCGAAGTGAGGATGCGGGAGCAACCCAAATCGATGATTTGCTCCAATGCAGTGAAGGGGTCGCGGCACACATCAAAGGCGCGGTGGAAGGTGAAGGGCTTGCCCTGTGCCGCAGCCACAAGGCTGCGCATGGCGGGCAGGTCGATGTGGCCGTCGGCAGTGAGTGCCCCACAGACGATGCCGTCGGCCCAGGGCAGCACCGCCTCGATGTCGCGCACCATCACATCAACCTCATGACCATTGTAAACAAAATTGCCCTCGCGCAAACGGATGAGCACATGTACCTTCAGACCGGGGAAACGCTCACGCACATGCTGCACCATGCCCACCGATGGTGTGAGGCCGTCGAGTGACAGTGCCGAGCACAACTCGATGCGCTCAGCTCCACCCTGCACGGCCGCTTCAACGCTGGCCAGATTACCTGCACAGACTTCTAACATGATTTGTAAATTTGAGAATTGGATATTGAGACTATCTTGCCGATGGTTTACAAGAATGCCAGCAAGATGAGTTGAGCCAACAGCACACGCATGAACATGCTCAGCGGATAGACCGTAGCATAGGCCACCGACGCCCGGTCGCTGGGCAACGTGTCGTTGGCGTAGTTCAGAGCCATGGGATTGGCCATCGCACCGGTGAGGATGCCACACACAGTGGCGAAGTCCAGACGCACCAACCGCAGTGCCACCCAGCCCATGATGAGCACAGGCACGATGGTCAGCACAAATCCCGACACAATCCACTGCAGCCCCTCGGGTCGCATGACCGTGGCGAGGAAATCCTTGCCGGCATCCAATCCCAAACATGCCAGATAGAGCGATAGTCCGATGGCACGGAGCATGAGGTTGGCACTCTGCGTGATGTAGGAGTTCATGTGGATGCGTGGCCCGAAGCAACCCATCAAGATGCCCACGATGATGGGGCCGCCTGCCAGACCCAACTTGACTGGTGACGACATGCCTGGAATCAAGATGGGAATGGAGCCAAGTATCAGTCCCACGGTCATACCGAAGAATACCGATATCAGTTTCGGTTCGTTGAGTGACTCCACGGCATTGCCCAGAGCGTTGGCTACATGATCGACGGCTTGCTGCTGCCCCACGACCACCACGCGGTCGCCCACCATCAGATGCATGCTGGGAGTTGCCAGCAGTTGCACACCGTTGCGAATGATGCGGCTGATGTTCACACCATAGTGGTTGCGCAACTTGAGCGCACCCAAGCGTTTGCCGTTTATCTCAGGTTTAGTGACCAGGATGGCACGCGACACGAGTTCGCTATCGATGGTGTCCCAGTCGATATCCTCCTTGTTCCAGTCGGTGTTCTCTTGTTGGCCGAAGAGCATGGTCATCATCTGCGCATCTTCCTCATGGGTGATGACCAGCAGTCGGTCACCCTCTTGCAGCAAGGTGTCGGATGCCGGTATGGTGACATTACCGTCGCGCCACAATCTGGAGATGACAAACTGCACGTGACTCTGGTTGGCAATCTCGCCCACACGCTTGCCGAAGATACCGGGATTGTGCACCTGGTAGGCTGCAATGAAGGTTGACTCGGCTTCATCGTCATCGTGCGGGGTCATGTCGCCGGCATGCACCAGCACACGGCGCATCACCAGCAGCGCCAGGATGACACCCACCACACCCATCGGGTAGGTCACGGCACAGCCCAGAGCTGCTCCACTCACGGGCAGGCCCAGTTGGCTCAACGTCTGTTGCGCTGCTGCCAGAGCGGGCGTGTTGGTTGTGGCACCGCACATGATGCCCACCGCATCGGCCAGATGGATGCCACAAACCCAGGGCAGCGCCAATGTCATCACTGTGCCCAGCAACACCACGGCCAAAGCCAACATGTTGTGACGGATGCCACTGTGATGCAGCGAGTTGAAGAATCCTGGCCCGACTTGTACACCCAACGCGTAGACAAACAACACCAGCCCGAAATCTTGAGCGTAGTGCAGCATCTGCGCGTCAATGCTGATGCCTAACGACCCAGCCAGGATGCCTAGAAAAAAGACAAAGGTCACACCCAGCGAGACACCGAGCACCTTGACCTTGCCCAAGGCCAGACCGCACGCACACAATGCCGACAGCACAATCACTGCCTGCACCGCCGAGTGGCTAAACAATATGTCATTGATCCATTCCACAGTGCAAAAGTAGTTAATTTTATTGAGAATTGAAAATTGAAAATTATGCTTTTATCGCTTCGTGCGACTAAATTCTTATTTTTGTGTGCGATTGTTGACTGAATATATGCAATTAATGGCCTACCTTTGCAAAAAAATTTTTGCTATGAAGCCCAGACACTCTCTCACGCTCTGCACCCTGCTGCTCATGATGCTGCTGTCACAGGCAGGGCATGCACAAGACCGCTTGTTGGTCTTTACCGATCCACACCTGCTGAGCCCTGCCCTTGTGGTCAATCCCGGCCAGGCCTACAACGACGCAATCAACAACGACAACAAGATGTTCGATCTGGGTGCCCCCATCATGCAGGCATTGATTGACACCATCCTAGCCATCCACCCCACCGCCGTGCTGGTGACTGGCGACATGACCAAGGACGGCGAGCGCCGCAGCCATCAGGATATGGCCAGTTACCTGGCACAACTGCGTGCCCAGGGCATAGGTGTATATGTCATCCCGGGCAACCATGATGTCAACAGCGATGAGGCCAAGGGCTACTATGGCTCAACAACCCGCAAGGTCACCACTCCCAGCAGCACCGAGTTTGCCACAATCTATGCCGACATGGGCTATAATCAGGCTCTGGATCGTGACAATAACTCGCTGAGTTATTTGGTCGAGCCTATACCGGGACTGTGGCTCATCGCCATCGACGACAACATGACGGTTCAGCGCGATGCCGACCGTTCAATTGATGCCAATGGCATCACGCTGTCGACACGCAACTGGATTCTCGACAAAGCCGACCAGGGACGAGCACTAGGCAAGCAGGTGATGGCAATGATGCACCATCAGTTGGTCGAACACTATGATGAACAGAGCCGCATATCGGGCGATGCCGCTGTGACCGATGCCGCCAATCTGCGGCAGCAATTCATCGAGCATGGCATCAAGTTGGTGCTGACCGGCCACATGCACATCGGCAACATCACCACACAGTTTGACGAGGCAAGCGCCGACTCGCTAGTCGAGGTCACCACCGGCTCGCCGTTGACCTATCCATGCCAGTTCCGCCTGATCGATGTTGCGCCCGACCGTGGCACATTCGGCATCAACACTGGCTATATTGAGCAAATCCAAGACATCCCCAACTTTCAGGACTACGCCCTTGAGCGTTTTCAGAACAGCACACGCCCCACTGTGGCGAGCCTGGTCTACCACTCATGGGATGACCTGATGGCCATCATCGACCAGTATGGCTCACTGCTGGGCGATGTCAACTTCACGCAAGAACAGGCCACAGAGGCCATCTACACCGCCTACCACGACGAGATTGTGCGCCTCATGGTAGCAATGGCACAAGGCAATGAACCCAGCCGCGGTGTGCAAGATGTGCCCGATGCCATCTACAACAAAGTAGGCACACTGGTTGACCAGTTGATTCCCGGTCTCAACTTCATTACACGCCCAATCGTGGTGGGCATCATCCGCAACCAACTGGAGAACCTCCTGGATGCGCCGCTGAGGAGTGTAGTGACCGACTGCAACCACTACAACACCGCCCAGGCCCATGTCACCGATGACCTCATGCCCGTGTTGCATTTTGCACCCATCGATGAGGGCACACGCGGCGACATCAACGGTGATGGCAAGGTCGACGTGACTGATGTCAACATCATCATCAACATCATGCTGGGCAAAGCACAGGCCAGCAACTATCCCGGCCGAGCCGATATCAATGTTGATGACAATGTCGACGTGAGCGACGTCAACATTGTCATCAACATCATGCTAGGCAAATAGCCCGACCGGTCAGAACTTGTAGCGAACACCCAGAGTGGAGACGCTCTGGTTCCAGTCCTTGCTCAAGGCCTGGAACTTCTGCTCGACATAGAAGCGGAACTGGTTGTTAATGATATACTCATAACCCACGCCCACATTGGCTCCAAAACGGTCGTCACCCTTGATGCCCTCATACTTGTAGTTGGCATAACTGAAACCCAAGATGGGATAGAAGTTAGAGGCACTGTTGACACGCACCAGGTAGTGGAAGTTGAGGTTGACGTTGTAGCCCTCCCAGTGGTTGTTCTTGAAATAGTAGATAAACTCAGGTGCTACACGGAAACGGTTGACTGGTTCGATGACCATGTTGGCTCCCAGTCCCATGAGGGTGTGCTTTGAGCCATAGTTGAACTGCACGCCGGCACAGATGTCGCCCGACTCGGCGCGTGCCACCATCGACACGATGGCCACGATGACAATCAGAAGTAGTTTTTTCATCATTGCAATATTTTAATTAAAATAAGTGTTTTAGCCCTAGTGTGGTCACAGCCTGCGTCTCTTGCTTGACAAGCATGAAACGGAACTCGCCAAACGCCACCCAGCGACGCCCCAGATTCACCTCCAGCCCCGCACCCAGGTTGGCACCCCAGCGACTGTGGTCAGGGCCGTTGTAGCCCCAGTGGCTGTAGGTAACTCCAACAAAGGGGTACAAGGACAACGGTCCACCCACATGTTGCACATAGTGCACATTGGCATTGAGTTGCAGGGTCGTTACCTCACGATTCTGCGCAAAGTAGATCATCTCAGGCTCAATGCGCCAGTGGCTGTCGATGCCCAGTTGCAACTTGGCCCCGATGCCATGCTGGTGATACTCGGTAGCATAGCCGTAGGCCATCCCGACAGCCATGGGCTGACGTGACCTCTGTGCCGCCAGTGCCAGTGACACAACTGCAGCCAGTGCCAGGGAGATATGCCGTGGGCTAAGTTTCATCGGCAGGTTGTTGTGCTTCGGTCGTTTCTTGGTCCTGTCTCTTATTAGTCTTGTTCAGTCGCACCTTCATCTCGTCGAATCCGTAGCCATAGACACCATTGACGTTGGTCTTGGTGATAAATGCCTTGGGGTCAACCACCTTGATGATGCGGGCGATGTTGACACTCTCAAACTTGCGGCACATGACCATCACCACCTTCACCGGATGCTTGGTGTACCAGCCCAGTCCATCCAGCACCGTACAGCCGCGATGTGCATCATTGGTGATGGCATCGGCAATCTGCTGCCACTTGTCGCTGAAGATCATGAACTGCACCGCCTGTCGGCTATTGTTGATGACCATGTCGGCCACCACCGAGTCGACAAGCATGAACACCAGACCATAGACAATCTTGTCAGGGCTGTGAAAGATGAGGTAACTCGACGAGATGATGCACATGTCGCAGTAGAGCATCATGCGACCAAACGACACATTGGTGTGCTTGGTAACCATGGCGGCGATGATGTCGGTGCCGCCACTGCTGCCATTGTGCGAGAAAGTAATGCCCAGCCCCATGCCACACAACGCGGCACCGATGATGATGTTCATGAACGGTTGCTGCTGCACCAGGGGCTGATAACTCCAGGGATCCATGAGCATGATGAGGATAGAGGCGACAGTCGCACCGAAGATGGTGCGTATGACAAACTGCTTGCCCACGGTCCTGAACGCGATGATGAGCAGCAGGATGTTGATACCATAGTTGGTGATACCCACATTCCACCCAAAGGCGAAACGGCATAATGATGCCAAGCCGACCACACCACCGGTGACGACCTTCTCGGGCAGAATGAATGTAGTGAATCCCAGGGCATAGAGGAAGAGGCCAAAGACAATCATGATGTAGTCTTTGGAGTAGATGAGCAACTTTTGACTCGAAACTTTATTCATTATTTTTTGCTTAATATACTTTCAAGGTGCGAAATTACAAAAATGCGCTGAGATACGCGTGATTTTTGGCTGATTTTTACCTTCAATTGCGCAAAAAACCGTAATTTTGTCTTTATAAAAATCTGAGAAACGAGATAAGAGAAACTGAAAGTTCTAACATTTAATGATATGATAGCAAGATTTATTATTTCGGCACTGGCGGTAGGCATCACCGCCTGGACCCTCGACGGAGTGACCGTCGAGCCGTGGTGGGCTACCCTGCTGGTAGCACTGGTATTGGGCTTGATTAATGCCCTGATTCGCCCAATCGTGAAGTTCTTGTCACTGCCCATCAACATCCTCACGCTGGGGCTGTTCACATTTGTCATCAATGCCTTGATGGTGCTGCTGTGCGCCTGGCTGATGAGCGACCACTTCAAGGTCGAGAGCTTCTGGTGGGCACTGGCCTTCAGCATCGTGATGGCACTGGTCAACTGGGTGCTGAACCTGGTGTTCAGGAAATAACTTTAGGGAGCTATATAGTTGTTATCACTCTGCCACAATGTAGGGTCGTCGCACGCGACGACTTTACGGGTCGACTGTGATTATTACCTCTATACCAAGTTATTACCCTATTTGTTAGCGGTCGCCGCACGCGACGACCCTACAATAATTGCTAGCAGGGACAACGGGTATATTGTTCCCTTTATTTATCAAGAATTAAAGAATTTAAGGACTAAAAGTTAGCTATCCGGGAGTGAAATGCCAATACAGTTCAATGCAACATAAAAAACTTTTAATTCTTATAATTCCTGATCAAAAGCATCGTGACTTTTACAGGTGCCCTACAAACCCATTCCGCCAATGGGTTTCTGCGCCTCAGAACAGTGTGAGGCCGGCATCAAAGTTGATGGCATTGCGGTTGGCACTCTCGATGCGGCGGTTGCGCCAACAACTGCGGCACAATGCCACATACTTGTCATCGCCGCCAATCTCGACCTGCTTGCCATCGGTGACGATGTTGCCCTGACTGTCGATGCGGGCATTGATGATGGTCTTGCGGCCACATGAGCATGTCGACTTGACTTCATCGATGGTGTCGGCCAGTTCAAACAGCCTGCGACTGCCCTCAAACATGCGGCTCTGGAAGTCGGTGCGCAAGCCGTAGCACACGACATTGGTGCCGAACTCATCGACCACCCGTGCCAACTGGTCAACCTGCTGCTCGCGCAGGAACTGCGACTCGTCGACAAGAATCCAGTCGAAAATGACCCCCTTCTCGTCGCGCAGCCGCTTGATGGCAGCATAGATGTCGGTGTCGGGATAAATCCACTCGCACCGTCGTTCAATGCCGATGCGCGAGCGGATGACATTGTCCTTCTCGCGGTCGTCGATGATGGGCTTCATGCACAGGTAGCGCATGCCACGCTCCTCGAAGTTATAGGCCTGTGTGAGCAACATAGCGGTCTTGGCCGAGCCCATGGTGCCATAGCGGAAATATAGTTTGCCAATGCGATTCATAGTCCGTTATCAAGAATTGAGACCACAAAGTTAGCAAATCTAGGTCGGTCGGTCAAGCATTAGTCGCACAAAAGTTATTAACAATCGAAAAGAGGAGCCTGTCGAGGCTCCTCTTTCGCTAGAAATACAGGTGAAGCACCGTTGCGCGTGCCTATTCTCCTTCGCCTGTTGTATCGCCGCTCTTACCCAGGATGATGTTGACCAGGAGGTTGACATCGGTTACATCAACTTCGTTGTCGGCGTCAAGGTCGGCGTCAGCAGTCTTTGCTTGCTTGCCCAGAATCATGTTGACAATGATGTTGACATCAGTCACATCAGCCTTGCCATCGTCATTCAGGTCACCCAATACAGGTGCTACAGGGAAGCCCTCAACATCCATCGTGATGACATTCTCACCCACGGTCAGCACAAAGGTATAGGTGCCAGCCTCGTTGATGATGAAGTTCTTCACGCCATCACCGGTGCTGAGTGGGATGTTGGTGCACCAAGTGTCATGTATCCAATATAAGCCCTCGCCCGCGTTGGGGAGTCCGGCATACCAGATGTCGCCATACTTGACTCCGAACTGGGTTTTGACGGCAGTGAACTCCACATCCTTGGCCACCAGCTTACCCTCATAAGTACCCTCGCCGACCACAAATGTAGCATTCTGCCAATCATTTTCACCATCATGTCCGTAGTTCAGGACATACTCGGTCTGCGGCTCAACCAGTCCCTGGACATCCATCGTGATGCCCTCCTCACCGACGGTCAGCACGAAGGTGTAGGTGCCAGCCTCGGCAATGAGGAAGTTCTTGATATTACCCTCACTGTTCAATGGAATATTAGTACACCAATCATACTTGATAATGTAATTGTCACCCTGCTCGACAAGTCCGGCATACCAGGTGTCGCCATGCTTGATACCGAACTCGGTATTCTCGGCAAACGTAGCGGTAGCCACCAGTTTGCCCTCATTGTCACCCTCGCCGGCGACAAAGATGGCATCCTGCCAGACAGCGCCTTCCTCGGTCGTGCCATAGTGCAGCAAGTAGTCCACAACGGGCTCTTCCCAACCCGTGACTGTGAGTTTGTTCTCGGCATCGATAGTGAAGGTGAGGTCGCCACCACCGCTGGCAATCTTGAAATTATCACCCGAGGTCGACAGAGCGATGTCGGTGCAATTGTTGGCACTGATGTCGGTCGTTTCACCACCGAACCAGCTATCATACTCATTGACAAACTTGAACTCGTTGCCCGTTTGCATACCATTGACAGTGATGGAGAATGTCCCGTCACCATTGTCGGTCATAGCCAGTTTGCCATCACCCCACTGAGGTGTGGTGAAGTTGCCAGCGATGTACCAAGCCTTGTCGGGCACGATAACCTCATTGATCGCGATTTTCAACTTGCACGACGACTCGGTGACCTCACTGATGGTCAGTGTCACATTGCCACTAACAGGGAATGTCATGTTGCCCGAGCCGAATTCATTGGACAAGTCATTGTCACCCTCGACAAGGTTGGCATTTCCCATTGCACCGCCGTTGAACACCGACCAGTTTTCATCGAAAACATCATTAATTCCCACGCCGCTCAGCTTGAATTCTCCAGCGGTTGCACCCTCAAACTTCAACGTATAGGTGCCGTCACCATTGTTGGTAAAGGTTTGAGCATCTGTCGGCGGCATGTTCCATCCACCCAAGGCTGCTCCAGTCACAGCAAACTTGCGTGCCGTGGCATCGAACTGCACTGGGTTTTCGCTAACGAGCTGCACATCGGCCGCCAACTCCGAACCGCTAAGCTTAAACGTCACGTTGTACGTTCCACTTTCAGCGATATAGAAACTCTTATTGCCAGAGGAGGGAACTTCGCCTTCTCCCCAATTATGGTTTTTCACCACTTTGTACTCAATGGTGCCAGAATTCAAGGCGACATTCTCCTTGACTAGCACATAACTGCCATCTTGCAGCGTCATGTCGTTGGCAGTGTAAGCTGGATTCCACGCCTCACCAAAAAGTGCAGCCGAACTGCCACATACGGTATAGACGTCAGCAGCTTGTGCCTGAAGCCCGGTTATCACCATGGCTAACAGGCTAAAAAATAGCGTAATTTTTTTCATATCATTTCTTGTTTTAGGAATTAAACTAGAAGTTATCTTTTAATTAGTTTTACAAAGTTAGCAACAATCAATTATTAAATAGGTGTACAGAGAATAACTTTTTCAATCTTTCGTCACGCAATCGATTGCATGACTATGAATCTCTACAGAACTGTCCACAGATCACACTGATTAAAAGAACAAGGGGGGCAAAATGAAGTGCCAGACAATTTCACATTGTACGGACGCGGCACGCCGCGTGATCTGCCAGGCTGTGTAGGGACGGCACCCCTGTGCCGTCCGCCAGCGGGGCTGCAAAAAACACCTTTTGTCGAGGCGGACGGCGCGGGAGCGCCGTCCCTACAGCCGACTTGGCCGTTCACGCGGCACGCCGCGTCCCTACCTGAGATGACACATTTTGTGATTTTTTTGACACACCCCCTCATATAGTTCCCAAATCAGTGTAATCTGTTGGGCAGTTATTTATCTGCGGTAGATTCGGTTGAAGCGGGCAGGAGCCCAGCAATCTGGGTGCGGTCGAAGTCACCGAACCACTCGCGCAACTTGGCCTCGGCCCGAGCCTCGATGTCGGGCGTGACATACTTGCTGGCCTTGTAGAGCGCATAGGCCAGCGCGGCAAAGTCGTCGGTGAAGCCCAATGCAATGAGCGAGTCGGGAATCATGTCAATGGGCAGGATGAAGTAGCCCAGCGAACCATAAATCATGAGTTTGTCCTTGAGGGGCATCTCCCCGTCACGGGCCAGGTAGTAGAGCACCAGGGCTGCATAGACCACTTTGATGCCAGCCTTGCGTGCGACACGTGCCACCTTCAGCCAGAGGTCGCTGTCGTTGAAGTACTGCCGATAGGCCTCAAAGTCAATGATTTTCTTGTTTGCCATTGATTGAAAAAAATTAAGAATTTCACTACCATTTTTGAGCAAAATGCGTGCCAACGACAATTTTTTAGGCAAAAAAAGGAACATATATGAAGTTTTTTTGTACTTTTGCCCCAAAGAAAGTTTTTACAAACCATTAAATATTTACAATTATGAAAAAAGGTTTTATCGCAATTCTCGCCGCAGTGGCATTGTTAGCCACCAGTTGCGGCATGGGTATGGGCAACACCGGTTACGGCTATGGCACCAATACGGGCTATGGCACTGGCGGCGGTGTGCTGGGCAATGTGCTGGGCAGTATTCTGGGCAACGTGCTCCTGGGTGGCTATGGCTTCGATGCATCGAGCCTGGCAGGTAACTGGGCCTACAATGGTGCCAGTGCCGCATTCACCAACCAGAACACGCTCAACAAGGCTGGTGGTGTGACCGCAGCCAACAACCTGATCCAGTCGCTGGCTCCCAACTTCCAGGCAGCCGGTATCACCAAGCGGAACACGTCGTTCAACTTTGGCACTGACAACACGTTCAATGCACAGGTCAACGGTATCCCCTTCAACGGCACCTACACCTTCAACCAGGCCAATGGCGAGATCGCGCTGAAGACCGCTGCCCAGACCCTTAAGGGCAACGTCATGAAGACCAACAAAGGCATCGCACTGATGTTTGACGCCAACCAGATGACCACCCTGCTGCAGAAGGTGGGCAAGGTGAACAACGCCACCGCTGTGGCTGCCGTCAAGCAGTTGGCCCAGAGCCAGAACGGTGCTCGCGTGGGCTTCGAGCTGACCAAGTAAGCACAGTCTATAACGCTTAGTCTCAGCCAGGTCTTCATCGGCCTGGCTGAGTTTTTTCCCCACAAACAATCGAATAATCGAATAATCGAATACTCGAATGATCGAACATAATAGAAAAAGCCGCGCGATATCACATCGTGCGGCAAATTCGTCCGTTTAACTTACTATTCTTGATTAGAAGTGGCTACGTAAAATCTTTATTTCAACTAATAACTAATTTCAATCTTAAGGTTGCGATACTTAGGGTCGCAGATTTCTTGTCTATTTTCACACTGCAAAATTACTGCCACAAAAAAGTGCCCACAATCGCCAAAATTGGCGATTTGGGCACTTTTTACTCACCATTTATGGGGAAATCACTTGATTTCGATGACCTTTGCTTCCTTTTTCATCTCCTGCTGAGCGAACTTGGGCAGGATCACCTTGAGCACGCCATGCTCGCAAGTAGCGCTGATCTTCTCGCGGTCGACATCGTCGGGCAAGAGCAGCGTCTGATGGAACTTGGTGTAACTGAACTCGCGGCGCAAGTAGCGTCCGGTCTCGGTCTTCGTGGCATCATCGTCAGCGCCAGTCTCGACCTTCTTCTCCAGGTCGACCACCAGGTTCTGTTCCTCGTCGAGTGTGACCTTGAAGTCATCGCGTGTCATGCCTGGAGCGGCAAGTTCCACATCATACTCATTGTCCTTCTCGATGACATTGATGGCGGGCGAAGTGGTGGTCGTCATGTTCATCTTGGGGAAGAGGTCGGTGTCAAACAATGTGTTGAAGACCTCGGGTAACCAGTTCTGATTTTTGCGTGTAAGATACATAATTCTATCCTCCTATTTCATTAAATTGTTAAACATTGTCGTTGTTGTCTGAGCGCCTGCTTCATTGTCGCGCTCACCCCAAGAATGGCAAAGGTTGTGCCAACCGCCAAAGCGCAAAGCAATGCTGCCATTTTGTCTTTATTCAAGACAAAATGGCAGCATATAGTGTCACTTTGGCAGCTTATGCCAAAATCATGACGATGAGTTGGGCGGTAATCACACGCAGAAACATCGTCAACGGGTATACCGTACTGTAGGCCACGGCTGGAGCATCGTTCCCGGCAGTCTTGTTGGCGTAGGCGAGCGCCGGTGGGTCGGTCGTCGAGCCAGCCACAAGCCCCATGAGCGTGCAGTAGTTGAGGTGATACTTGCCACGAGCCAGAATGACCACAATGAGCAGCGGAATGAAGGTGATGAGGAAGCCATAGAGCACCCACAGGGCACCCTGAGCATTGAACACCGTCTCGGCAAAGTTGCCACCCGCGGCAATGCCCACCGATGCCAGGAAGAGGCAGATGCCCAGTTCGCGCAAGAGCAGGTTGGCACTCGAACTGGTGTAGGTGACAAGCTTCATCTTGTAGCCATAGCGACCCAGCAGGATGGCGACGATGAGCGGTCCACCTGCCAGACCGAGTTTCATGGGCACAGTCATGCCGGGCAACATCAAGGGGATGGAACCGACCAGGATACCCATGACGATGCCAATGAACATGGTGAACATGTTGGGCTGATTGAGTCGCTTCATCGAGTTGCCCAGTTTTTCGGCCAGTCGGTTGATGTCCTCAATGTTGCCCACCACGGTCAGACGGTCGCCCACTTGCAGGCTCAGGTTAGGGCTAGCCAGCAGGTCGACACCGGCACGATTGACGCGCGTGGCGTTGAGTTTGAAACCCATGCGCAGACGCAGCGACCCGAGTTTGCGACCCGACATCTCGCTGTTGGTCACCAGAATGCGTCGCGACACCAGTTGCGCCGGCTCGTGATCCCAGTCCATCTCGAAACGGGGGCCAATAATCGAGTCGAATACCTCCTCGTCCTGTGCGCTCATGACAATGAGCAACAAGTCATCCTCATTGATGATGGTGTCGCTCTTGGGAATGACAACCTCACCGTCACTGGCGCGCTTCATGCGCGAAATGACAAAGTTATGGTCAATGATTGCATGCAAGCGGCGCAAGTCGCGACCGAAGATCAACTTGTTAGTGACACGGTAGGTGAGAATGTGCGGTGCCAGTTGCGACTGGGCAGCCTCGTCCTCGATGTGCTTTGACTCACTCTCGGTGTTGATCTTGAAGATTACCTTAACCACAATCATCGACAGGATGATACCCACCACACCCAGTGGATAAGCGGCTGCATAACCCATCGACATGGCCTCGTTGAGCACCGAGGCCTCAGTTCCATGAGTCTCGATGAGCGTCTGTTGTGCGGCACCCAGCCCCGGCGTGTTGGTCACAGCACCCGAGAGAATGCCCACCAGGTCGGTAATGCGCACTGTGCCTACACCATAATATATAGCCATTGCCACAGCAATGTTGAGCACAATAATGAGTATAGCCAGACCGTTGAGCACCAGACCTCCCTCCTTGAACGAAGAGAAGAAACTGGGTCCTACCTGCAAGCCGATAGAGAAGATGAACAAAATGAGGCCAAACTCTTGAATAAACTTGATGATGTTGGGGTCAACGCTGAGTCCGAGATGCCCTGCCAGGATGCCCATGAACAGGACGAATGTTGCTCCAAGCGAAACTCCAAAGATTTTCTGTTTGCCTAGAATGACTCCCAGTGCAATGACCAGCGAGTAAATAAAGATGGCGTGTGCCACACCTGTGCCTGATACCAGTTCAATTAACCAATTCATACCTATTATTAATGATCGTATCCATCACGCGAGAGCACACCCGCGTTATAGTAATGTTTCACCTCTCGCATCTCGGTGACCAAGTCGGCAAAGTCGATGAGTTGCTGCGGTGCATAACGCCCCGTTATTACCACTTCGACTTGCACTGCACGGGCACTGATGGCCTCAATCACCTCTGAAACTTCCAGCAGACCATAATGCAACGCGATGCACAACTCGTCCAGCACCACCAGGTCATAGACCCCATTGGCCATGATCTGCGCCACATGTTGCAATGCGGCATGCGCAGCCTCGACATCCATCTTGTCGGGTTTACGGTCGATAAAACAGCCATTGCCCAACTGCTCAACCGACACACGCTTGCAGAAGCGAGTGATGTGGGTCTCGTTGTAAGCCTCATTCTTGACAAACTGCCCCACATAGGCCGTCTTGCCAGCGCACAGCGCCCTGATAACCAAGCCGAATGCTGCCGTTGTCTTACCCTGCCCGTCGCCTGTGTAGATGCGGACGTAGCCTTTCTCCATTTCTTTCATCTCACTAATTTTTGGGGGTGTTGCTGCAACCTCGTGCAGACTCCACCCTGGTTCATGAAAAAATCGTGAAACAGAGCGCGGGCCACAGTGCATGCCATCGGCTGTAAAGCAGAAGTGCACCCGAAGTCTTTGGCTCTAGTCCACGAAAGCCTTAAACTCACATGACTCTTGGCAGGTATTCTGACTCTTCCCATCAGCGCACGGCCTTCCCAGTGCCCAGAGGCACCAGTGACACAGATGTTGTGCGTTGACTTTCAGCGGGAAACACAGCAGCGGGTCTGTCCAGGACTCTCACCTGATTCCCATTTAATCACCAATCACAGAATTGGCAAACCAAAAATCGGCTGCAAAGGTACGAATAAAATAAGAATTAAGAATTAAGAATTAAGAATTATTTTTATTCATCGTCTCTATCTATTGCACACCATGTGCTGGCAGCAAGAAGAGTGTAGACACTGGCATGACACTCTTTTGTATTCCGTCCACTGATGGTCAATCGTGCCCCCGCGAAGCAGGAAAAACGCAAAAAAAGATAAAAAAGTGCTGAAACATAGCGCATAATTCAAAAAAAAGTCCGATATTTGCACTGCATTTTTGGAAAGGTCTCCCAATAGAGTCCTTTTTTGTGGTGTCAACTCATTGGATTTCAACCCATTGAATACTCACAAAGCTCCAGAAATCCCTAAGTAATGAATTTTAAACATTAACAAAATATAGAACAACAATGACTAAAGCAGAAATCGTTAGCGAAATCGCTAAATCGACTGGCATCGACAAGAACACGGTGCTGGCTACCGTCGAGAAATTCATGGAGACTGTCAAGGATTCACTGGCCAACAACGAGAACGTTTATCTGCGTGGCTTCGGCAGTTTCATTGTCAAGACTCGCTCACAGAAGACCGCTCGCAACATCTCGAAGAATACGACTCTGATTATTCCCGAGCACAACATCCCGGCCTTCAAGCCCGCCAAGGTGTTCATGGATCAGGTAAAGTAAGCAACTATCTCCACGCTGCGGCCTGATGCCGTGGCACAAACATAACAACACAAATTATTCACTCAAAACTTTTGCAGCGATGCCCAACGGAAAGAAGCACAAAAGACACAAAATGTCGACGCACAAGCGCAAGAAAAGACTGAGAAAGAATCGTCATAAGAGCAAGAAGTAAGCAAGAGTGGCAGGTGCAGGCTTGTAGCCTGCCACAGCCCATCTTGTACTTCAGCCCGCCTGATGGCGATGTAGTCATACACAGAACAAACCCACCTCCAGTCTTTGCCAAGCAAAATGTGCGCGTGAGTTTGTTCTTTGTATATTCTGACCTTGGGGCCTAGACCCCAACCTACCTTTACACGATTATAGTATATACCCCCCTTCTGCGATGAGAAGTGAACTAGTAGTTGACGTAACGCCCACCAGCATCAGCACAGCCCTCACCGAGGACGGTCGCCTGATGTCGCTGCAACGGGAATCGCGAGATGCATCCTATGCCGTGGGCAACCTCTACCTTGCCAAGGTGAAGAAAGTCATGCCTGGACTGAATGCCGCATTCGTCAATGTGGGTTATGGCAAAGACGCCTTTCTTCATTACCTTGATTTGGGTTCACAGTTCAACACCTATGCTCAATTCATCAACTCGGTTCTTGAAGACGGTGGCAAGAAGCAACTGAACCTCTCGCGCATGCAACTCGGCGACGAACTGGACAAGCACGGCTCAATCAGCGATGTGCTCACCCAGGGTCAGGAGTTGATTGTGCAGATTGCCAAGGAACCGATTTCGACCAAGGGGCCACGGCTCACGACCGAAATCACATTTACGGGTCGCTTTCTGGTGCTGACCCCATTTAACGACAAGATTTCGGTGTCACAAAAAATCAAGGACCGTGCCGAGAAAACTCGCCTGCGCCGGCTCATCGAGAGCATCAAGCCGAAAAACTTCGGAGTAATCATCCGCACCTCGGCCGAAAACAAGCGCGCAGCCGAGTTGCACAGTGAACTCAAGGTCCTGCTCAAGTGCTGGGAAGACGCCGTCGCCAAGGCGCGTTACAGCCCAGTGACCACGCTCCTGTATGAGGAGGAAAGCCGTGCCGTTGGCGAGATTCGCGACATCTTCAACCCCGACTTTGAGAGCATCCATGTCAATGATGCCGAGATATTTGAGCAGATACGCAACTATGTGAACCTGATAGCACCCGATCGCAGTGACATCGTCAAGCTGTACAGCGACGACGAGCCGATTTTTGACAAGTTCAACATTACACGACAGATCAAGTCGTCGTTCGGCAAGACCGTGTCATTCAAGTCGGGAGCATACATAATCGTAGAAAGCACCGAAGCCCTGCATGTGATCGATGTGAACTCGGGCAACCGTTCGAAGGCCTCGTCCGACCAAGAAAGCAACGCCTTGGGCGTGAATCTGCTAGCGGCCGACGAGATTGCGCGCCAACTGCGCCTGCGCGACATGGGCGGCATCATCGTGATTGACTTTATCGACATGGCCAAGGCCGAGCACCGCCAGGAGTTGTACACCCACATGAAGGAGGTGATGGCCAATGACCGCGCACGACACAACATCTTGCCATTGAGCAAGTTTGGTCTGATGCAAATCACTCGCCAACGCGTACGCCCGGCTCTTGACATCGTCACTGCCGAAACTTGCCCCTCATGTGGAGGCACGGGCGAAATACAGCCTTCGCTGCTTTTTACCGACACGTTGAAAGACAAGATTGACTATCTTGTCAACTCACTCAAGGTGAGCAACTTTATTATGTATGTCCATCCATTTGTCGATGCATACCTCAAAAAAGGCCTGATCAGCATCTACTGGAAATGGCGCAGAGAGTTTGGACGCAAGTTCCGCATCATGCCCGACCAGTCACTGACCTATCTGGAATACAAGGTCATCGACAAAGACCGCAACGAGATTGACCTCAAGGAAGAGAAGGACACCAGCAGCGCGACGAGCAAGAAAGAACGCCGCCGCAAACAGAAAACCGCTGATGAGTCTGACGACTAAGACCGTCAATCACTGCGTGACTGATAACAGGATGCCCGGCAACCCAATGGTGTTGCCGGGCAACTTTTTTGCCCAAAATTTGGTCATGTACAAATTATGTACTAACTTTGTACAAAATTTGTACAACATCTTAATAATATAGAACAATGGAAGGAACCATCGAAGTCACCACAACCGAATTGCGACAGAACCAAAAGAAGTTTCTTGACCTGGCAGCCCAGGGCATCTCAATACTCGTGTGCCGCGGTAAAGAACTGTTCCAACTCACACGCGTTCCTACCGAGCGCCGTCTGGACGATGAGACCATGCGACAGATTGAGCAAGCCCGCCAAGAGTTCAAGAACGGAGAGACCTATAAATTCGACACATTTGAGGATCTTGTAAAGCACTTTGAATCACTGCAATAGTTATGTCTTATCGCATTGACATGTCAAAGGAAGCGCATGACACAATTGCACGCTTTCAGAAATCGAACATCAAGGCCTTTCACAAAGTGATGGCACTCATCAAAGACATCACAGAACATCCAAGGACAGGAATTGGCCATCCCGAGCCCCTAAAAAAAGGTGATGACCGCACTTACTCACGAAGGATTTCCAAAAAAGACCGTCTCATCTATGATATCCACGATGAGATTATTACGGTTCTTATCATCTCGGCCGAGGGGCATTATAGTGACAAGTGACAATGGCTACTGGACTACGAGGTCGGCAAAACGCGCGTTGCTCCACACCACCAGCGATCCCTCGTCACTGGCACTGATGGTCATCACACCCAGGTCAGAGCGACTCTCCATCATGCGCACCGTGCGCTCTGTGCCCAGCACCATGCATGCTGTGGCCCAAGCATCGGCAAGCATGCAACTTGACGCCACGACAGTGACACTGAGCAGGTTGCTCGCGGTGCTGCGCCCTGTCGCAGGGTCGACAATGTGCGAGATGCGCTTGCCACCCGATTCACGATACTTGCGATAATTGCCGCTCGTCGCAATGCCTCCCTGATCCAGAGCCAACACCAGTGCTGCCTCATGACTGACGGTATCGGGCTGATCGCTGGGCAAGTCGACCGACACATGCCAGGGCAGCCCTTGTCGATTGACACCCGCACAGGCAACCTCACCACCAATCTCAACCATGAATTGCGACACCCCATTGCGCCGCAACATGCGCCCCACCTCATCGCATGCCAGCCCTTTGGCAATGGAGCTGAAGTCGAGCTGCACACGCGGGTCGCCCTTGACCAAGCGGTCATCGGCCAGACCGACCTTGTTCAGGCCCACAAATGCGAGTATACTGTCAATCTGCGCATCGGTGGGCAGCGATCCGCTCTTGTAGCCGAAGCCCCAAGCGTTGACCAGTGGCATCACCGTGGGGTCGAATGCCCCGCCCGACTGCCCATGCACAACAACCGAGCTGCGGAATAGCGTGTCGAGGATAGCATCGGCTCGTACCGTCTTTCCGGCATTGAACTGCGACACCAGCGACTTTTGGTTATAGACCGATGCACTGCGGTCCACAGCCTGCAACACAGCCTGAATGGAGTCGCCCAAATCAGTTGCCCCCAAGTAGCAGATGTGATAGTCGGTGGTCCACACCACACCCGAGTTTTCGTGCCAATGTTGAGGCTTGGGTCGTGTGCACCACAAGGCCACAACACCCAATGCAGCCGCTACTAGAATTGCCAGATATCGTCGTGTCATCATTTTTTATTTTTGTGCAAAAATAAGAAAATACAAACATATAGGCACAAATAATTTGCAGAAAAAGAAAAATATCACTAGTTTTGCACCCGATGAAACGTATTATTCTCATATTATTAGGTGTCCTGTTACTGTCACTGCCCTGCATGGCACAATTGCGTCTGGGGGCGAAGGGTGGCATATCGACCAGCAGCCTGCACTTCGACAGCAAGATGTTGAGCAGCGAGCGGCGCATAGGTTGGACTGCAGGCTTGCAACTGGAGCTTAGATTGCCCATTGTGGGGCTAGGCATAGACGGCTCGCTGATGTTCACCCACCGCAACGATGTGCTGCAAGGCGACTCACGCACCTATCACCGTGACTACATCGAGATACCAGTGCATCTGCGCTACACCCTGTCTATTATAGGTCTCAACAAGTTGGTGGCTCCCTTTGCCTTCACAGGTCCCAACTTTGGGTTGCTGTGTCATGAGTCGGACAACATCACATGGGACAACCGTGCCAGCAACCTGTCGTGGGACGCGGGATTCGGTGTAGAGTTGCTGAATCATGTGCAGATCTCGGCCAGTTACAGTCTTGGGTTGACCAAGGCCTTCAAGCAAGTGGGCATTGACCGCAACAACGAGAGCATCACCGGCCGCGACCGCTGTTGGACGTTGACAGCCGCCTATCTATTCTGAAAACGCACAATAAACGAGCCAAACATCTCGTTTTAATCTCATAGACAATTAAGCATTACTGAACATGAAACGAATTTTTATTCTGTTGGCTGCAGCTGTGTGCTGCTTGGCCACTACAGCACAAGTGCGCTTCGGTCTCAAGGCAGGCATTGGGTTGAACAGCCTGAACCTGAGCAATCACACCGTACAAGAACTAGCATGCAAGGACAACTGCACAGGATTCACAGGTGGCCTGCTCGTTGAGTGGGAGACTCCTGTGGTGGGGTTGTGCTTTGACGGAGCGTTGCAATATGCCCGCCGCACCAACGACCTGACCAAGGACGACCACTGGTTCAAGCGTGACTACATCGACATCCCGATTAACCTCAAGTGGAAGATGGTCATCCCCTCGATTGCCGACAAGTTCCGTCCGTTCCTGTTCACTGGCCCCGACTTTGCCATCCTGGTGAGCAAACGCAAGGGTGACGGTCTGGGTAGCCGGTTCTCATCGTTGTCTACGGCTTGGAACTTCGGCGCTGGGTTCGAGATTTGCCGGCACTTCCAGATTTCGGCCGCTTATGGCCTGGGCTTGAACAAGTCGATCAAGGATGTCATCACCCTCACTGCCGATGGCAAAGCCGAAGAGGCAGTCGATGGCACTGACCGCTTCTGGACCATCAGTGCAGCCTACCTTTTCTGACCGGGACAATTAACAAACGTGAAATAGTTGCACGAACGAAGAAATTGTGGTAGTTTTGCACCATATTTCAAATCTTGAACACAATGATGAAGAAAATTTCACGCTTACTCGCAGTTGCATTGCTCGGTTTTGTTGCTCTGACTGGCCAGGCGCAGACCGACACGCGCTGGGGTATCACTGCTGGCGCAAACTATAACGAGATCCACTTTAAACAGAGCGATATCATGCCTGTTGACCGTGCATTTGGCCCAACGGTGGGCTTGACTGGTGAGATGAACATTCAAGGCATCGGCTTCGGCCTGGATGCATCGTTGCTCTACTCGATGCGAGGCAGCAAGTTGCACTATGGCGATTACAAGATATGGTCATCACTGGGGCTCGGAACCGAGACAGTGAGCATGCACACCATCGATGTTCCCATCAACCTCAAGTTCCGCTGGCACAAGATGAACGGTTTTGAGAATACACTCATGCCGTTTGTAGCCGTGGGACCAACATTCTCGTTCCTGGTGGGTAAAAACCTCCCAGATGTAAATCAATACAAGACTGTGAGTGTGGTGCTACACTTTGGCTTGGGTGTGGAACTATTCCGCCACTTGCAGATTCAGGGCAGCTACAACTTTAGCGTGGGCGAGACATTGCGCACTCGTCTGCTCGACGACAACATCGCCAAGAATCGTTATTGGGCACTGACTGCCACCTATTTCTTTAAGGAATAATCGGAAATTACAACACAACAATAAAATGCGGCATGGTTTTAATCACCATGTCGCATTTATTGTTAAATGATGTAAAATTAACATCAAATATTTGGTGTATGACACAAAAATGTATTATCTTTGCACCATAACACTCTAACTGAAGTTGATTCAATGTGTATGACAACTCGTCGTGAGACGCGTTGTCATATTTTTATTACTCACTGTCAAGCAATTAGCATGCCTTGAGCGACATCGGCTGAAGCTTGCGCGCCCAACGATTGTCGCACAATAGTCAAGGCAAACTCGCATGCTGCAGCAGGTCCTCGCCCGGTCACCACATTAGCATCAACAACGACCATCGACGGCTCGCACCAGTTCACACCACAACCATCAACAGCCATGCCGGGATAGCACACTGCATCACGGCCACGGATGATGCCTAGCGGAGCCAACACAATGGCCGGTGAAGCACAGATGGCTGCCACATAGCCTCCTCGACGATTATGCTCGACCAGTGCATCGGTGAGTGGTTGGCAGGCAGCAAGGTTACTGGCACCAGGCATACCGCCCGGGCACACAAGCCACTCGGCATCGCTCAGGTCGCAATCACCAATGAGGGCATCGGCAAACACAGGCACACCGTGCGCACCCGTAACCTGCAGGGTAGCATTGATTGACACCGTGACGACCGGCATGCCAGCACGGCGCATCACATCGACTGTTGCCAGGGCTTCGATCTCTTCGAATCCATCGGCTAGGAACACAAATGATGTTTTCATCTTATTATTTTAATTGTGAATTGTGAATTGAGAATTGAAAATTGTTCGCGTTGATGCTACTGTGAACAATCAAGAGTGCGAACTGTGAACTATTATCTATAAACTATTAATCACAAAAGGCTCTGCCCCTCCCCTACTTTGGTTGCTTGGAGAAGTGCAGAGCCTTCAGATATTGTCTGACTTGGGCACAAGCCCTCAAACTCACTTGGGCTAGAATCTTGAACGCAGACCTATGCGTTCTTGGCGTCGGCCTCGCTCACTCCGGCCAGTGCCGGATCGACCAGGATGCGACCACAGTACTCACAGACTATGATTTTCTTGTGCATCTTGATCTCCATCTGGCGTTGGGGTGGAATGCGGTTGAAACAGCCGCCACAGGCATTGCGCTGCACATAGACGACTCCCAGACCGTTGCGTGCATTCTTGCGGATGCGCTTGAATGCTGTGAGCAGACGGGTGTCGATCTTGTTTTCCAGACGCTTGGCCTGCTCGCGCAACTTCTCCTCATCCTGCTTGGTCTCGTTGACAATCTCGTTGAGTTCGCTCTTCTTCTCGGCCAGCACATGCTGGTTGTCCTCCAGCACCTCTTGAGCCTTGGCAATCTCACCCTTGATGGTCTCAATCTTGCGAGCGCATTCGTTCATCTTCTTCTCGGCCAGTTCAATGTTGAGTGTCTCATACTCAATCTCCTTGGTCAAGTGGTCATACTCACGGTTGTTGCGCACATTGTCCTGGTCACGGGTGTACTTCTCGATGCGTGCCTCGGCCTGGTCGCGTGCGGCCTGCTGGTCGGCGATGCCCTGCTGCAGCCCGGCAATCTCATCATTGTAGTTGTTGATGCGCGTCTGCAGTCCCTCGATGGCTGCATCCAGGTCGTCGACCTCGAGCGGCAACTCGCCACGCAAGATTTTGATACGGTCGACCTCCGACAGAATCTTCTGCAGGTGGTACAGGGCTTTGAGTCGTTCCTCAACGGTCAGTTCATGATCTCTTTTTGCCATAATTGTTGTTATAATTTTTCTAGAATATCTAGACCTAATTGTAATATTGAATTGCTATACTAAATATTTCACAGGATTGCGTTCCTGCCGTGCCATGGCGACCTCCACCCCGGGACATTGCCGGGCTATGATGTCACGAAACAGTTCGACAGTATACTGCTCGCTCTCATAGTGCCCGATGTCGGCAATGACGATGCCCTCATCGGCCTTGAAGAAGTCGTGGTACTTGACATCACCGGTGACATAGATATCGGCTCCGGCCTGGCGAGCACGGTCGATGAGAAATGCTCCAGCGCCTCCGCACAGGGCTACACGGTAGACATCACCACTGGTGTCACCGCTATAACGCACGGCCTGAACACCGAATGCCTCCTTAACCTCCTTGAGGAAATCCATCATGGGCTTCGGCAGGATATAGCCTATCACCCCTGAGCCTGTAGTCACGCCATTATCATCGTGCGCCTCGAGCACCTCGACATCGGTCAACCCCAGTTTCTCGGCCATGTGGTGTGACACACCCGCAGGAGCATTGTCCATGTTGGTGTGGGCGCTGTAGATGTTGATGTCGTGCTTGATGGCATGTGCCACCATGCGCTCGATCGAGTCGCGCCCCGCCAGTTTCTTCAGCCCATGGAAGATGAGCGGATGATGACTGACCACCATGTTAAAACCACGTGCGATGGCCTCGTCAATGACCGCCATCGTCACATCGGTGCACAGCAGCACACCTGTGACCACGGCCTCGGGGTCGCCCACCTGGATGCCCGCGTTGTCATAACCTTCTTGCCAACGCAATGGAGCCATCTGCTCGATGGCACAAGCAATGTCGTTAACCCTTGATGGCGCGCAGTCGGTCATTGTCGATGTTCAAGTAGAGTTCGTCAAGTTGCTCCTGAGCAATCTCACTGGGAGCATCGAGCATCACATCACGGCCACTGTTGTTCTTGGGGAATGCAATGCAGTCGCGGATGCTGTCCAGACCTGCCATGATCGACACAAAGCGGTCGAGACCGAAGGCGAGACCTGCGTGAGGGGGTGCACCATACTTGAAGGCGTTGATCAAGAAGCCGAACTGTGCCATGGCTTTCTCGGGGGTGAAGCCCAGAATCTCAAACATCTTTTCCTGCAACTGGCCGTCGTGGATACGGAGGCTGCCACCACCCACCTCGATGCCGTTGCACACGAAGTCGTAGGCCACGGCGCGCACGCGCTCGGGATGCTCGTCGAGCAGCGGGATATCATCGGGATTGGGCATCGTGAACGGATGGTGCGTTGCCATCAGGCGCTGCTCCTCGTCGCTCCACTCAAAGAGCGGGAAGTCGACAATCCACAGGCATTCAAACTTGTCCTTGTCGCGCAGGCCCAGTCGCTCGCCCATCTCAAGACGCAGCGAGCACAACTGGACGCGGGTCTTGTTGGCATTGTCACCACTGAGGATGAGCACCAAGTCGCCATCGTTGGCACCCATAGCCTGCTTGAGTTCGAGCAGGTCGGCCTCGTCATAGAACTTGTCGACACTGCTCTTGATGGTACCGTCGGCGTTATACTTGACATAGACCAGCCCCTTGGCACCCACCTGCGGACGCTTGACAAAGTTGGTCAACTCGTCGAGTTGCTTGCGCGAGTAGTCGGCACAACCGGGCACACAGATGCCGCCAATGTAAGCCGCGTCGTCAAACACGCTGAACTTGCCCTTCTTCATCACGTCCATCAACTCGACAAACGTCATGCCGAAGCGCAGATCGGGCTTGTCGCTACCATACAGGCGCATGGCGTCGTTCCAAGTCATCTGCTGCAGTTTAGCAGGCAGGTCAACCCCGCGCACCTCCTTGAACAGATGACGTGCCATGTCCTCAAAGATTTGCAGCACGTCTTCTTGCTCAACATAACTCATCTCGCAGTCAATCTGGGTGAACTCGGGCTGACGGTCGGCGCGCAAGTCCTCGTCACGGAAGCACTTGGCAATCTGGAAGTAGCGGTCAAATCCAGCCACCATCAGCAACTGCTTGAGCGTCTGCGGGCTCTGAGGCAGGGCATAGAACTGGCCGGGATTCATGCGCGAGGGCACGACAAAGTCGCGTGCGCCCTCGGGAGTGGATCCGATGAGAATCGGGGTTTCCACCTCGATGAAATCCTTCGAGTCAAGGAAGTTGCGGATGAGGATGGTCATGCGGTGACGCAACTCCAGGTTCTTGCGCACGCAGTTGCGTCGCAGATCCAGATAGCGATACTTCATGCGGATGTCATCACCCCCGTCGGTATTGTCCTCGATGGTGAATGGCGGTGTCTCACTGGTGCTGAGCACGTTGAGCGCACTGGCGATAATCTCGATGTCGCCCGTGGGCAGGTTGGCGTTCTTGCTTGAGCGCTCGGCCACTGTACCCTTGATTTGCACTACATACTCTCGACCCAACTTGTTGGCTGCGTCGCACAGGGCGGTGTCCACCTCGTTGTTAAACACAATCTGCGTGATGCCATAACGGTCGCGCAGGTCAACAAAGGTCATGCCTCCCATCTTGCGCGTGCGCTGCACCCAGCCGGCCAGCGTCACCACCTCGCCTGCATTGGCCAGGCGAAGTTCTCCACATGTTTTCGTTCTGTACATATTTCTTTGTAATTGAAAATTGACAATTGAAAATCGACAATTACTGCCCTGCTCCACACCCAGTTTGAGTGGTCGTCAAGGGGCAATAATTACCAAACTGCAAAGTTAGTAAAACTTGCGCAAACCGAGGGTGTTTTGGGCTAAAAAAATGATTTGGTGGTCGATTTTGGGTCCAAAATCAGATAAAAACGCCCAATATTGAAAAATTTTCAGCCTCCAATCCTCAAATCTCAATTTTTTGTATTACCTTTGCACCGCTTTTCGGCAAAGGAGAGCATTCGGGGTGTAGCGCAGTCCGGTTAGCGCGCCTGCTTTGGGAGCAGGAGGTCCCTGGTTCGAATCCAGGTACCCCGACCAACAAATTAAAACGCTGAATTATAGGAGATAACATCAACTATAGCTCAGCGTTTTTTGTTTTAATCCATAAAATTAGGTAACTATATACCAGTTGTCCCTGCTAGTAAATATTGTAGGGTCGTCGCATGCGGCGACCGCTAACAAATATGGTAGCAACCTGGTATAGTGATAATCATCGCAATCGGCCAGTGCGGTCGCCGCACGCGACGACCCTACATTGTGGCAGAGGGACAGCAAGTATATAGTTCCCAAGTTTAAATGCAGCACTTATTTGTTCTTTTGTTCTTATGTCTGATTGAAGAGCGAATGTGGCTTTAGGTGGTGGGGTTGCGTATGTCGAGGATTATTTGTAACTTTGCACATCGGTGAGGGTCACCGACACATGATTACGAGAACTTGAAAAACCTTTAGCGATGAAAGAAACATTCCTTTGTATCCAGAAATATGCCGTGCGCGCAATGATGGCCGTGGGCGCCCTGCTGGGCATCACGTCGTGCCTGCAGATTATCAATCCTGAGAAGGTGTATGGCCCGCCGCCACCGATGCCCGAAGATTCGATCCAAGTAGTCGAGGATGTCTACGGCCCGCCTGTGGCAGAGCATGACTCCATCACAGACAGCGAGCCGCCATCGACCGACGTCACACAATCGTGAAACTGATGGTCGCCAGGTTGTAATAGGCCTTGACAAACTCGCCATTCTTCCACAGCACCGTGGTGGTGACATACTCGCCATCATCGCCGAGATTGTACTCCAGCGTGACCACATAGAAATCCGAGCCGTAGGTCATCACCTTGAGTGCCTCAGACGCATCGCTCTCGGCATCATGTATCAGATGCTCAATGACGCCATTGTGCCACATCGTGGCCACAAATGGATGATCGCCCAGCGGTTCGGACCCGACAGCATAAACCTCGCCCTCACATTCAGTGAGTGAGACCACGACACCTAAGGGGACATTCTGGTTCACATAATCCTCATAGACCAGTTCGGTCAATGGCAGGATTTGCAGTTGCTTGTCAACCCAGATGGCAGGCCAACCATCGACGCTTCCGCCCACCAGGGTGTGCGTGCCATTATAGGCATATATGCCCGAACAATACCCGTCCAGTGTTCCATCAGGAACAGGCAAGTACTCGGGGGTGAATCGTCCCTTGTGTTCGTGATACATGGCTGGCAAGTACCCACTGCCCGTTACATTATTACGCAACTGTCCCACCACAAAGCAGTTGCCCTCGCTCACCGCCAAGGCCGCCATGTAGGCCGGAATGAACTCATCGGCTCTCTCGAGGGGGAAGATGCCACTGTTCTTGAGCACATTCGGGTAGTCTAAGAGATAGATATAATACTCCCACTTTCCAATTCCGTCAATCCAGTGGTCAACATCGTCGATAAAGTCAACATGCAGTGTGTTCCACTTCCCGTTCTTCCAGTATCCCACACGCTCATTCTGATTGGTGCCCGAAACAAAATAGTCGTTCTTGTCCGATATAATTTGGCTTGCATAGTCGCACTTGGGCAACTGGCAGACCAACTCGTGATGCTGATTGTAGATCTCACCTCGGTTGGTGAGGAACAGCACGGTGCGCTCCTCAGCGGGCTTGATGGGCTCATCTTCATGATGGCTGCAAGCGGTCATCACCAGCAGTGCACAAAGCCCTAGGCAATATTTAAAACTCAATTTCATCTTACTGTTGCGTCAATAATTCGGACAAAGATAGATAAAATTTTAAAAATTCCAGACAATTTGTTCCTAATTTTTAAAAACCAAATGAGTGCTACTTGCCCAGCATCAGGTTGATGATGATATTGACATCCGAGACATCGACCATGCCATCATCATTGACATCGGAATCTCCAGGGAAGTCGCTGGCTTGAGCCTTGCCCAGCATGATGTTGATGACGGCATTGACATCCGACACATCGACCTTGCCGTCGCCCGTGATATCGCCCGTGACCAGGGCATCGGGGTCATAACCCAGTTGCTGATCCATCCACGCCAGGCGGTCGGATAGCCAGCCCTTGAGATACTGAATCTCGTCTTCAAAGTTCTGTGAGATGTACTTGTTGGGCCACACATATTGTCCCCATCTGGGCCATGCCTTGCTGTTGCGCGCCTCGGCGCCTTGAACGGTGAGCAGGGTTGCCATCGAGTCGACCAGAGCCATGATGCGGTCCTCGCTGAAGTTGGCACGGCGATACTGCGCCCAACGCTGCTTGACCAGGTTGGTATAGTACTCGTCGGTGTTCAACTTGTACCACCAGAACGGCACCAGTTGCGAATCGTTGTTGCTGTTGAGGGTCGGGTTGTTCTGATAGACCCATGTATTTGTTGCCCAACCATTGTAATAGTCCGAGTTGCCGTATGCCAAGTTCATGTCCCACAGTGCCATCTTGAAGCGAGTGTCGATGCTGTCGCGGTTCTTATAGAACTTGCCGCTGAGGCGATAGGCATCGACATTGTGGCCAAACTCCTGAGCCAACTGATAGTCGACAAACGACATGGGGTCAATGTACTTGCGGTAGCCCTGCTCAGGGTCCTTATAGTTCGATGCGGCAAAGGCATCTTCCATGCGGTCGATCTGGCCGTTGATGTAGTTGATCTGCTCGGCGGTCATGTCCTCATAGTCGGGCCACTTGTACTGGAAGTAGACATATCGCGACCAGAAGTTGGTACCCTGATTGTTGACGGGATGATACTTTGAGCGATGAGTGGTCTCGTCATTGCGGTCCACCTCCATCAGATAGCCACCTGTGAGCGCGTCGCCCTCGGTTCCCGGGTCGTCCAGGTCGAGGCGGTGCTTGCCCTTGCTCACGACCTCGGTCATGACATACACGCCATAGTAAGTGCCGTCGAGAATGAGTTCGCAGAACCTTGCCCGCGGTGTCCATCCCATCCACTGCCTTGACAACTCAAATGCCAGCACATCGCGCATCATGCTCTTGTCGCTGTAGGGTGCGAGCATGGCCCAGTTATTGTCCTTGGGCATGCCCATGATCTTGACTTTGACCTTCTGTCCATCCTGCTCAAGAGGTGCATCGAGTGTGCGGAACGAGTAGGGCTTCTTGTCGCTGCTGCTATAGGACGAGTTGCCACGGTAGCGCAGTGCGATGTAACCCTCATAGTCAATGTTCTGTCCCGGATGCGCCACGGTGTCGGCATAATTCAGATTACCCTCGCCATTGTCAATAATCTTCATCCGAGCCGTGATGCGTTCATACCTGTCGATCATCTCGCCGTCGACGTTCATGAAGACGATGGGCAGGTTGGTCTGTGTCAGACGCACATTCTCATCATCGGGTGGCCAGTTGTCCCATGCTCCCCATCCCCACTGTGCGTGCACAGCGAGCGACGACAACAGTACAACAATCATTGACACGAACTGTTTTATGCTCAACATATCCTATATCTTTACATACAACAAAAAAGGGTAAGCGAACTACATCGCGCCGCTACAACCCGCTACCCTTGCTTCGGTCAAGACCTGGGGGATTTACGGGGAGCTGGCCGTGTAGGACTTACCCGGGTGCAAAGGTACTACTTTTTTCTCACCCGGCAACATTTTTTGCGTTTTTTTCGCCACAAACCGCAAAAATCATCCCAACTCATGTCACCACACCTTATTTATAAAGCTTCTATATACCTGTTGTCCCCCGATTACTGTAATATCGCTGAAAGCGATTGATTTGAATAACCGGGGGTGGAACGTAGTGACACCCTCGGATAGAATGCTGTCAATTATCCTCGCTGAAAGCGAGCACCATGTAGCGCAACCAAATGCTCGCTTTCAGCGAGGTAGTTTGTTTAGCAGTAGCCGAAGGTGTCGCTTCGCTCCACCCTCGGTTACTTAAATTGTCGCCTCCGGCGACGATATTCTATGCGATTAACAAACCTATTTTATCTACTGAGGACAACAGGTATATAGTTCCCCAATGAATTGCCCGGCAATTTCACATTGTACGGACGCGGCGTGCCGCGTGATCAGCCAGGCTGTGTAGGGACGGCACCCCTTAAATTTCTAGAGTAGTTAAGGAGTTAAGTAGTTAAAGGGAGTTAAGACGTTACCTGATGGCGGTACGGACGCGGCGTGCCGCGTGATCAGCCAGGCTGTGTAGGGACGGCATCCCTGTGCCGTCCGCCAGCGGGGCTGCAAACAATTACCTTTTGTCGAGGCGGACGGCGCGGGAGCGCCGTCCCTACATTCAGCCAGTCCCCCTAACCACATGAAGGGTGAAGGTCAGCCACGCTGTGTAGGGACGGCACACCTTAAATTTCTAGAGTAGTTAAGGAGTTAAGGAGTTAAGTAGTTAAAGGGAGTTAAGACGTTACCTGATGGCGGTACGGACGCGGCACGCCGCGTGATCAGCCAGGCTGTGTAGGGACGGCATCCCTTAAATTTCTAGAGTAGTTAAGGAGTTAAGTAGTTAAAGGGAGTTAAGACGTTACCTGATGGCGGTACGGACGCGGCACGCCGCGTGATCAGCCAGTCCTCCTGACCACATGAAGGGTGAAGGTTAGCCAGGCTGTGTAGGGACGGCACCCCTGTGCCGTCCGCCAGCGGGGCTGCAAACAATTACCTTTTGTCGAGGCGGACGGCGCGGGAGCGCCGTCCCTACAGCGGCCAATCACGCGGCACGCCGCGTCCCTACCTGAGATGACACATTTTGTGATTTTTGACACACCCTCGCCAGCCTGGCTGCAAACAATTACCTTTTGTCGAGGCGGACGGCGCGGGAGCGCCGTCCCTACAGCCCCGTTCACGCGGCACGCCGCGTCCCTACAAGGTGAAGCATTTTGACACATCCTCAACAACTGGCTCACAGCACTTTATATTCATCGAACTCACACTAAACAAAGCGCCCCCGCCAGTGGTGAGACCGGCGGGGGCGCTTGATGGATGCTCAATGGTGGGTTACTTGCCCAGCATCTTGTTGATGATCAGGTTGACATCGGCGATGTCGACACCACCCTGGCCATTGGCGTTGGCTGCTGCCACGTGAGCAGGATTGGTGTCCTTGCCCAGCATGACGTTGATGGCGATGTTCACGTCGTTGATGTCAATCACGCCGTTGCCGTCGCAGTCACCTGCCAGACCTTGATTCGACTTGGGATAGAGGTTGGTGTAGACCTCGCTCTTGCCACTGGCCTCGCTGCTAGAGAGCTTCAGGTAGGCCATGCCGGCAGTCAGGTTAAAGGTCGTGGTAGGATCGATAAACTTCTTGCTATCAGGATTCCAGTAGTAGCCCACGGTCTGTGCGTTGACGTTGACTGTGCTGCTGGGGTTGCCGATGAAGTAGTTGGTCATCGGGGCCGACACGCTGCCGGTGGGACGGCTGATGCGGTACTCCTGGTTGACGGTCAGGTCGACCAGTAGCAGGCCCGTGTTCTCCGGTGCCTGGTTGGCCTTGGTCAGCGTCACCTCCTTGCCGGTCTGGTTCTTGTCATAGTTGCTAGCATAGTAGGCGTTGATGTTGCTGCCCGACATATTCACAGGCACCACCGAGCTGAACATCTGCGTGGTTGCATTGGGCTTGATATACACATTAATCTTGGCGGCATGGTCGTTGCCCCATACTTTGGCCTTAGTCAGGTAGTCGTTGGCGCGGTGGTTGGGCACCCACACCTTGCCGATACTGCTGCTCCACACGGTCCTGCCCATGGTGGGCAGAGGCATGTCGGGGAAGTAGAGCGAGCCCAGCGTGCTGGCGCACAGTGCCCAGTCCTCGAGGGTGGTCACGCTGGCGGGAACCTTGACCTCGCCGGTGATCGCGCTGTTGTAGAACGCGTCGTGGCCGATGAAGGTCAGGCCGCTGGGCAGAACCAGGTTGTTGACTCCATAGGCGCAGTCGCGGAAGGCGCTCTGGCCGATGCGCGTCACGGCTGCAGGAATGTTGCCGCCGGTATACTGGCTGCCGTAGAGCAGCGAGTCGCCAATCTCGGTGATCAGATACTTGCGGTAGTCACCACTGACGGTGCGGTCCTCCTCATAGGTGGCAAAACCATAATTGCCAGTCTCGGTAGAGTTCTGGATGTTGGGGTGGTAGACATACTTGGCCTTGCCGGCGTAGGTTGTTCCGTTGTAGGTGGTCGACGACGTGCTCAAGATGGTCAATAAATATTTGCCATGAGCATTGTTGAAGGAGAAGTCGTAGGCACCGGCGGTGATGTAACTGGCGCGGCTGCTGAACTTGCTGTCCTGCTTGAATTGGTTGACCACACCGGTCGGGACACGGATGTAGCAGTTGCTGGGCACGCCATCAAAGTTCCAGTTGCTGTAACCCCAGCCCCACCTGCAGTTCCAAACAATCTCCTTGAGCGTAGTGGTGCCCGTGCACCAGTTGCCATAGTGACTGTTGAGGCTAGAGGGGACAACGATGCGCTCATACTTGCCGTGCCCGAAGGCGTAGTAGTCCAGTTTCTTGATGCCGTAGGGCAGGTCGATTGTACCCGTCAACCCGGCACCGTCGAAGGCATAGTCCTGGATGTAGGTCATGTGGTGGTTGAACGGGAAGCTGGTGACGGGCTGGTTCTGGAAGGCTCCATACCCGACGGTGTCGACATTGACGCAGCCGGTGACGGTGTAGTTGGTGCTAGTGCTCTTATAACTGAACGACTTCTCACCAATCTTGGTCACCGCATATTTCTTGCCGTTCATCATCATGTAGGCCGGCACAACCACCGTGGTAGCCGAACTATTCTTTGCAGCTCCATAGGCAACAGTCTTGACTCGTCCGTCATAACTCACTCCGTCGTTTGCGGTAAATGATGCCGTGCTGGTGACGGTATAACCCGGTCCGTCTGATGAGGGATAATAGTCTAAAGCTTGCGCGTCGCGGTTCACGCCGTAGAATCCGGTCCAGCCGGCGCTGCTGTAGGCGCTCTCGCGGCCGTAGGGCACATACAGGTCGATGTTGCTGTGGGTGCCGAAGTAGTCGTTGGCCGTGATGGTGGGCGGGTTCTGCATGTTGACATAGACATACGCGCTCGTGTTGATGCCATTGAACACGTAGCTGTTGCTCAGCGAGGTCACCGAGCTGGGGATCCTGATGCTGCTCAGGGCGCTGCAGCCTCTGAAAGCATAACTCTCGACGGTCTTCACACCATAGGGCAGAATGGCACTGGTAATCTTGGTGCAATTGGAATGGCTAAACGTCCACACGCGCGTCAGCGTGCTGGGATAGCTCATGGTGCCGCTCTTTGCCGGTGGCACGCGCCACAGGGTGGTCTTGATGTAGTTGTAGAGGCTGCCGTCATAGATTGCGAAGTTCGTGTTGCCCGAGGCCAGCTCGAATGCGGTCAGCGACGTGAAGCCAATGAATGTGGCGGTGTTGAAGCTGAAGTTCGAAGGGGGCAGCACCAGCTTGGTCACATTCTGCACACCGCTTTCTGTGCTCTGACCGTTAATGAACCTCAGGTTGGTGGCGTTGGTCAAGTCGATGGTCTTCAGCGAGGTCTGGCCCTCGAAGGCATTGTTGCCGATGGTGTCGATCGAGAACGGGAGGTAGTCGGGCGAATCGTAGCCCGATGACGTGGGCTTGTAGACGGTGCCGCTCTGGGTGTTGGAACCATTGACGTTGTAGCCCACAAGCGTGGCCTTGCGCACGGTCGACGGGCCATTTTGGTCACCATAACCGACGGAGTACAAACCACCGTCTACTCTATAATAATCGTAGCAAGCATTAGAGTAGGACACGGTGCTGAACACGCTCCAGCCCGCCTTGGCCTTGTATTCGCCGGGCGAGCGCTTCGACGCTTTGTTGATGTAGAGCGTCATGCCGCTGTTGCTGGGGAAGCTAACGCCCAAGCTTGGGAAGTTGAAGCCGTTGTAGTAGACGGTCTTCAATTTCGTACATCCGTTGAAGGCATTACTGCGGATGCCTTCGATTGTGCTGGGCAGATACACTGTGGTGAGGTTCGAACAGCCCTTGAAGGCATCAGCAAAGAGGATGTCCATGCCCATTCTGATTGTGAGGGTCGTCAGGCTGGTGCAGTTCTGGAAGGCCAATCCCGCTACACGATAAACTCGGTAGTTTGTGCCGTTATAGGTTACCCTACCGGGGATAGTGATAGAGGAGCTGGTCTTTCCGGATGAGGTCACGTTACTGACCTCGACAAATTTGCTGCTCGTGTCGATGACTTTGTAAGTCAAGTCTCCGATCGAAAACTCCTGGGCCGACACAGCAAACGCCGTCACTGCCATGAGCAGGACGACAAGCGTCTGTTGTAGAATTTTTTTCATAATAGTTAGTATTTAGTTAAACAAATAATTAGTAATCAACTCATATTGTGCGACTTGTGCCGCGCAGCCGCGTGCTTGATTACCACTTTTACACGCTTCTGCGCTGCAAATATAGTAAATAATCTTTAAACGACAAAGAAAAATCTTAATTTTTCACCTAAAAATTACATGATTGCAGTAGGGACGCGGCGTGCCGCGTGAACGGCCAAAAGGTTGTAGGGACGGCGCTCCCGCGCCGTCCGCATCGACAAATGGTGATTTTTCAGCCCCGAAGGCGGACGGCACAGGGGTGCCGTCCCTACACAGCCTGGCTGATCACGCGGCACGCCGCGTCCCTACAGCCATCAGGTAACATCTTAACTCCCTTTAACTCCTTAACTACTCCATAAATTTAAAATCCTTAAAACGGCAAGACTCAGAATCGCAGAACAATTACTAGTTGTGGGGATTGAAAGGTGCGCATGGGGAGTGCTAATTTTGCAGGAAAATCTGATACCATGAATGACATTGATCACATCATAGCGGAGAACACGCGCCGCAACCAGGCACAGCAGACCGACTATGCCCCCATCACCGGAGTGGGGTGCTGCGGCCAGCGAACGCAGGTGGGCGACGAGTGGCTGCCCGCCTCGCTGCTGGCCGAGTGGCCTGACTATGCTGCCTTGCCCAGCGAGAAGCGACGTCGCGCGCGCGTGCGTCACGACTTTGAGTACTGGGCGGCGACTTGTGTCACCATCAAGGACAAGCTCACTGGGCAGAACATCGGCCTGCGGCTGAATGCCCCACAACGCCGCCTGCTTGCGGTGATGGAGACACAGCGACTGGCCGGCAAACCGATCAGGGTGATCCTACTCAAAGCCCGTCAATGGGGCGGATCGACGCTGGTGCAGATGTACATGGCCTGGTTTCAACTGGTGCTGCACACCGGGTGGAATAGCCTCATCTGCGGCCACAAGCACAACACATCGCGGGCCATCAAGCAGATGTACCGCCTGCTGCTGCGCCACTATCCCGACGACCTCAAGGACGATGCCGAGAGAGGGCTGCGATTTGTCAACTACGAAGGTTCACGCGATGTGCAGCAACTGTCGGGCCGAGACTGCCTGGTGATCTGTGGCACCTCGAGGAGTGAGGATGCTGTGCGTGGCTTCAACCTGGCGATGGCGCACCTGACCGAGGTAGCCTTCTGGGCCAGCAGCGCGATGCACTCGCCCGAGGACTTGATGCGCTCGGTGCTGGGGACCGTACTACCCGAGCCCGGCACCATCGTTGTGCTCGAGTCGACAGCCAATGGTGTGGGCAACTTTTTTCACACCGAGTGGCTCAGGGCGCAATCGGGACACAGCGACAAGGAGGCGGTGTTCGTGCCCTGGCATGAGATTGAACTGTATCGCCAGGAGGTGAGTGACCCTGCCCTGCTGTGGGCGAGCCTCGACGAGTATGAACGCAACCTGTGGGACGAAGGGCTGACGCTGGAGCAAATCGCGTGGTACCACAACAAGCGCAAGGAGTACAGCACGCACACCCAGATGATGGAGGAGTTTCCGAGCAACGACATCGAGGCCTTCAGCAACACGGGCAATTGCGTGTTTGACCTCGGTCTGCTCGACCGCCTGCGCCAGACGTGCCGCCCACCACTGGCAACAGGCGACATCGCGGGGGCCTGGCTGGCTCCCGGTCAGGCTCATTGGGTCGAGGAGGCAAATGGCCCGTTGCAGGTGTGGCAACACCCGGTGAGAGATGGCACGGCGGGGCACTACCTGGTGACGGTGGACGTGGGCGGCCGCAGCGACAAGGCCGACTGGAGCGTGATGACCGTGATGGACTGCCACGACCGCCGCAACCGTCCACCCGAGGTGGTGGCGCAGTGGCGGTGGCACATCGACCACGACCTGCTGGCATGGAAAGCGGTGCATCTGGCACAGTACTATGACAACGCCCTGCTGGTGATTGAGAGCAACACGCTGGAGACCGAGTATACCGAGGGCGACGGCGGACAGTATATCCTCAGCACCATCGGTCGCAGTTATGGCAACCTGTATCACCGAACACAAGACAGCAAGGGGCACAAGAAGTTCGGGTTCCACACCAACCGCCAGACCAAGCGGCAAGCCATCTACACCCTCATTGCCGCCGTGCGCGATGGCACCTACATCGAGCGCAGTCATGACGCCATCGACGAGATGGCGACCTACGAACTCACCCGCCGTGGGGGCTTTGAGGCCATAGCCGGTCATCACGACGACATCTTGATGACGCGAGCCATAGCCTTGCTGGTGCTCCGCGACCTGCCCCTGCCCCACCCCGCCATCAGTGCCAGCGACCGCGAGACGCTCCTGAAACCTTACTAGAACCTCTAGAGAATCTAGAAAATCTAGAACCTCTAGAAAATCTAGAAAAAAAAACAACGACCATGAAAACAAGAAGCATGAAACAGATTGTGCCACGCGGGGCGACACAGCCCTGCGTCAGCGAGAGTGCCGCAGCGGGCGAAGCCGCCGTGGCACTGAATGTGCGCGAGTGCGACAATGCGCTGCGCGTAGTGGGCCAGCCGCCCACAATTGACAACATCGCCACCGACCGTCAACTGCTGCTCGTCGATGACGAGCGTCTGCTCACGCTCATGGGCAACCGTGTGATGCTTGACGAACAGGTGGTGACCACACTTGACAGTGACCTGGTGGGCGCACACCGTGTGGGCGACCTCATTGTGCTGGCCACCACATCGGGGCTCCAATGGCTGCGCGGCACCGGCGAGGGCTATGTCGTGGTGAGCCTGTCGGGGGCCTGCCCCGGCATCACACTCAGTGCCCTGGAGAGTGACACCGACAGCGCAGCGATGGAGGCATTGACCTTCGATGCCCCCTACACGCAGTGGCCTGCCACGCTCTCGACGACCGATGTGTCGCAGTTGACCCTGCGACTGAGGCAAGCCTGGTCGCAATTGCAACAAGGCATGGACGCTGTGGGAGCATTTGGTGGCATGATGCAGGTGCGATGCGGCGTGCGCCTGATGGATGACACCTACCTGTGGCTCAGCGACCCCGTCACACTGGGCAGCGCTACCCTGGCCGACAGTGAACCCGTGGTGACCGACACCACACTCGACGGGACTGCTGTGACAGGACTACCCGCCACCACACTGACACGACATCGCTACCGAGTGGGCATCACCGTCGAGAGCGGCATCGCCGACGAGTGGCTGCCACTGGTGCGAGCCATCGACATTCTGGCCACCCCCTGCGTCAGTGTCGTGGCGGTCGGCGGCACGGCGCAGTATCGCTGCATCGCCATCGGCGGCAGTGTGCGGCGACCCCGCCTCGAATTCGGTCTGCCCGCAGTGAGCCAGGGAGCCATCACCAGCCGGTTGTCGCAATCGGGGTGGCATGTGATTGCCTCGACCAGCGACCTGTCGAGCCTAGCACAACACCGCTGGGTGAGCGACGCGGTGGCTGCCAGCAGCGAGGTGGTGACACCAGGGGTGACCAGTTATGTGGTCACGCGCAGCATCGAGGCCAACGACCGCCTCAGCGCGGCACAAGCGATGGCCATCGAACAGAGTTTTACACCGCTACAACCCGTGGCGTCGATGACCTGCAACGGAAGGCTGCACTGCATCGATGCAACTGGCATGCTGTCGGTGAGCCTTCCGGGCAACGCGCTGGTCACTGCCCGCCAACGCATTGTCACTGGTGCCACGGTGCGCGCCCTGGTGCCGTTGAGCCGCGCTATCTACAGCAACGGTTTCGGTCGATATCCTGTGGCACTGTTCACCGACGACGGCATCTATGCCCTGCCATTGACCGGTGCGGGCAGTTATGGCGAGCCCCGATTGCTTGACCGATCGGTCATCGCCCCAGGCTGCCGTCCCATCGAGGGAGACCGTGATGTGTACTTCGTCACGCACCGCGGGCATCTGTGTCGACTGCGTCGCGGCGAGGTGGACATCGTGTGGCGCGACCTGGGACCATGCCAGATGGCCTGGGATGACGCACACCACGAACTGTGGGCACGACAGGCCGACGGCACGGTGCTGCGTTGATGGCCAGTGGCCGTGTGAGCCACCGCACTGTGGCGTGCAGGCAACTCTATGACGACACGACGCATGCCCTGGCAGTGACCGCCATGGGGCAGGTGCTGGATTTGACTGAGGAAGCGGAGTCGGCATCACAGCCCATCGAGTGGCAGTCGCATGCCCTGCTGATGCCACCCCCCAGTGAGGTGGTGTGGCAGGTGATGGGGCATGGCGAACTGACGCTCGAAGTGACAGGCGAGCGCGGCGTGAGTTGTCACGGATTTGCAGTGGGCAGGCTGCGGGTGAACGGACACATCAATGCACCGCTGAGACAGCGGCTCGTGTCGCCCCCGTTGCGCACGGTGCGCCTGCGCGTGGCGGGCACTGCTGCCAGTGGCATGCTGGTGATGCCTGCGCTAGTGAACGGCAAATAAAAGGCCCACGACAACTGCATGGGCCACACAACAAGGGCACAACTCGCCCTCTTAATTCTTAATTATTAATTATTGCTTCTTAACCTTGCCGGCGAGCATGCCACAGGCGGCCTGGATGTCCTCGCCGCGGCTGCGACGGATGGTGCAGGTCACGCCATGGCCACTGAGGTAGTCGCGGAAGGCAATCATGCGGTCGTCGCTGCAAGTGCGCAGTTTCTCGACCTCGGGAATCATGTGATAGCGGATGAGGTTGACACGCACATGCTCGTTGGGCAGGATTTCGCGCAACGCCTCGGCATGCTTGATGTCGTCGTTGAACCACTGCCACATGATGTACTCAACCGAGAGCCGTCGCTGGTGAGCAAAGTCATACTTGCCCAGCATCTCAAGCACATCATCGATGGGATAGACCTTCTCGAGCGGCATGAGCGACTGTCGCTCCTCGTGCACGGCAGTGTGAACGCTCACAGCAATGTGGACATTGGTCTTCTCGACCAGCGTCTTGAGTTCGGGCTTCTTGCCCACTGTGCTCACGGTCACGCGCTTGGGGCTCCAAGCCAATCCCCACGGCTCGGTGAGAATCTCGATGACGCGCATCACCTCATCGAGGTTGTCGAGCGGCTCACCCATGCCCATAAACACGACATTGGTCAATTGCTGACTCTGCGGCACGCTCAACACCTGGTTGATGATCTGGTTGCTGGTGAGATTGCCATGAAATCCCTGGCGACCCGTCATGCAGAAGTAGCAGTTCATGCGGCACCCCTTCTGCGACGAGATGCACAGTGTGTGCCGATCATCGTCGGGGATATACACAGCCTCGACCGCCTGTCCATCGCCCACATCAAATAGATACTTGACCGTACCGTCCTCGCTGCGCTGCGCCTCAGCGGGAAAAGTGAGCCCCACGCAGTAGTTCTGGGCCAACTTTTCACGATTAGCCTTGCTGATGTTCAACATCTCGCCGAAAGTGGTGACACGCTTGTCGTAGATCCACTGGCACAATTGCTTGGCGGTGAACAGGGGCATGCCCAGTTCCTTGACCACCTTGTACATGTCCTCGAGGGTCATTCCCGCCAACGGGATGAGTTGGTTGTTCTTTTCCATTGTTATAAATTCTTAATTATCCACTTTCTAAAGTAGCTGTTTGTCTGTAGTTAAGGGAGTTAAGGAGTTCAAGGAGTTAAGACAAATGCTCTTGTTGCTCTAAAATTTCCATTATTATTGCATCAGCCAGCCAGTCTGTAACATACTGCAACGACTCTGTGATATCTTAACTCCATTTGACTACGTAACTACTTAACTACTCCAGAAACTTAAGTTAATTATCAATTATTTCTTGACCCTGTCGGGGTGCTGCGCAATGAAGGCCTTCCACGACCCGGCGCCATGACTCTGTACGGGCTTCTGGCTCTCGTAGTAGTGGCACAACGCCGCAGCCAGTGCGTCGGTGGCATCGAGCAGGTCGGGCATCTGGTCGTCGGTCAGGTGCAATTCGCGCTGCAGCATGGTTGCCACCTGTTCCTTGCTAGCCCCGCCATTGCCGGTGATCGCCATCTTGATCTTGCGTGGCTCATACTCGGCGATGGGCACCTCATGACTGAGTGCCGCCGCCATGGCCACGCCTTGAGCACGTCCCAGTTTGAGCATCGACTGCACGTTCTTGCCGTAGAATGGAGCCTCAATTGCCATCTCATCGGGCAGATACTGGTCTACGAGTGCCTTCACGCGCTCGTAGATGCGGTGCAGACGCATGTAGTGATCCTCCATGCGGTTGAGTTTGATGACCCCCATGACGATGAGACTAGGCTTCCGGGCCTTGATGCCCAGCAGCCCGTAGCCCATGACATTGGTGCCCGGGTCGATGCCTATGATGATTTTATCCCACTGCGTGCCCATATATTCATTGCTTGATGCGTTGGAAGTTCACGTTGAGCCACTGCTTGTGCACGATGTCGTAGCGTGACATCTCGATGCGTGTCACCTGGTCGTTGACGGCACTGCCGATGACCATATATCGCTTGCCATCGATGACAAGCAGATAGGGACGGATGGGCATATAGTCGCGATAGGAGCCTAGATAATAGCGCCGACGCACCACCTCCTCGCCCCACACTTGCTCGATGTTGGTGTAGTAGACCCTTCCTTGCCCGTTGATGGCCACGTCACCGTCGGGCATCGGCAAGAAAGCGTAGTCCTTGCCCGGCACCATCAGGATTGTACCCGTGAAGGCGGTATCGCTGCTGGCAAACTGCATGGGTACAGCATCGGTGAGCAGTGTGCCCTGCTGGTAGCGGTGCAGCATGTCGGTCGGCAGAAACTGCACATTGTCCTTACCGTAATAATAAGCATAAAAAGTGCGATAGGCGCAGACAAACTGCGAGTTGTCGTACACATCGGGCAAAACCCATCGGCTACTGACAGGAGCCGACGAAGCCTCGATGACACACTGCGCCGGACCGTCCTGAATGTGCTGCTGCACCTGCCTGTCATAGTTGCGGTAGACCGTCATCTTGTGCAACGCCACACCACTTGCCACAGTGGCCACGAGCAGACACAGCATGGTGCCCAACGCCCTCCACATGGCCGGTCGCGACACCAGCCAGTCGTAGGCAACCTTCAATACGATAGTCATCGACAAGGTCACCATGAACGTATAAGGTCGCTCAATGACCATGCCCAGAGCCAACGCCGCAAGCAGCACACCTGCCATCACGCAAAATCCAGCCTGCGACCTCACGAAACGCCAGCCCTGCTTGTGCCACTGCCAGACGAACAGCGCCATCACAGCCAGTGGCGTGACAAACCGCAGCGACATGTATCCCATGCTGAGCACACGGCGACTCACCATCTGCAACATGCTCAGTGACATGTTGACCGAGTTGCCGCCTTCCAGACGCAAGAGCAACGCCGGTGACATGAGCACCATGCACAGCCCCAGTGCGCAACCCACCATGGCCACGGTCCTGAAAGGCGTCAATTGCTTGCGGTTGAGCGCAAAGAAGATGCCCAAGCCCAACAAGCAGCCCATGGAGGTACTCTCGTTGAACCCTCCTGCGACAAAGGCCAGCACGAACACAGCCACAAATTGCCACCATCGCGGCCGTTGCGGCGCAAACTTGAGCCAGCACAGCAGCCAGATGCACAAAGTTGCCGACCACAGGTAGTTGCAGGCACCTGCCATCCACATCAGGGTCTCGCCGGGATAAGGGAACGCCAGCAGCAACAACACCAGGATGATGGCCAGTGGCAACATGGCGCGGCGACGTCCTACAGCCAGAGTGAAGATACCCTCGATGAGCAAGATAAAGACCAGCGTGTTGAGGACATTGAACACAGGCTTACCGACCACACTGGCCATGAGGCGCTCGACGGCATCGGCTAGACGACCGTTGGTGGTCTGGTAGAAGGTGGGCATCGTGCGCACATAGTCGGCCAACGAACGACAGTGGTGCTGCAAGTCGCCGGGCAACATGGCATAGACATACTCATCGCCCTTGAGCGTGGTGAGCACATTCATCACCATCACGACCACAGCCGCGACAGCGAGCGTGATGTAATACCCCCTATGTTGTCTCAACTGCTGTAACATCGTACAGATGATGCTATTGTAATCAATTTCCACCCTCGAGAATCGAGGTAATCTGATTGGCGCTCATGCGCTTGTAGCCGCTAGCGGGCTTGGTTAAGTCGATGGTGAAGTCGCCGCTCCATGTGATGTCCTTGAGGTCAAGCGCCAGGGTGAAAGCCGTGCCTCCCACGTTGGCCTTGACATCGACATGGTGGGCAATATTTCCCGCCATAGCCTCAAGTTTGACATCGCTGTAAGTGGCTTTATAGGGCTTCAGGTTTCCCTTGACGGGCGTAACCTCGACGGCGAGGATTTTGTTGTTCTCGTCGTAGGTGAAACCATAAGTGAAATCCTTGGGTTGCTGCTTGGGTGACAGGCGGTAGTTGGTGCCATCGTGAACCAGTGTGCAGTCCTTGCTGTTGTTGCGGCCCACTGTCCCCTGTCCTAACACGAATGACCGGCCCAGGAAGATGTCCTGCAGGTTGCCCACGGTGACCGGGATGCCATTGGTGATGAGCGACATGGGCTCGGCGATGTAACGCTTGTGATACTTGTCGACCACCAGAACACTATCACTGGTGATGACAATCTTGCCCACCTCGATGCCCAGCATGGGGCGCAACGAGATATAAATGGCTTTGTCGCGAATCATGCGCATCTGCATGCTGCTGGAGAGCGACTTGATGCCTCCCACCTTGACATTGCCGCCAACCTGCATCATGTTCCAGTTGCCTTGAGTGTTGACCAGCATGCTCAGGCGTTGATCGAGTGCCTCCTGCTGGTTCTGGTTGGGTGTTATGGTAGTGCCACTATTGGGTGTGACAGTCGTGTCCTTGGTTGTGCGGCAACCGGTGGTGATGGCTGCCAGGAGAGTGAATGCGATGATAATCTTTTTCATGTTGAATACTTGAACCTTTATTTAAAAAAGATGGTGCGATGCTTGACCTTGCGCTGCAACAACTCATTGTCGGGCAAGAGTTTAAGCGCTTTCTCCCACTGCTCGACAGCGGCTTCATGGTCACCTGTCATGAACAGGATGTCGCCATAATGGTCGAGCAGGTCACCATTGGGCGAGTCGTCATTCTCGATGGCGCTCTTGATGTAGACTAGCGCCATCTGGTAATCCTTTTTAGCAAAGTAGACCCATGCATAAGTGTCGAGAAATGTAGCATTCTGCGGCATGTCCTTGACAGCCATGGCAGCCATGCGCTCGGCCTTGTCCAGATCGCGCCCACACAGTGCCAGGAAGTAGGCATAGTTGTTCATGATGCCCGAGTTGATGGGGTTGAGTTGCAGCGACTCCTCATAGAGTTGGAACGCCCGCACCGTGTCGCCCATCTCAAAGTACACATCGCCCATGCCTCCGATCAAGTCGCTGCGAGTGTTGACATCAGCACTGTCGGCCAATTGCAGCGCCTTGGTGTAGGTCTGCAATGACTTGTCATATTGCTTCAACTGGAAGTAGGCGGGAGCGATATACTGATACAAATCGAGGCTGTCGGGGTTGTACTCCAGAGCCTTGTCGCCCGCGGCGATGGCTGCGGGAATATTCTCGTCCATGATGTTGACAATCATCAGTTTGCGCCACATCTGTGCATCAGTGGGCTGCACATCAAGCACATAGCCCAACTGCTCGGCAGCCCGCTTATAGTCCTTGCGTGCAATGAGATACTCGCTGTAGAGGTCATGAATCTGCGCCTCGTGTGGATGCTGCTCAAGCACGACGTTCATCAGCGTGTCGACACGCCCTGTCGAGTCGTTGGCTGCGATGCGGTCGCGCATGAAGTCGATGAGCACTTGCATCTTGTCCTCGACCTCCAGATTCTCGTTGATCAGTGCCTGACGGACCTGCTGCTCGTAGGCTGCCGAGTCACCAACCATATTATAATACTGAGCCTTAGCAAGATAAGTGTAGCCATTGTCGGGCTCGGCCTCCTGAGCGCGGTCGAGATAGACCAACGCACTGTCGTTGCGTCCCATCTGAGTGAGCAGAGCACTCATGGTGATGTTGTACATGGCATTCTCGGGTGCTGTGGCCAACAATGAGCGCATCTCGGCAATGGCACCAGCCGAATCGTTGAGTGCCATGTAGGCCGATACCTTGCGCGATGTCAATTGCATCGACTTGCCATGCAGTGCCTCGATAGAGTCGAACGTGGCTATGGCTGCCTTGAAGTCGCCCGTCTGTGCCTGAGCATGAGCCAGTCGCGCCTGCAACTCCAACTTGTTAGGGTTGCGGTCGCTGAGCGTCTTGATGGCTCGCAGCGCCTCCTCGGGCTTGCCCAGCATCATGCAAGCATCGCTGTAGAAGGTGGTCTCGTAGAAGTCGCCCGGAGCAGCCTCAAAGTGACGACTCATCAATTCCAGGCCCCGCTCGGCACGCTGCTTGGTCATGTTCTCCATCGTGAGCAGGCAGTAGCCCAAATAGAACGACACAGCAGTATTGGTCGAGTCGATGTCGTGCGCCTGCTTGAGCAGGTCGTAGTAGGCATCAAGGCGGTCATGCGACTTGTGATTCTGAGCCTCCAGAAAGATGTACTCTGCTTTGCGCCGATCCTGTTCGGTGACGTGCGGCTTGTCGCTACCAGCAAGGGCCAGAGGCCCCGCTACCAGCAGCACCAACAACGTCAGGACTATGTATCTTGCAGTCTTCATTACTTCATCAGATTGTGAATTGAGAATTGAAGAACATTCTTAACTATGAATTCTTAATTTTGAATTACTTGGTGCCCGTGTGTCCGAACCCGCCAGCACCGCGCTCGGTGTCGTCAAGTTCCTCAACAGGCAGCCACTGCACAGTCTCGTGACGAGCAACGACCATCTGACAGATGCGCTCACCATCCTCGATAGTCTGCGGCTCATTGCTCAGGTTGGCAATGATCACACAGACCTCGCCACGATAGTCAGCATCGATGGTGCCCGGCGTGTTGAGCACAGTGAGACCGCGCTTGAGCGCCAAACCGCTGCGTGGGCGAATCTGGCACTCATAGCCCTGTGGCAGAGCGATGTAGATGCCCGTGTGCAGCATCGCTCGCTCCAAGGGCTGCAAGGTGACAGGCTGGTCGAGCCAAGCACGCAAGTCCATGCCGGCGCTTTGCTCGGTGCTATAGGCGGGTAGCGCATGCGGCCCTCGATTCACTATCTTGACTTCGATATTTTCCATTTGTTTTGCTATTGAACTTGCAAAGTTACTGCAAAAAGCCCAATCCCCCACCCTCTAAATCGCTAAAAAAACAAAACAGGCATTTTCTCTTTGATAATATTCAAAAAGATATTAACTTTGCAGGGTTAAATCTCAAGAGCGAGAAACAACCTGCGAGCACTTCCTATAGGTGGTTCGCTGTTTACATTTTGGTTAACTAGCGTTCGCTGTTTATTCATTACATTCTGGAAACTTGGCGGTAGAAAGGATGTAGCACAAGAGTAATCAGAGAATGTCCATGTTATGTGGGCTATTCACTTTTCTTTGCTGCAAAGGTCTCGCCAAGCACCTCGAAATGTATAAAAGTGGGTGCCCACGATTCTTCATTTCAAGGTCACTAGACTGGCGAGTTCCTTTGTATTGGCTAATGGCAACGCACATTATGTCATTAGTTATGCAGTTAAAACTTTCTCATGCACGACGCATTAGTAATTTGCGGTGCAATCGTATTGTATTCTTCTTGCTGTTTGTCAATATCTTATCAAACGGAACAGCCCTTCTATGGTATCATAACCCAAGGAACATGTTCGAAATTCTCGCTATTTCCGCAATTTCAGCAACAATCGAATACATAATATATCATATACTAAAGAAATTCAGATTAAATGTTGTTTACCTTCTATTCATTGTAATGCTCCATTTATTTCTCTGCATTGTTGATTGCTTCCTCATCGCTCACTTCCAGAAAATTTTCGGTCAAGATGCTGTAGACATCATTGCAGAGACAACAATAGAAGAGACAAAATCTTTTCTATCAACCTATTTAGCTACAGGAAAAACTATTGCAGCAATTGTAATACCCATTACATTGACATATCTTTTTTGGAAGCTATCAAAGCCAATAGCGAAGTCAAGATTAGCTGCACTCTTGATAGTGTTGCTTTCAATTTCTGGCGCAGTAGTGTATGCTCAGACTATCTACAACTATGCCATATATAGAAACGGGATGTCAGTCCCTCAGCTTCATTCTTTCACTCGAGCGGGCTATTCTCTCAAGATTTTGAAAGACCGCGAGCGGCAGATTAACCAACTCAGACTAGCTAACCAAAACATTATTGCGACTACAGACATAAGTAATGCGCCTACAGTCATTGTTGTAATCGGTGAGAGTTTTTCGACATATCACTCATCTCTCTATGGCTACGAGAAGGAAACTAATCCAAAATTATCGCTTCGTTTGCGAGAGGGCTCGTTAAGTGTTTTCAAAGATGTGGTAACCATATCAGACCATACAGAGGGTGCCATGTGCTCAGTGTTTTCTCTAAACGATAAAGGACAACCCTTCTATTCAGCTCAACTCTATCCTTGCATCTATAGAGCCGCAGGATACAAGACAACCATGTTGGATAACCAATATATCGTCGGCAATGGAATTACTTTTTTAACTGACAAAAAAATGTCTGACATGATGTTTAACTCCCGTAATGCAAGAGGAATGGGGCTAGATGAGAATTTAGTGAATTATATCTCTTTTGGTAAAACTCCTCAACTAATAGTAATTCATCTCATGGGGCAACATTACACATACTCAGATCGATATCCTAAGAATTACGCTCACTTCAAAGCCAAAGACTATATTTCATTACCATCAACACAGCGAGAAATCGTAGCACACTATGACAATTCTATCCTATATAACGATTATGTTTTGGATCAAATAATAACGAAGGCACAAGACAAGGATTGTATCTTAATATATTTCTCAGACCACGGGGAAGAGATATACGAAGTTGACGATTATATGGGACACGGAAATGCTGCTAATCGTCCTGATGCGACACTCCAACTGCATGTCCCGCTCATGATATGGACTTCAGACACGTTTATGGACAGACATTCTGAACTAACAAATCTCATCAAGACATCAGTCAATAAAGCAATTATTACAGATGACTTACCATTCTTTCTAATTGACATAGCGAATATACAAACAGATTGTGCGAAATTAAACAGAAGTTTCATTAGAGAACAATATAGTTCAGAACCTAGAATTGTTTTGCATTCAATTAATTATGAAGAAGTTAAACAAAGTTCTCGCACAGCAAAAAAGTATTAGGTAACTCTCTTACCTTTGCCCCGACAAGAGCGAAACGGATACAGTTTTAGTTCTCAACTGTAAATAGGTTAAAAAACACTAGCGTCTTTACAGAAATCACACTATCGAATTATCAAAAGTTGATAATCATTTTTTGATAATTCTGAGAAAAGTAGTACTTTTGCGAAAAAGATTACACATGATGTCAATGAACTGGGATAAACTGATATGCGACAAGCGACTGGGGCTTGAAGACCATCACGACACCAAGGGTGGCGTGCGCAATGACTTTGAGCGCGACTATGACCGACTGGTGTTCTCATCACCCTTCCGCCGCTTGCAGAACAAGACTCAAGTGTTTCCGTTGCCAGGCAGCATATTCGTCCACAACCGACTGACCCACAGCCTAGAGGTCTCGAGTGTGGGCAAGTCGCTCGCACGCGAGATTGCCATACGCCTGATGCCACGTTACAGCAATGAGCCGTGGGTCGACAAGTTGCGTGACATCGGCGAGATTGTCGCCGCTGCATGCTTGGCTCACGACCTGGGCAACCCACCATTCGGGCACTCGGGCGAGAAAACCATTGGGGCCTACTTCAGCGAAGGAGCCGGCCTGGCACTGAAAGACAAGTTCACCACGAGCCAGTGGAATGACTTGATACACTTTGAAGGCAACGCCAATTCGCTGCGCACACTGGTACACCAGTTCAAAGGTCGCCGGCCTGGCGGATTCGCCATGACCTACTCGACACTGGCCTCGATAGTCAAATATCCGTTCTCGTCATCACAGGCGGGACCGAAGGGCAAATTTGGCTTTTTCACGAGCGAGAAAGAAGTCTTTGAGCGCATCGCTACCGAACTGGGGATGACCCAATTGGGCCCCGAGCGATATGCACGTCACCCACTGGTCTATCTGGTCGAAGCAGCCGATGACATCTGCTACCAAGTGATGGACATTGAAGATGGGCATAAACTCAAGATTATCAGCACCGAAGAGACACTTGAGTTGTTGCTCGCCTTCTTCGATGACGAGCGGCAAGCGCACATGCGCGAGGTGATGACCCATGTGGCCGATCCCAACGAACAAGTGGGCTACTTGAGGTCGTGCACGGTGGGTCTGTTGGTACAAGAATGCGCCCAGACCTTTGTCGACCACGAGGCCGAAATCATGGCTGGCACGTTCCAGGGGTCGCTCATCGACCATGTGCCGCTCAGGGCAGCCGAGGGCTACCAACGCTGTAGCAAGTTGGCCTATGAGAAGCTGTATCGTGCTGGCTATGTGGTAGATGTCGATCTGGCCGGTAACCGCATCATCAATCTGCTGCTCGAGAAACTCATTGAGGCCGTGCTGCACCCCGAGCGTAACTACTCGCAATTGCTGCTCAACAAGTTCCCGCAGCAATATGACGTGCACGCCCCCACACTGTTTGAGAAGATTCAGGCTGTGCTCGACCACATCAGCGCCATGACCGATGTCTACGCCCTGAACCTCTACCGCCAACTTGATGGCATCGCCCTGCCCACCGTCTAAACCGTCCACGATGCATCATTCGATGAAAAAATGCACAAGATGGGTGAGGAATGAAAAGTTTTGCTTACTTTTGTACTTTGATTTGAAAACTGCTTAACTTATAAGATGAAAGATATCAAACGCATCGTGCTCACCGGCGGCCCCTGTGCCGGCAAAACAACGGCTCTGGCCAAGATTGTGGAACACTTCTCAAACCTCGGCTATCAGGTGTTCACCCTGCCCGAGGTGCCCACCATGTTCACCGCAGCAGGCATGAACTACCTGACCAAGAACAAGGGCTACTTCTATGAAGGAGAGAAGGCTACACTGGAGATCCAGTTGGCTCTGGAAGACAAGTTCACCCGCATGGCGCAGGAGTGCGAAGGCAACTGCATCATCGTGTGCGACCGTGGCACGATGGACATCTCGGCCTACATGGCGCCTGAAATGTGGGATACACTGACTCGCGCGGTGGGTACATCGAGTGCCGAGTTGCGCGAGCGATATGATGCTGTGCTCCACCTGGTGTCGGCCGCCGACGGTGCCGAGCAATACTACACCACAGCCAACAATGCCCAGCGCTTGGAGCAGATGAACGAAGAGGGCCTGCGCATCGCGCGCTCGCTGGACAAGAAGGTAATCAAGGCGTGGACGGGGCATCCCCACCTGAGCGTGATCAACAACCATGATGACTTCGACGCCAAGATGAAGCGCGTCATCCAGGAAATCAGCAGTGTGCTGGGTCTGCCCAAGCCCATCGAGACCGAGCGGAAATATATCGTCAAACTCACCGGTGATGTGCCTGCCGACTGCATTGAGAACGACATTGTGCAGACCTACCTGAACTCGTCGGATCCCAACTCGCAAGTGCGGCTGCGCAAGCGCGGCTGGGACGGCAAGTTCCTGTATGTGCACACAACCAAGAAGAAAATCTCGGACAAGGAAGAGCTGGTCACCGAGCGGCAGATCAACAACAGCCTGTATGAAATGATGCTCACGCTCGCCGATCCCAACCGCCGCACCATCTGCAAGCACCGACTAAACTTCATCTGGCAAGGGCAGTTCTTTGAGATCGACACTTACAAGAACGAACTCGAAGGCCTTGTCATTCTTGAGGCAAAAGGTGTGGACGAAGGCGAGCCTATCAAATTCCCGCCATTCATCGAAGTCATCGAGGACATCACGGGCAACGTCAACTACTACAACCACAACCTGGCTCGCAAGTTTGACTGAGAGGTTGATACTTAATTAAGAATTAAGAATTAAGAATTAAGAGAGCCGCTCGCCTGATGAAGTGACCCCAAAAAGTTGGAC
>DGWI01000055.1 GCA_002396085.1 Porphyromonadaceae bacterium UBA4262
TTGAGCACACGCTCCACCTCACCACCGAAGTCACTATGCCCCGGGGTGTCAATGATGTTGATCTTGTATCCGTTGTAGTTGATCGACACATTCTTTGACAGAATAGTAATGCCTCGCTCACGTTCCAAATCGTTACTGTCCAGAATCTGGCTGCCCATATTCTGGTTATCACGGAACAGGTTTCCTGCGGCAAGCATTTTGTCGACCAGGGTAGTTTTGCCGTGGTCTACATGTGCGATGATGGCGACGTTTCTTATCTTCTGCATACTAGGGTGTTCTAGAAAAATCGTGCAAAGGTACGAAAAAGTTTTCAGTTATCGGTTATCAGTCATCAGTTTTCACTATCTTTTGATAAAATGGACTGCGCTTCGGCAGTAAAAATCAAAAAAGTTCTTTTTGATTTTGTACTGCTCTCAACTTGCACTATCTTTGCACCAAATTCAAGACTAAAACGCACTATGTTGACCAACAAACAACAACAAGAACTGGAGAAGATGATGAGTGGCGACCTCTACGATGCCACTAACAACACTACCCTACTCGACCTGCTCACGCAGACGCAGGAGATGTGCCACGACTACAACCAGTTGCGTCCATCGCAATCGGCCGAGCGCGACGCGCTGATGCGGCGCATCCTGGGCAAGACGGGCGAGCGGTTCAAAATCATCTCGCCATTCTTCTGCGACTATGGGTTCAACATCGAGGTGGGCGAAAACTTCTTTGCCAATACCAATCTGGTGATTCTGGACGAGGCGCGGGTAACCTTTGGAGACAATGTGTTCATTGCGCCCAACTGCGCGTTCTACACCGCGGGCCACCCGCTGGACGTGGCTCAGCGCAACGCCGGTCTGGAGTACTCGCTGCCCATCCGTGTGGGCAACAATGTGTGGATTGGCGGCAATGTGTGTGTCATGCCGGGCGTGACCATCGGCGACAACACCGTCATCGGTGCCGGCTCGGTCGTGGTGCACGACATCCCCGCGGGCGTCCTCGCCGCCGGCAACCCCTGCCACGTCATCCGCCAACTGGATGAGAAGTGAGACATGTCCACAGATTATACTGATTTTTCATTCTAGCGTTAAGGTCATTATTGCTACTGGATTTGTGATTGGTAGGGTTTGAAGGGTTCTGTTCCGTGAGGATTGACGCCCTCATCGCCTTTCTGGAAGAACAGGAAGAAGAATGCCGCAGCGCCAAGGATGATGGTGATGATATTGACCATGAACAACAGCGCCACGGGCATGATGGCATACCACCAGTCAACACCCGAGTCGTGGCAGCGCTTCAGCCCGGCAACAATCATCAGTGCCGCCGATGGGATAAAAGCGATGACGCTGATCAGAATCAGATTGCTGTTCACCGCATCCATGCCACCCGCAGTTCCCAGCCAAAAACTGGAAAAGAAAACGCAAGCTTAATAGATAACTAAGGCTATTAACATAGCCACAAGATACTGCGTGCGCCCGATGCGGCCTTTGGTGCTGAACAAATGACTAAAGAACCCGCTGTTGTCTATCGGGTTCTGGTAGAATTGACACGGAAAGCTCTCTTCTTGGTTGTAGTGGGGACATTTGCTAAAGTCCCGCCCATATTTGTTGCATTGTTCGATGATTGCCATAGCTCTGATTTTAAGTGTTATATCAAAACTTGGAAAACAACTCAAAAAAAATGCAACTATTCATATTATAGAAAGTGTCAGCGAAGCGGCCTCAATTCTCAACTACTAACTGTGAACTGTTAAATGTCGGGGCGCCACTGGTAGTCGAGGATGGTGGGGTTGAAGGTGACGCGGGGGGTGGTGAAGAGGCGATCCATAGCGTCGGTCTGGAGGATGTCGGCGGTGGGGCCCTGGATGACCTGGCGGTCGCGGGTGATGAGCCACAGGTCGTCGGCCAGCAGCAACGACTGCGACACATCGTGGCTGGACAGGAGTACGGCCTTGTCGCGGTCGTGGGCCAGTGAGTGGAGCAACTGCATCGCCTCGATGCGGCTGGCCACGTCGAGGAAGGCTGTGGGTTCGTCGAGGATGATGATGGGTGTCTGCTGCGCCAGGGCGCGGGCAATCATGGCCTTCTGGCGCTCACCATCGCTCAGGTCGGCGACATAGCTGCCGGCCTTGTGACTGATGCCCACGTCGGCAATGCTCTGCGCCACAATCTCGTGATCCTCTTCGCTGAGTCGGCCCAGGAAGCCCGTGTGGGGCTGGCGGCCCAGGGCAACGAGTTCGCTGACGGTGAGTCCGCCCACGGCGATGCGATCGGTGGAGACGAGGCCGATGAGGCGCGAACGCTCGCGCTGAGAGATTTCGTTGATGTTACGTCCCTGGATTTCGATGGTTCCCGACAGGGGCTGGGCTGCACAAGTGAGGGCACGCAACAAGGTTGACTTTCCGGCACCGTTCTGGCCCAGCAGGGCGATAAGACGGCCCTGATGCATGGTGAGGTTGAGGTCGCTGAGCAGCGGAGTGACACGCTTGCCCTGCGTGTAGCCGACGGTGAGGTTATGGGTGGTGAGAATTGCGGTCATTGTTGTTTTTGATTTTTTGAGCGACGGGGTCGCTCAACACGCCAAAGGGTTAGTTGAAGTAGTGTATCTTGCGGCGGTTGAGGATGATGTAGAGGATGATGGGGACACCGATGATAGGGGTGATGGCGTTGATGGGGATGACCCCATGGCGACCATTGACACTGAGCAGCGTACACAGCAACGCCACATCGGCCCCAGCGATGATGGTCACGGGGATGAGGCGGCTGTGGTTGCTGGTGGCCAGCATCAGCCGGGCGATGTGCGGCACCACCAGGCCCAAGAAGCCGATGGGACCGCAGAAGGCGGTCACCACAGCGGTGAGCACGCCGGTGATGAGCAGCAACTGCCAGCGCACGCGGTGGGTGTTCACGCCCAGGTTCTGGGCATAGCGTGTGCCCAGCAGCAAGGCGTTGAGCGGTTTGACCATGAGCCACGCACCTGCCAACGAGAGCAGGATAAGGACGACATAGACGGGCAACTGGTCCAGACCCACGCCCGAGAAGTTGCCGAAGCCCCATGCCACATAGTTGTGCACACCTTCCTCACTCGCCACCGAGTTGAGCAGCGAGATGACGCTCGAAGCCAGGTAACTGACCAGCACGCCAATGATGAGCAACATCGTGCTGCTGCGCACAATCGACGAGAACACGATGAGGATGGCCAACACCGCCCCAGCACCGAGCAAGGCTCCCAGCAGGGTGGCGACATAACTGCCCACCGTCTGGCCAAAGACCGACCCGATGGTGCCGCCCATTGCCAACATGATGATGGCCACACCCAGCCCCGCACCAGTGGACACGCCCAAGATGGACGGCCCCGCCAGGGGGTTGTTGAAGGTGGTCTGCAGCAGCAGGCCCGACACCGCCAGTGCCGCACCCGCCAGCGTCGCCGTGACAATCATGGGCAGGCGCGAGTTGAGCACGATGATTTCCCAAGCGCGGTTGTCACTGCCACGCCCCAGCACGATGTCCAGCACCCGCGCGGCTGGAATGTCGACCGAACCGAAGAGCATGCACGCCACCACCAGCAGCACGAGTGCCACTAGCAGAGTCGTCAACATGATGCCATAGCGATGCCTCATTGCGCCAGGGGTTTGAAGAACTGCAACTGATCGAGGCGACCCATGCTCAGGTTGTGATACTCCCGCAGCAACACGTCGGGATGGAAGGGGAAGCGCTCGTAGAAGCGCGTCAGGTTGGTGTCGCACACATAGACCTTGTGCTCCTGAAACGCACGGAACTGGTCGTTGAGACTGTAAGAGCCCTTGAGGTCGGCGTAGGTGCGGATGTTGAACGACTTGATGAGCCAGATGTCGGCATCCTGCGCCTCAGCCAGCACTTGGTTGAAGTCAAGGTTGAGCGAGCCGGTGCTGGTGTTGTCGGCCCAAGGATAGATGAACCCTGCGTCGATGAGGATGCGTGCCATGTAGCTGTTGCCGCCCGGCACATTCCACACGCCCTGTATCACGTTTTCGGTCAGCACCTTGAGGCTACGGTTCCTGCACTCGGCAGCGACACTGTTCTTCAGCGTGTTGTAGGCCTGCTCGACGGCAGCATAGAGGCTATCGGCGCGCTCGCGCTGACCGAGCAGTTCACCGTAGAACTTGACCCACTCGGCCCTACCCAACGGTGTGGTCTCCATGTAGTCGGCACACTCGATGATGGGGATGTCGAGCGTGGTGATCTGTCCGTATGTTGCATCCTGGTAGGGCGAGAGAAGGATGCCGTCGGGTTGCATAGCGATGACGCGCTCGATGGTCGGTGCCATCGACGAGCCGCAGTCGGCTATCGTGCCCGCTTTGACGGCCTGGGTCACCTCGGGGTCGGTGAAGAATTGTGCATCACACACCCCCTTGACCGAACCGAACATGCCCAACTCGCGCATCAGCGAGGTGTGCACGCTGCTGTAGACCAGTGCGCTACGCAACGGTGTGCGCACCAGTGTGCCGTCGGGCAAGTTGGCGGGCAATGGTTTGTCGGCCGGCACCAGGACGTAGCGGTGGAGCACTCCACCCTGCTTCCAGGGGTCACGTATGGTTGCCACCGTGTAGGCCTCATGCCGTTCAAGCCCCAGCAATTGCGCCTGCGTGATGACCGAATCGGTTGTGACTGACTGATGTTCAGCCACATTGCCACGGCATGACGCCAACATGAACAATACCGTCAAGAACAATAATAAGTTTGTCTTCATCACAATGATTGTTTTTGAACCCACAAAGATAGCAAAAAAAAGCGACACCCTGCTTTATTGAGAATTGACAATTTTATTTGCCAGTTTTTTGGCGAATTAGGGACGGTTCTTTTCGGCCAATTGTTAACAAATTTAACTTTTGGCGAAAAAGAACCGTCCCTAATCCGCCAATTTCAGAAGGTGAGGGAGAGTGCGAGGCCGCGTGGCTGGGTGACAGGTGTCATGGTGATGTGGCGGTTCTTGCACGGGTTGCCGGTGATGAGGCCGACAAACTCGTTGATGGGATCGACAATCCACGCAACCAAGTGCCCCAAGAACCAGGAGCCAAACAGGTGATAGTCGTTGGCTACAATGATGCGCTTGATGCGGTAGAAACACTCTCCCATGACCATACCCGCCAATGGGGTGATGACCAAATCCTGAACCGAAGGAATCTCGTTGAAGCACTCGATGCCATATTCCCACAGCAGTGCCGAAACAATGGTACTATAGGCCAACGAACCCAGCACATTGAATCCACAAGATCGCGCACTCATATAATAAACTGCCCCACCATAGGGGTGCAGTATATAGTTAAACACAGGGTTATCCTTGTCCCACACCGGTCCACGGTCGGCATGATAGCGCCATCGCTCGAAGAGCCCCATGCGACGCAACTCCTTCTTGTTCCATGCGGTGGCATCCTCGGGCAGCGTCTCAAGGATATATAGTGTGGCAACACCTGCCAGCGTGAAGGCCGTGGTGTTGCGTGCCAGCCGGTGCCAGTCGTGCATGCGACGCGTGGTGGAATAAGGCAGGTCATAGAGGGTGCGCGGTTCAGCGATGGTCTGCGTCCAGCCGATAGTATCGAGTGCAACAGAAACAGTATCTTGTCGTTCAACCACAATAGTATCCACTTCCTGTGCCATCATTGTCATAGAAAATAGTGCAAAGAGCAACAATAGCAACGACTTCATTGACCCAAACCTAACTACCTGCTCTGGCACCGGGGGGACAAGGCTGACAATATGTCGATGTAAACTGTTCATTTGCTGGGTGCAAAGTTCGTCATTTTTTTTGACATAAAGATTTCCATTTTATCCTTTTTTAGGTTCAGAATGGATAATCTGGCCCAAGAACTTGCCATTTGTCAATAATTTTGTACCGTTGGCTACGCCTAAGGTACTTTCGCTCGGAAGAGCCAAAAAAAATTTGATTTTTTTTTGCTCTTCGCTCGCTTATTCGTACCTTTGCACCTCAAAAACAAGACAAGATATGGAAAAAGTTGTAAGCGGAATCCGTCCCACAGGTAACCTGCACCTGGGGAACTACTTCGGCGCGGTGCGCAGTTTTGTGGCCATGCAGGATCAGTATCAATGCATGTTCTTCATTGCCGACTGGCACTCGCTGACTACCCATCCCAAGCCTGAGAACATCGTGTCGAGTGCCCGCACCATCCTGGCCGAGTACTTGGCCTGCGGCATCGACCCGAAGAAGGCTCCCATCTATGTGCAGAGCGATGTGCGTGAGACTATCGAATTGTACCTGTACCTGAATATGAATATGTATCTAGGCGAGTTGGAACGCGTGACAACCTTCAAAGAGAAGGCACGCAAGCAGCCCGACAATGTCAACGCCGGCCTGCTCACCTACCCCACCCTGATGGCAGCCGACATCTTGCAACACCGCGCCAACAAAGTGCCCGTGGGCAAAGACCAGGAGCAAAACATGGAGATGGCCCGCAAGTGTGCGCGCCGCTTCAACAACATCTACGGCGTGGAATTCTTCCCCGAGCCTCAGAACTTCTACTTCAGCGAGCAGGCCATCAAGATTCCCGGTCTGGATGGTAGCGGCAAGATGGGCAAGAGCGAGGGCAACTGCATCTATCTGCGCGATGACGACAAGACTATAACCAAGAAGGTGATGCGTGCTGTGACCGATAGCGGCCCACAAGCCCCCAACAGCCAGCGACCCGAGGTGATTGAGAACCTATTCACCTTCCTGCGCATCGTCAGCACGCCCGATACCTATCAGTACTTCGACGAGAAGTGGAACGACTGCACGCTGCGCTATGGCGACCTCAAGAAGCAGATTGCCGCCGACTTGTGCGCCGTGGTTGCTCCTATCCGCGAGAAGATTGAATACTACAGTGCCAACACAGAGTTGCTCGACCAGATAGCCCGCGAGGGTGCCGAGATTGCTCGCGAGAGTGCCCGCGCCACGCTCGACGAGGTGCGCCGCATCATCGGTTTCCGCGTCTGACAGTCATAAGCAAGGTAACGCAAAGAGGGACATAAGTTGCAACTTATGTCCCTCTTTTGCGCTATTCCATTAAGCTCACTTGGCCTTGCGTATAGTGACATTGACCCGACTGTGAAAGTCGTGGTCGTCGCCCCGTGGCAGCAAGAAGTCAATCTTCATGTGCGTGCGCCGTCCCATGCGGTCCTTGACCACCCACTTGCCATTGAGTTTGGGCACACGGTCGCAGGTAACCTCGATAGTGTCGCCCATGCGGAAGCCTTTGTTGAACAAGTCAGGCGAAAGAGCCACCCAACGAATCTCATATTTCTTCAACTTTGCGTTGTCGATGCGGTCACCACTAGCGGTAACCCATCCTGCCCCACCCATGCCCGGGTGATACTTAGTGGCACTGACGGTGTAAGTCTGTCCCATCACTGTCATGACCATCACAGCCATGACGGCAAACAATAGTTTTCGCAACATAATACATCAATTGGTTGGTTTGTACGCCGCAAAGGTAAGAAAAAGAACTGAAACTTGCAAATTATATGTCAAAATGGCATTCACAAATAGAGGACATGCGCACTTCATAAAGGGGGTGCGCATGTCCTCATTTAAGGTTATCTGCAGAAAGAGTTACTCGTCTTTCTTGGCCTTGAGGCTGAAGACGATGAGGAAGCAGATGATGGCTGCGTACATGACGAGGCCCAGGATGTTCTGGGTGGTCTCGGGCATTGTGTTGTCAAACTTGATGCCGAAGAACAACAGGGCAGCGCTGACCACGCCCATCAAGGCACCACCGGCAATGAAGCCGCTAGCCAGCAGTGTGCCACGCTCGTTGCGCTCCTTGTTAACCTCCTCGTTCTTGCTGCGACTGCTGACAAACCAGCTGACGATGCCGCCGATGAGCAGCGGGGCGTTGAGTTGCAAGGGGATGAACATACCCAGCGAGAACGGCAGTGCCGGCACCTTGAGCCAGTTGAGCAACAGGGCCAGGATGGCACCAACGATATAGAGAATCCACGGGGTCTCGCCACCCATCATCAGGGGGTCGATGACGGCTGCCATGGCGTTGGCCTGCGGTGCGACGAGTGCGTTGTCACCCACAAAGCCGTAGGTCTTGTTGAGGATGATCATCACACCACCCACAGTGGCTGCGCTGAGCAGCGTGCCCACGCCCTTCCAGACCTCCTGCTTGGCGGGTGTCGTACCCAGCCAGTATCCGACCTTGAGGTCGGTAACCATGCCACCAGCCATCGACAGAGCGGTGCAAACCACACCACCAATCACCATCGATGCCATGATGCCACGCGCACCGTTCAAGCCCACAGCGACAAAGATGCCGCTGGCGATGATCAGGGTCATCAGGGTCATACCGCTCACAGGGTTGCTACCCACGATGGCGATAGCGTTGGCTGCCACCGTGGTGAACAAAAAGGCGATGACCACCACCACGACAAACGCCACGATGGTCTGCATGAGGTTGTTGATGACACCCAGATAGAAGAAGACAAAGGTCACCAGCAAGGCTGCAGCCAGGGCGAACACCAGAATCTTCATGGGGATGTCGCGCTGCGTGCGCTCGACCTTGGTCTCGTCCTCCGAGTTGCCACCGAAGGCCTTACCGGCCAGCCCTGCGGCACTCTTGATGACGCCCCACGACTTGATGATACCCAGAATACCGCTCATGGCGATGCCACCGATGCCGATGTAGCGGGCATAGTTCTTGAAGATGTCGTCGGCGGGCATCGAAGCCATGTCGGCACCATAGGCACCAAACAGCGGCACAATAATCCACCAGATGAATGCACTACCGGCAAAGATGATGAACGCATAGCGCAAGCCGATGATGTAGCCCAGACCCAGCACAGCGGCACCCGTGTTGACCTTGAAGAGCATCTTGGTGTTGTCGGCCAGCGTCTGCAAGGCGGGAATAGCGGTGGTGGAGAGCACCTCTTTCCACCATCCGAACGTACTGACGATGAAGTCGTAGAGACCGCCCACCAGACCGGCAATGAGCAACGGCTTGGCCTGAGCGCCACCCTTCTGGCCACTGATGAGCACCTGGGTGGTTGCCGTAGCCTCGGGGAAGGGGAACTCGCCATGCTTCTCACTCACGAAGTACTTGCGGAAGGGAATAAAGAACAACAGTCCCAGCAATCCGCCCAGCACCGAACTGAGGAAGACCTCCAGGAAGTTGACCGTGATCTCGGGATACTTGGCCTGCAAGATGTAGAGGGCGGGCAGGGTGAAGATAGAACCTGCCACCACCAGACCGCTGGACGCGCCAATCGACTGGATGAGCACATTCTCGCCAAGCGAGTCCTTGCGCTTGGTCACACCGGCGATACCGGCAGCGATGATGGCGATGGGGATAGCCGCCTCAAACACCTGACCCACCTTCAGTCCCAGGTAAGCCGCAGCAGCACTGAAAATGACTGCCATAATCAGACCCAGCGACACCGAATAGGGGGTAATCTCGGGATAATTCTTCTCGGGGCGCAGCACAGGGATGTACTTCTCGCCCTCTTTCAACGGACGGAACGCGTTGTCGGGCAACTTCATCTCGTCCTGAATGGGTTTGGTTTGTTCTTCTGCCATTTATTGTAGTTTTTTGGTTATTGTTTTCTATATGAACTAGAGGCTCTAGATTGACTAGAGAGGCTAGATAAAATTTTCGCAAAAATACAAAAAGTCGGGCTACCAGCCAAAGTTTTTACTCAAAAAAGTGACGAATTGTTGCACACCAAGCAGGTTTTATGCCTATATTTGCACAAACTATTGAACGTTATGAAAAAAATACTATTGGCAATCTTACTCAGCCTGTGTGAGGTTCAACTGCTGGCACAAGACCACGCAGTTCCCTTGCTGACAGGCGATTACCCAGACCCTACCATCTTGCGCGACGGCAGTGACTACTACATGACGCACTCGCCGTTCGTTTATATGCCAGGTTTCCTGATTTGGCACTCGACCGACTTATTGCATTGGAAACCCATTGGGCGCGCACTACCTGAGACCGGTGGCGACCTGTGGGCAGCCGACCTGGTGAAACATGACGAAAAATACTATATCTACTACCCCGCCAACGGAACAAATTACGTTATCTGGGCTACCGATATCCGTGGCCCATGGAGCCAGCCCATCGACCTGCACATCGAGGGCATTGACCCTGGTCACGTAGTGGGACCAGACGGGACGCGCTGGCTACACACCTCGGGCGGATATGTGGTGCAACTGTCGGCTGACGGGTTGAGTGTCGTGGGCAAACAGACGCACGTTTACGACGGATGGAAATATCCCGACGAGTGGCAGACCGAGTGCTTCTGCCTCGAAGGTCCAAAACTGACCTGCCACAACGGGTGGTACTACCTCACCTCGGCTCAGGGCGGCACCGCCGGCCCAGCCACGAGCCACATGGTGGTGAGCGCGCGATCGAAGTCGCCGACAGGGCCGTGGGAGAACTCTCCCTACAACCCCATCGTACACACCCAAAGTGCCGACGAGACATGGTGGTCACGCGGACACGGGTCGCTGGTCGAGGGACCCGATGGACAGTGGTGGATGGTGTATCACGCCTATCGCAAGGACTACCACACCATGGGCCGCCAGACGCTGCTTGTGCCCATCGAATGGACCGAGGACGGCTGGTATCGCACCTGCCACCGTGAAGGGTTGCCCCTGCAAGCGACCATGCCGAGCATCGACGATGACTTCAAGGGCGGCACACTGGGGTGGCAATGGACCATGTGGAAAGAGTATGCCCCACAAGCGCTGCACTGGTCGCGTTGTGGACTTGCGGTGGACGGCAAGGGCGGCACCCCTGCCGATGGTCGATTGCTGCTGACCATTGTGCATGACACGAGCTATGAGGCGACGGTCGACATCAACATCGACAAGAAAGCCATTGGTGGACTGCTATTATATTATAATGAGAAAGCCCATGCGGGCATCATGGTCGACCGCAAGACGGTGACCGTGGCGCGCAATGCTGGCGACTGCGAGACAATGCCCAACCGCTGGGGCAGCCGCATGAGCCTGCGCATCACTTGCCGCAACAATCATGCCCAACTGGCCGTGAGCACCGACAAGCGCAAGACGTGGCAGACCATTGCCAACGACGTGGATGTGAGCCAACTGCACCACAACCGCCACGGACAATTCTTGTCGTTGCGCATCGGCCTGCTCACCGCAGGGTCGGGACGCACCACTTTCGGACAGTTCAATTACAAGAATTTGGACGATTGATCAAAATGCTGTAACTTTGCAAAAAATTTAACCCTAGTAAGACATGAGAAGAATCGGATTACTGAGTTTGCTGGCTTGCTTGTGCTTGAGCCTTCAGTCACAAGACATGACCAAGGAAATGGAGTACATTACCCATCAAGAGAAATCGCTGAACGACAATTGGCAGTTCACGCGAGACGGCAGCAACTGGCAGAATGTGAATATCCCCCATGACTGGGCCATCAGCGGCCCGTTTGACAAGAAATGGGACCTGCAAGTGACTGCCATCAAAGAGAATGGCGAAGAACGCGCCACCGAACACTCGGGCCGCTCAGGCGCACTGCCCTGGATAGGCCGGGGCACTTATCGCCGCACGTTCAGCGTACCTCCTGGCACCAAATATGCTGCGTTGGTGTTCGATGGTGCTATGGCTGACCCACATGTCTATGTCAACGGCCAACTGGCAGGCCGCTGGGCCTACGGCTACAACGCATTTGTGGTCGACATCACCCCCTATATCAAAGTAGGTGAGAATCAGTTGCGTGTTGACCTTGAAAATCTGGAAGAGAGCAACCGCTGGTATCCTGGTGCGGGCATCTACCGCCCCGTCAAGTTGGTGTATTCGTCTCATGTCACAGGTCTTGATCATTGGGGATTAAGCACCAATATACTTTATGCTAATGATTGGAAAGCCGAGATTGAGATTAAACATCGCATCCGCACTCCTTTATTGGGTGATTATTTACTCAGAATCACATTAACTGACCCTGATGGTAATGATATCACACAATTCACTACACCAGCGGATGGAATGGGGAACTTTCATACTCAATTTCGTGTCCTTCAACCCAAACTATGGACACCCGAATCACCTTGGCTTTATAATCTCAAGACAGAACTCATCGAAAACCTGAATGGACAAGAAGGAGTTCTTGACTGCCAGAATCATAAGATTGGCATTCGCTCTATTCGTGTATGCCGCGAACATGGTTTTGAGTTGAATGGTGTGAGTCGCAAGTTCAAGGGCGTGTGTCTGCACCACGACTTGGGTCCGCTGGGTGCCGCCGTCAACAAGGCCGCGCTCATTCGCCAGATACGCCTGCTCAAGGATATGGGTGCCGATGCCATCCGCACCAGCCACAACATGCCCTCGACCTGGCAGATGGAAGTGTGCGACTCGATGGGCATGATGGTGATGGCCGAGAGTTTCGACGCTTGGAGCGACGCCAAGGTCAAGAACGGCTACAACCGCCTGTGGGACGAGTGGTGGCAGCGTGACATCACCAACCTGATTGAGAACCACCGCAACCACCCCAGCATCGTGATGTGGAGCGTGGGCAACGAGATACCCGAGCAATGGAAACCCGAGGGGACAATGCGATACACGAAGTTGATTGAACTGTGCCACAAGTTGGACCCCACTCGCCCCGTGACCTGCGGCATGGACCAGCCCGATGCCGACCTGGCCAGCGGCTTTGCCCTGGTGGCCGACGTGCCGGGCTATAACTACCGCATCAAGCGTTATGAGGAGACCTTCCCCAAGTTGCCACAAGGCTTCTTGCTGGGCAGCGAGACCGCCTCGACGGTGAGCACACGCGGGCATTACTACTTCCCCGACGAGTGTGGCGAGAACAAGATGTGGCCCGACGGACAGTGCTCAGGCTACGACACCGAGTGCTGCTGGTGGAGCAACCTGCCCGACGACGACTGGCACATGCAGGACGACATGCCCTGGACCATCGGCGAATTTGTGTGGACAGGATTTGACTACTTGGGCGAGCCCACACCTTACGACCAGTATTGGCCCAGCCGCAGTAGTTACTTCGGCATCCTTGACCTCGCCGGCCTGCCCAAGGACCGCTACTGGCTGTATCGCAGCCACTGGAACACGCAGGAGCACACCATCCACCTGCTGCCCCACTGGACGTGGCCAGGCCGTGAGGGCAAGGTGACTCCCGTCTACTGCTACACCGACTATCCCAGCGCCGAACTCTTTGTCAACGGCAAGAGCCAGGGGCGCATCAGCAAGGACAAGAACAGCCGTCTGGACCGCTACCGTCTGCGCTGGCGCGAGGTCAAGTATGAGCCGGGCGAACTGCGCGTGGTGGTCTACGATGCCAACGGCAACAAGGCTGGTGAGCAGGTGATTCGCACCGCCGGCAAGCCTGCCCGACTGCTGCTCGAGGCCGACCGCAAGGCCATCAAGGCCGACGGCAACGACTTGTCGTTTGTCACTGTTAGCCTGGTGGACAAGAAGGGTACACTGTGCCCCGATGCCGCCGACCAACTGGAGTTCAGCGTCAAGGGTGCCGGCACCTACCGTGCCGCCTGCAACGGTGACGCTACCTCGCTTGAGCCGTTCACCCAGCCAACCATGAAGTTGTTCCACGGCCAACTGGTAGTGGTCGTCCAGGCAGGCGACAAGGCTGGCAAGGCCACGCTCACTGTGCGTGACCGCAAGACCGGCTTCAAGCAGAGCATCGACATCGCTGTGCAATGATCCCGACCATGTTTTTCTCATGCAGATTAGGCAGATTTTACAGATAGGTCTATCAGGCTGATAGTCGTTTTTTCGGATTACAGATCCTTATACTCAAATGCGATCGGATTGCAAATCCGAACGAACGGGATTACAAGTGGCGCAATACCAACAACAAGGTATTGCGCCACTTGTTACATACCGAGTAGAGGCTAGTCATTTATTATGATGACGGCGGCGGCAAAATCCACACGATTGGCGATTTCACATCTCAACGCACCGCAGTAACTTTGCAGTCGAATAAATCCAACATTAACTCTGAGATGAAATCAACACTAATTGCAATGATGCTGAGTGCCGTCGTGGGTAGTGCGACGGCACTGGCTTCGACGACCCCCAGCGACACCACGCACTACGACAAGCCACGCAAGACTCGCCTGACCCTGGGAGGATATGGCGAAGCCGTTGCTAGCCGCATGTTCTACAGCAACAACTACAAGCGTTACACCGATGCCACATTATATAAAAACGCCCCTGGATTTGGGCAAGTAGACTTGCCACATGTCGTGTTCTATGTCGGCTATGACTTCGGCAAAGGTTGGTCACTGGGCAGCGAAATCGAGTTTGAACATGGCGGCACCGAGAGCGCCATTGAGATTGAAGAAGAAGAAACTGGTGAATATGAATCGGAAATCGAACGCGGAGGCGAGGTTGCACTGGAACAATTCTGGCTGCAAAAGTCATTCAGTCCTGCCCTGAACATCCGTGCAGGTCATATCATCGTTCCAGTCGGAGCCACCAACTATAGCCACATGCCCACTGAATTCTTCACTGTCTATCGTCCCGAGGGTGAAAACACAATCTTGCCCTGCACATGGCATGAAACCGGCGTGAGCTTGTGGGGCCGAACCCAAGACTGGCGCTACGAGGCCATGTTCATTGCCGGACTGGATGCCGACCGCTTTAACAACAAGAACTGGATTCACGGCGGCAGCGGCAGCCCATACGAGTTCAAGATGGCTACCGCCTATGCAGGAGCCGTGCGCGTGGACAACTACAGTGTCAAGGGACTGCGCATGAGCCTGAGCGGATATTTGGGCAACAGTGCCAACAACACACTGAATGCGACCGGTAAATATGAGGGTCTACATGGCACCGTTGCCATCGGAGCATTTGACTTCCTCTATGACGACCACAACCTGATTGCACGTGGCAACATTGATTATGGTCACTTGAGCAACTCGCTCGAGATTACCAATGCCAATAAAGCCAGCCGCAAAGACTCACCATCACCCAAGAATAGTGTGGCCGAATCAGCCATTGCCATGGGCATCGAGGCAGGTTATGACATCATGGCTCACATCAACGCATGCCATCGGCGTGGTCAGCGCCTCTACTTGTTTGGTCGATATGACTACTACGACTCCATGTTCAAGACAGTGAGCAGCATGGCCGATGAGAAAGAATGGGGGCGGCAGAAAATCACACTCGGCTTTAACTACTACCCCATCAAGCAGATTGTGATCAAGGGCGAGTGGAGCAACCGCATGTTTGACAAAGCCTACAACAACGAACCGACTCTGAGTCTGGGCGTTGCTTACTATGGCATGTTCCATCTGTAATCAATTATTAAGTAATACACAAAAACAAAACACAATGACAAAGAATTTATTCAAGAAGAGTCTGACACTCTTGTGCATGGGTCTGCTGTTCACTGCCTGTGGCAGCGATGACCCCGAACCCGATGTTAACCAACTCGATGCGACCAAGACGGCCATCTTGAGTCAGTATGTTAACGGTGTCGTAGTTCCCACCTATAAGTCCCTAGCCGACAACGCAATCGAATTAAGCGAACTGTGCGCACAGTTGCGCAAGAATCCCAGCCAATCGCTGGTTGACCAGGCCTGCGACAAATGGATTGAGGCTCGCAAATACTGGGAACTGAGCGAAGCTTTTCTGTTCGGTGCCGCTGGTGACTACTTTATCGACCCACACATCGACTCATGGCCGCTGAAAAAATCTAGCCTTGACGAGGTGCTGAACAACAGTGCGCTGATGGCCGAACTCGATGAGGACGGCGCAGGCGCTGATGGCTTCACGACCCTGGGGTATGGGCTGCTGGGCTTCCATGCGGTGGAATATGTCCTGTTCCGTGACGGTGCTCCCCGTGAACTGAGCAACATCACTGAGAACGAACTCATCTATAATGCGGCTGTAGCCGAGGATCTGGCAATTCAAGCCGCTCGCCTCGAAGCCAGTTGGGCCGGAATGTCAAATGTTTCATCAATCAAGCAGCAAATGCTTGAAGACAATGAACTTGAACCCAGCATGAACTATGGCGAGACCATGATCAATGCCGGAAAGGCTGGCAATGCCAGCTACAAGACTCAACTCGATGCAATGGTTCAGTTGTTGCAGGGTGCTAGTGACATCAGTGATGAGGTTGGCAACACTAAGATTACCGACCCTGTTAATTCGGGCAATGTGCTTGATGTGGAATCATGGTACAGCTGGAACTCGATTGCTGACTTCACCGACAACCTGCGCAGTGTGCGCAATGCCTATTACGGCAGTCTGAACGGACAGGTCAATACCAACTCAATGGCTAGTTACATGGCCAGGAACCACGCTAGCATTGACACAGAGTTGCGCCGTGCCATCGACAATGCCATCAACACAGTTGCCGCCATGCCCGCCCCCTTCCGCAATCATCTCACCAAGGCTGAAACACAGGCTGCAGTGGATGCCTGCAACGCGCTGATGGAGCAACTCGATGCCGCCATTGAGGCCATCCAATAAACACATTTTATATAGCACATGATTTGAGCACCCTAATGAGGCTGACGCAATTCAGCCTCATGGGGTAATCGTTTTAAAGCAAAAAAACATGAACAAACTTATTATTTCATCGCTCGTTGTAATGTCGGCATGGGGGTTGACAGCCTGCAACGATAATAATAATTCCAACCCTGAACCAGATGCTGAAATGCCTGCCGATTACTATGCCGGCGGAAAACTGGGAACAACATTCAACAATACAGCATCGGCCTACGAACAGTTCACGGCAGCAATCGAGAATCAAGGACTTGTCGCCTCGTTCAAACGTGGTGAGCGCATCTTTGAGAGTCCATTTGACATCGATGCCCAAGCCGAGACTCCCATGCGTGGTCTTGGCCCCCTGTGGATCAGAGAAAGTTGCATTGCTTGCCACCCAGGTTATGGCCATGGTGCACGACAAAACAATTATAATTCCAATACCATCGGTAACGGCTATCTCCTGGTGCTCACCGACGAGAATGACACCTATCTGTCATCACTCACCGGCATGCCTCAGACTGGTGCCTCTGCACCATTTAAGGCACCTATCGATGAACGCAAGATTCAAATCAAATGGTTGCCATATACTGATGAATGGAACAACACATTCCCTGATGGCGAACAATATTCACTCATTTATCCCGAAGTCACTATTCCTCAAGATGCCTTCTATGTGCCCCTGCAAGTGGGAGGTGTTGACATCGACTACTCACAGTTGCGTGTACGCCTTGAGAACACCATTGGCATCTACGGCACTGGCCTGCTTGATGCCATCACCGACGAGGACATTCGAGCACAGTATCGGGCAGAGGAGGCCGCTGGCATATCTCTGAATCCAAGCATCTGGGCCAATGGTGACTTTGTGAGTTACTACACCAACAACCTGCAGGGTGATGGCACCAAGTATGTGCGTCGTTACACTTATGCTCTGTCTCGTGGCTCAATCCAGGATGGTCCCGGAGCCAATGCCATCTGGAACATCACCAATGTCACCCGCAGCGATCGACGCTATCACTACATGACTGCCGCCTATGCCAAAGTTGCCTCAAAAGATCCTGATGTCCAAGCTCAATTCTACAACTACTACCCCGCTATGAACAAGACGGGCAATGTCGAGACCGATATCTACAACTATCTGATGAGCAACGAACTGTCGCCCGAAATGACCGACCAGGAATATATCGACTTGATGGCATGGCATCGTGGTCTGGCAGTTCCGGCAGCCCGAGATGTCCGCAGCGAGGAATTCCAGCGCGGCAAGCAACTGTTCACCGAAATGGGCTGTGCCTATTGTCACCGTCCATCATGGGCTACCGGAAACGACGAGATTCGTGACCCCAACAACTTCTTTGTAGGGCAACGTGCCGAGATGCTTCCCCGATATCCCCACCAGACTATCTGGCCATACACCGACATGATCCAGCATCGCTTGATGATGAAAAACGACATTCGCACCGGTTGGTGCCGTACAACCCCCTTGTGGGGTCGTGGCTTGAGTGCCAAGTGCACCGGTGCCGACGATCGCCTGCACGACTGTCGCGCTCGCACCGTTATCGAGGCCATCATGTGGCATGGTTCAGCGCAAAGTGATGCTCGACAGAGTGTTGAGAAATTCAGGAAACTCAGCAAGAGTGATCGTAATGCAGTAGTCAAGTTCATCGAGTCGATCTAATCAATGAAGAAGGTTGCATTCACACTGCTCCTCGCGATGGTGGTTGTCCTGGCGACAGCCACCATTGTCGAGCGGTTCTATGGCACAGCCACGGCACAGAGTACAATTTATCACTCAGTGCCATTTGCCCTCTTGTGGCTGGGCATCGCAGTGACGGCATTTGCCCACATCATGCGTGTTAAACTCTACCGCCGACTGCCGTCATTTGCTGTGCATGTGGCACTCTTGCTCATACTGGCAGGGGCTGCCACAACATGGCTCACAGGGTATAGCGGGAAAATGCGGCTGAGCCGTGATGAGTGCAAGACAACATTGACCGATGACAAGGGCGTGACACACCAACTGCCTTTCTCAGTCACATTACTGGATTATCAAATAGAATACTATGATGGCACCCACTCTCCTGCCGACTTTGTGAGCAAGATAAGAATCTCAAGCCCCACTGATGAAGATATTAATGCCATTGTCAGGATGAACCAGATAGCATCACAACAAGGGTATAGGTTCTATCAGATGGGGTTTGATACCGAGAACGATGCCACTGTCTTGCAGGTGACTCACGACCCGTGGGGCATTGCCATCACCTACAGCGGTTACCTGCTCTTGGCCATCTCGCTCATAGCCGTGCTGTGGTGGCGACGAGGGCACTTCAGAGCATTACTGAAGCAACTATCCATGCAGTCATCGTGCCTAATAGCAATCATGATGCTATGCTGTGTACCAGCACAAGCAGAAACCACTGCACCTGAAACAGTAACATCGGAAGTTGCCGAGCGATTTGGCAACCTGTTTGTTCTGTACAATGGTCGTATAGCCCCTGTGCAGACCCTGGCTCGCGACTTCACCATCAAACTCTACGGCAAGCCCACTTATCGTGGCTTCACGGCCGAACAAGTGCTGGCGGGATGGATTTTTTACTTTGACCAATGGCGCACACAGCCCATGATCAAGGTCAAGAGCGGTCACGCCCGTGAACTGCTGGGCATTCAAGGACGCTATGCGTCGATGGATGACTATCGGGCAGCGGACAACAGTTACCGGCTGGATCATGTGCTTGCACTCATCAACAGTGGTGCAAGTGTGGATGATGCACGAGGCATCAACGAGGCCCACGAGAAATATGAGTTAACCTTCATGGCGGCGACAGGGCAGTTGCTTAAACTCTTTCCTGTCAGGCAAGGTGCTGAGATAAGTTGGTTCACTCCTGGCTCACGCGACCTGCCCGAGAACCTGCCTGAAGACCAGTGGGTGTTTCTGCGCCGCGGCATGGACTACCTGACCGAAATGGTCATCACTCATGATCAAGAGGGTGCATGCCACTTCCTGGAGAAATTGCGTGAATACCAAGTCAAGGAGTGTGGCACCGCGCTGCCCAGTGACACACAGTTCAAAGCCGAGAAATTATATAACCAGATCAACTCAAGCAGGTGGTTGGCTATGATGCTAGTTACCTTGGGCATAGTCCTAATTGTAGTCAGTGTACGCAACACGGCCAAAGTCAGGAAACTTCCACAATGGGTTAGAATAGTGGGCATCTGTGCCCTGACGGTGACTGCCACCTATCTGGTCACCTGTGTCGCACTGCGGTGGATTGTGAGCGGTCATGTGCCTTTGAGCAATGGCTTCGAGACGATGCAGACGATGTCGCTCGCCAGCGCATTGTTGACGTTATGGCTACACAGCCGACATAGCAACACATTGGGGCCAGGCGTATTAGTGACAGGCCTCACACTGATGGTAAGCATGCTGGGTGAGAGCAATCCTGCCATCACTCCACTCATGCCAGTGCTGCACTCGCCCTGGCTCAGCATTCATGTCGCTACCATCATGATTGCCTACTCGCTGCTGGCATTGATGGCTCTCAATAGCATCATGGCACTACTGTCGCGACATCAGCCATCGGTGCTGCAACGGCTGCACGTGCTCAACATGGTAATGCTCTATCCTGCTGTTGCATTACTTGCCATAGGCATCTTTATTGGTGCTGTATGGGCCAACGTGTCGTGGGGAACCTACTGGAGTTGGGATCCAAAGGAGGTCTGGGCATTGATCACGTTAATTGTCTATGCTCTCCCGATTCACTCCCAATCCATCAAACGATTCACATCGCCCGTCTTCACTCATGCTTATATCGCTTTAGCGTTCCTGAGCGTACTGATTACCTACTTTGGAGTCAATTATTTTCTGGGTGGAATGCACAGTTACGCCTAGCCACTCACTCTTAATGGGGAGTACGCACGCATTAAATACCCACTTCGTGGGATTCCAATAGTGACAAGAATCGATTAATTTTGCACCTGAATATATGAGCAACCCAGATGACATATTGCACATCGTTGTCGCCGACACGTCAGACATCGTGCGACAGGGAACTGCTGCCATACTTGCATCCTTAACTGGCTTGCGAGTCACCATTCATGAGGCCTCATCGCCCCGGCAACTGAGTGACATGCTGGCTAGCAACATCATCGAGATTGTCATTGTCGCTCCGCAACTGGGTGATGCCACTAACTGGAGGAAGGAATGGCCTGCCACTCGCTTTGTGGCACTCATCAGTTCGGCCGTCGACAGTCAGACCATCAGTCAGTATGATGACCACTTCTCGATTACAGACAATGCCACTGTCATCGGCGCAAAAATTAGCACTTTGCAACACATGAGCACAAACCCAACGCCAGAAGTTGAGCCCCTCAGCCAACGAGAGAAAGAGGTGGTAGTCTGTGCCGTTAAGGGCATGACCAACAGAGAGATATCCACACATCTAGGTCTATCCATCCACACCATTGTCACCCACCGTCGCAACATCAACTTCAAGTTAAAGGTGCATAACACAACTTCACTAATGATTGCAGCACTCAAACAGGGCATCGTCACGCTGAACGACCTTCCTGACTTGCCTGCACCATCTGGTTCCACTTGCGGTAGCCGATGATGGCCATGATGGTATAGAAACCGTAGAGCGCACCGTGGAATGGGATGCCCTTGTAGATGTATAGGCCTGTACACACGAGGTCGACGGCGAACCACAAGAGCCATTGCTCAACATACTTGTGCGCCAGTGCCCACATGGCCACAATGCTCACCGCCGTGGTAAAACTGTCCAGGACGGGCACCGTGCTGTCGGTGAAACTTGACAGGAACCAATAGATGATGCCCCAGAAGATGGCAATCGCACCCAAGATGCCCGACAGCGTCGCCCAAGAGGCATGACGGATGCCCTGAGAGGAATCTGACTCATGCGATGCCTTTTTGCCCTTGCTGCGCCACACCAGATAGCCATAGATGGCAGCCAGCACATAGTAGGACTCCATGCCGAAGTCGGCATACAACCCTTTGTGGAAATAAAGCCAGGCATTGACAATGGGCATGATGACACCGAAGAGCCACAACCAAATGCTGGCACGATACTCAAGCCACAAATAGATGAGCCCGATAATCGTGCCAACAATGTCGATAAACAATGTCCAGTCCATCAGAACTTGAAGGTGAGATGAACGAGCAGATTGGTTCCAGCCATGGGATAGAACATGGGCGAACTAACCAGTGTGTAACTGTCACCGTTGTAGACAGCAGCCGTCTGCGAATAGCCGTTGGTCTCATACTTCTCGCCAAAGAGGTTGTAGATGCTCACACCGGCAGTGATGGCCTTGATGTGCGGCAAGGCAAAGGTATAGGAAGCCTCCAGGTTGTTGACAAAGTAGGGGTCCAGCGAATCTTCCTTGTTCTCGAAGTTGTCAAGATATTGACGGCTCACAAACTGTGACACAAACGAGGCATTGAAGCCCTTGTAGTTGAACGAAATGATGCTATTGCCAATGAATGACGGCGAGAAAGCAATGGTTGTGTTGCCCTTCTCGATGGCTGTCTGTGACCACAAGTCATTCCAGTCGGAATCATAGTTGCTCACATAGCCCACATAGTCCTTGATGCGGTTGCGGCTCAGCGTGCCGTTGACGTCCCAGCGCAGCCAGTTGGTAATCTTGACTCCGGCAGTCAACTCGATGCCCGCGCGGTAACTGTCGGGCACGTTCTCGGCCATGAGTTCACCGATCTCGTTGAGTTTGCCATTGAGCACCAGTTGATCCTTGTACTTCATGTAATAGAGGTTGATGCCGGCTGTCCAACGTCCACTAGAATAGGCGTAACCCAACTCCCAGTCCAGGAGTCGCTCGGCCTTGGGGTGAACGGTGAGCGGGCCATCGTTATAGTTGTTGCGCGTAGGCTCCTTGTGTGCCACGCCAAACGATGCGTATGTGCGGTGATTGGCATTGATCTGCCAGTTCAGACCCGCCTTGGGATTAAAGAAGTCAAATGTCTCGTCGACATCGAGCGTCTGCATGTGCTCGGGCGATGCAGTCCAGTCCCACTTGTCATTCACACCTTCGATTGTGTAACCGATGTGACGATACTGCAAGTCGGCGTATGCACTGAGTCCGCGCCAGATCGTGTAGTTACCCTTGGCATAGATGTTGAAGTCGTTCTTCTCGGCACGGTTGCGGTAGTACTCGTGGTTGGGATCCAGCGGCCCGCTATAGTTCTCGACCCAGATGACATTGCCCGAGTGATCGTTGACATAACGGTTGAAGCCCCCACCCAAGGTAGCATGCAGGCGGTCGGCGCCATAGCGCAATGAGAACACACCACCGCCAAAGCCGCTGTCGAGCACCTTCTTGCGCACCAGGCTCGATTTCTTGACCGTGGTGACCACATACTCATCGTGTTGGTCATCAAAGGTCACAACATCGTATGGCTCCAGACCATACTCCCGCAGCGTGCGGGCATTCTTGTACTCCTGATAGTAACCATAGCCATCGGTGTAATGCAGTCCCAGATTCCAGGTCCATTGCGGAGTGATGCGCTGTTCCCAGATGAGTTGGTAATTATACTGCTTGTAGATGTCTTTTTGATCCTTGTAGAAGCCAATCACCTTGCCATCGCGCTTGATCTCGCCATTGGGATTGTAGGTGCGGTCGGTCTCGAGCATGTCGCGGCTGATGCCGTCCCATGCGTGATAGGTGTCTTCCATGCCACCAAAGGTGATGAACCGCACGCTGGCGTTGTTGCTGAAATAGCCTGCTTGTGCATAGTAACTCTTGAGTGCCGAGGTGGCACGGTCGCGATAGCCATCGCTGCCGATGTTGCTCAGTCGAGCCTCAATTGCCCAGTGACCTCCCAGCAATCCGCTACCCACCTTGACTGTCTCCTTGTGTGTGTTGAACGAGCCAAACGAGCCTGACACCTCGGCAAACGGTGTGGCCGAAAACCGCTGGGTGCGCATGTTGATGCTTGCACCGAAAGCACCCGCACCGTTGGTCGACGTACCCACACCGCGCTGCACCTGGATGTCGGCCAGCGACGATGCCAGGTCGGGCGTGTTGACCCAGAAGATGGAGTGACTCTCGGCATCGTTCATGGGGATGTCGTTGCTGGTGATATTGATACGAGTGGCATCAGTGCCACGCACACGGATGCTCGTGTATCCCACACCGGCACCGGCATCACTAGTGGTGATCACACCGGGCGTGGTCGAGAGCAGGAACGGCATGTCCAAGCCATGGTTAGTGGCTTCAATTTGTTTTTTACTGATGTTGGTATAAGCAACAGGAGTGTTGCTTGTCGCACGGGTGGCTAGCACCTCCACTTGCTTCAAGGCAAGCGTGTCGGCAGTGCTGGTCTGCGCCATCACCGCCAGGCCTGTTCCCACTAGGGCTACGGCCGTCATGATTGTCTTTTTCATCTTTAAATTAATAAGTTTAGTTCTCTACGCCGGCATTAACCGGATCAGATTCCATGGGTATGTTCTCAGCCATACATGTATGGTATGGCACCCCCAAACTCATTGAATCGGCTGCAAAGGTACGAAGAAATTAAGAATTAAGAATTATGAATTAAGAATTTTCGCTTTTAAGTTTTCAGTTTTCAGCCACAACCGAAAACCGAAAACTGACAACCTACTGATAGTTGACTGCAGCGAGGGCTGTGGCCAGTTTGGTCTTGAAGTGGCGAACGGGCCGAACAATAGGGCCACGTGCTGTTGTGATCTCCAGTCGGTAAACATCCTTGTCGAGCATACGCCCCAACTGGTCGCGCGTCACAGGATAATGGCATCGCACATAGTAGTTGGTGCGGTCGCGCCAGCGACGCAGCAGCACATCGCTCCGCCCTACCTCACGGTCGGTCGCAAGCGTGATGGTCGTGCGGTCGCGCAGCCGCAACAGCAACTCGCTCCCCACAGGCACCTGGATGAGTCCTTCATCATAGGTCATCACTAGCCAGTAGGCAACAGTGTCGCCACTTGACTGCACTTCGAGCGCAAACATTGCTGCGTCAAAGTAGCGGTCATACACCACCTGCTCGGGCGACACCACAGCCCCAGCTCCCATCCAAATCAGCACCATCCAGAGACAAAAATGGCGAATTGGGGACGGTTCTTTTTCCGCCACTTTTAACAATTTTGCTAACAAATGGCGAGAAAAGAACCGTCCCCAATCCGCCAATTTTCTACTTTGCATAGCGACGGACTGTTGTTTCACTGATGCCGGCAAGTCGGCTTATTTGACTAAATCCCAAACCCTTATGATACAAATCTCTTAGGATGGCTATGCGCTGACTGCGTGGCAAGTCTGACATATTCCTGATTCCCTTTGGCATCACTCCGTGAGCCAAGATAATTGCCTCCTCATCAGTCATACGACGAGATTCTCCAGCAAAGGGGATAAAAGGCTTGAGTTCATTATTGTGCGCTATGGTCTGGCGCAACTCATTGACGGTTAAGCCCTGGAAAGGGAAGTTGAGGTCGCAGATTTCACAGCCTCGATCAATATCGGGCGACATATATTCATTCCAACTGCTCCACTGATAATTCGAGGGTGACGACACTATACCTGCCTTGACCGGATTTAGATGAATGTATGCCATTAGATTAAGGAAATAAGCTGCATCGTCCACAGGCTCGCTCCGAAAACGCCCTTGAAACAATGGGCCGATACGCTCATATTTCTTGTTATAATAACTGACGTACGCCACTCCGATGCGCTTCATAGTTCGGTCGATGCTCTCGTTGCGTTCCTCGATGAGCAAGTGAATGTGATTGCTCATCAAACAATAGGCATGGATGGCGCACCCTTCAAGTACCATCTCATTGTTGCGTTCGGTGGGCGAAGATACCTCCTTGAGAATCTTGAGCATCTTGCGCAAGTCCATATCATCGTGAAAGATGGCATTGCGATTAATTCCCCTCAACATCACATGATACAGCCCTATGTTACTTCGTTTTCTTGCTTGTCGTGGCATATCAAATAATATATTTCCGCTTAAAACAACCGCAAATATACAACTATTGGCTGAATGGTGGATTGGGGACGGTTCTTTTTTCGCCATTTTAACACTTTTGTTAACAAATGGCGGAAAAAGAACCGTCCCCAATCCATGAAGTGACCCCAAAAAGTTGGACGGGTTAAATATTATTGTCTAAGAGAAAGAGTTCGGTATTGCACCGGGCTCTTTCCTTTTAACCTGGATTTAATTCTTTTATTGTTATATTGTTATAGTAGTCTATATATAGTAGTCTATATAGTATAGTATATAGTAGTCTATAGTAGTCTATATATATATATAGTAGTCTATATATAGTAGTCTATATAGTCTATATATTCATCTAAAGCCT
>DGWI01000025.1 GCA_002396085.1 Porphyromonadaceae bacterium UBA4262
GGCAAAGCGATGGGGACGCAGTTCTCCCCAGGCTGCACATCGACCGCGAGGAAAGGTTTGGGAATCAGACCCAGTTCCAGCACATCATTCTCTGCCGAGTTCTTGGGAAATCGGATGACTTGCCCCGGATGCTCATGTGTGAGCCATTGGGCAAGATATGGGTCGAGTTGCAAATAAATGATGATTTCGTCCATTGTTGATGTAGCTTTGAGCAAAATTAGTGACGATAACTGATGTCTTGAAAGACGATGACTTCCAGCATCTCGTTGAAGCGGTCAGCGATGCGAGCGCCATATTTCTCCCGAATCTGCTTCGCGTCCAGATTGGTCGTGATGCAGGTGAACTTTTGGTAGAGGTAGCGGTATTCTAGCAAGTCGATTAGCGGATTGGTTACGTTGCCGTAGTCTAAAACCTCTGCTGGTTCTTTGCCCAGGTCGTCGATGGCGAGTAGCCGTTCGCGACGTAAGTCATCGAATTTCGGCCTGTCTTTGTAGATGTCCACGACTTCTTTAGCGTCCACAAAAGTCAGCTGAATCCTGTCATACGGATTTGCTTGGTTTCTTAGGTGTTCAAATTGCTTACGCTCACTGAGAAAGTCAATGGCCGCACGCAGCGCATGGAGCAGCGTGGTCTTGCCGTTGCCGCAAGTGCCGCACAGCATTACGCCGAACTTCGGGTCAGGCTTTGTGATATAGTGCGCCATTTTACGCAGGTTGTTGACTGTGTTCTCGTCAAGCTGCACCTTGTTGTGCCGTCGCTCGACCTCAAACATGTAGTGAGCCGTGAGCAAGTCCAGCGTATCCTGCTCACTCATGTTGAACCTAAAACGAGCCGCCGTAGTCCGATGCCTTTTTATCTCCGACATCAGTTCCCCGACGCGCGGCATATTTATCTTGCTGGCCGCTGCCGCTGCTACCTTTTGTCCTTCGCTGTTCATTTTTTTCTTGCTTGTCAAACTGAATCCGCGCCCAGTCGAAGAAATGTTTTCTGAAATCGCTGAAATCGGTGTGCCGCGTTTCTTTGATGTTCACTTCTTTGACAAAAGCGTCAAGAAGTTTAAGCAATTCCTGCTTGGAGCAAGAAAAACGCATCGTCATTTCATCTATAGAAATCTCGGCATTCCTCAACTGCTCAAAAAATTTCAAATTTTCCTCGCGCACAGATTGTTGTGATATAATATTTTTATCTTCTTCTTTATTATCTTTTTTAATACACTTCCCCTTGCGCTTCCCTTTGCGTTCCGCGCCATCATCATTTTCGCTTGAAGAATATGGTGAATGAACTGGTGGATTTTTCTCCGCAAGAATGCTTTGGTAAGCGTCGTAATTGCATATCGTTATGATGGTCATTTCGGTGGTTTTTTTGCACCGAATCATCTTGTCATTCTCGAAAATTTCAAGGCTTTTGAGAACAATTCTCGGGTTTGTTCTCCATCTGCCCATCAATAATCTAGTAGTGGTGATGAGTTGTCCACGTTTCAAATCAACACGCACTCCATCAAAATAGACTGTCTTATTCTCCCACTGTGCCTGAATAATCAAGTCCATCCATCTGTGCGCCATGCGTCCGTCTTTCCAGACCCAATGGTTCTCGATGTCTCTGAACAAGAAAACAAAACCACCCATTGCTATAATTGAGCTTTCCAGAAGCGAAGTATCTCACTGCCGAGGTAGAATTTTCTTGTTGTTGAGCGACGCACACCGCATTTAATCCGCCCTTTTGCTGTGTATCGAGCCAAAGTGTGACGATGCATTCCCAAAAGTGCGCAGGTTTCCTCGATTGAGTATCTTCCTGCCATACTTACGTTAGGCTCATTTGTTACCATGATTCTGCACCTTTTTATTATACATTATTGGTTTGGGAAACAATTTCTTGGCAGGAATGCCAATGAACTCAGCAATCTTCTGTTGAAGATGTTGGTCAGGGTTAGCATCACCAGCAAGCCACTTGCGTACAGTTATCTCTTTGCGCTGGCAAAGTGAGGCGATGTCTCGAACAAACTCAGCCGCTGGAGATGGCTGGTTTTTAAGCGATTGGTAATACTCAAAAAAAGTCATAGCGAAAAAATCTTTATAAACAAAAATATAAACCTTATAAATTTTGTTATATCAAAACTTCTTTGTAACTTTGCAGCGTCAAAGCGACAATTCTTGCTGATGCAACAAAATTTAGGCTGCAAATATACATATATTTTCTATTATATCAGCAAGAAATTAAGAACAAAATTTTACGCTTATATCAATAATTTTATGCGAGTACTTGACTTACAAAGGATTAGGTCAGAAAAAAATTTTTCGCAAGTAAAAGTTGCGGAACTGACCGGCTATCCACAGGGTTTCGTCTCCGTGATTGAGCGTGGGAAAGCGTCTGCACCACAGGCGTTCATCGACAAAGTGGCATTAGTTCTCGGAGTTGAAAACATAGAGGACTATGTAAGTGAAGTCGCTAATCCCAATCTCAAAAAGAAGATGGCGAAACGAGCCGAGAAAACCGAGGAGAAGCAGCCTGCGCCAGCCGATGAAGTCGGCAAGGCAAGCGCGGTTTCTCAAGAGCAAAGCATAGTCTCTGACTTCTTGGAACTCCTTAAAAAGAAAGAGGAGAAGATAGAGAGTTTAGAGGCTGAAATCGAAGAACTAAAACAAGAGCTTGCAGTCTATCGTCAGACAACGTGCAAGTAGACGTGCAAGTTTAATAACGTAATTTCTAACTATTTATTAACCAGGTCTATATCGGTGTATTCAAGAAGCTTCCCAAGCTGAGGGCCGCGGGTTCGAGTCCCGTCTACCGCTCAAAAGTTTAGCGGCCAGTCTCCGATATGAGAACTGGCCGCTAACTTTATACTATTAGGTCAGGCGACGCAGGAAGTATGGGGGGATGGGCGTCTCAAATGAGAGGGGTTCGCCTGTGATGGGATGCGTGAAGGCGAGTTTGTAGGCATGCAGACAGTGGCGACTGCCTGGCTTCTCCTGACGACCATACTTGCCATCACCAGTGATCGGGTGACCGATGTCACGCATGTGAACACGTATCTGGTTCTTGCGGCCTGTGAGCAACTTCAATTCGATGAGCGAGTGTTCCTTGGCACGCTCCAGTATGCGCCATGTGGTGATGGAGAACTTGCCTCCACCCGGATCCTCGCGATAACTGATGACACGCATGTTCTTGTTGTCTCTGAGCCAACTCTCTACCCTACCCTCGTCACGCTCCATGATGCCATCGACCACAGCCACATAACGGCGGTCGGTAACCACGTTGCGCCAGTCCTTGACAAACGCCTGTTGCACCTCGCTACTCTTGGCATAGACCATGAGTCCGCTGGTGCGACAATCCAGGCGATGCACCACATGGGCCGTGCAACGCTGGCGCGTCTCAGCAAAGTGCCGGTCAAGCAACGACTTCATATTCAGGCTACCGGCTCCTACGCCCATCGAGAGCACTCCCGGCTCCTTGTCGACCACCACTAGCCACTGATCCTCATAGATGATGGCGTAGTGCTTGCTCGTCTCAGCAGGAGTTTTGGGTTGACGACTGATCTCAATCACGCTATCAGGCATCACTTGGAAGTCAAAATGGGTCTCGGTCTTGCCGTCGACCGTAACTCCACCATGGCTCAAAATAGACTTGGCCTTGTTGCGGCTGATGCCATCCAATGCCTTCATAACAAAGTCAAGCAAGCCCTGTTGCTCGCGGGCCCGGAACACAGTGCCTTGACGCTGTGCGCGGGGCACGTTATGGTTGTGGTTGCGACTCACCTTAGTTTAATTGAAAATTGAAAATTGAGAATTGAGAATTGAGAATTTTGACTGCGCTGCGCTCTGTCAGTTTTCAGTTTTCGGTTTTCAGTGTTCGGTCTCCTGTTTTCAGTCGCTACCGACAACTGATAACCGATAACTGATAACCGATAACCGATAACCAATTGCCGATAGCATTAATCGAAGATGTGACGCAGACGACTAAAGATGCGATTCTTGATCGACTCTGAGGGCTTGAGGTTGCTCGACCCCCGCAGGCTCTCGATGGCCTTGCGCTCATCGGCAGTGAGTGTCTCGGGGACATAGACCATGACATTAACCAGCATGTCGCCCGTGCCATAACGGTTGGGATCGGGAAGTCCCTTGCCTCGCATGCGCAACACCGAACCCGGCTGTGTACCCGCCTTGATGGTGAGCAGTGCCTTGCCATCGACAGTGGGCACCTCGACCTTGCCGCCAAAGACTGCTGTGGGGAAGTCAAGCATCAAGTTGTAGACAAGGTCGTTGCCATCGCGCACGAGTTGGCTGTCAGCAACCTCCTCGATGACGATGAGCAGATCGCCAGGAATGCCACCACCTGGGGCATCATTACCACGCCCCGACATCTTGAGTTGCATGCCCTCGGCCACACCGGCAGGAATATTGACCGAAACCACCTCTTCCTTGCGAATCAATCCCTTGCCACTGCAGTGCGGGCAACGTTCTTTGATGATCTTACCCGAGCCTCCGCAGGTGTGGCACACCTGTTGCGACTGCATGCGCATGAACCCCATGCTCTGAACGACGGTCTCGACACCCTGACCATGACAAGTGGGGCACGTCTCATGAGCCGTGCCGTTTTTTGATCCTGTGCCGTGGCAATGCTGGCATGACACCATGCGAGGTATCTTGAGTTTCTTCTCACAACCGTGTGCAACATCAGCAAGGGTGACCTTGACACGCACTCGCAGGTCGGTGCCACGATTCACACGTTGACGCGAGCGGCCACCGCCCCCGAATCCGCTGAAGCCTCCTCCACCGAATCCGCCGAAGTCAAACCCAGCACCAAACACCGAGTTCAAGATATCATTGATGTCAAATCCGCCAAAGCCACCACCGGCACCGCCCATCTGCTCATCGGCGAAGCCAAACTGGTCGTAGCGCTGACGCTTCTCGGGGTCACTGAGCACGCCGTAGGCCTCGGCCGCCTCCTTGAATTTCTCTTCAGCGTCCTTCTTCTCCTGCTCGGTCTTGCCTTGCTGGCGGTCGGGATGATACTTGACTGCCAACTTGCGATAGGCCTTCTTCAACTCATCGGCCGTAGCATTCTTCTGTACGCCCAGTACCTCGTAGTAATCTCTTTTGTTAGCCATAATTCAATTGAATTGAAATCGAAAATTGAGAATTGAGAATCATTTTCAATCCCCATCTTTTCCTGTTGCTCCACCTCTCTCATGCGAGGGGTGGGACTACATTTATTGTCCGACAACCACCTTGGCGTGGCGCAGAACCTTGTCGTTAATCATATATCCCTTGGTGGTCGTGTCAACCACTTTACCACGCATGCTCTCGTCGGGAGCGGGGAATGTAGTGATGGCCTCGAACAGATCAGCATCAAAGTCCTTGCCAGTGGACTCAATGGGCTTGACTCCTTGCTGCTCCAGATACTTCACCATCTTGTTATAAATCAGATTCACGCCCTCGGTCAAAGCCTCGACATCACCGCTCTTGCTCATGGCATCGAGCGCACGTTCAAAGTCATCGACCACAGGCAACAAATCCTCCATGGCTTTGGCCGAAGCGCTCTTGATGAGTTCTTGCTTCTCCTTGAGTGTGCGACGGCGAAAGTTGTCAAACTCGGCCATCAGCAAGAGGTATTCCTTCTGCTGCGCCTCGAGTTGTTGTTGCAATTGTTCGACAGTGACCTCAGGCTGAGCCTCGTCTTGTGCGTTGTCCTGTTCCTGAGTCTGCTCGTTGTCAAGTTGCTGATCTACTTGCGGTTCTTCTTGTGGCGTTTCAGCCTTCTTGTTATCTTTGTTTTTCTTACTCATAGTCGTGACAAAATTTCATCTGGAGGCACTAGATGTTCTGGATTTTCCAGACTGCCTAGAGCCTCTAGACAAATCAAGCAAAAACCTTGCCCACTACAAGGCGAGGACGAATGTGGCGCAATCGGCAAATTTGGCACTTGCATCTTCTGCCAGTTTGGCATTATCAAAGATGCCATAAATTGTGGATCCAGACCCCGACAAGGCGGCATATAGTGCTCCGGCATCGAGCAGAGCGGCCTTGATGATCCACAACTGGGGATACAGAGCGAAGACACTGGGCTCAAAATCGTTGGCCAGTGCACCATCCCACTGCTGTATGGGCCAAGTCACCACATCACACGCCCACTGTGGTGGCGTGGCTGGGACGACACGCGAGTAGGCTTGGGCTGTCGAAACCGCAACCGCCGGCTTGACCAGCAGCAACGTCAAGCCCTTGACATCGACATCAACAGGGTTGAGCACGTCACCGATGCCGGTGGCAGCCATGGGGCGGTTGTAGACAAAGAATGCGCAATCGGCACCAAGTTTTGCCGCCATGACCGCCAGTTGCCGGTCAGAAATATCAAGTTTAAACATCTGGCGCAGCATGGTCAGGGTGTGTGCCGCATCGCTTGAGCCACCTCCCAGCCCTGCACCATCAGGGATATGCTTGTACAGATAGATGTCGACCAGTGGAATCTCGCATTGCTCGGCAAGCATTCGATAGGCCTTCATCACCAGATTTTTCTCTGGCGGACAATCGACAGGGTTGCCATAGGTGGTGAGTGTAGTCTCGCTGCCCTGTGCGGGCACGATTTCAAGGATATCGGTCAACGGGATGGGATAAAACACCGTCTCGATATTGTGATAACCATCGGGCCGCCGCTCCACCACGTTCAGTCCCAGGTTAATCTTAGCATTTGGAAACGTTATCATGATTATGCGTTTCGTTCAAGAATGGTTGATTTCTATCTCGAGTGTTCGAGCAATCGACTGTTTGATTTTCAATAAAACGCTGATTATCTGGCAAAAAGGAGGGTTGTGACTGACTCCTTGCCCAGATAGTAGGCGCGAGCCTTGATGACGGGCGGCATAGTGGCCAACTTGACTGGAGCCGTCCACACGGGCGAACTTTGCGTAGGCTCACTGCCGTCGAGGGTGTAACGGATGGTCACACCAGGATAGAGGGCGTTGGCCAACAGCATACCATTCTCAACCTTGAGACCGGGTTGCCCCAACCTGAAATTATAGCCCATGCGGTGCAGCAACGGCAACTCGCGAGTGCCTATCTTGAGGTTGTACTGGTGCCGTGCGCTGTCGTAGGGTGCCGTGTTGGCGAGGTCCAGGCTCCAGTCGGGCTGGGCATTCCAGCCACGCTCGGCGACACCGAAGACCTTGGGGAACCACATGCGCTGCACCTGGTCAAAGTTGCGGATAGTCTCGCCCCACATTTGCGCCTGAATGCCGATGATGTTCTGCCGCTGAGTCAAGGCCACCTTGCCCTGATGATTGGTCGCCACATCGATGGCCGAGCCATCATAGGCCATGCGCGCGCTGGCATAGACATTCCAGGGAAGAGCACTCCACGAGTCAAACTCATCGACCTTGCCTCCCCAGTGAAGACCCTGCTCATAGGGGTGCCAACTGTAGCCCATGTCCATATAGAAGTTGGTGACATTTGACAGGATGACCGGATAGCCGTCGTTGGCTATACTATAAGGCACGATGTCGCGACTGCCCACGGTGCTCCAGGCATTGATGCCCGCAAAGCGCGGTGCCATCTGGCGGTTAAATTCGTCCGAGTGATTCTGTGCCACCTCCTGCCAACCCTCGATGCGGATGCCGCGCTTGTAGAGGATGTCGGTGATGCGACGGATGTAGTAGCCGTTGACCTCGTGGTTGTCCTTGAGGTGCTCGCGCTGCATCAGTGCCTGCACATCGGGCGACTGGCTCCAGGCTCCACTGGCCACCTCGTCGCCGCCCAGATGCACGATGTCGAGCTTCAGGCCAGCATCTTTGTACATCTTCTGCAACTCGGTCACCACGTGGGTTATGAAGTTATAGACCCCATCGCTAGCCACATTGAGCACATTGTCGTGATAGCTCTGAGCCGAGGTGTAGACCGACGCATCGTGGTCGTCCCACAACTTGAATTGCTCAGCAAGTGTGCGGTCGGTGCCAATGTACTTGTCATAACGGTTTCGCATAGCAATGATGGCGGCACGGGCGTGGCCAGGAGTCTCAATCTCAGGGATGACCTTGACACCACGCTGATGGGCATACTTCAGAATCTCGATGAATTGCTTGCGAGTGAGGTAGCCGTTGGCGCTCTGCGCAGGGTCATCGGGATTGCCGTTGCCATCGAAGATTTGGGCTAGATATCCCTTCTCGTCCAGCGTGCAACCTCGGCGCGAGGCCACCTCGGTGAGTTCGGGCAGCCCAGGAATCTCAACGCGCCATGCCTCATCGTCGGTGAAGTGGAACTGGAAGCGATTCATCTTGTAGTAGGCAAGGATGTCGATATAGCGCTTGATTTCATCCAGACGGATGAAATTGCGGGCGATGTCGAGCATGAAGCCACGGTAGTGAAGGTCGGGCCAATCGACGATGTGGGCGTTCTGCAGGTTGTTACCCTTGCTGTGATCGAGCGCTGCGATGAAAGTCTTCACACCGTTGATGGCACCCTCCTGCCCTGCCCCAATGATGGTGACCTTGCCGTCATTGACATCCAGGGTGTAATACTCGGGATTGTCGCTCAACTTGCCGTTAACCTTAACGGCAATAGTGGTCTTCTGCCCCGAGAGGCTATAGATGCCACGCTGCTGCAACTGCTGCTTGAGTAACTTGACAGGATTCTTGAGTTTTGTCTGCCAGAAGAATCCACCCTTGACAGTGACCATGTTGCCAATGGCGGTATAGCCATCGTTGATGTCGACCTGCTTGGGCATCGGGAAGATGTCATAGTCATTGCCCGTGTAGGCATCGCCGATGTTGTTCACTGCCTGATTGTAGGCATAACTGAACTTGCCATCGGGATAGGCGGCATGGTTGATCCACTGCCCAGGCTTGTCGAGCAAGCCATACTGCAAGTTGACGGCAATGGGGTGACGGGTATCGCCATCCAGCACCAAGTGTGTACCGGCAGGGCGATAGCTGATGTTGACCATCGTGCCTCGCATGAGCATATCGACAACGATGGAGTCGCCAGGTGCTATGTCCTTGTAGCGCACGTTGGGCGTAATCTGATAGTAGGTGGTCGACACCTCCTTGATGTCGACGACCGAGGTCTCGGGCATCTTCAGCGAGCGCGAGAACTGGTTGAAATACAGCTGCCAGTTGCTGGCGAGCGGGTCTTGCGAGACGTTCTTGATGACGAACCGTGAACTGTAGTATCCCTTCTCGGCCTCGTTCTGGCCCATCTCCCAGCGCACCTCAACCGGTGCCTGTGCCCAGGCTTGCACTGCCATCGCAGCCATCAGCCCAAACAGAACATAAGTCTTTGCCATGATCTTCATCGTTCTTCTGTTATTTGCTAGGTATCCTTACATAACTCAAAGACTGCAAAGTTACAAAAAGTTACCTAATGTGAGTTGCATTTAGGTAACTTTTTCAAGTTTCAGAAGTGACTCCCATAATTTTTTGTGAAATTGTGGCAGGGATCAATCAGTTCTAGCAGAAAAACAGCCTTTAAAGTCGGGAGCAGTACTCCGAATGAATGTTGTTATGGCTTGCTCGTGAGCAGCTGGGTGAGGAGGTTGTCGCAGGCGTCCTCGAGCAAGTCGAGGACCAGCTCAAAGCCCTCGCTGCCCTCGTAGTAGGGGTCGGGAACGTAGTCGTAGTGGTTGCGCAACTGACGGATGTAGTCGCCCATCATAACGACTTTGCGTGCCTCGTCGGGCGTGGCAGCCATGCGGCGCAGGTCGGCGGCATTGGCACTGTCCATGGCCACGATGAGGTCAAAGTGCTCGAAGTCGCTGCCCTCGACACGTCGGCTGCGATGGGTCAACTCGTAGCCACGCGGACGGGCATGGACACGCATGCGACGGTCGGGCAGGTCGCCGTCGTGATAGCCACTGGTGCCTGCCGAGTCAATCTCAAACCGGTCGGTCAGGCCACGCTCGTCCACCAGCCGCTGCATCACGCCTTGTGCCGCCGGCGACCGGCAGATGTTGCCCAGGCACACAAACAGGATGCGGTATTTATTATTGCTTTCGGTCATCATAGTTGCAAAGATACAAAAAGTTACCTAAATGTAAATTACATCAAGGTAACTTTTTGTGAAAGTGTGGCTTTTTATTTGTCGCTGTAATGACCGTAGGCACTGATGACAATCACCACCACCTCATTGTCGTGTATCTCATAGATGAGTCGGTGTTCTTGGCTATTCGCCTACTCCATTTGCCACTAAGGTCTCCTGACAACTGCTTGGGATGCCCCGTGCCTGTGTGCAGATGCTCCATTAATTCACCGATTAACCGTAACGCCTTTTTATAGCACTTTGGTTCATTGCGCTTCAGCAATCCCAAATCATCAAGGGCACTGTCCCTATAATCAATGCGATAACTCATGATCTTGACTCAAGATAATGATCGAGCGCCTCAATGCTATCAAACGTACGCAACGAGCCTTTTTCGGCCTTGCGAACCATATTGACAAACTCGTCGTAGGTCATCTCGGTGGGGTCGGGTTTGGGCGTAGTGATGCGCTTGAGCGCCTTCAATGCGCGTTGCAGTTTGCCCTCGTCTTCGGTGATGAGACTCACCTGCTGTAATATCTGTGATGTAAGTTGTGCGGTTGACATTGTAAACAATATGAGAATTAAGTTCTTGGGGGTTGAACCTTAAGACTGCAAAGTTAATATATTTTTCTCAAATGACCTAAAATACAATGCACAATTCACAATCCATCATGCACAATGCAGGAGGCCTCTGTTCTTATGCCTAAAGTCCTGCGTGACGCTAGAACTCGAGGGGGAAGGCGAGTTTGAAGATGACGTTGCGGCCTATGTTGTTGACCCCCATGCGACCGGTGACGGGGTTGACATCAGTGTACTTGAGGCGGCTCAGGTGGTTCTGATATGCCTTGTTGGTGAGGTTGGTGCCCGCGATGCTCAGGCAAGCAATGCGGTGCCCATTGACCACAATGTCGGTGCCGATTGTGGCATTGAGCAGGCAATAGGCCGGTGTGGCGGTCTCGGTGCCACCAGCCTTGTAGTAGTGATCCTGCTTGAAGTTATAGTCCACACCCAGCGAGATGAAGGCATTGTTGAACACACTGCGCGGCTCATGCATGATTTCCCACTTGATGTCGGTCAGCCAGCGAGGTGCCGGTGTGAAAGGCAGATACTTGCTCTCCTCGGGTTGATGCAACTGCACTGCATTGACCAGGCTGAAAGCTGTCCCCACATGCAAGAAGTGCCACGGGTGGATGTCAAGTGCCACCTCGCCACCCAGCAACTGTGCATCGCCACTGTCGTAGCGATAGGTCAAGAACTCATCGTCGATGACCTCGCCCGTGCGGTGCATGAAGATGTAGTTGTCGATGCGGTTACTGAACAGCGACAGTTGTGCCCCCAGCCACTCGTTGTTGTAGTCCAGTCCCAGGTCAAACTGCAGGCTGAACTCAGGCTTGAGGTCACGGTTACCCACCTCATAGCGCAGCGAACCCTCATGCACGCCGTTACTGGCCAGCTCACTGATGTTGGGCGCACGGAAGCCCCGTGCGGCATTGGCGCGAACATCCAGTTGCTCGGTGGCATGCCACACGGCACCAACACTGGCGGTGAAGCCATTGAAGTCGCGCTTGAACGCCCCAAATCGCACTGCCCCATCCTCGGACAACTCATGACTGCTCAAATGGCGGTTGTCGAAGCGGATGCCACCGTTCAGTGCCCAATTGCCCACATTGGCTGTAGTTGTGACAAACGCACCGAAGTCAAACAAGGCATAACTGGGAATCAAATATTCCTCGCCCAGATTGAGAGAGCGTTGCCACATGCCATTCACGCCGCCGGTGATGCGCCAGTCGCCCAGGCGACGGGTCACATAGTGCACATTGTAGTTGACCGTGTGTAACTTAAAGTAGAGACTATAGTCGTCAGGTTCTTCAAACTCCTGTCGGCGATTCTGCTGATAGGCGAACACAGCATTCAGCCGTCCCCCACCCAGGTGAAAAGCGTTGTCGAGCACCGCCTTGTAGTGATAAACCTGCTGGTAGGGCAGACCGTGATGATAGGTCTTGGTGTCGGCATAGGGCTGCTCGAGTGAGCCCGTCTCGGGGTCACGTTCACCCTCGGCGATGCTCGGTGTCAAGTGGAAGTAGGAACCGATGAGGCGCGTGTGCCCCCAAGCCTTGTTCACACCCACCATGCCCGACAGGGCTCGCTCGCGAAACTGCGAGTTGGGCACATAGCCGTCACAGGGAGCCTTGTAGGCATGCGCCATCTTGTCGCCATAACGCAGGTTCCACGACAGTCCCTGCTTGTTGCCACCGAAGTTGAGCGAATAGTTGAACAGACCATTGTTGGTCTGATACTCGGTGTTGACATTGAGGCGCATCTTGCCCAGCGGCACCACAGGGTCGGTGTTGAGCTTGAGCACGCCAGCCAATGCGTCCGAGCCATAGAGCAGGCTGGCCGGCCCCTTGAGAACCTCGACCGAACTCACGGCGTTGGCATCAATCTCAAGGCCGTGCTCGTCGCCCCATTGCTGGCCCTCCTGGCGCACACCATCGGCCACGACAACCACGCGATTGTAGCCCAGGCCACGAATCACGGGCTTGGATATGCCCCCACCCGTGCTAATCTGTGCCACGCCAGGCAACTTGCTCACCGCATCGACAATGTTGGTTGCCGCCGCCATGCGCAGGTCGTTACGGTCGATGACCGCGGCAGGCATTGACATATCCTCCATCTTCACGGCACCAGTGGGGCCGGTAACAACCACTTGTTTGAGTTCTATGTGGCGAAAGAACACGTCGGTCGAGTCAAGCTCAACCACATCTTGTGCTGCCATCGTGCCTGCGCACGCCAGCAGCAGAATCGAAAAGTATGATTTCATCCTGTGAGATTGCTTAAGTTTTAAAACAATGTGAATCTAGAAACTCTAGAAAATCTAGAACCTCTAGTGAATCTTGAGAAAGGAAAAATCACAGAACGACAGGAGGGCCACGCAATGTGGGACAAGCCACCGCCGGGCAAACCGGCTGGGTGGCTTGGGAAAACTCTAACTCGCAAACGCACTGATTGTCATAATCTTGAACCTGATTATCGGGAACAATCAGTTGCGTGTTCATGAATCGGCACAAGAGGCACTCGCCATGATGTTGCGAGCTCGCAGTGATGTGCCCCTGATGATGGACCGAAGTCTCACACAAGTTGCAATCCACCACCTGCGACATCTCGTACAACGAATGCACATGCAGCGATGAAAGCAATACCATCGGCACATAAACCAACAGCAGAACCCAAGCACTCATCCGCTGACGACGCGTGGGTAAGATATGTCGCAACTCGTGCTTCATCGGCTGCAAAAGTAATCTTTCAGAATGAATTTCCATCAGGCTTCACCTGATTATTTTGATTTATTAACTTTAAAACTACTTAAAACATTACATATTGATACATATTCGACAAATAATCCGACCAAAAAGACCGAGAAAGGATAAAAAAGTTGCCACTTTGCAAAAAAAATTATTATCTTTGCACACAAAAATAATCACTTTAATATAACTATGAAAAATTTTTACGGAAAAAAGCTAATGATGGCGGCCCTGAGCATTGCCACGACTGCCATCGCATGGGCCAATCCCATCAGTGAAAACCAAGCCAAAACAGTGGCTTCTAACTTTATGGAAGGCAAAGTTTTGCACTCGGTAAGTCTGCAGCGTGCCCACAAGGCTCCCCAGCAGGGCAATACGGCAGAAGCAGCCTACTATGTGTTCAACGCCGAGGCCAATCAAGGGTATGTCATCGTGGCTGGCGATGACTGCGTACCCGCAGTCCTAGGCTACAGCGACAATGGCGCTTTTGACCCCAACGACGTGCCCGAAGCCATGCAGCAGATGCTTGACTACTATGCCGAGCAGATTACAGTACTGTCAGGCAATGATCTGAAATCTCCTGCTCGACTCATTGCACGCGCAGCCATCGCCCCGTTGACCACCAGCATCTGGGGCCAGAGCGAACCATTCAACATCTATCTACCGTTCACCCGCACAACCACATCCGATGGTGTCACCCGCGCATGGCATGGCAAGGTGGGTTGCGTGGCCACAGCGATGGCCCAGGTGATGTACTACCACAAGTGGCCGGCTCAGAACGACCTGCCCATTCCCGATTATGTCACCAAGACCAATGGCTATGTGATGCCCGAGCTGCCCATCACCACCTTCAACTGGGAAACTATGAAGGACAGTTACAACAGCACCGACAGTACCAATGAAGCCGGCCAAGCAGCCGCCTTGCTGAGCCTGTATTGCGCGCAATCGCTGGAGATGGACTTCCAGAAGAGCACCTCGAGCGCATCGACCAGCAATGTGGGTGCTGCACTGGTCAACTACTTCAATTATGCCGCCACAGCCCGCTACATCCAGCGCTCCAACTACAACACCCAGGCTTGGGAAGACCTGCTGTATGCCGAGTTACAGGCCAATCGCCCCGTTGTCTATCGTGGCGACAAGAACCCTGGCGGACACGCCTTTGTTATCGACGGATGTGACAACACGGGCTTATTCCACGTCAACTGGGGTTGGAATGGTCTGAGCAACGGCTACTTTGTGCTGAGCGACCTCAACCCTGAGGCACAAGGCATAGGCGGTGCCGAGGGCGAGTGCGGCTACATCTTTGGCCAGGGCATGGTCACTGGCATCAAGCCCAACGACTACAGCCTGGCACCCATCAACGTGCGCTTCTACACCATGGTGGTCAACACGCTTTACGAAGTACGCACCTCGGCCGATGCCCCCTTCAATGCCAACATCAGTGGCCGCTTCCACAACAACACCAGTGAAGAAGAGGTGTTTGAATATGGATGGGGTATCTTCAATGCCAACAACGAGATGCTGTCTGTCCTTGAAAGCCGGTCGCGCACCAATGGTCTGCAGCCCAATTACTACTTGAACACTACGTTTGACTTGTACTTTGGTGTCGGGCTGAGCGACGGGACCTACTACCTGCGTCCCATCTATGCCGACCTGTTTGAGGACAACTGGAAAGTGTGCGAGGGCGGTATGGTCAATTATGTTGAAGCCAAAATTGCTGGCAACTACTGCACATACCAGGTGTTTGGTTCTTCAGCAACGCCACAATATCAGGTCAATGACATGACCTTCGCCGGCACCATGCACACCAAGAAGCAAGTGACTGCAACAGCCAAGGTCACCAACCTGGGCAACACTATGGGCGACATGATCTATGTTCTGGACAATGGCGCCAAGGCCAATGTGTCGCTGGTTGACCTGGAGAAGGGCAACACCGGCGATGTCGTGTTCTACTTCACCCCCGAGGTGTCTGGCGACCACACCATCACACTGTCGCTCAGCGAGGATGGCAGCAATCCGCTCATCACCAAGCAACTGACCATCACCGACATGCCTGCAGCCAATCTGACCATGTCCAACAAGATACTGGATGTGACCGATGCTACCAACAAGATTATCACCTCGACTAAATATCGCGTTGAGACGACTGTCACCAACAGTGGCGCAGAGCCCTACGATGAGGAACTTGTGCTGCGTCTGTATCGTGTATACAACGGCACATCGGGAACCAATGTGCAAGACGTTGCTGTGCCAGTGCAGTTGGCCGTGGGCGAGACCAAGACCGTAACATTTGAGTGCGACAATGTGGTCAGCGGCGAGAAGTACTTTGCTTGGGTATACTACTTCTCGGCTGGCGAGCAAGTCAGAGGTCGTGGCACATCGAGCCACACGCTCATCTTCCCCACCGAGCCTGAGTTCATCACCGGTGATGTGGACGGCAACGGCGTGGTCGACATCGCCGATGTCAACGCCGTGATCAACGTCATGCTGGGCAAGATGCAACCCAGCGAGTGCAAGGGCAATCCCAATGTTGACAACCAGGGCGGCATCGACATCGCCGATGTCAACGCCGTGATCAACATCATGCTCGGCAAATAGATTTCACGCAGATAACACTGATCTAGCGGAATATTGAGAAAACAACCCTATGTTTGCACCTTCAAGGTCAAGCATAGGGCTTGTTTTCTTACATTTACCACTGGTTTTGTGTCTAGTGTTTGTCACATCTCAAAAAACTTTGTAAATTTGTGGGTCAAATCAATTAGCCTAAAGTAATGTATAAGATATTTAAGACCAAATTAGTGATTTCGATGCTTGCGTTGGCCTCTGTGGCCCTGGCAAGCGCCAATCCAGTCAGTGAAAATCAAGCCTTGTCGGTGGCATCACGCTTCATGGCAGGCAAGTCGTTAACACCAGTAGCCATGCAGCGCGCCAACAGAGCACCTGGCCAGTCGCATGCCGCCTACTATGTGTTCAACGCCGAGTCTAATCAAGGGTATGTCATCGTGGCTGGCGACGACCGTGTGCCCGCCATCCTGGGCTACAGCGACAATGGCACATTCGACCCCACAAATGTTCCCGAGGCCATGCAAGCGTTGCTTGACGGCTATACCGCACAGATTGATGCTTTGCCCGAAGGCATGTCGGCCCCACAGCAGGTGAGCCGTGCGCCCATCCGACCGTTGTTGCCTTGCATCTGGGGTCAGAGCGAGCCGTTCAACTACTATCTGCCGTTCACCAGCACCACCACCGACAACAATGGCGTGACCACCGCCTGGCATGCCAAAACCGGCTGTGTGGCCACGGCAATGGCCCAGGTGATGTACTACCACAAGTGGCCACCACGCACCACGCAGACCATCCCAGCCTACACGTCATCGACCACCAACAACGGCAAGACCTTGACATTTAATCGTCCGGCCATGCCTGTGACCACCCTCAACTGGGATGCCATGAAAAACGCCTATAACACGACCGACAGTACCCAGGCATCGGGTCAGGCCGTGGCTAAACTCATGGAGTGCTGCGACCAGGCATTGGAGATGCAGTTCAGCAAGTCCAGTTCTTCTGCCAGCGTCAGCGATATTCCTGCCGCGCTCATCAGCTACTTTGACTATGATGCCACTGCGCGCTATGTCAAGCGCATCAGCTACACGACCACCGAGTGGGAGAACCTGCTCTACAGCGAGCTGCAGGCAGGCCGCCCCGTGGTGTACCGCGGCCACAAGAACCCCGGCGGCCACGCCTTTGTGTGCGACGGTTGCGATGCCAATGGTCTGTTCCACATCAACTGGGGTTGGAACAGTCAGAGCAACGGCTACTTCCTGCTGCGCGACCTCAACCCCGATGCACAGGGCATCGGAGGCAGTGACGGCGAGTGTGGCTACATCTACGACCAGGGCATGGCCATCGGCATCAAGCCCAACGATGGCGGTGTGCATGCGATTAATGTGATGTTCTATGAGATGGAAGTCATTTCGACCGCCGACACGCGCACCTCGTCGACTGCCAACTTCAGCATCACTGTCAAGGGACTCTTCATGAACAATACCGCCTACGAAGAGTTATTCGACTACGGTTGGGGCTTGTACCAAGGTACGACTCTCAAGTCGGTTCTGTACGAGACATCTCGCACCAGTCCTCTCAAGCCCAACTGGTACACCACGGTTGAGCGAACGCTGAACTTCGGCAGCGGCCTGAGCAACGGCACCTACGAGCTGCGCCCCATCTTCAAGGAGCAGAACCAGAGCACATGGAAAGTGTGCGAGGGCGGCATGGTCAACTACATCACCGCCGTGATCAGCGGCAATAACTGCACCTTTGAGGCCAATGGCACCAAGGCCAACCCAAACTATGTAATCAACAACGTGAGCTTCGGCGGCACGCTCAACACCGGCAAGCAAGTCAATGTCACGGCCAGCGTGACCAACAAGGGCAAGAGCCTGGCCAACATCATCTATATGTTTGTCGACGGCGTGAAGACCACCAGCGCACTGTCCGACATGGAACAGAACCAGACGGGCGACCTGACCTTCCATTTCACGCCCACGACGGCCGGCACCATGACGGTCACCTTCTCACTCAACGAGAACGGCAGTAGCCCGCTAGCCACACGCACGGTCACCATCAACACCATGCCCGAGGCCACGCTTAACACCAGCAACAAGATTCTGAACCTCACTGGTGCCGTCACCACCTATATCAGCAGCAACATGTACAGTGTCGAGACCACATTTACTAACACCGGCACCACGGCCTATAACGAGGATGTGACCCTGCGTCTGTATCGTGTGAGATACGGCACCTCGGGCTCCAATGTGCAGGACGTGACCCTGCCACTGCAGCTGGCTGCTGGCCAGAGCAAGGTGGTGCGCTTTGACTGCGACAACGTGGTCGATGGCGAGAAATACTTTGCTTGGGTCTACTACTGGTCGGCAGGTCAGCAGGTCAGAGGCAAGGGCACGGCGAGCTACACCATCGTCTTCCCCAACGACAATGAATATCAGAAGGGCGACGTCAATGGTGACGGCAAGGTCGACATCGCTGATGTCAACGCCGTGATCAATGTCATGCTGGGCAAGATACAACCTAGCGAATGCATAGGCAATCCCAATGTTGACGGACAGGGGGGCATCGACATCGCCGATGTCAACGCCGTGATCAACATCATGCTCGGCAAATAGATTTCACGCAGATAACACTGATCTAGCGGAATATTGAGAGAACAACCCTATGTTTGCACCTTCAAGGTCAAGCATAGGGCTTGTTTTCTTACATTTACCACTGGTTTTGTGTCTAGTGTTTGTCACATCTCAAAAAACTTTGTAAATTTGTGGGTCAAATCAATTAACCTAAAGTAATGTATAAGATATTTAAGACCAAATTAGTGATTTCGATGCTTGCGTTGGCCTCTGTGGCCCTGGCAAGCGCCAATCCACTCAGTGAAAATCAAGCCTTGTCGGTGGCATCACGCTTCATGGCAGGCAAGTCGTTAACACCAGTAGCCATGCAGCGCGCCAACAGAGCACCTGGCCAGTCGCATGCCGCCTACTATGTGTTTAACGCCCAAGCCAATGATGGCTATGTCATCGTCTCGGGCGACGACCGCGTGCCACCCATCCTGGGCTACAGCGACAACGGCACGTTCGACCCCACAGATGTCCCCGAGGCTATGCAATATCTGCTTGACGGCTATGCCGCACAGATCGCCGAACTGCCCGACGCCATGCCGGCACCGCAGCAGGTCAGCCGCACCCCAGTTGCACCCTTGATGACCAGCATCTGGGGACAGGGCAATCCTTTCAACAACAATCTGCCCTATGTGCGCACAACCACAACATCAAGTGGCGAAACACGCGCACTGCACGCTGTGACCGGCTGCGTGGCTACAGCCATGGCCCAAATCATGTACTACCACAAGTGGCCCGAAAGAAGCACCCAAACCATTCCTGCCTACACATCAAGCACAACCGTTAATGGCAAGACACTGACCTTCCAACGTCCGGCACTGGAGCCCGCCACATTCGACTGGGCCAACATGAAGAATTCCTACAACAGCACCGACAGCACTAACGCCTCGGGCAAGGCCGTGGCAAGGCTCATGGAGTACTGCGACCAGGCACTGGAGATGCAATTTGAAGAAAACCAGTCAACTGCCTATACCTCCCATATTAATCAGGCCTTATCCTTCTACTTCGACTACGATGCGGGTATGCGCTATGTCATTCGCTCAAGTTTCTCAACAACCGAGTGGGAAGACCTGCTGTATGCCGAACTGCAGGCCAAGCGTCCTGTCGCCTATTGTGGCAACAAGAACCCGGGTGGTCACTCCTTCGTGTGCGATGGCTGTGACGGCAACGGCCTGTTCCACATCAACTGGGGATGGAACAGCGCAAGTGACGGCTACTTCCTGCTGCGCGACCTCAACCCCAGTGCACAAGGCACGGGCAGCGCGAGCGGCAACTGCGGTTACATCAACGACCAGGGCATGGTCATCGGCATCAAGCCTAATGCTGGTGGACAGAGTACATTCAGTATTGCGATAAGAGATTTAATCTACAACACTGGTGTCACATCGCTCAATCGAGCATCTTCAAACGACGATTTTAAGATCAGTGTTAAGGGAGGTTACCAAAACAACTCATCCTACGATGTAGCATTTGACTATGGTTGGGGACTCTACCAAGGCGAGACATTCATTAAGCCTCTGGCAACTCAGTCACGAAGCAACCCCCTTAGAATCTACTACTACCTTGAGGCAACAATAGAAATTCCCTTTGGCAAAGACCTGAGCAACGGCAACTACACCTTGCGCCCCATCTACAGTGAATTGGGCAAGAACCAATGGAAGATGTGCGAGGGCG
>DGWI01000026.1 GCA_002396085.1 Porphyromonadaceae bacterium UBA4262
CAACTTGGCCAGACGCTCCTGCAGTTTCTCCTTGTCATAGGTCGACTTAGTAACCTCGATTTGTGCACGGATTTGTGCCACACGGTCAGCGATAGCCTGCTTGTCACCAGCGCCATTGACAATAGTTGTATTGTCCTTGCTCACGGTAACCTTCTCGGCCGTACCCAGCATTTCGAGTGTTGCGCCCTCCAGATTCAGGCCCTTCTCCTCGCTGATGACCACACCACCTGTCAGGATGGCAATGTCTTCAAGCATCTCCTTGCGGCGGTCGCCGTAGCCCGGAGCCTTGACTGCGCACACCTCGAGCGAACCACGGATGCGGTTGACCACGAGCGATGCGAGTGCCTCACCGTCAACATCCTCAGCGATGATGAGCATGGGGCGATGCTGTTGCACTGCACCCTGCAGCAGAGGCAGGATATCCTTCAGGCCCGAAATCTTCTTGTCAAAGAGCAAGATGTAGGGGTTCTCCATCTCGGTGGCCATCTTCTCGGCATTAGTCACGAAGTAAGGCGAAATGTAACCACGGTCGAACTGCATACCCTCGACCACATCAACAGTGGTGTCAGTGCCCTTGGCCTCCTCGACAGTGATGACACCGTCTTTCTTGACCTTCTCCATGGCAGTGGCGATAATGTCACCGATCTGGTCGTCATTGTTTGCACTCACACGAGCCACGTTGCGAATTTTCTCGAGGTCATCGCCCACCTCTTGTGCCTGAGCCTTGATGCTCTCGACCACAGCCTTGACGGCCTTGTCGATGCCGCGCTTGACATCCATGGGGTTGGCACCAGCGGCAACATTCTTCAGACCTTCGTTGACGATAGCCTGCGCCAGCACAGTAGCGGTAGTGGTGCCATCGCCTGCGTCATCATTGGTCTTCGAGGCGACCTCCTTGACCAGTTGCGCGCCGATGTTCTGGAACTCATCCTCTAGTTCCACCTCACGTGCCACACTCACACCGTCCTTGGTGATGTGGGGAGCACCGTACTTTTTGTCCAGAATCACGTTGCGGCCTTTGGGGCCAAGTGTCACCTTGACTGCATTGCTCAGTTGATCAACGCCCTTCTTGAGTTCTTCGCGAGCCTTAATATCAAATTTTATAATCTTTGCCATAGTTGTTTTTCTTTTAAGTAAACCAGTAAACAAGTGTATTATTCCTCGACGATGGCGAGCACATCGCTCTGTCGCATCATGAGCAGTTTCTGTCCATCGACTTCAATCTCTGTTCCGGCATATTTGCCGTATAGGACTGTGTCGCCTTCCTTGACAACCATTGCTTCGTCCTTGGTACCTTGCCCCACGGCTTTGACGATGCCCTTGAGGGGTTTTTCTTTTGCTGTGTCGGGGATAATGATGCCGCCCACGACTTCTTCGGCCTTAGCCGGTTCGATGAGAACTCGGTCAGATAGTGGTTTAATCTTCATAGTTGAGCTATTTTAATTTGTTATATTCGTTGATAAAAACCATATCGATGAATAGCAATGCATGTGCCAGTGTGATATGTGCGACAATCTGTCACCCTGCTCAACGCCCGTGTCACTCTCGTTGTCATTTTGTCGCACCCTGTGTCATCTGCCTCGCAGCCCAGGCGAGCGCACAAAAAAGGCTGGCTCAATGTTGAGTCAGCCTCGTTGTTGGTAGTGAAACAGGGACTCGAACCCTGGTTTCCGCCGTGAGAGGGCGGCGTCCTAGACCACTAGACGATATCACCAATTATGTTAGTAGTGAAACAGGGACTCGAACCCTGGTTTCCGCCGTGAGAGGGCGGCGTCCTAGACCACTAGACGATATCACCAAATTGCGAGTGCAAAATTACTGCCGTTTTTTGACATGGGCAAATTTTTCGGGCGATTTTTTCATTTTTTCACTAAAAAAGTAGATTTTGACCCGTTTTTGACTAAAAATTTTGCCCACATCGCATTTTTTGACTACTTTAGCGCAATAATTCATGGTTCAAGCCATTAATAATATAATGTGTAATCTCAATTATTAAATCACAACATAATATGGCAAACAAGAGACAACTGAAAAAAGCCATCCAACGTGCATGCGGCGAGATGGCAGGCGAGTGCATCATGGCTCAAGATCTGCTGAGCACCGACGAGAACCACGACAAGTGGAACGAGATTATCATTGACATCGCCATGCTGCAAGCCCAGGGCGTGAAGCGCGTGGGCAACAAGTTCACAAAGGCCGACGAGAAGGCTCTGACCGAGTGGTTCCGCGAGGAGGCCAACAACATTGTAGGCAAGATGAACGCTCTGCTGCCCAAGAAGCAGTAATGCATGTTGCCGCAATGAATCTGGCAAAATGGATTCTTGACCTTGCTGGGTGGAAGTTCTCATCGAACATTCCACCCACACCTAAGTGTGTGATATGCGTTGCACCCCACACCAGCAACTGGGACTTTGTCCTGGGTGAGTTGGCGACACGCTCGGTGGGAATGAAGGCCAGCTTCTTGATGAAGTCAACCTGGTTCTTCTTTCCCATGGGTTACTTGATGCGCGGTCTGGGTGGCATACCTGTTGACCGCAGCGGTCACGCCCACGTCACCGATGGTGTGGTGGCCGAGTTCAATCGCCACGAGCGACTGTGGGTGGCAGTCACCCCCGAGGGCACCCGCAGCCACAACACGCACTGGCACACCGGCTTCCTGCGCATCGCCCAGGCAGCCAATGTGCCAGTGGTGCTAGGCTACATCGACTATGGCACGCGCGAGGTGTGCATCGACCGCATCTTTGATGTCACGGGCGATATAGAGGCCGACATGCAGGCCATCAAGCGGTATTACCAGGGGCACATTGGCCGCCATCCCGAGAACTTTGCGGTGTGAACAGCAATGGCTGTAATCTCAATTCTCAATTATTAATTCTTAATTAAAAAGTCGTGCTATCACGTAATCTCAAGGTCACGCTCATCGAGGACAATATCGCGTGGGGTGACAAGGAAGCCAATCTGGCCCAACTGCGACATCACTTCCAGAACATGCCCGACGACACCGACTTGGTGGTCCTGCCCGAACAGTTCTCGACAGGTTTCATGACCAGCGACCGCGATCAGGCATTGAGTCTGGCCGAGCGCAACACGGGCGACACCATGCGGCTGCTGCACCAGTTGGCACAAGAGCATCGAGTGGCCATCTGCGGCAGTTTTCTGGCCAGCACGGCAGCGCAACTCTACAACCGCGCTTTCTTCGTCGAGCCCAATGGCGAGGAGACCTTCTATGACAAGCGTCACTTGTTTGCCTTCGGTGGCGAGGACAAGGTGTACAATGCCGGTCGCCCGGCGGCTCCCATTGTGCGGTTTCGTGGGTTCAACATCAAGTTGGTGGTGTGCTACGACCTGCGTTTCCCGGTGTTCTGCCGCAATGTCAAGAACAACTACGACATCCTCATCGTTGTCGCCAACTGGCCACGTTCGCGCGAGTACGCCTGGCGGCAGCTGCTCATCGCTCGCGCGCTCGAGAACGAGTGCTATGTCATCGGCACCAACCGCTGTGGCACCGACCCGCAGGGCGTGGAATATGGCGAGGGCAGTTCGATTGTCGTCGACTTCAAGGGCAAGGTGATAGCCCAGCGCATGACCAGCCCCATCATCACAGCCGACCTCTCCCCCGCCCTGCTGGCACAGTTCCGCGAAAAGTTCCCTGCGTGGCGCGATGCCGACGAGTTCACCATCGGCTGATGCCGTGCCCACAGCGGGGAGATGTCACGCCGATGTTTTTTAGTCATGCAGATTTCGCTGATATTGCCGATATCCCTATCTTGCAGATTAAAAACAACTTAATCAACTCAAACAACCTACTATAAAGAATAGAAGACGACAATAGACAATCATTTATGTTGTGTTAGTTGTTCGAGTTGTTTTAATCAAAAAAACAACCAATCTGCTGGATAAGCATATCTGTAAAATCTGCAAGATCTGCATGAGTTAATCTCAAGGGCATGCAGATGGGGCAGATTCTTACAGATTGTCCTATCTTGCAGATTAAAAACAACTTAATCAACTCAAACAACCTATTATAAAGAATAGAAGACGACAATAGACAATCATTTATGTTGTGTTAGTTGTTCGAGTTGTTTTAATCAAAAAAACAACCTGTACCGTCCTGAAAAAAGTTTACA
>DGWI01000056.1:0-10386 GCA_002396085.1 Porphyromonadaceae bacterium UBA4262
TCTCTCCCATCACCGACGGAGAGGTAAACGGTGACGGTCATGTCGACATCGCCGACGTGAACGCCGTCATCAATGTCATGCTCGGCAAGCCAGTGGGACCGCGCTGCGATGACGTGGCTGCCGACATGAACCTAAACGGCAAAATCGACATCGCCGACGTCAACGCCGTTATCAATGTGATGCTGGGCAGGGAGTGAGCACTGTGGAACTGTGCGTTTTCGGGCAAAAAATTTGCTTTTCTGCCCGAAAATACATAACTTTGCGTATTGTTTAACTTTTAAAAATCAGAAACTATGAAAAAGATATTCACATTGTTGTTGGCGGTGATGCTGGGCAGCGTCGCAACGCAGGCCCAGGAGACCGACTACCAGCCCCTGGTGCGCGAAGGAGTGGTGTGGCACTATTGTTACTGTATTTTTGAAGACATATCAGTGGGAGGTTATACCAAGGATTTAAAGGTGCAATTCAAGGGAGACACTCTCATTAGTGGAGTACAATACAAAAAGTGTTTTTTATTTGATTCAGAGACTTTGCCTGACAGTGCGTTTCCAGTATATTATGCTCGCGAAGAGAATGGAAAAGTCATGTTCACACAACCTCGGCATCAGGTTCTAGACACCATTGGTAACACCTTTACGCCTGAAATCCCAGGAGAGTTTTTTGAAGACAATGGAGAAATCGTGGTCTATGACTTCAGCGATATGTCCAACTTTGCTGAAAAAATGTATGCTGTGATTGAGTCAACATCCGAGGTTGAGGTGAATGGAATGCCGGCAAAAAAATATCATTTATCAACAGAGGGAACTTACGATTGTGATTTTGTAGAAGGTATTGGAGTTGATGGAATACATTCCGGACTGTTGTTCTCGCCATTCGTTATATTGACGACGGGTTATAGTTCCTCGCCGATAGGCCTTATCAAACTCACTGATTTGGATGGAAATGTGCTCTACAAAGGTGCAGATTTCGACTTCTTCTCTGGTATCGGCAACGTGCATGGTAAGGAGCAATCGATGCTAATTGAGCAGAGCGGCCCGTCGTTGCGTGTCGCGTTGCCGGCCGACGGCATGCTCAGTGTCATCGACATGGCCGGGCACGTTGTCATCAGCCGTGTGGTCACGCAGGGCGCAACCGAAGTCTCGACAGCATCGCTAGCCGCCGGTGTCTACCTCGTGCAGCTGTCCACCCCTGCCGGCATACAGACCGCCAAGGTCGTGGTCAAGTGACGCGCTGCGGGTGACTCTCACATCGATGACTATTTAGTCATGCAGATTGGGCTGATATTGCCGATATCCCTATCTTGCTGATTAAAAACAACTTAATCAACTCAAACAACCTACTATAAAGAATAGAAGACGACAATAGACAATCATTTATGTTGTGTTAGTTGTTCGAGTTGTTTTAATCAAAAAACAACCAATCTGCATGATAAGCCTATCTGTAAAATCTGCAAGATCTGCATGAGTTAATCTCAAGGGCATGCAGATTGGGCTGATTCTTCCAGATCGTGACAGGGGGACGGTTCTTTTGTCACAATATATTTTAATATTTTAGGAGTTCTATGACACGCTCGAACAACAACTACCGCACTGCATTGGTCGCGCCGGCGGCGAGCGTGACAAAAGAACCGTCCCCCTGTCACACGCGAGATTATTATCAAAAGAGGTCAGTCTTTATTTCCAGAAAGTGACAGGGCACCCGAATCTGGTAAACGCTCGTTAAATGGAAACATTCAAATAGTTATCAATAGTCTCTGTGATGTCAACCAACGAACAAGGGGGTTAGCTCACGAATTTGGGCATGTACTACTATATTTGCTTGGATTACCCTATGGTGAATCAGGCAATGAACAATTTCTTGACATGAGGGAGTCTAGATTCAAATTTGAGTTTGATTAATATCGAAATTTAAGTCAAGTATGAAACTGATAAGATTTTTATTACTATCAATGATCCAATTAGGAAGTTTGTATTGCAGAGCTAGTATTTTGTGCGATATAAATGGGTATCCGGTTTTGTCATTGCATAGCATTGACAAAATCTCTTATAATGAAAAGTGGTACTTGCCTAGTGATTCGATGGAGTTGGATCTCGGCTTGCAACCTTATGATGTCATTTCTTATCAATTTGGTCCAGACTCGCTATGTAATTATTTGTCAAGTCTATGTCGTGCAGAAATTGATCTTAAATCTGAAGAGTATTGCACCAAGAGTTATAGGCAACATGTTCTGTATGCTTTGTTGTTAGATAAGAAACTGGATGTCGTCGATATTAGGATTATCAGATGCTATGATTTTAATGCGCTGGAGTCCATTATGCCAATCATCCACAATGCATTCCTTTCAGTAAAAGGTCACTGGATTGTCAAATATGGGTACTATGATTATTATGCCTTCATCGGGGAATTTTGGTTATAGTTTGATAATTAAACATTCTGAATATGTTGTCAATGTTTGATATTATCGTGACAGGGGGACGGTTTTTTGGGCATGCAGATTGGGCTGATTTTCTCAGATCGTCCTATCTTGCAGATTAAAAACAACTTAGTCAACTCAAACAACCTACTATAAAGAATAGAAGACGACAATAGACAATCATTTATGTTGTGTTAGTTGTTCGAGTTGTTTTAATCAAAAAAACAACCAATCCGCATGATAAGCCTATCTGTAAAATCTGCAAGATCTGCATGAGTTAATCTCAAGGGCATGCAGATTGGGCTGATTTTCTCAGATCTTCCTATCTTGCAGATTAAAACAAAGCCCTGTGTTTGCACGGTGCAAGCATAGGGCTTGTATTCTTTAAAATTATGTTCTTGAAATCAAACCACGAAGTGCTCTGATATAGCTCTTGTGTCTAGTTATTAAACATCGAAATAAACGAAAGAAACGAACAAAATTCTATAATTCTCTAATTCATGATAAAAGCCTCACACTCGTGATGCTCTTTTGTTCTTATGTCTAGAAAAATTTGTCTTTCTCGTCTTGGCGGGAATGGAAAAGGGATTACCGGTGGATGGTCACTTGCGTGGCACCGAAGCCGTATTCCTTGAAACTGGCATCCTGCACCTCGCAGGTGGGGTAGTGCCGCTTGAGTTCCTCTAGGATGGCACGGCGCAGCACGCCCTCGCCCTTGCCGTGGATGAACACAATGCGCTGGCCCAGGTGGTTCCGGTGAGCACGCATCACCTCGTTGAACTTGTCCAATTGGTAGTTGAGCATGTCGCTATTGGTCAGCCCGTTGAGGTTGTCAAGCAGTTCGGCTATGTGCAGGTCCTGAACGATGATCTCGTCACGGCGAGCCTGTTGGGGCTTGCTGTCGGGGCGTTTGCGCTCGGGATGTCGTTCGGCCTTCTTGCTGCGCATCGCGTGCTCGAGTTCGCTGCTGTCTATTACCATCTGCCGTGCGGGCAAGTCGTTGCGTACGATGTCAATGGCGAGTACTGGTGTGTCGAAATACTCGTTGGTGTGGAAACAATGCAGTTTGAAGAACTTGGTCACATCCAGGCGTCGCTCGACCAGAGCGGGATTCTTTAGTGCGAAGTGGCGGTCTTGCTTGAATGCCACCAGTTGCACGGCAATGTGAGTCATCTGGTTCAGGTCGTTGTGCCCGAACTCGTCAAGTTGCAGTTGAAAGTTTGGTTCAATCAGCCCATGATAGCGCGTGCTCCAGGTGGTGTCATCGCCACGAGTCATGTAGGTGAAGTAGAGGTAGTAATTGCTGTCATTGACCAGGACGGGGTAGAAAGTCGTGGTGTTCAAGTGCTTAACCTCACGAGGCTCAAATGCCAGTTGGATGTTTAGTTTCTCGCCCTCGGGGGTCTCAAACACTGGTTCGGGCTTGGGCTCGGGTGCTGCGACTTTGGGGGCGGGCACGTCAGGCTCCACCAGGCGGGTCTTCACTTCCAGAGGGCGCTCATAGCTCTTCTTGGTATCAACCACCACGACCTGGCTTGCCAGAGTGGGGCGGTCAAAACCATCCTCGTCCTCAACATGTATCGTCTTGCCCTCGATGCGCACAACGCGGCCTCCGCCCACGTCGTTCAGAAATCGAACATAATCTCCTACCTTCATATACTGTCTGTTTTTTTGTATGAGTGCTGCTTTTGTGGTTCATTGTGCCGCACTATTGTTGCGGCTCAGCACCATTGCATCGGCAAAGTTACTACTTTTCCACCACATGACCAAAATCACCCTTGCCTGTGACAACAATAAATAAGGTTATGGTTCGTTTATTAAGGTATATGGTACCTAACAGAAACAGTGTCGTACGGCTGATGTCAAGTGTGATGGCGGTCGTGCTGATGGTGGTTGTGGCATCGTGCTCATCCACCAAGGATAATGATTTAGCCTATTTCAAGAACTTGCCTGAGGCAGTGGCGGGGCAACTGTCGGCAACGGCACCGGCGCAGGTGCGATTGCAGGTTGATGATGAGATTGCTGTTACCATCACCTCAAGTGCTCCCGAGGCAACGGCAATCTTCAACGCACCGCTCGCCAACAGTTCTGTGCGAGGCGATGTGGCTGTGCAGGGAAACCCTAAACTGATGAGCCACATCGTTGACCGCGATGGAAATATTGAACTTCCCGTGTTGGGAAAGATTAATGTTGTGGGCAAAACGATCAATGAGGTCGAGCAAGCGATTAGCAACCGTGTGGCGGCGACTGTTCGTGACCCTTATGTCAATGTGCAGTTGCTCAGTTTCTATGTCAACGTCATGGGCGAGGTTAAAGAACCGCAGCGCATCAAGGTCGACAAGCAGCAGTTCTCGGTGCTCGATGCGCTGGCCAGTTGCGGCGACCTCACCGAGTACGGGCAGCGCGACGGTGTGGTGGTTATCCGCAACGATGGCACACAGACGACCTATCATCATCTCAACCTTGCCGACACGCAACTGTTCAACTCGCCGTACTTCTATCTCCAGCAGAACGATGTGGTCTATGTCGCACCCAACCGCATACGCATCGACAACTCGAAGTACAATCAGAACAACGCCTACAAACTCTCGGTCATCAGCACCATTGTGAGTGCTGTGAGTGTTGTGGCGTCGCTGGTCATTGCCTTGGCAGTCAAGTAGCATAATATGGAAAAGAAAGAACCCGTCATCGACTTCGCGGCCATTGTGCAGCGCTACAAGCGCTATTGGTGGCTGTTTGCCATCTCACTGGCTGTGTGCATCGCATTGGCAGTGATGTACCTCAAGATTGCTAAGCCCGTCTACCTTGTGCAGTCGATTGTTCTCGTCGACCCTGAGGACAATGCTAAGCCGGGATCGGCAAGCATGGGGAGTTCGCTGCTCAAGAGCATGGCTCTGGGCGGTGGATCAAGGGTAGAGGACGAAATCGTCGTCATGGGGTCACAGCAACTGCGCATGCAGATGGTCAAGGAACTGAAACTCAATCGCAAGTATGTCGAGCGGAAGAGTTTCTTCGACCGCGTCGATCATTACAATGACTCGCCCATCGAGGTGGATGCTCCCGAGGCGCTGTTCGATACCTTGTCCACCTCATTCCAATTCAAGGTCAAGACTACAGCCGATGGCACAGCCGATATCACCGTCAAGAAGGGGCGGTTCAAGACACTGGCCGAGGCCAAGGGGGTCTCGCTCCCCGCTAATGTCAAGACGCCATACGGAATCTTTCAGGTCAAGAGAACCTCATTCTACAAGCCAGGAAAGGAGTATAACATCGCTGCAACGGTTGTTGGCAACATCCCCAAGGCCGAGGCACTGAGCCGCACCATGGTCGCAGAACTCTTGCGAAAGAAGGCAAATGCCATCGACCTGAACACGACTGAAACCAATATTGAGCGTGGACGCGACATGCTCAATACAATCATACGCTTGTACAATCAGCGAGGGCAGAACGAGAAGGACCAGCAGGCAATCAACACGGCCAAGTTTATTGACGACCGGTTGGAGTTGGTATACCGCAACCTCATGGGCAGCGAGGCCGAGATTGAGGCTTACAAGCGTGCGCACAACATTGTGGATCCTGAACTGCAGGCCAAGAGTGTTATCGGGCGTCAAGATATGGCCGATCAGGCTATCATCAATCTGGAGGCGAAATATCGCATTGTGAGCATGATCAAGGAGTTTGTCAACGACCCGGCTAACAATCACTCATTCATACCCTTCAGTGCCGACTCGACTGCAGCGACAAGTGCCATCTCGGCCTACAACAACCTCATCATGCAGCGCATGAAGCTGGAGAACTCTGCGCTCAACGACAACCCCTCGATGCAGCGACTAGACGGACAGATCGATGCCATGCGCAACAATGTCATCAATGGGGTTGACAACACGCTCAGGGCTCTGCGTGTGCAGTTGGCCAAGGCGGGTAGCGTCAGCGGGAATGCGACAGGAACCATGCGCACCATACCCACGACCGAGCGTCAGACCCGCGCCCTGTACAGACAGCAGGGCATACAGAACGAGATCTACACTTTCCTCTTGCAGAAGCGCGAAGAGAATGCGTTGGTGCTAGCCGCGACTACACCCAAGGGAAAGGTTGTCGATGAGCCATACGGCAAGTCTGAGCCTTTGTCGCCCAACAAGCCGCTGGTGTTCTTGTTGGCTTTGTTGGCGGCACTCCTGATTCCGGTTGTCCTGTTGGCCATCAAGGGGTTGCTCACCACTCGATTTGCATCGCAAGACGACCTGGAGGCTATCACACCACTGCCTGTCATTGGGCACATTCATCACAATCGTCACGACACCGACCTGGTGGTGCAGGACGGGCGCAATTGGAGCATTGTCGAGCTGTTTAGGTATGTCAGGAATAATGTGCAGTTCATGATGCCCGAGGCCGGCGAAAAGGTGGTGCTTGTCACCTCAAGTGTCAGCGGCGAGGGCAAGTCGTTTGTCTCGCTCAACCTTGCTGCGGCTTTCGCGCTGTTGGGCAAAAAGGTAGTGCTGGTCGGGATGGACATCCGGCAGCCTAAACTGGCACAAATGACTGGACTGAAAGATAAGCCCGGTGTGACCACTTATCTCTCTCAGGCTGGTACCACTGTCAATGACATCGTGCAGACCATGCCGCAGGTACAGGGACTGCATATCCTGGTTGCAGGGGCAATACCGCCCAATCCGTCTGAGTTGCTGCTGGGCAAGCGGACACAGCAATTGTTTGACCAATTGCGTGAACAATATGAGGTTATTGTGGTCGATTCGGCACCCATAGCCATGGTCAGCGACACCTTCTCGCTCACACGATTTGCCGATGTGACCGTCGGGGTGACAAGAGCCAACTACACCAAGCGGAGCATGGTCAAGTACTTTGACCGGATGGTGAGTGAAGGCAGGCTCAAGAATGTGGGGCTGGTAGTCAATGACACGAAGCCCAGCCAGGACAATGGTTACGGATATGGCTACGGCACTACCGAGGAGTGAACGCATCAGGTATGTCTGCCAACTAGTCTTCTGGGCAGTCTTCTGGGTGTGGGGAACATTCGGCTTCCTTGCTGATGATGTCTTCAGACCACTGCAACAGGCGCGATCAACTGTGTTGTGGGCACTCGATGCTGTCATGGTGATGATGGCATGTGCCGTGGTCAGGAGGCGATGGCCCATTGTCATCACCATGACTTTTGCGGCTCTGGCATGGCTCATCACATGTCGAATCAATCATGAGTCTACGCTGTTCTGGATCAACGGCATGCGTGAGTTCGTCGGACTGCTCATGGTCTATCCTGTCATGCTCTATATCATGGACGATGAGCGCAGCCGGGAGCAGTTTCTTGATGCCTTCGATCGGCAGGGGTTGTATTTTCTCATTGTTCAGGCTTTTTGCATCATTGTGCAGTTGTTCAAGTATGGTGCAGGTGACCTCGTGGGTGGAGGTTTCGGACACTATTTCTCAGGGCAGGTGTCCGTGACAATCTATCTCATTTCTTTTTTCTTACTCAGGCGCCGCATCGACCCCAATCACTTCCTTTACAGTCTGGGGCAGAACAAGGTTTACGTCATTCTGTTGCTTCCCACGTTTGTCAACGAGACCAAGGTGAGTTTTGTCATGTTGGCGCTATACTTTCTGCTGCTGGCACCCATCGACCGCAAGTTGCTGCTGCGCATGGTGATCATCGTGCCTGTGGTGGCATTGTTGCTGTGGGTGGGTCTGTTCATCTATAACTATACGACCTCGCTCAGTCAGAGCGGCATTCACTTCTCGTCGGTCGAGGATGTGGTCGCCTACTTTGTGCTCGACGATCTGGAGAAGGTTGAGGGCGATGCTCGGTGGAACATGGAGAACAATCGGGGCATTACCGACGTGCCACGATTTACCAAGTTGGCCTATCTGGCTGTGCTCAATGAGCAAGAGCCTGGTCACATGCTCACAGGATTCGGGGTGGGGCAGTTCAAGGGAGGCACACAGATTGCTACTTCCGATTTTGCGCGCACCTACGACTGGCTTCTCATGGGCTCGGTGCCCTATATATTCCACATTTACATCCAGTTGGGCATCGTTGGGTTGGTGCTTCTGCAGTTATATGTCGTTTTTCTTGCACTCAAGCGTCCTCATTGGGCCAGTGGGCGAGATGTCAACTTGCAACTGATGTTGCTCGCAGTGGTACTGATTGTCTACCTTTACAACGACATGCTGCGCAATCTCGCCTTCTGCTTGCTCTTCTTCTCCCTCCTCGCTGCTTCATGGCAACGCGACAATGAGCAGCAAATGTTGGACAAAGAATAGTTGGGTTCTATGTCTCGTTCATGTATGCCGCGACTTGATCGATGCATGTATACGCTTTAAACTTTGAACGCTAAACTACATAACTACTTCTGGTCACTGACCGAGCGCTTTGGGGCTGGTGCTATATCGCTGGTGGGCAACATTGTGCTCGCCGCCTTGCTTGTGCCCGAAGACTTCGGTCTTGTGGCTATGTTGGGCATTTTCACCTCGCTTGTCTATGCGCTCATCGACTGCGGCATGAGTGATGGCTTGTTGCGCGAAGCCCAGCCCACCGACCGCGACTTCAACACCATGTTCTATTTTAATATTGCCGCTGGTGTGCTCATTGGGTTGCTTTTTGTCGCGCTGTCGCCGGTTGTCGCCCACTTCTTCGGTCGCGCCGAGTTGCAGCCTGTCATGGCGGTGTTGGGGCTAGGCCCGGTGTTCAGTGGCCTCTCCATAGCACAGACCACACGGTTGCGTAGTCAGTTGCGCTTCAGGCGTGTTGCGCTCATCAATGTTGGTGCTATTGTTCTCGCTCTCACAGTGGCCATTGTCATGGCTTGGCGGGGCTTGCGCTATTGGGCCATGGTTGAGTTGCAGGTTGGCTTCTCGTTTTTTTATTGGCTACTGCTTGTGGTTGCTTCAAGGTGGCATCTGCGTTGGGAGTTCGACACCGCGAGGTTCAAGCAATTGTGGCACTTTGGAGTCAATTTGCTCATGTCCACGCTGGTCGTGCAACTGTCGCAGAACATTGTTGCTGCATTGCTCGGCAAGTATTACAGCGCCACGCAGGCTGGATTCATGGGGCAGGCGCAGAAGTTGCAGCAGGCTCCGGTCGCTGCGCTCGAGAGCGGCGTGAGCAATGCCACCTATGTCATGATGGCCAAGGAAAACAATCACGGCCGTCAAGAGCGAGCCTTCGTGCGAGTGTTTCGCATCTTCACCATGATTCTTCTTCTGGGGTGTGCGCTGGGCATTGTCCTCAGTCGCCCCATCATTGGGCTGATTTTCCCTGACCGATGGCTTCCCACCGTCCCTTATCTGCAGTTGCTGTTGGGGTGGGCTATGGTCTATCCCGTGGGGAGTTACATGATGGCCATGCTCAAGTTGCGTGATCGCACTGCCATCGTCCGCAACATCATCGTTGCCGAGCGCGCTGCCATTATTCTTGCGGCGTTGTTGCTGTGGCCTTGGGGTGTGGCTGCAGTGATAGCCGCCTTCACGGTCATCTCGACTCTTGTTGTCCTTTGTTACATCTGGCAGGTCTCCCGCGTCACCAGCATCCCGCCCACCCGCTTCATCACCATCTATCTCCTCAACCTCCTCCCAGCCGCCCTTATCCTCCTCTTCACCCAATTCTAATTTTCAATTTTCAATTTTCAATTCTCAATTCTTTATATAAATAAGGTGTAAGTTTCGTATGGAAATTTTTTTATGAAAAAGTTGCGGAAAAATTTGGTCGGTATGAAAAAGAGGTTGTACCTTTGCACCGCTTTTCGCCCGAGGGGCGATCAGCAGGAGAGATCCTTGACATGATTCGCAACCGATCTAGGTTAAAGATAGACGTAGTACAAGAGAGAACAAGGGACATTGTAAAGATACAAAGTCCCCGTTCAATTCACGACTACCCAATGTAACAGCAGGATATCATCACGGGCCACAAGCGGGGCGGACTCAATTCGGCGCATGTCCAAACAGTTTCTGAAAAGAAAAAGACA
>DGWI01000056.1:10559-10680 GCA_002396085.1 Porphyromonadaceae bacterium UBA4262
AGGGGCAGCGTGGCGGTAGCAATACTGCCGACGGCGACCGGCGCACTGGTGAGTAACACGTATGCAACCTGCCCCTGGTTGGGGGATAACCCGCGGAAACGCGGCCTAATACCCCGTATGC
>DGWI01000042.1:0-16950 GCA_002396085.1 Porphyromonadaceae bacterium UBA4262
GGATAATACACATCCTTGATGAATGGTTAAAGTCTTTGAAGGGAGTTGTGAATTGCTTTCAAATTTGTATCTTTGTAGGATAATACACATCATTGTTGACTTTGGCTATCATCTGCACCTGGTTGTGAATTGCTTTCAAATTTGTATCTTTGTAGGATAATACACATCAAACAGACTATATTACTACTAGTCCGGTTGGTTGTGAATTGCTTTCAAATTTGTATCTTTGCACTGGATATTGCAACATATATGATGTCAACCGCTTGCGACTCACGTTGTGAATTGCTTTCAAATTTGTATCTTTGCACTGGATATTGCAACCGCCATGAGTGTGGCGACTTCCTCGTTGGGTTGTGAATTGCTTTCAAATTTGTATCTTTGCACTGGATATTGCAACCAACTGCGGCACGTTGTTGTACACGGCCGTCGTTGTGAATTGCTTTCAAATTTGTATCTTTGCACTGGATATTGCAACGTTTGTCAGTTAGCACTTATAAGACGAGTGTTGTGAATTGCTTTCAAATTTGTATCTTTGCACTGGATATTGCAACGCATCGGGCTTACGAAGAATCATCTGCGCGTTCTTGAGACTCAGTTAAGCAGGATTGCCGATATATATTGTACGCTTCACCATACGTTAATACTCCCCAACATTGACAATCTGCCCTAGATGGTCGACACGAACCTTAACGATACCTTTCAATCCAGCAAAACTCGTTATTCTAATCCAAGTTTTGTCTTTTAGTCTCTTGTCCTCCTGCACATTGGTCTCCAAATGATGGCGGAAAACATAATTTTTAGTTGCTAACTTCTGTACACGATATAGGTGACGGCTGATGACATTGAGATTTTGCGGGTCTTGTAAGTCCAACTCAAGAGGATTGAAACCTTCGGTCTCATCGGGGAAGACAAAATACTCATTTCGCTTCATGGTGAACAGGAACTTCCATCCCAACTCGTGATTATAATTTTTATCAACAATCGGGAGGCCTTGCTGAGCACGCTCATTGGCCTCGAAGAAAGAGACAATGTGTTCTTGCCAATTGCCATTGACATCCTCAAAGATTGCCACATGATGATTGTTGCTCGTACTGACATAGTCGACCGGCAATGTGCTGCCCTTCTCATCAATGATGAGTTGGCCGAACTTATCGCGCTTGTCGTGCAAAGGCGTAGCCACATTTACGCCAGTGATAGTTACGCTCTTGATGGCAATACCTTTCTCTTTGTTCAGCCAAATGGGGTTATCGTCAAGATTAGTAAAAGCCTTAGCGGCATCCCCACCAAACTCATCCAGACGCCGCTGCAGGATTTCGCGGATTGCCTTGTCTACAACCTTATCCACCTTGAGGTCCTTAGTGATGGGGCGACGAATGGTGAAACGAGGTATCAACTGCACAGTTTTCACCTTTGCCGGCACTTGTACTGCATGAAGAATGTCGGCATATAGCGGATTCTTTTCCAGTGAATTCCTACCTGTGAAAGCCTTTTTAGGGTCACCCCCAAATTCATCCAGTCGTTTCAACAATGCGATGCGATAGTCTTGCCGGGCAACTGTCGATATCTTCTCGGCATCAAATTTGGCACCCACGGTTTCAATCTTTGTTTCATATTGATATTGAGAGCCAAAAACCGTCTCGTTGTGCATCTGCGCACGGGGTGTCAGTGTCACTTGACGTCTGATACCGCCCTTGGTTTTGATGCGGTTCACACTAGGAGTAACAACCTTGTTTTTTGCTTTGATTGATACCACGATTTGGCTCATGTGTTCGAGAACCGCAGCGCGCAATTGGTCGTAGGGCATCGGGGGGATGAATCTACCCGAGTGGGTGATTTCTTTTCGCTGGATGGCAAATGCAGCCTGGTCAAGTTTCTTCCCGTCACTGGCATTCACATTGTTGATCAGTTGAATGTGTGACGGGCGCGTGAATGCGATGGTGAGCGCATCGAGTGCGTGATGCCGATGGTCATTGCGCTTGGTCCAGTCATGAATGATGCGTTTGACATGCCCTTCCTTGTTTTTGACTTCCTCGGTCATGCCCACAGCCTTGTATTTTTCCCAGTTGAGTTCTTTCATCACATCGATGAGTTGCCAATCTTCACGCAAACGAGCGGTGATGCTTCCCGTCGTTGTGACCACGCGGCGTGTTACTAATCCCAAGAGTTCTGTTGCTTTGCGAGCGATATACTGTGAGTCGCTGAGGTCGCGGTTCAAGAATCCGCTGGGGATATGTTCCTCGTCGGTCAACAACAACTCCCGCTTCTTGCGATCGAGAATCATCGCCACACGGGCTTTATAGTCGTCAATGGCTTGTGGCCCAAATTTGGCCATCACATAGTCAAATGCCGTCTGGTCAGCCTTTTCAAGATTAGCCGAACGAGTCTCAATTGTTTTGTTGTTCTGCGAGTCATCAAACAACTTGGCTTGTGGAATGATATGCTCAATGTCAAAATCACGAGAGAAAAGTTTCTCTTTTGCAATATAAGTACTTGTATAGAGAGTCTTGTAGCCCAGAGGCTCTAGTTCTTCGTACAATCGATAACGGATGATGTCATTGCGTGTAGGATTGGAGATGCCGAAAGGTTGTCCTTTGAGAATACTGACAATCTGGTCGGTCTCTTTTGTTCTCTTAGCGATTCGCTCGGTCGCTTTCTCACGCTGCTCTCGAGTCTGCTTGAGTTCACGGGCCATTTCGACATGGATTTCATCGAATGGTCCATACTGGGCAATCGCACCATTGACCACATGAATCATCTGGTTCAAGATTTTCTCGACCACTGGATTGCGCAGTGATCCACATGGCATGATTTCCAATGCCGTCAGCAATTGCTTTTGGTCAATTTCTGCTCTTGTGAGTGAATTCTTTGAGTGCCGGTAACCTGCCAACTCGCATGCCTCACTATAGAGGTGCCCCTGCTTCAAGAATGGCAGAATCTTCTTGATGGCCTTTGCACTCACTGAACCATAGTCCGCCTGAAATGTCACCGCCACAAGGGCTTTGGCATACTCTGAATTAAGACCAGTCAATTGCTCTATCTTCCTGAGCAAACCTTCAGTGCCAGTTTTAGAACTATCTCCCTCGTAGGAATACAACAAGTGCCACAGTTTATATGCCGCACTATTTTCGGCTTGAGAGTCATCAAAACTCAAGAAATCGGTCTTGGCTCCCAACACACCGAAAACAGCCGACAACTGATGTTGCTTTTGCTCCACAGTCATCTTGTCAAACTCATCAATGTCATGTCCGCTCCACTCCAAGATTTTCTTGTATGCCTCGACAAGAGCCACTTGCGTCGTATTTCCCTGAATGGCATCGTAATTGAGACGATAACGCTTGGCGGGGAGCCCCAGGATTTTGAGTATAGCCGACTTTTTGAGTTCCTTACTGTAGGTGAGCGCATCATGAAGCACGAGCCTTTGATTGTCGTTCAACGCAAAACCAGATTCTTCATTGGCATTGTCGTCATAGATGATAACATTGTTGATCGTCTGCCATAACTTGAACTCTTGGTAGAGTGGTGAACTCTTGGGACACACACGTGAACCGGATAGCACTTTTTTATCATTACCCTTTGCAGTCTTCACGACAATCTCACGGCTCTCAAACTCACAGAATGAAATCAATCCTTTCTGTGATTTGAGTTTGCGCTGGTAGAAGATGATGGTGTCACGAACTTCTTCTTTCAGCGCATTGGTCAACTCAGGGTGGAATCTCTTCTGTGTTTCCCAAATCGTTTCAAATTCATTGAGATAGTCCTGGCGATAAAAAACACGGTTCTTGAGTCGGTAGTGCGGGTCGGCATCCAGTTTGCTCATCAAGAACTCGCCCACAGTCATGTGTGCAATCTCCAACTCCTTGCTCAAGTCACTGATATTGCCCAGATACCCACTGGCAGCAGAAATTGCCCCATTCACCTCGACAAGTGCAGTGGCGACAGCCTCTAGTTCCATCTTTTGATGAAGAGACTGTGTGCGCCACCGATAATAAGTCAGCATTCTGACCTTGCGATCTTTCACCTCGGCAGGCACAACGTGACACAGCGCCTTGAATAGTTCAACAGTTCTTGACCTGCTCTGACCTTGCATCCGCTCTCTAGCCTCGTCGGTCAAGATCTCAGGATAATACTGCTGCTGCTTTGCCCATATTGCACCGAACTCAGCCATCAGATCAGATCGATAGAAACTGGGTATTAAGCGCGACGAAGTGTTCTGCAACAAATCATAGGTCAACTCACCAGGTGTCAGATGCTCATTATAGAGACGACGAGCAATGGCCATGCCGTCAATCAATTCGCCCTCTTCCTGATTATTTGCCTTACGATTGCTCTTGTAACCACGCTTCTTGTTGATCATCAGCAACACTCTAGCCAATTCATTGAGTGATATCTCTTCTTTAGCCGCTTTTGCACGCAGACGATAAGTCTCAAAGGTGGTTCGGTTCCCATCTTCGCACAAGACAGCATCATCGGTGATAATGCGATTGCGAGTGAGTATTGCGATAAGATGTTCACGCCTTTGCTTGTATCGCTGCAAGTTGCGACGCATGCCGCGCTTGAGGGTTCGATCAGCAGTCGTTGTGACGCTTTTACCTTTCTCGAAGTTATCTTTCTCGTCGGTAGTAAGCGGATTCACGCGGACACCCATTTTCACAATACCCGATTTTTCATTCTCTTGTTCTGACTGATCTATAACAGCCCATCCTATACTGGTTGTTCCGAGGTCTAAGCCCAAAATTCTTTTCATACTTTATTGAATAATGTGTTCGGTAAAGAAAGAGTGTGCAAATATACAAAAAACGCAGAAATAAATCAAATTCTTGCTCAGTTTTTTGGTAGGTATAAAAAGAAGTTGTACTTTTGCAGTACAAATTTGAAGCAATTCACAATAAGGATTATTCCGTTGTGAAAACATCAAGGGCGGGTTCTACTCGTCCTTTTTCTTTTTACTGGATATAATCTCTATAAATTAACCTTGAAGGCTAGAAGATGAGGTAGCCGGTGAGGCCGGCGAGGAGGATGACGAAGATGGGGTGGATGCGGGTGAAGTAGACGCAGCAGAATGAGGCGATGCAGATGATGATGGAGATGATGCGGTGGGTGGTTTCGTAACCGAAGTTCTCGCTGTTCATGAGCAACAGGGCGGCGCTGGCGATGAGGCCGACGACGACGGGGCGCAGTCCGCTGAAGGCTGCCTTGACGGCAGGGCTGTCGTGGTGTCGCCTGATCCAGTGGCTGGCGAAGAGGACAAGCAGGAACGGGGGCAGCACGACAGTGAAGGTGGCAACAATGGAGCCCCAGACTGAGCCTGTGACGACATAGCCGATGTAGGTGGCACTATTGATGCCAATGGGGCCAGGAGTCATCTGCGAAATGGCAACGATGTCGGTGAACATCTGGCTGGTGATCCAGCCAGAGCCGACGACTTCGCGCTCAATGAGCGAGAGCATGGCATAGCCACCGCCGAAGCCGAATAATCCTATCTTGAGGTAGGCCCAGATTAGTTTAAGCATAAGGGTTTAGGGGTTAAGGGTTAGGGGTTAGGGTTGTTGCTTCTAAATCAAGACTTCATACTTTTTTGACAAACATAGGTCGTTTAGGGTTGATTTCCTGACATTCGTTCAAAACTAGACTTCAGGCCACTGAGCATGCGGGATATGTGCTCGACACTCGTTCGGGCATCATCTAACTCGCACTGCTCCAAATAGTTCAGATCATTGGCAAGGATCAATTGGCAGTAAACCTCCATTAATGAACCGTAAGCATATTCAATGAACCGCACTTTGTCTTTCCATGCTCTTCTTCCACTTCCTTCGGCAATATTTGAGGGTATAGAAATGGCAGCACGACGGATCTGATCGCAGAGACCAAATTTCTCAAATGCAGGAAATCTTGATTGCAATTGATAGACATAGAGCACAAACTTGCGTGCTTCTTGCCAGACTTCTAAATTTTCGAACGAGTTCATAATTGAGTGTGAGAATAATTGATGAGTTGCTGCTAAAACCTTAACCCCTAACCCTTAACCCTTAAACTAAGAAGGTAGCCGCCGAGGGCACCGAGGACGATGTAGATGATGGGGTTGCTGATGACGGGGAGGTGGCTGTAGATGAGCAGCGCGACGGCAATGGGGATGATGACGGTGCGCCAAGTGATGCCTGCCGCCCGCGCAGTGGTGATGACCGGTGCAATGATGAGCGCAACGACGGCGGGACGGATGCCCTTGAAAATGCTGGTGAGGGTGGCGTTGTTCTTGATGGTGTCGGGGGTGAGGAACATGGCAATGGCAAGAATGATGCAGAACGAGGGCAAGATGGTGCCGAGGGCGGCAACGATGCTGCCCTTGAACCCGCGCAGACGGTCGCCGATGACCGAGGCGATGTTAACGGCAAGGATGCCCGGCATTGCCTGTGCCACAGCCAGCAGGTCGAGAAATTCATCGGCGGGGAGCCAATGGTGCTTGTCGACAATCTCGCGCTGGATGATGCTGATCATGGCCCATCCACCGCCGAAGGTGAAGAGCCCTATCTTGAAGAATGTTATGAAGAGGCTGGTGTACAAGTTTTTTTAATTGAGAATTGTGAATTGAGAATTGTGAATTAAGAATTATCGCCCACAAGATGGTTATTTAATTGCCGAGAATAATTCGGCAAGGACGTACATGGAGCCGCCGATGTAGATGAGGTCGCTAGGGCTTGCGGCTGCACGGGCAGCCTGGAGGGCGGTCATCACATCGCGATAACACTCGCCTGTCAGGCCATGAGCCGCAGCCATCGTGCGGAGTTCGTCGGCCGGCAAGGCACGGGGTGTCGACGCCTGCGTATAATAATAGGTGGCTTCGCGAGGCAGCAAGGGCAGGATGTGCTGCAAATCCTTGTCGCGCATGAAGCCCATGACCATGTGCAATTGGTCGTAGTGCTCATGCCTCAACTGGTCGACAACGGCAGTGATGCCTGCAATGTTGTGACCCGAGTCGCAGATGGTGCGACATGGTTCAGTGGCAATTGTCATCCAGCGCCCCATCAGGCCTGTGGTGCTAGCGATGCGGTTGAACGAGGCTTTGATTAAATCGGGATTGAGATTCAGCCCCATCTGCTCGAGTATCTGCTCGGCTGTGAGTGCCGTGTTGATGTTGTGACGCTGGTAATCGCCTGCCAACTCGCAAGTGACGATGCCATGACGGGTGGTGTTGACAACGAGGCTGCCAGCCTCATGGTCGATATCGAGGACCTGCGGATTGTCTTGGGCAAATGTGATGGGTGCCTGCAGCAAGTGAGCCGTCTGCTCAAACACTGGGCGAGTCTCGGCATCGGCCTCGCCAACGACCACCGGGACATGGGGCTTGATGATGCCAGCCTTCTCGCCTGCAATGAGTGCCAGCGTGTGTCCGAGGAACTCGGTGTGGTCGAGCGAGACATTGGTGATGACACTGAGGATGGGCATGACGATGTTGGTGCTGTCGAGCCTACCGCCCAGGCCTGTCTCGATGACTGCGATGTCGACCTGCTGATCGGCAAAGAAACGAAATGCCATGGTCGAGGTCAACTCGAAGAATGACGGCGTGCCGTGGTAATCCATGTCATGAAACTCCTGGACGAAGCGTGTGACCTCGTCCTGCGAGATCATCTCGCCGTTGACACGGATGCGCTCACGGAAGTCGACAAAGTGAGGCGACGTGAACAACCCCACGCGATAGCCATTGAGTTGCAGCATCGACGCCAGCATGTGCGAGACCGAGCCTTTGCCGTTGGTTCCGGCAACGTGGATGATGCGATAGTTGCGATGCGGATGCCCGAAAAGCGCGTCCAGATCACGGCTGGTCTGCAATCCCGGCTTATAGCCACCAGCGCCCTGTCGCTCAAAGGCCGGGCGCTGGTTATATAGGTAGTCGATAGTTTCTTGGTAATTCATCCTTATTCTAATTGAGAATTGTGAATTGAGAATTGAGAATTGTGAATTGTGAATTGAGACCGCACTGCGCGCAGGCGAACCGTGATAGCGGTAGACCGTGGCGCGGGTTGTGGGGCAGTGACGGTAAAATAAAAAAGCCAGTCGGGCTATAAGCCGGGTTATGTAACTGCCATGTTGGCAGTCGCCTGTCATTTATCTGTCCGACACATTGCTGCGCCGATATAGCTGTCTACCCCCCGACAATGGACGAGCAGCCCTTAACTGCCGGTATACTTGACATTGCAACTCACAGGTGGTGCGGCATGACGTGTCGCCACGCCATCCGGTGGGCTCTTACCCCGCCTTTTCACCCTTACCAACCGATGGTTGGCGGTCATTTTCTGTCACCTTAACCCCAAGGTCACCCCTGGCTTCCCGTTAAGAAATGTGATGCTCTGTGTTGCCCGGACTTTCCTCTCGGCGGCCGTCTCCAGTGACGCCGAGCGACAAGCCACCCAACTGGCGGGTGCAAAGTTACTACAAAGTTTTCAGTTTTCGGTTTTCGGTTTTCGGTTTTTTGAGTCAGATGTAGTTTTTTTGTTGTTAAACCAGTTAAAAAGGGCCTATTTGTTGCTTAAAAACTGCTAAAATACGGCATTTTGGCATTGTGGTTGCAAATAATAATAGTACTTTTGGCGTTGTAAAGCAAAAGTTAAATTTAACGATTACAAATTTTAAAACGGACAATATTTTAACATTTAAGATTATGAAAAAGAATAGTAAGATTGCCTTGATGCTCGTTGGAGCATCGGTACTAGGATCAGCGACGACGCTGATGGGCGAGAGTGCGCTGCGCAGCGCAGGCTATGATGTAGACACCTACATCCCCAGCAAGGAATCGGTCAGTATGGACGACAGTTTTGTACGCACTGCATCTAACCGCACCGCCATCGCAGCCGGTGTTGACTTCACTGGCGTGGCCGAGAGTACAATCAACAGTGTGGTTAGCATCAAGAGTTTTGAGACACCCAAGCAGCAATATTATCAAGGTGGCGGCATCGACCCGTTTGAGTTCTTCTTTGGCCCAGGCTTCGGTTTCGGCAACGGGCAGCGTGGTCGTTCGCAGCAGCCCGAGCAGAAGAGCGAACCTCAAGCCAAGGGCACAGGTTCGGGCGTGATCATCAGCAACGACGGCTACATTGTGACCAATAACCACGTGATCGATGGTGCCGAAAAGTTGGAGGTGACACTGAACGACAATAGCAAGTACAACGCAACCGTTGTGGGCACCGACCCCAATACCGACATCGCCCTCATCAAGATCAATGGCGCCAAGAACCTGCACCCCATCACCTTCGGCAACAGCGACAATGTCAAGGTTGGCGAGTGGGCTGTGGCTGTGGGCAACCCCTTCGGCTTCAACTCGACAGTGACCGCCGGCATCATCAGCGCCAAGGGGCGTGGTCTGGCCGAGAGTTCGAGCATGGGCATCAAGTCGTTTATCCAGCACGATGCCGCCGTCAATCCCGGCAATAGTGGCGGTGCACTGGTCAATATGGCCGGCGAACTGATTGGCATTAACACGATGATATACTCAACCACAGGCACCTATTCGGGCTGCTCGTTCTCAGTACCTAGCAACACGGTGAAAAAGGTGGTTACCGACCTTAAACAATATGGCACCGTGCAACGTGCTGTCTTCGGCATCCAATACACCGAACTTGATGCCGACAAGGCCAAGGAGCACAAGATCACTGTCACCAACGAGGGTATCTATGTTGCCAAAGTGAACGACCGCAGTGCCGCCATGGAAGCCGGCATTGAGGAGGGCGACGTGATTGTGAAACTGAATGGCGTTAGCGTGAAGAACAGCGGTGAGATGCAGGAGCAGATGAACAAACTGCGCCCGGGCGACAAGGCCGAGGTGAGTTACTACCGCGACAACAAGTTGCGCACAACCACTGTGACCTTCAAGAACAACCAAGGCAACACCAAAATCACCAAGAGCAGCGACATCATGTCACTGGGTTGCGCCTTTGCCGAGTTGAGCAGCAAGGAGAAGAGAGACTTGAACATCTCGCATGGCGTGAAGGTGGCCGGTCTGCAAGCAGGCAAGTTCAAGGCTAATGGCATCAAGAACGGCCTGATCATCACTAGCATCAACCAGCAGCCTGTCGACAGCCAAGACGATGTAGAGCAAATCTACAACCAGATTATGCGCTCGCAGGACGAGGACAAGGTGATGGTGATTACCGGCTTGACCCAGACGGGCAAGAAGGTCTACTATGCCGTCGACTTGAGCGACCTAGAAGAGTAAGTTCTGTTATAGTTCCATAGCACAAGTTTTCATGGGATAAGAAACCACCGGAAACTAATATCCGCAAAAAAGTTGGCCTTCGGGTCAACTTTTTTACTCCAGGAGTGGCTGCTTGGCACGATTTTTGCTATTAAAAAACGGATATTAGACGAGTGGTTTTATATCAGTATCAGTATTAACACCAAAACACGATTAACACACATGAGACAAATTAAGATTTCCCAGCAAATTACCAATCGCGAGACCGGGGCTCTGCAGCGTTACCTGCAGGAGATTGGACGCATCCCGATGATCAGCACCGATGAGGAGATTGCCCTTGCCGAGCGCATCCACCAGGGCGACGAGGAGGCCGTTCAGCGCCTTGTGGCGGCCAACCTGCGTTTTGTCGTCTCGGTGGCAAAGCAGTACCAGAATACGGGCATGAGTCTGCTCGACCTGATCAACGAGGGCAACCTGGGCCTGATTCGCGCTGCCCGCAAGTTTGACGAGACGCGTGGCTTCAAGTTCATCTCCTATGCCGTGTGGTGGGTGCGTCAAGCCATGCTTCAGGCGCTTGCCGAGCAAGGACACATCGTCCGCCTGCCGCTGAATCAGGTCAACATTCAGGGTAAGGTGAACAAAGCCATCAATGCGTTTGAGCAGGAGAACCAGCGCAAGCCCTCGATTAGCGAACTTGTCGCCATCCTCGACATGCCCGAGGAGCGCGTGTTTGACGCATTGGTGTCACAGGCCCGCCAGACCTCGGTGGATGCACCGTTTGCCGACGGCGAAGAGAATTGCCTGCTCGATGTGCTGGCCGACAACGACACTCCCAGTGCCGATGCCGGCGTGACACGCGAGGGCTTGTCGCACGAGATGGCCATCACGCTGCAAAACCTGCAACCTCGCGAGCGCGACATCCTGATGATGTCGTTTGGCATTGGCGGTCCCGAGTTGTCGCTCGACGAGATCGGTGCGCGCTTTGACTTGACACGCGAGCGTGTGCGCCAGATACGTGAGAAGGCCATTCGCCGCCTGCGTGGCAACAACAGCCAGAACCTGAGACCCTACCTCTAATTGGTTTATGGTGTAAGGGTTAAGGGTTAGGCTTCTTGCAAGAATCCATCAACATTGCTGGTTCTCTAGCCTCTTTACTTTAAACTTTGACGCTAACTCCAGGAGTTGCTAATTTTTGTAAAATTGGCAACTTTTGGTGGTTTCGATTTGGTAGTGTGAAAAAGATATAGTAATTTTGCATGCTTAAAATCATCACAACTAAAGATGAGACAACTCAAGATTACAAAATCGATCACCAATCGTGAGAGCGCTTCGCTTGACAAGTACCTCCAGGAGATAGGCCGCAAGGAACTGATCACTGTCGATGAAGAGGTGGAACTGGCCCAGCGCATTCGCGAGGGTGATCAAGTAGCACTTGACAAACTCGTTAGCGCCAACTTGCGCTTTGTCGTTTCGGTAGCCAAGCAGTATCAAAACCAAGGATTGAGTCTTCCAGACTTGATTGACGAGGGAAATCTAGGCCTGATTAAGGCGGCTCAGAAATTTGACGAAACGCGTGGCTTCAAGTTTATCTCTTATGCGGTATGGTGGATTCGGCAGTCGATTCTTCAGGCACTTGCCGAGCAGGCTCGCATCGTGCGTCTTCCACTCAACCAGGTGGGCTCGTTGAACAAGATTGGCAAGGAACTGTCAAAGTTTGAGCAGGAACATGAGCGCCGTCCCAGCGCCGAGGAACTTGCTGAGCGTCTTGACATCCCTGTCGAGAAAATCAGCGACACGCTCAAGGTGTCGGGTCGTCATGTGAGTGTCGATGCTCCGTTTGTCGACGGTGAGGACAACAGTCTGCTGGACGTTCTGCCCAACGACGACAGCCCCATGGCAGATTCAACCTTGACCCAAGAGTCGCTGAGCAAGGAAGTAAACCGCGCCCTAGATCAACTGAATCCGCGTGAACGCGACATCCTGAAGATGTTCTTCGGCATCGGATGTCAGGAGATGACGCTCGAAGAGATTGGTGCCAAGTTTGACTTGACTCGCGAGCGAGTGCGACAAATCAAGGAGAAAGCCATCCGCCGCCTGAAGGGGCAGAAGAGCAAATTGCTCAAATCCTATCTGGGCTAACGGCAATGGTAAAGCATTAAGGTACTGGCTGTCTGATGAGGGCAGCCTTTTTTGTTTTTCAGCGACATAGTCTCTGAACACCTGAAGGCAACAGAATCGCTGAACACAAGAAAACGACAGTGGGATCCTCGAGAGAGGACCCCACTGTTGTGGTGTGATATTGTGATTACTTCATAGCCTCGACATACTTGCGGAGGGCTTCGTTCTCAGGATCGTGCTGCAGCCACTTGCGGTAATACTCCTTGGCCTGTGCCTTGTCGCCCAACTGGAACTCATAGTTGGCCAGGTAGTTGTAGATGTAGCGGTAGTAGCGATCGTATCCACTCTTGTCCTCCTTGGCCTCAAGGATACTGAGCAGCTCCTTGTAGGCCGGGACAGCCTTACCCGTGATCTTGTCGCCCTCGATGAGCTTGGCCAGGCTTGCCTTCTGGTTGACGATCTGGACGTTGCCAGGCACCAACTTGTCGGCCTCGTCAAGGTACTTCTGCGACTTGGCGATGGCATCGGCCTTGACGGCCTCGTCCTGCGTGTCGCTAGCCAGGAAGTAGAGGTAGCGCGAGAGCGAGAAGATATCATTTGCCTTAGCCATACCACCATCGTAGAGTCGCTGATAGTACTCAGCAGCCTTGGCATAGTTCTGAGCATCGGCGTACGAGTCACCCAAGTTGCGAATCAAGTCCTCGTTCTTAGGGTTGATTTCGAGAGCCTTATTGTAGGCCTCGATAGCTTCCTCAGGCTTGCCGGCCTCTTGGAGTGCTTTGCCATAGTCAGTGTAGTCGCGGCTCTCATATTCTGATCCAACAGGCTTGGGCATAGCGAAGAACTGCTTGCCTGCCTCAACAGCCTCGTTCCACTTCTCGAGCATGTCGAGGTTGTAGAGTTGCATGCGACGCATGTAGAAGACCTTATCGTCGGTGGGGTTCAACTTGCCGATGAGGCTCGTGGCCAGGTCATAACTCTGCTGATACTTCTCGCCGAAGAACAGGAGTTGGACATAACGCACCTCGTCTTGAGCAAAGTGGTTGGGGTTCTGGATGTACTCACCATACTTCTCGGCCGCCTTAGCGCCCTGGTTGTCGCTGTAATACTTCTCAGCCAACTGACGCTGCACCAGTGCCTGGTTGGGTGCCTTGACATTGAGTTCTTCAAGACGCTCAATAGCCATGGCCGGATTGACGTTGAAGTAGGTGTTAGCATACTTGACGTAAGCCTCGACATTATCAGGGTCGTTGGTGAAAGCCATCTCATAGAGAGCTGCGGCTTCGCCCCAAATGCGCTGGTCGGCCTTCATGTCGCCCGAGAAGATGTGACTGTCGGGATCGGTCATGTTCCACTTCTGGGCATTCTTGATGCACTTCTCGATGTCCTTGGCATAGGTGGTTGGATTGGCGGCATAGTAAGCGCGTGCAATCTCAATCTCCAGTTTAGGATCTTTCTTGCGCATCTTGCGAGCCTGCTCGAGTAAATCCTTGGCTTTAGCACCCTTCTTGAGTTCAAGTGCAGCCTGACCAATGAGGTTGTAAGGGTTATTGGCGTTGGCTGCGAATCCCTTGTCAAAGTAAGACTTAGCCTCGTCGAGTTTTCCCTGCTTGAGCGCAATTTGGCCCAGATAGTAGAATGCCTCGCTCTTGTCGGTGCTGGCAGCGTTAAGGTTGCGCTCGAGCAATTCCTTAGCATTGTCCAGTTGGTCTACCTTGTAGTACTCGATGCCATCTTTGTAGCCCTGTGCCGAGCTGACGATGGCTGCTCCTGCGAGGAGGAGACCTGCGATAAAGAATCTTGCTTTCATTGTAGTGTAGTTTTTATAGTGTTATTAATTAAAATCGTTGCTTTGCCATCACAATTGCAATCAACGTGCCAAAAGTGTTAAAATTGCGACAAAAGTCAAGCAAATCGCACGATTTAACATCGCTTTGCAATCAATGACGAAAATTTGGCATCACTTTACTGCCTCGACATACCTCACAGGCTCGGCGGCAGGTAAGATACCCGTCTGTAGGATAATTTTCTGACCGATAACCCCAGTCAAGAAGGAGAAAAAGCCATGATCGAGAGTACCCCCCGCACTGGCGTCAATTGCCCAAATCTCGCGGAACAGCGGATATTCGCCCGTGTTGATATAGGCTTGATAAGGTTTGCGTGCTGTTATCTGGTCATCAGCTCTGATGGCCAGAACCTTAATCTTGTCGGTGAAATCAATGGCACTAACCTCATTCTTATTCTTCAGTTCATCGATACGTTGCTCCATGGTCTTCTCGGTTGCCTTCATGTCGGCAGTGATCCAACTGACACCGACAAAGCCGATGGCGTTCTTGTTGCCCATCACCGTCTTGAAAACGTCCTCACTCGAGTTCTGCGCATAGACACTGATGGTGTTGCCGAAGTCTCGTCCCTCGGTAAATTTCTCTTTAAGATAATGAACGATTCCCGACCCGGACTGGTCCAGCACAATCTTGATAGAGTCGCGCTTGAGCGTTGTCGGGAAGAGGTCACCCCACTTGCGCGACTTGCCAGTAAACACTTCTTTCAGTTCGGCCATCGACAATTCGTCAATGTCGTTGGCTGTGTTGACGATGACAGCGATGGCATCCACGGCAATCTTGCGCGAGCGATGCGCCCTACCCTGCTTCTGCAGGACATCACGCTGCTGGTCGTTGAGGTCACGCGATGTGATGATGAGGTCGACCTGCCGCCGCATGAGCGAGTCGAGTGCCGAAGCCTCGTCGGTGTAGTTAACCATGATGCTTGCATCGGGATAACTGTACTCAAACACCTCAACCTCCTGGTCAAGGATATTGCGGAAACTCTCGTCGCAACTGATCTTGGCAATGCCGCTAGTGCTAGTATTGGTTGCCTTTTGCTGGTCACACGCCATGACGATGAGTGCGAGTGGCAACAATAGAAGCAGTCGGTTGATAATTTTCATTACTTTGATATCTTGATAACAATTCAACTCACAAAGTTAGTTCAAATTGCGTGTTCATCAAAATAAAAGTTGAAGATTTAGTAATTTTTCAACAAAAAATGCCGCTGAGCAGATGGCTCAGCGGCATTTTCATGTACATTGGACTAAACCGATGATTAGTTAGTACCTTGCAGCTTGAAGTTAACCGGCAGTGTGTACCACACACGCACGGCCTGTCCATTCTGACGTCCAGGAGTGAACTTGGGCAGCGACTTACAGACGCGCACAGCCTCACGGTCCAGATCTTTGTCAACCGAGCGGACAACCTTCACGTCACCGACGTGTCCGTCCTTCTCGACCACGAACTGCACCACGACCTTACCCTGGATATTGTTCTCCTGAGCCATGGTCGGATACTGGATGTGCGAGCTCAGATACTTCATCAGTGCGGCGTCACCACCCGGGAATGCGGGCGGTTGCTCAACTGATTTGAAGATCTCTTCGTGCTTCTTCTCCTCTTTAACCTCGACCTTCTTCTCAACAACGACCTCATCCTTGAGGGTGCGTGTCACGTTACGGTCTTCGGTACCCTTGTCATTATCCTTCTGTCCGAAAGCTGTGGTAGTTTCCTTCAGCTCGTCCTGAGTCTTAATCTCGTCCTCAGCCTTGACCTTCTCATCCTCGACGATGCGGAGCTCGGTAACCTTGACGGTGTTCAGCACCTCCTCGGGCAGCACCTCAGGTTTGGGCTGCTCCAGCTTCTGCTGTTCTTCCTCTTCGGGTTCCTCATTCTGCTCCATGTCGATAAGCACCTCTTCTTGTTCAGCCATCTGGGCGAGTCGACGCTCGGCCAGATATTCCTGAACCTTGGCAATCGACACGGCAGCGGCTACGACAAGGATGGCACCAATGATGGTATAAAGCACGGCTTTGTTGTGACGCTTGGTCGAGGTGGTTCGCATTTCATAAGCACCGAAGTCCTTATTCTTGCCCTCAAACACAAGGTCGCACCATTCACGCGATGAAAGATCTACATCTTTTCCCATAATTTGTCAATGCTTTAGTAGTTAAACATATAAACCTTCATCACACATTACTTACCAACTTCCTGACCCTGCAGCAAGATCATCATGGCCGAGTCAACCTGGTTGATGCGGTCAATCTGATAACGGCTGATGTTGTTGATCTGCATCTCGTCGAGCACGCTCACCACGTGAGCATAACTTGCATTGGGTGTGGCCTTAATAATCACAACGGGACGTTTGAGCGTCGAGTCGTTACGAATCTGCTTCGCTTTGAGCTGATAGATTGAGTCGTTCTGCTCCTCATTCTTACTGAATTTCATATCCTTCCAGTCTTTCTTGAGAGCCTCAATCTTGGCTACAACGTCCTTGTTGCGTTCACGCAAAATTTCACGAACTGCGGGCAGTGCACCACCAGTCTTGTTGCCAAACTCAATTTGCTTCATCGGGTTGACAGTGGCAAGGTTCTTAAGTTCCTCGCCCGAGGGGGGCATACCGTCGAAGTAGTACAGCAGACCCTCGTCGGGCTTAGAGAGCCCCTTGTCGTCGAGCTTACCATCGATGATGATGGTGACGGCCTCCGACTGCTTGACCTTGTTCTGCTGTTCCGTGTCGACCTTCTCGTTACTGGGCAACGCGATTTGGAGCGTCTGGCTCTTGATCATCGTTGTACAGAGCATGAAGAAGGTGATCAGAAGCAT
>DGWI01000042.1:17003-107890 GCA_002396085.1 Porphyromonadaceae bacterium UBA4262
GTGATCAGAAGCATGTTCATGTCCACCATAGGAGTGAAGTCGATACGGGTATCGAACTTTTTCTGACGACTTTTCGTTTTTGCCATATCTTATTCCTCCTCAGTTTTGAGAGCCGTCATCAGACTGAACTTATTCATCTTCATTGTCTGGAGGTTGTCCATGACAACGTTGACGACACTATAAGGTGTAGTCTGGTCGGCCTTGATTGCAATACCTCTACCTTTAACCATAGTCTGCTTCAACTCCTCGTTCATCGAGTTGTAGGCAGCACGAATCCACATTTGGAATTCGTTAGGAGTATCTGGATTTTCGTTCATGTTGATGGGGATACCCGCCTTCTCAAGCGCTTTGTCGCGCTCGTCAACCGGCATATCGAGCCACTTAGCCATTTGGTTCATGGGCACGCCGAAAGCGTTTTGCTTTGAGAATGCATCAATCTGCTTTGCCGTGAACTTGACGGGGTTGCTGGGATGCATCTTGTTGTATTCGGCAGCCATGTTCTTCAGCAGGTCGGCACGCACGGTCTCGCTCTTCATGGTCGAGTCCTTGCTACCCAGGACCTCAAGGAAAACCCTGCCTTCCGGACTCACGAGCACCGACAGCAGGTTAGCGTCGGGCACCTTCTCCTCGCTGACCGAGGGGGGCGTGATGACGGTGATGGGTTCCTTCTGAAGGAAAGTAGAAGTCAACATGAAGAAAGTCAACAAAAGGACGGTCACGTCCGACATAGCGGTCATGTCGATACGCGTCTCTTTTTTCTTAATTTTGACTTTTCCCATATTTCTTACAACTTGTTGGGTTTAATTGTTTCTGTTAATTAAAATAAGGTGTTTCGACGCTCAAAAATTAGTGAGTAGCGGCGAAAGTAGAAACGATTGAGAAACCAAGCTCATCGATAGCATAGGTCATGTTATCGATCTTGTTGGTGTAGAAGTTGTAAGCGATAAGAGCGAGAGCAGCAGTTGCGATACCGAATGCGGTGTTCACAAGTGCCTCAGAAATACCAGTCGAAAGTTCGGTCGAGTCGGGAGCACCCGAAGCAGCCAGAGCCTGGAACGACTTGATCATACCGAGCACAGTACCGAGAAGACCAATCAGAGTACCGAGGGTGGTCAGGGTAGCCACGATGGGGAGGTTCTGCTGGAGCATAGGCATCTCGAGAGCTGTAGCCTCCTCGAGGGTCTGCTGGATGCTGGTGAGTTTCTGCTCTTTCTCGAGGACGGTGTCCTTGTCCATCTCTTTGTACTTCTGGAGTGTAGCGTAAACCACAGCGCCGACAGTACCTTTCTGCTTGCGGCAGAGTTCCTCAGCCTTGTTGATGTCCTTAGCGCGGAGAGCGTCTTTCACATTCTCGACAAACTTGGTGATGTTGCCGCTGCCCTTAGCCTTAGCGAGAGCGATCCAACGCTCAACGGTCAGAACGATCACAGTGAGCAAGCAGGTCAACAGAACCGGCACGATGATACCGCCCTTATAGACAGTACCGAGCAGGTTGAGAGGTGCGTTGGCGTTGTTGCCATCCTTGAAGTTAGAACCTGCACCAAAGACGAACATGTAGATGCACACTGCGAGGATAAAGCACACAAGAATGACGATCGATGCACTCTTGATACCGCCTACGTTGCTGCTGACCTCCTTTTTGGTAGCAGTCTTAGGCGCGGGAGCCTGAGGCTTCTGGATGTTTGTTTGTTCAGCCATAATTTTAAGATAAAATTAAGTTGTTAAAAAAAGATTAATTAATAAAGTTATTTGTTTTTTGTTTTGTACAGCACTAATAATCGTTGTGAGTCCCAGCAGATAATTGCACTGTCAACCGGCAGTTGAAATTGCATATCTAGTTGTCACACACAAGTTTGAAGAAGAGAAACGGTTCTTCATACTGGTCAAGAAGCCTATTTCGCTCACAAAATTAACGCAAAAGTATTACAAATATTTGAAAACGGCAAACTCTTAGCAAAAAATTTCAACATTTTTTGTGCTTTTTGCCATTTTGGCATGCTCGTGTCAGACTACGGACCCAAGTGTAAGTTGATATATAATTTTAAATAATGTGAGAAAGTGTGGCAAACATGGATTGGGTGTTGGATTTTTTTCTTACCTTTGCAGATTATTTCGTTGAAACAAACAAAAATCATAATAATTGAATGGCAACTATTAAGCTGAAAAAAGGTTATGACCTGAACCTGAAGGGGCGTATTGTCGACCCTGCCGTAGGCCAAGTCATTAAGAGCGAGTTATATGCCATTGTGCCAGACGATTTCACTGGATTGACGCCCCGCATGGACAAGCGCGAGGGCGACCATGTGATGGCAGGCGAGCCGCTCTTCCACGACAAGACTTATGAGCAAATCCAGGTCGTTTCGCCCATTTCAGGAGTAGTGAAAGAGGTGCGCCGTAGTGCTCGTCGTCACATCGATGCCATCGTCATTGCCGCCGACGGCAGCAACGACGTGGTTCGTCACGAGCTGAATGGCTCACCCATCAACACGCTCTTGTCTTCAGGACTGTGGGCCATGCTCAGGCAACGTCCTTACGACATTGTGCCTTCGCCCGAAGTGCGTCCACGCGACATCTTTGTCACCGGGTTTGATTCATCCCCACTAGCCCCTGACCTGACCGTGGTTCTGGGCGATGACAGACAGTACCTGGCCGAGGGTGTCAAGGTGCTGAAGCAATTCACCGACGGTGATGTGTATGTGGGCTTCAGACCTGGCGAAGAGATTGAGATTGCAGGTGCTGTAGTCAATGCGTTCAAGGGTCCCCACCCTGCCGGCAACGCTGGCGTACAACTGGGCAACATCAAGCCCGTCAACAAGGGCGAAGTGGTGTGGACGCTTGACATCGTCACGCTCGCCCGCATAGGCCGTCTGTTTGCCACTGGCGAGGTGAGTCACGACACCGTCGTTGCCCTGACCGGTGAATGCATTAACCACCCTCGATATGTCCGTGCAACCATGGGCTGTCAGTTGAGCAGCCTGCTCGATGGTACCGACACGACCGGCTGCCGCATCATCAGCGGTAACGCCTTGAACGGCTATCGCGTGGAGGCTGACGGCTATCTGCGTGCCCCCTATCGCCATGTGACCGTCATCCCCGAGGTGTCGAAGCCCGATGAGTTCATGGGCTGGGCGTCGTTGTGCCCTAGCCGCTTCAGCATCTACCGCACATTCACCAGTTGGCTCACCGGCAAGAAAGAGGTGAGCATGGATGCCCGCATCAAGGGCGGTGAGCGCGCTATCGTGCGCACCGATGAATATGACGACATGCTGCCGATGGACATCTATGCTGAATTTCTGATCAAGGCAATCATCACGTTTGACATCGACAAGATGGAACAACTGGGTGTCTACGAGATTGCTCCCGAGGATTTTGCACTTGCCGAATATGCCTGCACAAGCAAACTCGAGTTGCAGCGCATCGTTCGTGAGGGTCTGGATCGTCTGCGCAGCGAGATGTCTTGATAGTTAAAAGTTTAAAGTTAGAAGTTTAAAGTTAAAGTCAAGAGATGAACGCTTTAAGAAAATATATGGACAAGATCAAGCCTCAGTTCATGCCTGGTGGCCGGCTGGCGAAGTTGCAGTCGGTGTACGATGGCATGGAGACCTTCTTGTTCACGCCCAACACGACCTCTCAGTCGGGGGCGCACATCCATGACGGCAACGACCTGAAGCGCACCATGATCACGGTTGTCGTGGCGTTGCTGCCGTGCTTGCTATTTGCGATGTACAACATCGGCTACCAGCACTACCTGGCCATCGGCCAGGCAGACGCATCGTTCTGGTCGATGTTCTTCTTCGGACTTGTGGCCATGCTGCCCTGCATCGTGGTCAGTTATGCCGTCGGTTTGGGCATCGAGTTTATCGGAGCCCAGATTCATCACAAGGAGATTCAGGAGGGCTTCCTGGTTTCGGGTATCCTGATTCCGCTGATTGTGCCCATCAACACTCCGCTGTGGATGGTGGCTGTAGCCACTGCATTTGCTGTGATCTTTGCCAAGGAAGTCTTTGGCGGCACTGGCATGAACATCTTCAACGTGGCGCTGGTGACCCGTGCCTTCCTGTTCTTTGCCTATCCATCGCACATGAGTGGCGACAAGGCCTTTGTCAAGACTGATGCCGCATTCGGGCTGGGCGACGGCACTGTGACCGACGCCTTCACGGGTGCAACGCCTCTGGGCCAGATTGCGACACATGTGGGTGACACCTTACAATTAAATAATGTGGTGGGTGAGCCCATCAGCACTTGCGATGCCTTCATGGGCCTGATTGCCGGTTCGCCTGGTGAGACCTCGATGATTGCCATCCTGATAGGTGCCGCAATCCTCCTGCTCACCGGTATCGCCTCGTGGCGCATCATGTGCTCGGTGTTTGTGGGCGGCCTGGCCATGGGCGCATTGGTTCATGCCTTTGCCACTCCGACTTATGCCGCGTCGCTGCTCGACCCGCTGAGCCAGTTGTGCTATGGCGGCTTTGCCTTTGCCGCCGTGTTCATGGCGACCGATCCTGTGACTGGTGCGCGCACACACATCGGACAGTATGTGTATGGTTTCTTGATTGGTGTGTTTGCCATCCTGATTCGTGTGTACAATGGTGGTTATCCCGAGGGTGCCATGCTTGCCGTTCTGCTGATGAACGCATTTGCCCCGCTGATTGACCACTGTGTCGTTTCGTTCAACATCAAGCGCCGCGCTCGTCGCGTTGCCGTCAAATAATGGAGGGCCAGGACTATGAACAAGAACAGTAATTCCTATCAGATTATCTACTCGGCCATCATGGTCGTGCTTGTTGGTGCCGTGCTGGCTCTGATCTACATGAGTCTGAAGCCCAAGCAGGATGAGAATATCGCCAATGACACGCGCAACCAGATCTTGAGCGCGCTGCACATTGTTGCTCCCAGCGAGGACGAGATTCCCGCCACCTATGAGAAATATATCACACAGGACATTCTGGTTGACAACCAAGGCAACGTGGTGGACTCGGCCAAGAACTGCGCCTTCGATGTAGACATGAAGAAAAACATGAAACTTGACGAGAGCAAGCGCCAGTTGCCCGTGCTAAAATGCACTCTGGACGATGGCAGTGTCAAGTATGTGATTCCGGTCTACGGTGCTGGCCTGTGGGGACCCATCTGGGGCTATGTCGCCATTAATGATGATGGCAACACCATCTACGGAGCCAACTTCTCGCACGAGAGCGAGACACCCGGTCTGGGTGCCCGCATCACCGAGAAAGGCTTCCAGCAGCAGTTTGTCGACAAACAGTTGTATAAAGATGGTGAGTTCAAGAATGTGAGTGTAATGAAGAAGGGTCAGACCCCAACCGACGGCAGCGACTATGTTGATGCCATCAGTGGTGCCACCATCACCAGCCGCGGTGTGGGCACGATGATGCAGCAGTGCATGCAGGCCTATGACCCCTTCTTCAAGAAACTGCAAAGTGTAACCGAATAAAGCGTGAAGACTATGTTGAACAAAAAGAATAAAGAAGCACTGTTCAATCCGCTATCGAAGGACAACCCCGTGTTGGTGCAGATTCTGGGTATCTGCTCGACACTGGCCGTGACAGTCAGCCTTGAGCCGGCCATTGTGATGGGCATCTCGGTCATCTGCGTGCTGGCCTTCAGCAATGTGATTATTTCGTTGATTCGCAATACCATTCCCACCACCATCCGCATCATCGTGCAATTGGTAGTCGTGGCGGCACTGGTAATCATCGTGCAGCAGGTGCTCATCGCTTATAACTACGAAGTGAGCAAACAGTTGTCGGTGTTCATCGGCCTGATTATCACCAACTGCATCTTGATGGGTCGCTTGGAGGCGTTCGCACTGAACAACAAGCCGTGGCCCTCGTTCCTCGACGGCATCGGCAACGGACTGGGCTACACCATTATTCTGGTTATTGTCGCCTTCTTCCGCGAGTTGCTGGGCAGCGGCACACTGCTGGGTTATCAAGTGATTCCGCAGTGGTGCTACGACCATGGCTACGAGAACAATGGCCTGATGATTCTGCCCCCGATGGCGCTGATCACGGTGGCATGCATCATCTGGGTGCATCGTGCCCGCAACACTGAACTTCAAGAGAATTAATGATAGTGATTCTAAATTTTCAATTCTCAATTTTCAATTAAGAAGATATGGAAGAACTTAATCTGTTTGTCAAGTCGATATTTATCGACAACATGATATTTGCCTACTTCTTGGGCATGTGCTCGTTCCTGGCCGTGTCCAAGAACGTGAAGACTGCTCTCGGTCTAGGTGTAGCTGTGACTTTCATGCTCGTGGTGACAATGCCCATCAACTATCTGCTCGACCGCTATGTGCTGCAACCCGGCGCATTGAGTTGGCTCAGCCCTGGCATGGCCGATGTCGACCTGAGTTTCTTGGGTTTAATTATGTTTATCGCCGTGATTGCCAGTGGCACACAGTTGGTCGAGATGGCAGTTGAGAAATTCTCTCCGTCGCTATATGCTTCGCTGGGTATCTTCCTGCCACTGATTGCCGTGAACTGCGCCATCCTGGGTGGTGCACTGTTCATGCAGCAGAAAGATTTCCCCTCGGCGTGGACTGCCACGGTCTATGGCTTCGGCTCGGGCATAGGCTGGCTGCTAGCCATCGTCGGCCTAGCCGCCATACGCGAGAAGATTGCCTACAGCAACATCCCCGCTCCCCTGCGTGGTGTGGGCATCACATTCATTATTACTGGACTCATGGGCATTGCGTTCATGAGTTTCCTGGGCATTAAACTCGGATAACACGCGACTATGATATTACTGGATATTACAACAACAGTTATCGCCAGTGCAGTGATTTTCTTGATCATCACGCTGCTACTGGTTGTCATCCTGCTGACGGCGCGCCACTATCTGGTGCCCAGCGGCAAAGTGAAAATAAACATTAATGGCGGCACCAAAGAACTGGAGGTCGAGACCGGCTCCAGCCTGCTGAGCACACTGCAAAGCCAGGGCGTGATGCTCTCGAGCGCATGCGGTGGCAAGGGCAGTTGCGGACAGTGCAAGGTGCAGGTCGTTGAGGGTGGTGGCGAGATTCTGCCGACCGAGACCGTCCACTTCTCGCGCAAGGAGCAACAAGACCATTGGCGCCTGGGGTGCCAAGTCAAGGTCAAGGACAACCTGGCGATTCAGGTGCCCGACTCGGTGCTGAGCGTCAAGGAATATGAGTGCACGGTGGTGAGCAACAACCTGGTGTCGTCGTTCATCAAGGAGTTCATCGTTGCCTTGCCTCCCGGCGAGCACATGGACTTCATCCCCGGCTCGTATGCTCAGATTCGCATTCCAGAGTACGAGATGGACTATGACAAAGACATTGACAAGGCTTCGCTGGGCGAGTACAAGGAGACTTGGGACAAGTACAACATGTTCTCGCTCAAGTGCCGCAACACCGAGCCGACCATCCGTGCCTACTCGATGGCCAACTACCCTGCCGAGGGCGACCGCTTCATGCTGACGGTGCGCATCGCCACCCCACCCTTCAAGCCCAAGGAACAAGGCGGTGGTTTCCAGGATGTGATGCCGGGCATCGCATCAAGTTATATCTTCACGCTCAAGCCCGGTGACAAGGTCATCATGAGTGGCCCCTATGGTGACTTCCACCCCATCTTCGACTCAAAGAAGGAGATGATCTGGGTCGGTGGCGGTGCTGGTATGGCTCCGCTGCGCGCACAGATCATGCACATGACGCGCACGCTGAACACGCGCGACCGCGAGATGCACTACTTCTACGGCGCACGTTCGTTGAGCGAGGTGTTCTATCTCGAGGACTTCCTAGAGATAGAGAAAGAGTTCCCCAACTTCCACTTCCATCTGGCGCTGGACCGTCCTGACCCTGCAGCCGATGCCGCCGGCGTGAAGTACACCGCCGGTTTCGTGGCTCCGGTGATGCGCGACACCTACCTAGGCCAGCACGAGGCTCCCGAGGACTGCGAGTACTACATGTGCGGTCCTGCCATGATGAGCAAGACGGTCAATGACCTGCTCGACTCGCTGGGTGTCGACCCGTCGAGCATCCACTATGACAACTTCGGATAATCAAGCCGAATAAGCGTCAATCAAACAACCGCAATCGTGAAATTGCGGTTGTTTTTTTGTCAAATGAAAAAATGTTCGTACATTTGCGTTGACTAAAACAATAGACAACTATGAACATCAAAGAAACACGTAATAGTCGGCTGGGAGCCCGGATGGTAAAGAATCTGGAACGCCGGCACTTTGAGGCTCACTACTGCCCCACTTGCCAGGAGGCGATAGAATTGATTAACTCACTGATTGCCGACGGCAGTTCGGTGACATGGGGCGGGTCGATGACCATTCGCGACATGGGGCTGCTGGACAGTCTGCGCCAGCGCCCATCGCTGATGCTGCTTGACCGCGAGGGACTGACCGACCGCGAGGAAATTGAGGCGCTGTATCACGAGGCATTCGGCTGCGATGTGTTCTTGACCTCGGCCAACGCCATCAGCGAGGATGGTGTGCTGGTCAACATCGATGGCAACGGCAATCGCGTGGCAGCCATCACCTGGGGGCCTAAACGGGTAATCCACGTGGTGGGGATGAACAAGGTGGCACAGGACGTTGATGCAGCCGTGAAACGCGCCCGCTCGACCGCCGCACCCACCAATGCCACCCGCTTTGACATCCAGACACCCTGCCAAGTGGACGGTGCCTGCCACAACTGCAACTCGCCTCAGTGCATCTGCAACTACATCCACCTGCTGCGCAACAGCAACAGCGCCAACCGCCATGTAGTAGTACTCGTAGGTGAGGAACTTGGTTATTAATTGAGAATTGAAAATTGAAAATCCTGGTTGGCATGGGGTTTGCAACTAGAGGCTCTAGAACATCTAGAAGATCTAGAAAATCTAGAATAAAAAACGGAACAAGATGAAGCATTTGATGACAATCGCATTGTTGCTGGCAGCGCTGTGCGCATGGGCCGGCGACAAACATGAGGTGCCTATGGTGATCCAACTGACCGAGGCCGAGCGCTCTACCCTGCCCGACAAGACCATCCAGATGGAACTGCGGCGGATGAAGTTCGGCAAGAAGGCTGACGCTCGGTTTGTCGAGGCACTGACCGCGCTGATGCGCACCATGTGCGACACCGACGGCGAAAACTATGTTTATGCCGTTGCTCTCGACCCACAGCCCGATAGAACGATTGATGTCTATATTCAGTCACAGGACATCTTGCGAGGCGGCGGCGATGAGAAGACCTACTATGGCACAATGCAGATAGGGCGCAAGTATTTTGTCTTCGCCCGCTCGCTGGACAACGAACAACTGCTCAAGTCGCTACTCGACAAGGACAAGGGCAAAGTAAACTTTGTACGCGAATATGAGATTGTTGAGTTTAAGTTCCAGCCACAAGGAGCCATACTCATTGCAAACTGGTCAGATGGTCAGATGCAAATGATGACCTTTGAGGCTAACGGCGAAAACCTTTTATCAAATGACGAACAACAATAATACTGGGAAATGGGTGGTGACCATCGGCCGCCAGTTTGGCAGCGGTGGTCGTGAGATAGGTCGGCTGGTGGCCGACAAGTTGGGCATTGCCTACTATGACAAAGAGTTGCTGATTGAGGCAGCGAAGCAGAGCGGTGTGAGCGAACATATCTTTGAGGCTGCCGATGAACGCAGTCCGCGGTTCTTCGCCAATATCTGGTCGTTCAACCTGGGGCTGAACAGCGGGGCATATTTTATGGGCGAGGCACCACTGAGCGATGACCACATCTATCGCGCACAGAGCGAGGTGATGACCACGCTAGCCGACCGTGAACCCTGCGTGATCGTGGGTCGCACTGCCGACTATGTGCTGCGCAATCATTGCCAAGTGGTGAGCGTGTTTATCCATGCCTCGGCCGAGGCATGCCAAGCCCGCATCATCGCGCGCGGTGACTGTGACGATGCCGAAGCAGCCCGTTCGCTGATGGAAAAGAAGAACCGTCTGCGCGCCGAGTATTACAATTTCTACACCGACAAGCGATGGGGCGAAGCAGCCAGTTATGACCTTTGTGTTGACTCTTCGGTGCTGGGATGTGAAAGTACTGCCGACTTGATTGCCGACTTCGTTCGTCGCTCAGTCACGCACTAGGTCATTAATGATGTGACCCTGAATCTGTGGCACGAGTTTGCGCCACTCCTTCGAGTTGATATAGTCCTGAATGACCTTGACATGCTCCATGCCATGCATGTCGCTGCCCAGCATGTCGACCATGCCATGCTTGACAAGCCAAAGCGCAGTCTCGCGACAATGCTGACCAAAGTAGCCTGCCAACGAAAGCAGGTTGACCTGAAACTTGGTTCCCGTGTTGTGCAACTGCTCTAGTCGTTGCTTGCGTTGAGCATAGTAGATATAACGCTCGGGGTGAGCCAAGATGGGCTTATATCCCTTCACCTTGAGGTCAAATAGCAGTTCATCAAGTCCGAGCAATTCCTGATGGAAGGAGTTCTCCATGAGAATGTAGTTCCCTGGCATAGCAATCTGGTTGCCCAATGTATATTGCTTGTCCCAGAACTCGTCCATGCGGTATTCGGCCGACAAGTAGAGTTGCATATGACTGATGTCTTCGGTCTCGGCAACAGCCTGCTTCAAAATCTCGAAAGCAGGTCTGAGGGTATCGGGCGTGTTTTCGAAGGTTTCGGCAGTGACATGCGACGTGAGAATCACGCGAGTAATTCCCATATCGCGCTCTGCCCGCAACATCTCGATTGATTGTTCAACATCCTGCGAGCCATGATCCACTCCAGGCAGAATATGGCAGTGCACATCTGTGTTGTAGAACAGTTGATTATTCTCTTTTTTACGATGAAATATATTAAACATAAATGTGTGGCTATATTATTATCGTGCAAAATTACTAAAAAATAGTGGAACAAAGGCTTATTTAAGGCCTCTTTCTATAAAATAACGAGAAAATCGCAAAATATTTTTGTCATTTCAAAAAGTCTTTGTAATTTTGCGCCGCCATTACGAAAATGGGCGTTTACCACCGCCCGCAAATGTAAATTAGTTAACTATTTAAGAAGGCATTATAACAATGAAGAAAGATCTCCATCCTAGCAACTATCGCGAGGTTGCATTCAAGGACATGTCGAACGAAGAGGTTTTCATCACCCGCTCGACCGTCAACTCGAAAGAGACCATCGAAATCGATGGCAAGACCTATCCCCTGGTGAAACTTGAGATCACCAGCTCGTCGCACCCCTACTTCACCGGCAAGCAGAAGTTGGTCGACACCGCAGGTCGCGTGGACAAGTTCCTCAGCCGCTACGGCGATCGCAAGAAGAAGAAATAATTCTTCACAACAACGACATAAAAAGCACCGAGTTCACTGCAGTAACTCGGTGCTTTTTTGTAATACCCTACGCCAGAGTAAAGTTGGTTAAGACAGTTGGCGGATGGCGTCGCTGACGAGTTTGCCGCTGGCTGCGGGATAGCGCTGCTGGACGAAGGCGAGGATGTTGCGCATGTTCTTCATCTCGGGGGGGAAGCCCGACTCGCGGATGGCAGCGATGATCTCGTCGTTGCTGGGTTCCTTGGGGAGGAAGCCTTGCAGGATCTGCACCTGCTCGGCAAGTTCGGTCACGTCGCGGCCGGCATCGCGGAACGACTGCAACTCGTCGGCCCAGGTTTTCTCCATCTTCTGGAGGATGGCGATCTCTTTTGCCTCGTTGAAGTCCTCTTCTTTGTAACCTTTGCTGGTCTGGAACTCGAGGAACTTAGCCTTGATCATCTTGAGGACATAGAGGCGGTTTTTGTCTTTGGCCTTCATTGCCTCGGCAATGTGGCGGTTAATTTCGGTATGGAGCATCTTTTTTTATAATTAAGAATTAATAATTTAGAATTTAGAATTGAGTCCATTGAAGAAGTGGTCGGTGATCATTCTCCACGAATTTCCATGAATTATCATTAATTACGGCTTAAATAATTTATGGAAATATCCGCTGGCTGAATTCATTTATTTATCAAGAATTAAAGAATTTAAGGACTGAATAATAACTACACGAGTGAGGAATTTATAAAACTCGAGTATCACGAAATAGTTAATTCTTTAATTCTTACAATTCTTGAAAAATTAAAATCGTGACTTTAATAGATGGTCTAATAAACTAATTCCGCCAATGGGTTTGGAAATTTGTGACCATTTATGGAGAATAGTGTTCAGACTTTTCCAAGTAGACTCAGAATTAAGAATTGGGCAACTAGACTTCGACATGGAGATATTTCTCCTCGTCGGGATCGTGAGCACAATCACGGCCTGTATCATCTGGCTGCGCCTCTGAGGCCTTCGGAGCCTCAGTGGTTCCGTCAGGCTCATCGTCGGCGATGTGAGGGAGCGCTGGGGCGTTGCGGCGTGCCTTTCGCTCTGCAAAATACTCTTGCACACTGGTCACGTTGAACATGAGCAAACCGATGCCTGTCATCAGGACAACATTGTCTTCGCGATTTCGCCACCCATCGACAAAGAGGATGAGTAAGCCGTACACGGTGACAATCAGTGGCAACAAATAATACCACCCCTTGACTTCGACCGCCTTGCGTGAGAGGAAGAGATAGATGATGTGGAACAGCCCCAAAACGATGAGCAAAGCCCCCATGAAGACGGTCAAAACCCCACTGAACAGTTGTGGCTTTGCCAACATAATGATGCCGAAACACAGTCCTCCGATAGCCGGTAAAACGCCCAGATAGTCATTGCTCACCTTAGCGGGTGTGTGCCTCAAGGCCACCACCATCAGGTAGGCTATAGAGGGCAACATGAACATCATGCCGATGATGCGCGCCACCCAGTCGAGCAAGTCGGGCTGGTTATTGAAAACGATGAGCAAGATGCCTGCCAGAAGCAGGACCACGTTGGTCAACAGATTAATACTGATATTCTTCATATTCAGACGTTAGACGTTAGACTTCAGACCTTAGACGATAGATGTCAGATCGCACAACACGCTGGTTGTTTTTTATCTGACGTTTTTTCAATGCGAAATTAATAAAACTTGTAAAAACAGCCAAAGGAATTGGGGATTTTTTGTACTTTTGCCCAAATTTTCTCGACATGAAGCGTTACAAGATACTCGCCCTAATCAATCCCATCTCGGGTGTTGGCGGCAAAGCCAAGATGCCTGAACTGATTGCAAAAAAACTCGACCCTCAGAAGTTTGACCTGGAGATTGCCTTCACCGAGCGTCCAGGACATGCAACCTTGCTGGCACAGGATGCTGTGAGCGACGGCTATGACATCGTGTTGGCTGTTGGTGGTGACGGCACGGTCAATGAGGTGGGTCGTGCGCTGTGCGGCAGCAACACCGCGCTTGCCATTCTGCCATGCGGTTCGGGCAATGGCCTGGCTCGACATCTGCACATCCCCATCAATGCCGAGAAAGCCCTTGATGCGATGGACGGCGGCGTGTTTGACCAAGTAGACTACTGCACGGTCAACGAGCAGCCCTTCTTCTGCACCTGCGGCGTGGGCTTTGACGCCCAGGTGAGTTACAAGTTTGCCAACGAGGACACTCGCGGACTGGTGACCTACATCAAGACCACGATCAGCGAATACTTCCGTTACCGCGCACAGCACTATCGCATCACCATCGACGGCGAGACGATCGAGGAGAAAGCATTTGTCATCGCCTGCTGCAACGCTGCCCAGTATGGCAACAATGCCTTGGTTGCCCCCCGCGCGTCGATGCAGGATGGCAAGATCGACATCACGGTGATTCACAGTTTCAATCTGGGCGAGGCAGCCCTGCTGGGTGCCCGCCTGTTCACGAGTAACATCGACCGCGACCGTCATGTGAGTATTTACCGTGGTCGCGACATCATCATTGAGCGCGACGATGAGGACGTGATGCACATTGATGGCGACCCCGTGATGATGCCCGAAGTGTTGCACATCACTTGTCACCCGTCGGCCATGCGTGTGGTGGTTCCTGCCAGCAACGCTGTGATTTAATCAAGAAACTTAGACGACAACTCAGACTCTTTCCATACTATTTAAGGTGGATTCTATAAATTCCCAAAAAGTTTTGTAAAAGTTTCGGCCATCTTGGGAGGCTTGCCGACATATTTTTCACCAACTTGCTGAGCCGTAGCCCACTACTGCTTCAGCAAGGTTGTCATAAAATCTGTTCGACAACCCACTCCAAGCTGTCTCGAGCAATTTATAGAACCCACCTTAATAATGAGTCACGACTTATTCCTTCCCTTGATCAGGGGAGGAAAATTTTTTATTTATGTTTTTGAAAAATGTGGCAAATTGTTTGCATAGGTCTGAAAAAAGTTGTAATTTCGTATCGTTAAACAAGACCCTATCACAATAAATAGGGAAATATTAGACCTTTTAGTTCGATATAAACCACTCGATATGAGTTATTTGAGATTTGACAAGAACCTGATGATTAATTTGGACCAATCGTTGTCCAAAGAGATCTTGCGCACCAACCAGTCAGGGGCTTATCACTGCACGACCATCGTGGGTTGCAACACACGCAAGCAGCACGGCTTGCTTGTGATTCCGATTCATGAGTTGGATGACGAGAATCATGTGCTACTCTCGACCCTTGACGAGACAGTGATCCAGCATGGCGCCCCTTTCAACCTGGGCATTCATCGCTACAAGGGCAATGTATTCAGCCCCAACGGGCACAAATACATCCGTGAGTACGACTGCGAACAGTTGCCCATCACCACCTATCGTGTGGGCGGTGTGATCTTGAAGAAAGAGAAAATCTTTGTCACGGGTGAGAATCGCATCCTCATCCGCTACACGCTGGTCGAAGCTCACTCGCGCACAACGCTGCAATTCCGCCCGTTCCTGGCATTCCGCAATGCCAACGACCTGTGCATCGAGAACAATGCCGCCAGCCGCGACTATGAAGAAGTTGCCAATGGCATTGCCACCTGCATGTATCCCGGCTACCCCAAGTTGTACATGCAGATGAGCCGCAAGCCCACGTTTGTGTTTGACCCTCACTGGTACAAGGACATTGAGTACCCTAAGGATCAGGAGCGTGGCATCCCCTACAGCGAAGACCTGTATGTGCCAGGCTACTTTGAGATTGACATCAAGAAGGGAGAGAGCCTGATTTTCTCGGCCGGTATCGACGAGGTGAAGCCGCGCAGCCTGACCAAGATGTATGAGGACGAGGTGAAGCCTCGCACGCCGCGCAACAGTTTCTACAACTGCCTGAAGAACAGTGCCAAGCAATTTTACTTGACCAACAACGACGGTCACTACCTGCTTGCCGGTTATCCGTGGTTCCACGTGCGTGCTCGCGACCAATTTGTGGCTCTGCCCGGTTGCACATTGTCAATCCACCACCGTCAGGACTATGAGGCCATCATGGACACCAGCATGCGTGTGATGCTCGACTGGATGCACGAGGGCAAGCTAGACAAGCACTTGAAGGACATAGACCAGCCCGATGTGCCACTATGGATCATCTGGGGGCTGCAACGCTATAGCCACGATCAATCAAACGACATCTGTCGTGAGCGCTATGGTCAACTCATCAGTGAGATGCTTGACTTCATCATCGACGGCAAGCACCCCAATGTCAAGGTGGCACCCAACGGCCTGCTCACTGTCGATGGCACCGAGACACCCATGTCGTGGATGAACTCAACCTACAACGATGGCCGCCCGGTCGTGCCTCGCACCGGTTATCTGGTCGAGATCAACGGACTGTGGTACAACGCGCTGATGTGCGCCATCGAGATATTTGAACCGATTGAGGATGCCACAGCCATGGTGGCTCGCTGGCGCGAAGTGGCCGAACGGGTGAAGACGTCATTCATTGAGACCTTCGTCAACGACTATGGTTACCTGTACGACTATGTGTCGGGCAGTTACACCGACCTGAGTGTGCGCCCCAACATGGTCATCGCCGCCGGTCTCGACTACTCGCCGCTGGACCGTCGTCAGCGCAAGGGCGTGCTTGACGTGGCAACACGCGAGTTGCTCACCCCCAAGGGACTGCGCACACTCAGCCCCAACAGTTACGGCTATAGCCCATGGTACTTGGGCAACCCCGAAGAGCGCCACAAGGCCTATCACATGGGTCCATCGCGTCCGTGGCTCATTGGCTTCTATGCCAACACTTATATTAAGGTGTTCGGGCTGAACGGGCTCCCCTTCATCGAGCGAATGCTCATCGGCTTTGAGGAAGAGATGAAAGAAGGTTGCCTGGGCACCCTGAGCGAACTGTACGACGGCAACCCGCCATTCATCGGGCGCGGTGCTGTGAGCTATGCCGCCAACATTGCCGGTGTGGTGCGCATCGTGCGCATTTTCAAGAACCTGAAACTAGTTGATTATTAACCTATAACCCACCGAAAAGAGAATGAAAGCATTAATGTTTGGGTGGGAATTTCCACCCCACATCTTGGGAGGATTGGGAACCGCCAGTTTCGGCCTTACTAAAGGCATGGCCGAGTGTGGCGATATGGACATCACGTTTGTGATACCGAAACCTTGGGGCGATGAGCCCAAGGACTTTGCTCGCATCATCGGTGCCAACACCACGCCTGTGGTGTGGCGCGATGTCAACTGGGACCATGTGCAAGAGCGCATCGGTCATGTGATGGATCCGCAACTCTACTATCAGTTGCGCGACCACATCTATGCCGACTTCAATCACATCGGCACCAATGACCTGGGCTGCATCGAGTTCTCGGGCCGATATCCTGACAATCTGCTTGAAGAAATCAATAACTACAGCATCGTGGCCGGTGTGATAGCCCGCAGCCTAGACTTCGATGTCATCCACTCGCACGACTGGCTCACCTACCCTGCCGGCATCCATGCCAAGCAGGTGTCGGGCAAGCCGTTTGTCATCCATGTGCATGCCACCGACTTTGACCGCAGCCGTGGCAATGTCAACCCCACCGTGTTCAGCATCGAGAAGGACGGCATGAATCATGCCGACCACATCATCACGGTGAGCAACTTGACGCGCCGCACGGTCATCGAGAAGTATGGCATCAGCCCCGACAAGGTGACAACGGTACACAACGCCGTTGAGCCGCTGAGCGAAGAACTGCTCAACGTCGAGGTGCCGCCCAAGCACGACAAGATTGTGACCTTCTTGGGCCGCATTACCATGCAGAAGGGTCCTGAATACTTTGTCGAGGCCGCCGTGCAGGTGCTGCGCAAGGTGCACAACGTGCAGTTTGTGATGGCCGGTGGTGGCGACATGATGGAGAAGATGATTCGCCTGGCAGCCCGCCGCAACATTGCCGACCGCTTCCACTTCGCAGGCTTCTTGCGTGGCAAGCAGGTCTATGAGATGCTCAAGGCCAGCGATGTGTACATCATGCCATCGGTGAGCGAGCCCTTCGGCATCTCGCCGCTCGAGGCCATGCAGATGGGTGTGCCGTCGATCATCTCGAAGCAGAGTGGTTGTGCCGAGATTCTGGACAATGTCATCAAGGTTGACTACTGGGACACCAACGCCATTGCCGATGCCATCTACTCGATACTGGAGTATCCCGGCATGTACAAGCAACTGCGCGAGAACGGTCTTGCCGAGGTTAACCAGATCACCTGGGACAAGGCAGGCCAGAAGGTTATCAATATATACCGGTCGCTGATGTAAATCCATGCTCCGGGTTCAAAATTCTTAATTCTCAATTCTAAATTAACCAACAGGATGAAAGCAATCTGTTTTTACTTCCAGATACACCAGCCGTTCAGGCTGAAGAATTACCGCTTCTTTGACATCGGCAATGACCACTACTACTACGACGACTTTGCCAACGATGACATCATCACGCGCATCGCCCACCGCTCTTATCTGCCGGCCAACGAGATGTTGCTCGACATGATCAAGGAGAACAAGAAGAAGTTCAAGGTGGCATTCTCGATCAGCGGCATGGCTCTGGAGCAACTGGAGCAGTATGTGCCCGAGTTCATCGACTCGATGAAGGACTTGGCTGCCACAGGCTGTGTCGAGTTCCTGAGCGAGACCTACGCCCACTCGTTGGCCTCGCTGCAAGACCCCGAGGAGTTTGTAGCCCAGGTCAAGGCTCACGATGAGAAGATCTACCAGTTGTTCGGTCAGCACCCCAAGGTGCTGCGCAACACCGAGTTGATCTATGATGACGACATCGCCTCGATGGTTCAAGCCATGGGATTCAAGGGAGCCATCACCGAGGGTGCCAAGCACATCCTGGGCTGGAAGTCGCCCAACTATGTCTACAAAGCCGCAACCGCTCCTAAACTGAAGTTGCTGCTCAAGAACAGCAAACTGAGCGACGACATCAGTTTCCGCTTTGGCAACACCGACTGGGCTGCCTATCCGCTGACCGCCGACAAATACATCGGCTGGATTGCCAGCCTGCCACAAGAAGAGCAGTTGGTCAATCTGTTCATGAACTACGAGACCTTCGGTGAGATGCAGTCGCGCGAGAGTGGCATCTTCGACTTCATGCGCGCCCTGCCCCGATTTGCCGCCGAGCACGACATCCAGTTCTGGACACCGAGCGAGGTGATCTCTAAGTTGAAGCCCGTGGGCGAATTGACGGTGATGCACCCCATCTCGTGGGCCGACGAGGAGCGCGATGCCAGTGCCTGGCTGGGCAACACGCTGCAGCAAGAGGCCGTCGACAAACTCTACAGCATCGGCGAGCGCGTGCGTCTGTGCCAGGACCGCCGCATCAAGCAAGACTGGTATCGCCTGCAAGCGAGCGACCACTTCTTCTACATGAGCACCAAGCACAACAGCGACGGCACCATCCACTCGCTCTACAGCCCCTACGACTCGCCCTACACCGCGTTCACCAACTACATGAACGTGCTGAGCGACTTCATGATTCGTGTGGAGCAGCAATATCCCAGCGACATCGACAACGAGGAACTGAACTCGCTGCTGCTCACCATACGCAACCAGGAGCACGAGATTGAGGAACTGAAGCGCGAAATCACGATGATGCGCACCAACCTGGACAAGGACATCACCGGCGACTTTGCCGAGACCCCTCCGGCCGATGCCGAGGAAGAGGCACCTACCAAGCCCAAGCGCAAGCGTGCCACCAAGAAGAAAGCGTAGTCCCCCCACAATAAAAGACATAAGGACACGAAATGCAGCAACAGCTCCCATCCCGGACCAGGATGGGAGCTGTCGTTGCAATCACCGGATGTGCATTATTAGTGGACTTATCGCTTGTTGATGGTGTGGCGGGTGTGGATGAGTTGGCCGTCGGCAGTGATGCCCTCGATGGTGACGGTGTAGGAGCGGAACTAATTTATCAAGAATTCTTGATAAAAGATTAAAACCGTGACTTTTATAGATGGTCTAACAAACTAATTCCGCCAATGGGTTAATTCAAGGAAAAGAATGATGACACAGCCTCATCGGCCCGTAGCGGTTACTTGTCGTGCACGGGCCTGATGGACATGTGGAAGGCACGCAGGTGGTCAACAAAGAAACTTATTCCTGTCTCACTGTTAATCTGAATAGCAAACAGGAGAGCAAAATAGAGTAGTTCGTGGTTTGATTTTAAGAACAGAAGATTTTCTCCATGAATTACCATGAATTTAAAGAAATTTATGTTCGTGTGAGTTGGTTCGGGTTTGTTGTTTATTATTAGAGCCAGGGGCGTGCGTGGGATACGTGGTTTCTGGGCGGATTGCTGCGCTGCGCTTGTGCCTCGGGCTTTTTTCGGTAAAATTGGGAATAGAAACTGAAATATGTGTCACAGCAGATTGAAGTTTTTGGTGTAACTTTGCAGTGTAATGAAAACATGGGGCAAGGCTGGTGATAGAAGCACTACCGCCCCACCCTAGTACTCAACCACTAAAACATAATAGAATATGATCAATGACTTTGTGTATGACATCCCGGTAAGGGTGTACTTCGGTCGCGACCAGCTGAAGAACCTGGGCACCGAGTTGAAGAAGTATGGCACACGCGTGCTGATGACCTATGGCGGCGGCTCGATCAAACGCATGGGGCTGTATGACCGCGTGGTGAAGGAGATTGAAGATGCCGGGCTGGAGCTGTATGAGTTGTCGGGCATTGAGCCTAATCCCCGCATCGACAGTGTGCGCCGAGGCACGCAAATGTGCAAGGAGCACAAGATTGACGTGCTGCTGGCTGTGGGTGGCGGCTCGACGATCGATGCCACCAAGTTTATGGCCGCCGGCGCGTGCGTTGACCATGACCCGTGGGACTTTCTGGACCTGCAGAAGTGGTCGCCCATCGAGCGCGCATTGCCCATCGTGAGCATCCTGACGCTTGCCGCCACCGGCTCGGAGATGGACAGTGGCGGTGTGATCAGCAACCCCGAGACGCACGACAAGATAGGCCGCCTGGCCCCCGCCATGCTGCCCAAGGCCTCGTTTCTGGACCCGACCAACACGTTCAGCGTGAGTGCCTATCAGACCGCCTGTGGCGCAGCCGACATGATGTCGCACATCATCGAGGTGTACTTCAACATGAATCAGGACTTGTATATGCTGGACTGCTTCATGGAGGGGCTGATGAAGACCATCATCCGCTATGCGCCCATCGCCATGCGCGAGCCCGACAACTATGAGGCACGCGCCAACCTGATGTGGACCTCGAGCTGGGCCATCAACGGGTTTGTGGACGGCGGCAAGCAGCAGGCGTGGAGCTGCCACCCGATGGAGCACGAGCTGTCGGCCTACTATGACATCACTCACGGCCTGGGTCTGGCCATCTTGACCCCGCGCTGGATGGAGTATTGCCTGGACGAGACCACGGTGTCGAAGTATGTGCAGTTTGGTGTCAACGTGTTTGGCATCGACCCGACGCTTGAGCCGATGGATATTGCGCATCAGGCTATCGAGCGGTTGAGCGAGTTCTTCTTCGGCACGCTGCAACTCAAGCGCACACTGCCCGAGGTGGGCATCGACGAGACTCACTTTGCCGTGATGGCTCGCAAGTCGGTGAATGGCGGCACGCTGCCGGGTTTCAAGCCCCTGCAACAGCATGACGTCGAGGCCATCTACAGGATGTGCATGAAGTGAGGCTGAAAACTCAACGAGTATATGAATGAATTACCCACGAATTGTTTGTCTAATTCGTGGGTAACTTCATCTTTTAGAGGTGAGAATGAACTGTCAGAGTTGTTGCAGGACGGGGACGATGCGTTCGAGAGCCTGGGCAACGAAGTGCCGCGGGCATGCCAGATTGATGCGGATGAATCCGTCACCGGCCTCGCCATACATTGTTCCCGAATTGACCATGACGTGCGCCTGGTCGAGCAGATGCTGGGTGAGCTGGTCGCTGGACATGTGCAACGAGCGGCAGTCGATCCAGGCGAGGTAAGTGCCCTCGAGGCGAGTGACGGTGAGAGCCGGCAACTCGCGCCTGAACGTGTCGCGCAACAAGCAGTAGTTGTCGTAGATGTAGTCGCAAAGCGTGTTGAGCCACGGCTCGCCCTGGGTGTAGGCAGCAATCCAAGCATCGACACCGAAGGGGTTGACATCGCACACCTCGTTGACGTTGATGGCGCGGTCTATGCGCTCACGCCACCCGGGATTGGCACAGATGATGTTGGCGTTCTGCAGTCCAGCGATATTGAACGACTTGCTGGGCGAGACACACGAGATGCAGTTGTCCTGATGCCCATCGATACTGGCAAAGGGGATGTACTTGTTGTCGCCATAGACCAACTCGCAGTGAATCTCGTCACTGACAACAATGACGTTGTTGCGGCGGCAGATGTCGCCAATGCGCACCAACTCGTCACGCGTCCACACTCGCCCGGCGGGGTTGTGCGGGTTGCACAGTAGCAATAGCTTGACATCGTCGGGCTGGGCCTTGCGCTCCAGGTCGTCGAAGTCGATGTGATAGGTTGCGTCTTCATAGACCAGTCGGCTCTCCTGCATGGTGCAACCATTGTTGCGGATTGACGAGAAGAAGCAGTTGTAGACGGGTGTCATGAGCAATACCTTGTCGCCAGGGTGCGTGAACGCCTTGACAATGACTGACAGAGCGGGAACAACACCGATGGTGTATTGAATCCAGTCGCGCTCGATGTTCCAGCCATGACGGCGACCGAACCAGTCGATGGTGGACTGATAGTAGGCTTCGGGCACAGCGACATAGCCGAAGATGCCATGTGCGGCTCGTCGCTGGATGGCCTCGATGATGGGTGGCGCCACACGGAAGTCCATGTCGGCGACCCACATCGGTATCACATCCTCGTCCATGGGTTTGTCCCACTTGACTGCGGCAGTCCCCCTGCGTTCAACCACCTGATCGAAATATTCTCTTGGAATTAAATTTCCACACAAATTATCACGAATTATCATAAATATTTGCTTAATTATTAGTGATATGTTTTACGGACAATGTTCATTTCTTTATCCAGGAGAACACATTCATTTGTCTCCATAAAATACGCATAACGCTCACCTTGCAAACTTGGTTGCCCAAAGTTAATCAGCAAACCAATTGGTTTCTTAGTCAATCGCATGTAGTTAAAGAGTTGAGAACGATGAACAGAGTCAATAGACTTATTTGCTTTTAGTTCACCAATGACATCACCAACAACCAAATCCAATTGATAATACTTATCCATTTTCTGCCCCTTATAATAGCAAGGTACTGGCAACTCACGCATGCACGGTATTCCACGGCTATTCAATTCCCTATATAATGCCTCATTATACAATGGCTCCAGCATACCCCATCTCAACTCTCTATGAACTTCCATTGCAGAACCAATAATGTCATAGACAAGTTGTTTATAATCTTTTGGATTTATCATAAATAATTAATGAAAATTTATGATAATTCATGTATTAGTTAGCGGGTGCGGATGATGCAGTCGGCTGGAGCCTTGATGTTCTCGTCGAGGGTGATGGAGCCAATCTCGTCGGCAACGATGATGCCGGTGCGCGGGTTCTTGATGTTGGTGATGCTGCCACGAATGTCGGCATTCAACTCGCTGTACTCGAAGGCTCGGTCGCAGTCCTCGCCGAAGGTGCAGTCTTCCAGTATCAGGTCGTGAGCATAGCACAGTGGCTGCTCGCCGGTGATGTGGCAACGCACCAGTTTCAGGCGATGAGAGTGCCAACCCAGATACTCGCCATTGAGTTCAGAGTCGTAGATTGTGACATCTTCCACTTCCCAAAACGCATCCTTCGTCGTGATCTTAGCATTGTGAATCTCGACATTCTTGACATACTGGAATACATACTTGCTATCGCTGACCAGCCCATCAATCTTAATGTTACGGCTGCCCATGAAGGGGTAGGTTCCATCGTGCAGGGTGACATTCTTGATGGTCAGTCCGTCGATGTTCCAGAAGGTCTCATCGGCATCGTTGATGGTGACATTCTCGAGCGTGAGGTTCTTCATCTCGCGGAAGAGTTTGGGCGCATTGATGACCGAGTCACGCATGATCATGTCGTCGCTGTACCAGATGGCCGAACGTGATCCGGGCTCAAAAACGCAATTGGTAACCAGCGATTTGCGCACATGCCAAAATGGATACTTGCCAATGAAGAGGCAATGGTCAGCCTCGATGTTGCTACACTCTTTGATACCCGACTCGCCGTCGGTGATGGTTACATTCTCGAGGCGCACGTCGTGCTGCTCGAACAAGGGGCGCTCGCCCCCGAAGGTTTGGTCTTTAATCAGTTTCATCTTGAGTTGTTTTATGGTCCGAGAAGTGCCCCGGAGTACCTGACATTATTAGAATAATCACGAAAACTTGTTGAGCCATGCACCCGTTGCCAATCGCCAGAGGAAAATGGCTCCGCGGAAACACAATTCGACGCACATGGCAATCCACACGCCTTGCAAGCCATAGATGGGCGCGAGCAGTGCAGACAATGTGATGCGCACCAGCCACATTGAGGTCAGACTCATGGCTGCCGGACGCAGTGTGTCGCCAGCGCCGACAAAAATACCATTGCAAACGATGGCTGCAGCGAACATCGGCTCGGCCCACGCCTCGATGCGCAGTACTTGTGCGCCCAACGTAATGATTTCTTGGACTGGAGACATCAATTGCATGAGCTCGCTGGCAAAGATCCACATGAGTAGCCCCATGACCGTCATCGTGAGCATACCCATCTTCACGGCCAAGTGGGCAAACGATTTGGTCAGAGCCTTCTGGCCAGCCCCCAGGCATTGCCCCACGAGTGTCGTCGCTGCCTCTGATATGCCAAATCCTGGCATATAGCAGAGACTTTCGACCGTGATAGCAAATGAGTTGGCCGCAATGGCAATCACACCAAGCGGGGCAACAATGAGCGTGATGACAATGTTGGCCGACCCCATAAGCAAGTGCTGAAGCCCCATGGGTGCGCCAATCTTGACAGCCTTCACGACGATGTGTGACTGTGGGCGAAATGATCCAGGCCTACCCTTGAGCCCCAATATCTCGGACTTGCAAGTGAGAAAATAAAGCATCATGACAGCGGTGATAAACACGGCTATACCCGTGCCAATCGCCGCGCCGGCAACTCCCATGTCCATCACATAGATAAAGAGGTAATTGAATGCCACATCCATGACACACATGGCTATATTGAGGACACTGGGAACCTTCATGTTTCCTGCACACTTGAGCATCGAGCCAGCTAGACCTTCCATCTGAAAGAAGATGCCACTGCAACCCACAATCAGGAAATACAATGAGGCGTCGCGGGCAATGTCTGGACTGCCACCTAACCAATAAGGTAGATGGCTATGTATTGCAATACATACCAGTGATAAGGACACACTCCACAGCAAAGCACAGACAATGGATTGCCGAAGCACATTGCGAGCTTTGTCAAAATCATTGGCCCCAATAGCATGAGCCACCTGCACCGAGAACCCCATTGACACTGCCGAAGACAGTCCGCCCAGCAGCCATGTTGTCGTCTCGACCAGTCCAATAGCAGCCGACTGATTGGCTCCCAGATGTCCCACCATAGCCGCATCGATAAAGAACATGACTATCATGGACAACTGCGCCAAAATGGCCGGCAGGCTCAATTGAGCTGTGAGGCTGAGTTGTTGTCGGGTGGTCATGTTCTGCTTGAGACGTATCATCTCAAGAAGTCGGTCGGTATTGCTTTGTCGTGGCATTGTAAGGAATGAAGAATATGCAAATTTACGATGTATTTATCGTTCCCACAACTCAGCACATGAGAATTAACGATTTTTGGACAATAGATTAAACAAAAAGTGTCCCCCTTGCGGGAGACACCTTTTTTGATTGCGTTGTCAGACTACAACTTACTTGTTGCGGACGATGGTGACGGCGCGGCTCAGAGGAGCGCTCTTAGGACCAAAGTCTGCATCGGGACGGTTGCGGTCGTCGATCTGAGTGTTCAGACGGTTGTCAGCCACACCCTTCTTGACGAGAGCGTTCTTGACAGTAGCAACACGGTCCTTGCGGAGGCGAGTGTTGATCTTGTCGTTACCAGTGTAGTTGTCTGCCCAACCGGTGAGGGTGTAAGTCTTGTTCTCATCGAGCATGACATCACCAACAGCGTTCACGACATCGTTCTGGACACCAACGATCTTAGAAACGTTGATGGGGAAGTAAACGATAGCCAGAGGAGCCTCAGTGTCAACGGGCTTACCGGGATCGGGAACGGGTTTGTCAAGGCAAGCCTTGAGCTGACGCTCGAGGTCAGCGATCTTGCGGTCGGCAGCAGCCAGACGAGCAGCCAGTGCGTCGCACTCAGCATCGGTGCACTTGTAAGAGGGGCAAACGGGAACGATGGGAGCAGTCCACTCAGTCTTGTTGAACTTATAGCTCAAACCAAGAAGTGCAGAGGGATACTCAATCCAAGTACGCTCACCAGCACCATCAACATGCTCTTGCATGAGGTCGAAACGGAGGTCGAGCAACAGGTTGACGTGCTCACCCAGGCGGAAGGTGTTCAACAAACCGGCGCGGCCGCTGTAGTTACGAGCATGGCGCTTGACACCATCCTGCTTCTTGATGCCCTCATAGGCCCAATCACCCTTGCTGTTCTCGCCAGTGCGATAAACAGCCCAGTGATGACCGAAACCAACATAAGGAATGGCATTGTAGAAACGTCCAGGACGATAGCCACACCACCAGTTTGTGACATTGATCATGACATCACCAGCAACACCAATGTTGTTGAACTGCTGAGCAATTAAGCCGTTCTTAACAGCCTGATCACGACGCAAACCCATACCCCATACCACATCGGGACGAGTTGTACCCTTCATCTGGTTGAACTCACCACCAACGCGAACACCGATGATGGGCGAGAACCACTTGCCGATGAACAAGTTGCCTTTCCATCCAATACGATCCTTGAAATCCTGGTTGGAATCCCACTTGGACATCATCACACCTGCACCACCAAGGCCCTCAATGAACCAGTTGTCCTGGAAACGATTGAAAGTGTAGCCCTGAGCAGGATCCTCAACATAAGTTACCTCCTGTGCGCTAGCCACAGAGGGAACCATGAACATAGCACATGCAAGTGCCATCAAAGTAATCTTTTTCATAGACTTACGTTAAAAAAAATTATCTGTTAAACAATAAAAAATTACATTCGTCTGCAAATTATTGTGCAAATATAGGGCAAATTTTTCAATTACAAGCAATCTTAGACCAAAAAAATCACTTTTTTGTTGAAAAAATCTAATTTTTGAGGAATTTTCTGACTTTTTCGGCCACATTTTGGGGCGTAAAGCCAAATTTCTCGTCCAGCACCTTATATGGAGCCGATGCTCCGAAATGATCCAGCCCTACAACCTCGCCACAAGGAACAATGCGCCTCAATGTTGACGGCAGTCCTACTGTGAGACCAAATGTAGGAACGCCATCAGGCAACACCTGCTTGCGATAGTCCTCATCTTGTTCAAGGAACAAACCTATCGAGGGCACCGATACAACCTGTGCCTTGATGCCATCTTGGGCAATGATATCAGCTGTTGCTACAAGAGTGGCCACTTCCGACCCGTTAGCAACAAGAATGACATCGGGGTTCTCCACCTTATTTATTATATAGCCGCCTTTCATGGCTTGTAGAGCATCCTGGTAGCGGTTGCCACTGGCACTGGGCAAGTCGTCAACATTCTGGCGCGACAGGATCAAGGCCGTGGGCGTAGAATTATTCTCCATGGCCATGCGCCATGCTACTGTAGTCTCGGCTGCATCGGCCGGACGAAGCACGAGCATACTGTTGCGCCCTGCATGGTTCTTGAGTTCCTCCATGAGACGAATCTGGGCTTCTTGCTCAACCGGCTCATGAGTAGGCCCATCCTCGCCCACACGGAATGCATCATGTGTCCACACAAACTTGACCGGCAACTGCATCAATGCCGACAGACGTACAGCAGGCTTCATGTAGTCGCTGAACACAAAGAATGTGCCACAAGCCGCAATCACACCACCATGCAGTGCCATGCCGTTGATAATAGCAGTCATGGCCAGCTCAGACACTCCCGCATGCAAGAAGGCACCCTTGAAGTCGTGACGGGCAAATGCCCCAGTCACCTTGAGGAATGCGTCAGTTTTGTCACTATTTGCCAAGTCGGCGCTAGCAACGATCATATTGCCGACCTGCTGCCCCAGAGCCTTGAGAACATCGGCACTGGCTGCACGCGTCGCAATGCCAGGCTTGTGTTCAATAGCGGCATAGTCAACATTGGGCACCACACCATCAATATAGTTCTGCAATTGCTTGGCCTGTTCTGGATTGGCCTCGCACCATTCCTTCTGTTCTGCTCTGCGCTGGGCAACAATCTGACGCAACTGCTGCATGCGATCGGCATAGAGTTGTTGAACGGCTGGGAAGATTGCCCAAGGATCCTTGACATTGCCACCCAAATTGGAAACCGTCTTGGCGTAGTCGGCTCCACTCTTGCTGATGGGCTGTCCGTGTGTGCTGCACTGGCCTTCGAAGTTCTTTCCGTCAGAAGTCACGCATCCACGCCCCATGATGGTGCGTCCGATGATGATGGTGGGACGTTCCTTCTCGGCTTGCGCCATCTCCAGTGCTCCTGCGATGGCTACAGCATCCGACCCATTAATCTCAATGACATTCCAGTTCCAAGCCCGATATTTCAGTGTGGTATTCTCGTTACTAACCGCATCACAGTCAGTTGACAGTTGAACACGATTGCTATCGTAGAACATAATAAGGTTGCTCAAGCCCAGGTAACCGGCGATGCGCGCTGCCTCTTGTGAGATTCCTTCCTGTATGCCGCCGTCGCTGATGAATGCATAAGTTTTGTGAGCCCAAACCTCTCCAAAACGCGCCGCGATGAAGCGTTCGGCGATTGCTGCACCGACAGCCATGACATGTCCCTGCCCAAGTGGCCCACTCGTATTCTCCACACCCCTGTCAACATCCACCTCGGGATGGCCTGGAGTAACACTACCCCACTGGCGGAATGCCTTCAGGTCGTCGGTTGAATACTTGCCCATGAGGTGCAGCACACTGTAGAGCATGGGTGACATGTGTCCGGGATCGAGGAAGAAGCGGTCGCGAGCAAACCATCTAGGATCGTCGGGATCGGTGACCAAAAACTTGGAGTACAACACGTTGGCGAAGTCTGCTCCGCCCATTGCACCGCCGGGATGTCCCGACTTTGCGTTCTCAACCATTGTCGCGGCCAAGATGCGAATGTTGTTGGCCGCACGGTTCATCAATATCTGATTAATAGCCATAAATAAAAGACACTATGATTCAAGGCACGAAGATACAAAAATAAAGTCAATCACACAAGCACTTTGGGCAAAAAAACGAAAAAAATGCCCAACAACACAAAAATGCCCGCTCCAGCAGACTGGAGCGGGCACTGATATGGAGCGGGGTGTTGTTGAAACGCCCTCTAAATCTTAATCAACAGGAATATCCTCATTCACATTCTTGCAACCCGAGAGGGCGTAGAAGAGCAGATATCCAAGTCCCAGCAGAGGAACGATATAAGAGAACATGTAGCCCACACTACTGTCGGCGATTGCGTTCTGCACCAATGGGAGCACACCGCCTCCAACAACCATCATCATGAAAATACCCGATGCTGCAGCCGTATACTTGCCCAGTCCCTCGGTGGCCAGATTGAAGATGCTCGACCACATGACTGAAGTACAAAGACCGCACAACACCAGTAACACAGCGCATACGGGCACCGTCTCCATGCCGAAGCCTTTGCCCGTGAACACCGGCATCGACATTGTTGCTTCTTTACCTAACGACATAGCCAACAAAATAAGGAGGATACCTGCACACGAGACAACAATCATCATCGTCTTACTCGACACCTTGCCTGCAATAGCACCACCAATGATGCGGCCCACAAGCATGAGGAACCAATAGGTACCTGCTACCAATCCACCAATGGCTGCAGCGTTAGCCAACAGTCCTGCCCCCTTCTCGGTTGTATCACTCAGGTAAAAATTGAGAGTGCCCGGGATACCAACCTCAATGCCGACGTAGATAAAGATACCAATAGCACCCAACACAAAATGACGGAAGTTCCAAGGCGAGTGCTCAAACTTAGTCTCGGATGTGACTCGTCCAATCTCGGGCTCCTTGATGGGCACGAGTGCCAAAACAACAAATGCCACAGCAAAGACAGCCATTGCGATATAAAGCACCAAGTTAATATCCTGGAAGTCTGACTCACGAGTCATCTCACCAATGAGCGCACCGACAAACATGGGAGTGAGTGTACCGGCCAGCGAATTGAACGTACCACCAATCATATTGAGCTGGTTGCCACGGTTGCCACCACCACCCAACAGGTTAAGCATGGGATTGACCACCGTGTTGAGCAAACACACCGATAGACCTGAGATGAAGGCACCCAACAGATAAATGACGTTGTCGCTGTAACCCTCAAGTGCCTCAAAGCCAGAGATGAACTGCACCATCACGCCAATGAGTCCCAATCCTATACCCATCAAGGCAGTCTTTTTATAACCGATGCGCATCAGCATCTTACCTGCAGGGATACCCATGAACAGATAAGCAAAGAAATTCATGAAGTTACCCATCATGGCCAGGAAGTTAGATCCTCCCACCTCAGGGTCATTCTTCATCACTACACCAATCGGAGCCGCCAGATTGGTCACAAATGAAATCATTGCATAGAGAAACATCATCGTCACAATGGCGATAATGCTTCCATTTGATTTGTTTTGAGTTTGAGTCATTTTAGTCTAATTATTTAATGATTAAAATTTCGGGGTGTAAAATTACTAAAAAAATTTCATCTGCCGTTTATTTTCGACAAAAAAGTCATTAATACTGCCTTGGGCCAAAAATTGCCGACCCTACTCGAACCAAGGTTGCGCCATGCTTGACAGCCAGTTGCCAATCATCGCTCATGCCCATACTGATCTGGTCGAACTCGTCATGGGCACTGAAAAACTCTTCCTTGATCAAGCGGAACGTATCGCTAACCAACTGGAACTCACGTTCAATCTGAATCTGGTCATCAGTGTTGGTGGCCATGGCCATCAGTCCACGAATGCGAACATGTGGCAAGTCATTCAATTCGCCCACCGACAGCACCGAGAGCAGTTCGCCCGTGGCAAAGCCAGTCTTGGTGGTCTCGCGTGCCACATGCAGTTGCAAGAGCACGTCCACCACTCGATCAATGCGTGCCGCCTCTTTCTCGACGGTGCGCAATAGTTTGACCGAATCTATGCTCTGAATCATGCTTACATGGGGCATTAGCATGCGCACCTTGTTGGTCTGCAAGTGCCCAATCATGTGCCACTGCACATCACCGGGTAGATGCGGTGCCTTGGCTACAAGTTCTTGCACGTGGTTCTCGCCGAAGATGCGCTGTCCTGCATCGTAGGCTTGCTGCAGCATTTCGACAGGATGATATTTAGACACAGCCACCAGGTTGACACCTAGTGGCAATTGCTGCTTGATTAGTTCAATTTTATCTGCTATATCACTCATAGACACTTATTGCTGTTGTTCTTGAGCCTTCTTCTTGGCTTCCTTGTCGGCAAGAGTCTCGGTGAGGTTGGCCGAGAACACATCCATCAACATAGTCTCTGTGATACTTGCAATCTCAAAGTCGGCCATAGTATCCTTCATGCCCTCCATAAACACATCCAGGGCTTCCTTAAAATCGCTAGCCTGAACCAGCTGGAACGATGCGGTCTTCTTTTCGACGGCAGTCTTCTCGTCAATGGTGATAAAGTTAGTCTTAACCTTGTACCAACGGTCTCCCGATTCGTTATAGAAAATGTCGCTCAAGTTGACACGACGCACAGCACTCACAGTAAACTCGCCCGAAATGTAGGGCTGCATCTCTTCGGTGATGCGAGCCTCGGCCTCGGTGAACGAGAGGGCATCAACCAGATAAGGTTCAGTAACAGTTTTCACAGCCCCAGTTTCGAGGGTCTTATCATATTTTACTTTACATTCAAACCACTGCATTTCTTTTCTAGTGAAGAATTAATAATAGATATTGAAATATTGTCTTTTTTAGACAAGTGTTTGTTTGGCAGCATAATATTGTGCGACAAGCTCGTCAAAGACTTCAGCAACCGTCTGTTGGGCACGCCCCTGCAACAACGATGCCACCTGTCCAATCTCGAGTTCGCCTGTATCAAGGTCACCCTCAAAGATGCCACGACGCGATGCACCAGTCCCGATGATGTCAAGCAGTTGCTGCTCGGTGGCACCATTATTCTCAGCTTGCTCAATGGCATCGAAAAATCCACCACGCACCAATCGTGTGGGTGAAAGTTTGCGAAGCAGCAACTTGGTGTCGCCCTCGTTCAGACTGAGGCATCGCTGCTTAAACGCATCACTGGCACTGCTCTCGACGGTGACAGCAAAACGTGTACCCATCTGGACACCTTCGGCTCCCAATACCTCCATAGCCAGGATAGCATCGCCCGTAGCGATTCCGCCAGCCGCAATCAGCGGCAGTGTGGTCGCCCTACGCACCGCAGGAATCAGGCACAACGTAGTTGTCTCCTCACGACCATTGTGACCTCCGGCTTCAAAACCTTCGGCTACAACCGCATCAACACCTGCCTCCTCGCACTTGCGTGCAAACACACTAGATGCCACCACATGAGCCACCTTGATGCCACGCTCGTGCAGCCAACCAGTCCACTTCTTGGGACTGCCTGCACTGGTGAATACCACAGGTACCTCTTCGTCGGCAATCACTTCCATAATTTGTGCGGCATCGGGCTTCATCAGTGGCACGTTCACGCCAAAGGGTTTGGTCGTGGCAGCCTTGCACTTTACTATGTGCTCGCGCAACACCTCGGGTGTCATCGACCCGGCTCCAATCAGGCCCAGTCCGCCAGCCTCACTGACCGCTGCGGCCAGTCGCCATCCGCTGCACCACACCATGCCACCTGCAATGATAGGTAACTCAATCCCAAAGAGTTCGGTTATTCTACTTTTCATGAGTTCTGTTTCTATTTTGAATTTGCACGCAAAGATAATACAAAATCTCCAAATGACCACTGCACATCTTTCGAAAAAAAACGAAAAAGGACATTATCTAATGCCTGTTGCACGTAGCAGTTGGTCCGTAGTACTGTGGCAGCGACCATTGAGATTATATAAATACTCGTTAACGTCAGTCGAAGCCATGTCGCGCACGCGGTCGAAACGCTCGGGGTGGAGGATGCGAGTGAACACGACGCGCTGGATGGCCGTTGGGTCACATGAACCGACACAGTAGCCCATGTGGGCTGGATCATCGCCAGGGCCATTACTGCTCCAATAAATCACGCGCCCATCGGTGCTCATGCCCAGAAAGATAACACTATGTCCCGCCTCCTGCAAATGCCCCTTGACGCCGTCGTAACCAATGATAGCACCGCCATCATGACCTCGCGACTCATTACGGTTCCAGAAAATCTTCATCAGGTCACCGCGCACCGCCTGTCGCCAGATGGGGTGCGCCCGCCACTCGGCATCAGTGAGGTAACGCTCGGCGGGTGTCTCCTTGACCGTATCGTTTTTCGCTCCACGAAATGCCGTGATGCTGAAACCTGCATCCAGTTCATGAATCAACACTCCGAGCGAAGGTCCATTGGCATTGCATCGCCCCCAGAATCCCACGCCATCGTCCTGACCCAGACCATCGGGATTGAGTGAATCCTTGATGCCCACATAGGGCTTCATGTTGCGCCATGCATCGGGCGATATCAAGCCCGACTTGTCAAAATCGAGCAATGCCTGAATGAGCACGGCATAGGTTGCACTTGAACAAAACGAGGGTTGTGCTTGACTGGGGACGAAATGCGGCCTGCGGTCTCCAGGTTGCATCTGAAAAGCATCGTGCAGACCTCGCCATGTTGTCTTGGCAAAAGTCTCGTTTGGCCGTCCGCCTGTATAGTATCCGCCTCTAATTGGGAACTTGTCGATGGCGGCAATAATGGTGCGTTGCCACTGCCAGTTGACACGCCCCTGCGCATCAAGGTGGCACCAAGCCACAATACACAATATGAGTGAAATAATGATTTTTTTCATCGTGTTCTCCAAAATTTCTTGCAAAGTTACAAATGATTTAGTAATTTTGCAAATTGAATATGGCAGATTTCTACAAGACACTCAAGGGGCAGTCTCAAGGGCTGTACAAGGAGAAAATGAGCAAGTTTATCTCCTTTGCAGAACCTGTGCAGAGTGCCGACGAAGCCAAGGCAGTTGTCAAAAGAATACAAAACGAATATCACGATGCGCGTCATGTTTGCTGGGCCTACATGATAGGCACAGCGCGCAGCGAGTATCTGAGCAGTGACAACGGCGAGCCCAGTGGCACTGCCGGCAAGCCCATCTTGGGGCAGATCAACTCCTTCGGGCTGACCAATGTGGTGATCGCCGTGGTGCGCTACTTCGGTGGCATCAAACTGGGCACCAGCGGCCTGATTGTCGCTTATCGCGAGGCAGCCCGACTGGCGATTGAGGCTGGCGAAATCCTGGAATGCCACGAACAGGCGCAGTGCCGGTTCACCTTCCCCTACCTGTCGATGAACGACGTGATGCGGCTGTTGAAAAAGTGCGATGTGCGCATCGTCGAACAAACATTTGACAACGTGTGCTCAATGACCGTCGAGTGCGACGCCGACGCGATGCCCAATCTGCGCCAACGTCTGGCCGACATTGACGGGACATCGATTGAAGACTAAGAACCCCAATAATTCAACTATCATGAAACAATTGCGTACTTACCTATGCCTATTGATGTATCTGCTTGCCTTGTCGATCACGGCACAAGAGGCCGATGCGCTGACCTACATCATCAGCGGCGAAGTGCGCGACAACTCAAACGGCAAGAAACTCGAGAACGTCAACGTCACCGCTCCGCAACGACATCTGGCCACCGTGACTAACGCTGACGGACGGTTCACCCTCAAGACTGTGAGCCGTCCCGAGTATATCACCGTGTCGCATGTGGGCTATAAGACCCAGCGCATTGCACTCACTGGCAACAACTCGGGATTGAAGATCCGTCTGATTCCTGTGAATATCGTCCTTAAAGACATTGAGGTCACCAACCAAGATCCGCAAGTGCTGCTGGCCGAAGCCATCCATCACATTCCCGACAACTACTGCCAAAGCCCCGAATTGATGCAATGTTTCTATCGCGAGACCGCCAAGAAGCGCAATAAGTTCATATCGGTGTCGGAAGCCGTGGTCGAACTCTACAAGACCTCCTATGAATACGGTCCCGCACCCGACCGTGTGACCATTGTCAAGGGGCGCTCGCTAGTCAGCCAGAAGTCAAGCGACACCCTGGGGCTGAGGATGCAGGGCGGCCCGACAGAGATTATCTTTCTGGACGTAGTGAAAAACCGCGGATTGATTCTGGACAAGGACGAACTGACCCACTACCTTCTCAAGATGAGCGACCCTGTGACTATCAACGACCGCATGCAGTTTGTGGTCAAGGCTATCCCCAATGACGACATGCTGCCATACGCTCTGTATCATGCTACGTTCTACATCGACATGGAGACTCTTGCATTCACACGGGCCGAACTGTCACTTGACATGCACGACAGCGACAAAGCCACCCGACTGATGCTGGTCAAGAAGCCCCGAGGGGTGCGATTCAAGCCCAAGGAATTGACCCTGCTTGTCAACTACCGTCAAGACGAAGGCATGTCACACATCAGTTACATCCGCTCGACATTCCGCTTCAACTGCGACTGGAAGCGTCGCCTATTCTCGACGGGCTTCACGGCAGTCAACGAGATGGTTGTCACCGACCGCCAGCCCTGCGACAAGAATCCCATACCCCGCAAGGAATCCTTCGGGCAGCGCGACTCGTTCTCGCAGATGGTCAACAACTTCAACGATCCAGACTTCTGGAAGGACTACAACATCATCGAGCCTACCGAGAGCCTTGAAAAGGCCATCAACAAACTCAAGAAAACAAGGAAATAAAACACTATCGCTCAGCGAACACTAGCCGCGAGCGAACATGGTCGGCACCGTCTGCCATGATATTGATGCGCCAGTCGTTGGGGCTCAACTCGCACATGCGCAGCACGGCATGCTCGCCATATCGCGTCTCCTTGACAAAAGCCATCTCAAGGCGACGAAGCCACTTGTTGTCATAATGCGACAAGTCAAATTGGTTCATCATCAGTTCAAGATATCGCACCGTGTTGACATGACGGTTGAAGTCACACTCGACATATCCAAAGTCATGCTCAATGTCACGCCCCTCGGCCAATGGACGCAGCCGACTGATAGGCTCGATGGGGCATGGCCTGTCATTAACATTGTCACGAATATAAGACAGACTGGCAATATCCACTCCTGTGCGCTTGTCCAGGTCAATAACCATCCAGATGGTGCGAGCAAAGCCTATGGGTCTACCCTCACCATCCTGCACCTCGAAATTTCGTTGTGAGAAGTGGCTGTTATAATCCTCAATCCATGTAATGAGCGTATAGTTCTCATCAACATGCGGCCAACGCATCATTTCGACTGTGACTCGAGACAATACCCATGCTTGCCGATTCTTAATCAGATGGGCGTAGCCCACCCCCCATGCGTTGGCATGATGTGTGGCCGTGTCAATGATGCGTGTAAGCAGCAGTGGCATGGGCAATTCGGCCTGCGGATTGCACTCGCCGGCACTCAGGTAGTATTTTCGTGAAAACTCTTTCATCTTGAATTAATTGAGAATTTACTTTAATTGAAAATTGAGAATTGAGAATTATGGTTATTTGCTGTCCAATAGTTGTTGAAATTGTGCGGGCTTGAGCCCCCAACGTGGAGTGATGACCATGCTTGGCGGTGCCTGAGCCACCCATCGCTCAACCACAATGTCGCTGCGCAACAAGGTTGCCAAGCGAGCGCACAACTCGGCATACTGCTGTGCCGTCCAGTCTCGCACCATGACCTCGCCGCGTTCAACCTGGCGAGCCAAAACCGTGCCACGCAACACCTGCAGTTGGTGGAACTTGACCAACGACACCGGCAGTTGCGAAATCTGTGTGACCGTTGAGCACATGTCATCGTCGCTCTCGCCCGGTAGTCCTAATATCAAATGCACACCAACCGCAATGTTCCTTGCCGCGATGCGCTCAATGGCCATGAGCGAACTTGTCCAGTCGTGACAACGATTGACCAACTGCAAGGTGCGGTCGTGTGCTGTCTCAACACCCAACTCGACAATCACCATGTGCGACTCGTTGACTTGTTGCAGATAGTCGAGCAACTCATCGGTGACACAATCGGGTCGCGTGGCAAGAACCAGACCAACCACCCCATCGACCGACAATGCCTCGTCGTACAGACTGCGCAAGTGCTCAAACGATGCATGAGTGGCAGTATAAGCCTGAAAATAAACCAAATACCGCATATCCGGATATTTGTTGGCAAAAAAGCATTTGCCCGCCTCAATCTGCTGAGTGACCGACATCGCACGGTCGCAGTAAGGCGGATTGAAAGCGCGATTGTCACAATAGGTGCAACCACCCCACCCCAACGTACCGTCGCGGTTGGGGCATGACAGTCCAGCATCGACGGCAATCTTCTGCACCTTGCCGTCAAGGCGTTGTGCTAGAAATCCAGCATAATCCATCACAAATGGTTGGTTTTGGCCAGAAGATAATGGTCAAGCACCACCATAGCGGCCATCGCTTGAACCACCGGCACTGCCCGAGGCACAACACACACATCGTGCCGCCCATGGGGATGAATGGTGACGGGATTGCCTTGCATGTCAATCGTGTCGATGTCGCGCATCAGTGTTGCAACGGGCTTGAACCCAATCTCCATGAAGATATTATTGCCATTGCTGATGCCCCCCTGAATGCCGCCCGAATAGTTGTGCTCATAGACCAGTCCTCCATCCACAGCGTGCATTGTGTCAAGCGTTTCACTGCCCCGCATCGATGCCAGCATGCGACCTGCACCCATGTCAAACGACTTGGCAGCCGGAATGCTCATCATCGCACCGGCAAGCGCAGCATTGAGTTTGTTGAACACAGGTTCGCCCAATCCAGCCGGCACGCCCATCACGGCACAACACACCATGCCACCAAGCGTGTTGCCCTGGGCACGCGCCTCATCGACGGCCCTCGCCATGCGCTGGGCAGTTGTCGCATCGGGACAACGCACCGCATTGCTCCATGTCTGATTCCAATCAAGGGGTGACCCTGGTTGCAACTTGACATCACCAATCTGCGTGGTGTAGGCAAGCACCTGTATGCCCAAATGCTCCAATACCTGCATGGCCAACGCCCCTGCCACGACGCGACTCACCGTCTCGCGTGCCGAGGCGCGCCCACCACCACGATGGTCACGAAGACCATACTTTGCCTGCCAGGAATAGTCGGCATGCGAGGGTCTGTAAACATCACGCAAGTGGCCATAGTCCTCGCTGCGCACATCCATGTTTCGGACAACAAAGCCTATGGGCGTGCCCAATGTTCTGCCTTCAAAGATGCCGGACAAAATCTCGACCTGATCGGCCTCGGCACGTTGTGTCACTAGTTGGGATTGCCCCGGCCGCCTGCGGTCGACCACTCGCTGCATCTCGTTCAAGTCAACTTCGATGCCCGCCGGCATGCCATCGATGATGCCCCCCATTGCCGGTCCGTGCGACTCGCCGAATGAGGTCAAGCGGAATATGCTACCAATAGTATTAGCCATGAGTTGTCAAATTTTGTCAACCGTCAAATCTGCCACAGTTGCACCAACAAACTGCACAAGGACTGCCGGAGCCATCTTGAGTTGCAATCCACGCATACCCGCGCTTACATAGATGTAGTCGAAGTCGTTGCAGGTCAGATGAAAATAGGTGGGAAAAGGTTTCTTCATGCCAATGGGCGAACATCCGCCACGAATGTATCCCGTGGTGGGCAGCAACTGTTTCATGGCAATCATCTCAACCTTCTTGTTACCCGAGACACGCGCCGCCTTCTTGAGGTCGACCTCGTCACAGCCAGGGATGACACACACAAAGTGTCCGGTGCGGTCGCCATGCAGCACCAGCGTCTTGAACACCTGGTGGATGTCCTCGCCCAACTGCTCGGCAACATGATCGGCTGCAAGATTGTTCTCGTCCACCTCGTATGGCACCAAGTCGTATGTGACATGCGCCTGGTCGAGCAACCGTGCGGCGTTGGTTTTATTAATTTTCTTTGCCATAAGTTTAAAAATCGTGAAATTTGGGGCAAAATTAGTGGAAGTTATCTACCTTTGCAAAAAATAAAACTCAAAAACGATGAAAAAATTGATTTTTAGTGCCATCTTGGCCATCGCCGCCAGTCTGAGCGGCAGCGCTCAGTTTTATGGCATCGATGTTGACAAACTGTCGCTCCTCTTCCAGCAAGCCGCAAAACTGCCACAAGAAAACGCTGTGATTGTCGTGAGCAGCACCATGAACGCCCTGGCGCAGAACCCACAGGGCTATCGCAAGGCACTGGAGTTTGCCGAGAACCGTCTGGGCAACCCTGCCGACTCGCTGCACAACGAGGAGATGTACATTGCCTGTCTGGAGCACGCAGCCAATGGCTATGTGCTGGGTAACAACGAAAAAGAACGCCCCAAGTTGCTACTTGACATGGCCAAGAAGAACCGCATCGGCACAATGGCTGCCGACATCGAGTATGTGACTACCGACGGCCAGACTCACCACCTGAATGCTCCTTGCGAACAGTACACACTGCTCTACTTCAACGACCCCGACTGCGATGCCTGCCAGAAGGTCAAGGCCAACCTGGAGAATTCAGCCACAGTCAAGGACTTGGTCAACCAGAATCTGCTTAAGGTTGTCGCCATATATCCCGAGAGCAATCAGAAGTTGTGGAAGAAGGCTTCATACCCCACCTGGATGATCAACGGTTGGGACAAGAAGCAGGCCATCGAGAACGAAGGTACATATGTCATGCCAGCCACACTGCCCGTGTTCTATTTGCTCGCTCCTGACAAAACCGTGCTGATGAAGAACGAACCCAGCCTCAAGCGCATCGAAGGCGCATTGACTAAGGTCATGACCAGTGCAGACAACAATCCGCAGTCGCTGGCCAAGTTGCTGTTCAACTAACAAAGATATTTGAGTAATACATAATCGGTTGAACCGGGGTCAACAACATAGGCCTGTGCCGCCCGATGCCCCAACACCCACACAATCTCGCCGTCTGCCTCCAAGAGCCAGACGGCCTTTTTTTGTTCAGTTGACAGCCTGAGATCGACAAACAGATCGCTGAGCAACTTGCTCCCCTTCATGCCATAGGGACGAAAGCGGTCGCCTTGCTGCCAGTGGCGAAGCAACACATGCTTGCATCGCAAAATATCATTGTTGAACGCTACCTTCAGTCTCCCGTCAACCATCGCACGGTCAAATGGTGGGTTATGTGTGATGACATTCAACTCACCCCCTATTGCTACAGCCTGCGTCCAATCCAGCACAAAATCGACCTGCTTGTCACCAGGCTCGCTGACACTAGTATTTCCCTGAACGACAATCACATCGCGCTCAACAATTAGAGCGTGACTCCAAGTCGTAAACTTAGACCCTACACTTGCTTGCATAGCCTGGTCGCACTGCACGCGATTGAAACCCATGTGACGAATCAGCGCATAGAGCGCCATCCCAGGTTGTGGTGCTCGACAGAGGTCATCCTTGCGAAAACACCATATATCACTGCCTTCATCGTAACTACCCACCTCATCTCCAAAACGCCCGACCAGATAATCTAACAATGCCTTCTCGTCATTCAGATGGTTCATGGTATCGGTAATGCGCAGCCGCGCTTGATCGAACTGTTTGTCAATAGTCGGCAAGACCACATTGCGCAAGCGGTTGCGATTATAGTCATTCTCAAGATTGGTGCTATCGGTGACATAGTCCTGATTAACTTCCGCCAGATAGTCCAGCACTTGCTGACGTGTCACCTGCAGCATGGGGCGAGCGACACGCGACTCCCTGCTGTCTTGCGACATGCCCACCAAACCACTGATACCCGTTCCTCGCAAGAGATTGATGAAGAAAGTCTCGACATTGTCATCAGCATGATGGGCCACAACCACCCTGCGGCAGTTGAGTTGCCTACTTAAGGCCTGAAACCAGTCATATCGCAGATTGCGGCACGCCATCTCGGTTGACGCACTCTTGTGCTCGCGCTTGTAGGCCATCACGTCGAAGTCCTTAACATGCAGTTCTACACCAAGACTCTGACACAAATTGCGCACAAACTGCTCATCGCGCATCGACTCGTCGCCCCGCAGATGGAAGTTGCAGTGTGCCGCAATGCACGTGTAACCCAGTTCAAGCAATGCACGCAACAATGCCACCGAATCGGCACCGCCGCTCAACGCGACTAAAAGCCTAGCATTGACAGCATCTGACAATCCGACCAGGGCCATTGATTTTGCAATATTTTCTACGACAACATTCATTTTTTGTCATCTTGAACATGCAAAGGTACTGTATTTTCGTTAAAAAACAGCCCTTAATGCCTAATTATTTGCAGAATAAGTCGAAAAACAGTAATTTTGCCGAAAAGTTTATAGTTTCTATGAAGAAAATCATTTGTCTCGCCCTTGTGGCTGCTTTTGGACTATGCGCAATGGCACAGTCAAAGGCTGCTCAAGTTTTCGATAAGATAGCCGAGCGGTTCACATTCTCGGGCTATGCCCAGCTGGGCTGGGAATACCACGACCAGAGCGACCCTAATAACGAATTCAAGCTCAACAAACTCATTATCATGAGCAAATTGCGCATCACCGACAACTGGAGCGCATTCGCAATGTTTGACTTCAAGGGCTTCACGCTGCAAGAGTTGTGGACCAACTACAGCGTTAAGCCCTGGCTCAACATCAAGTTGGGTCAGTTCAAGACACCATTCAGCATCGAGAACCCTTTGTCACCGTCCATCCTCGAGACTGTGGACCAGCCCTCGCTGGCTACAAGCTACATGGTGATGGGCAGCGGCCTGATGATGCCCAAGGGAGCCGGACGTGATATCGGTCTGACAGTTTATGGCGATGCAGGCCGCTATGTGAGTTACGATTTGGCTGTGATGAACGGTGCCGGACGAGGCAAGAGTGATGACAACTCGTGGAAGGACTTTGTGGCACGGCTGACGTTGCATCCACTCAAGTGCCTGGATGTGAGCGCCTCGACCATCCTGGGCAAGGGTGCGACCGACATACTCAACGAGGTCGATCGTTATCTGGTGTGGAAAGACCGTGAAGTCAAACTGGACTACACGCGCAGCCGCTGGGCCGTGGGAGCCTACCTGAAAACCGCTCCAATTGATGTGAGAGCCGAATGGATGTGGGGCAAGGATGGAGAGATGGACAGCAATGGCGGCTATGTAACCGCACTGGTCAAAAATGTGGGCGTCAAGGGGCTGGACCTGATCGGGTCATTCAACCATCTGGAGATGTTCAGCACTACTGACCGTTACTATGCCGGAGTCCAGTACTGGGTGTACAAGAAGTGCCGTGTGCAAGCCGGCTACAGCTACACAAAGATCAAACCCCTGGAGGGTGAGAATGGCATCCTGACTCAAGTGCAGGTCGCTTTCTAACAGTTTAATGGCTGACTACAGGATGAATTGAAGATGCGAAAACACATTATATATATTGCGATGGCACTATTTGCGGCAAGCGCAATGCCCCTGGCTGCACAGAACAGCGAGGACGACTATGACGAGAGCATCCGCATGCCCATACGCCGTCTCCACCCTGAACGTGAGCGCGAAAAGGCTCGCAAGAAACTGCAGCAAGAACTTGATGCTAAGAACAAAAGTCAGCAGACATCAGACGACGCGTGGGAGGACAACAACCAGCCTAAGCCCAAGAAAGACAATCGTCGTGTCGTGGGCAAGTCGGCACTACCACAGTCGACAGCCGACAAGTCGGTCATCAACGAGTTGCTGAGCAAGGACTACTCACTCGTGGAGTATCTGCCCGCCGCGCCACAGCCGATGCGCTGGAAAGATGACCCCATCCGTGAGACCGAAAATGAGTTGCTGATGCAGGTAAGCAAAAGTTCGCCCCAATCTGGCACTATGCGCTACATGCCTCGCGATGTGTCGATGTCACGCACCGAGAATGCATTCTATGCCTACTTTACCACCTCGGGCGGCCAGGTCGAGCCCCTGCACCTGCGCGTCCAGTACTATGCCGACGACCCGTTGCAGTTCAACGACATCCTGTTTCAGATCGACGGCTTTGACTACCGTTACCGAGCCACATCGCCTCGTCGCGGCAAGGGTACGGGCCGCATGATCTGGGAAGAGAGCGACCAGGTGGCTGTCGCCGCCAACAAAGACCTGATCTATGCCTTGTCGCATGCCCACTGGGTGCGCATGTCACTAGTGGGTGCCGATGGCACCAAACATGTGAAAATGTTAACAGAAAAGCAAATTCGCGACTTCTATTCCATTTTGCAACTCTACCGATTGTTGGGAGGCGAAATTGACTGACCTCTGTCTCACAAACCGCACCACAAGCCTTGTCCTGAAGCATTGACAAGGCTTCTTTTTTGCGTTTTCGGGTTGTTTACGAACCCAAATAATTTTTTTTTGTAAATTTTTTTGAGTTTTATTTTGTAAATTCAAAACTTCGTTGTAATTTTGTGCCGTAAAAACAATCCTGTGTTATCAAGATGAATAAAACGACCCTCTACCGTCACTTCGTTCCGGCACTTGCTTCTAGTGCCCTGTTGATTTGCGTAAGCAGTTGTGCATTGTTTGGCAACCCCAATTGCCACTGCACGCACCCAGGGCCCTGTGTTTGCTGCACTCAGGATCAGTCTGAACGAGTTGTCGTGGGTCACCGTCCCGTCCAGCAGGACTCGACAGTCGACAAGTCCTACCTTAAGGCCCTGCTCAGCAAGGACTACTCACTGCACGAGTACCTGCCCGAAGAGCCCAAACGCCTGGTGTGGGTTGATGACACAGTGCATGAGACAATCGGTGAACTTCAAGACTATTTCAAGACGAGCAACGGCATGACGATGGCTCGCAACTTGACCACCGACTACACCGAGAACGCCATCTACTTCTATTTCAGGGAACGCTATGACGGCACCCCCGAACCACTGCGCCTGCGCGTGCAATACTATGCCGACGACCCGCTGCAGTTCGAGAAGTTGCACTTCATCATTGATGGCTTTGACTACTACTTCACGCCCACCAACTTCCAGCGCGGCAAGGGCAAGGGCATCATGATCTGGGAAACCAGTGATGACCCGCTGACCGCTTCGGACAAAGACCTAATCTATGCACTCACCCACTGCAAGTGGTGCCAGTTGAAGATTATGGGCAAAGACGGCATGCAGCACGTCAAGATGATCAGCGACAGCCAATTTGACGATTTCCGTCGCACGCTGAAGTACTACCGCCTGAAGGGTGGCACATTCTGAGGAAAATTCTAATACTCAAGGTAAATATATAATAATGGTTTGTACATGCGAGAAGGGTTCCAGCCGTGTTGGCCAGAACCCTTTGCTTTTTATCGTTTGTTAGCGGATGAGCACAAAAAAAAGATAGTCTAAGCGTGTGTCTTGGGCTATCTTTTGGATGTTTCGGGAGCCTCACTGCCACTCTTGCAGTCTCCCGCAGTCAGAATTCAGTCAGGTGTTAGAGCAGAGTGACCTCAACGTCAGTCTCAGTTGCTTCGACATTCACCTTACCTTCACGGGCAAGCCAGCCAATTGCAGCATAGAGTTCCTTCTCTTTGAGTTTAGTTGCTTTCTTCAGCCCCTTAACACTGAGGGTGCTGTTGGCATCGTTCAGCGCATTCCATGTAGCGCCAGCCCATAATCCAATAGTTTCAACGTTCATAAATACAAAAATTTAATATAACATCAAAAATCGGGGCAAATTTACATCAATATTTCATATCATACAAATTAGAGAGCCAAAAAAGTTGCTGAAAAACATAAAAACTGCCTTTTTTGGTAAGAAACAAACACGAATCATGCCCCACACGACTTCTTGCCAGGCATAATAGAATTCACTTCAATTTTTTTTTGTAATTTTGCAGCATGAAAGGACTGGTAGTCAAGAATACGGGCAGTTGGTATGTGGTTCGTCCCAGCGAAGGCAACTTGATCAACTGCAAAATTAAGGGTAACTTGCGGCTGAAGGGATTCCGCTGCACCAACCCTGTTGCCGTTGGCGACACAGTAAGTTGCGAGACGCGCCCTGACGGCACAGCCTGGATCACATCCATCGAGCCTCGGCGCAATTACATCATCCGTCGTGCCAGCAACTTGAGCAAGGAATTCCAGATTATCGCCGCCAACCTTGACCAGGCCGTACTGGTGGTTACGCTCATGAATCCTGTGACCAACACCACGTTTATTGACCGCTTCCTTGCCACAGCCATGGCCTACAGCGTACCTGCCATGCTGGTCATTAACAAGGTGGATCTGCTCACCGATGCCGATGACCGTGACCTGCTCGACGCTGTCGCCCACCTGTATCGCACCATTGGCTACCCTGTTGTACTCACATCGACTGTTACAGGCCAGGGCACTGATGAGTTGCGTTTGTCGCTTTCGGGCAAGACGTCATTGTTTTCGGGCAATTCAGGCGTAGGCAAGAGCAGTCTCATCAATCGGTTGATACCCGAGGCACAGTTGCGTGTGGGCAATGTGAGCGAGGCACATCACACCGGCATGCACACCACGACGTTCAGCGAGATGCTTGACCTGCCCGACGGCGGTTGCCTGATTGACACGCCGGGAGTCAAGGGGTTCGGAACCATTGACTTTGAACGCAGTGAAGTAGCGCACTACTTCCCCGAGATATTCAAAGTGTCGGCTCAGTGCCGCTTTGGCAATTGCACGCATACGCACGAGCCAGGCTGTGCCGTGCGCGACGCTGTCGAGCAGAGCCTCATCAGCCAGTCACGCTATGCCAGTTACTTGAGCATCATCGAAGACGACCCTAACGACAAATACCGTAAGCCCTATTGACCAGCCCGAAGAGCACCGATCATCAGTCCCCCCGAAAAACGTGAAAAAACGCATATAGCGGCATTTTTTTTGACATTTTACTGCTTATGTCGATTTTTTGTAGTACTTTTGTGGAATAATTGGGAAACTATGGCATCAGAACTCCATGACCGCCTTGAGCGGCTTCAACGCAAGAGCGCTGTCCTGATTGAAAAATACCAGGCATTGTTGGCTCAGAGCCAACAGACTGCGCGTGAGTTGGAGGAGTCGACTGCATCCAATGCCCGCCTGAAGGCTCAGATTGAGCAATTGGAGCATGAGAATGAGTACCTGAGACTGTCCCACACGGTGGCTCCCACCGCCGAATCGGTCGCCCAGACACGTGCCATAATATCCAAATTAGTGCGGGACATTGACCGCTGCATCTCACAACTGAACACTTAATTATAATTAATAATTAAGAATTAATAATTAATAATTGAATGTCGACCAACTCATGGCAGTTGGTAACGAGATAAATAGTTCCAGCGCGACAATGGCTGACGAGAAACAGAATATATGGATTCATTTGGCCGACACCAAGGCAATGCCCCTGAGCATTGACCGCGAGGCCGAGAGCACCTACCGCGAGGCCGAAAAATTGGTCAACACGCTATGGGAGCGCTGGATGAACCGTTTCTCTGACAGCAGTACGTCGCATGAAGTCTTGGCTCGTGTGGCCTTCCAGTTTGCTCGTCTGTATCTGGAAACCTACCAGGACAACAAGAACGTCAATGACTACCTGACCGAGTTTGAACAAAAACTCGACGAGATTGTCTTGAAGATAGATTAGCCTTCATCGACTTGTCGCAATGCGACAAGTCGCCCCGAAGTGACTAGGCTATCAACGACACACCGAAATTAGGTTCCTGCACTGTATTCATTGCCTATAATGCCGCCCCATCATGGCTGTGGCGTTTCATTAGTGCGCAATGAGTGTGGTGCATTTTTTTATTAATATATAAAACAACATTATTTCAAAACAATGGACATTAACATTATAGTTGCTATTGTTCTCATTGCTGCGGCATTTGCACTGGGCATGTTTCTTGCCCAGATGATGTCGAAACGCAATGCCAAGTCGGCGGCCAACGAGATTATCGAGAAGGCACGCCTTGAGGCCGAAGTGCTGAAAAACAACGAGGTCATTAAAGGTAAGGAAGAAGGTATGGGTATCCAGCGTGATGCTGAGAAGCAGGCCAACGCTCGCCTGTCGAAGGTTCAGGCGGTCGAAGCCAAACTCAAGCAACGCGAGATGCAGTTGAACCAGCAGCAAGGCGAGGTTCAGCGCAAGCGCAACGAGGTTGACAACCTCAAGGCTAGCGTCGACCACCAAAGCCAGGTGCTGGATGACCGCAAGAAAGAGGTCGACCGTCTGGAAAAGACCGTGCGCGACACCCTGGAGCATGTGAGCGGACTGAGTGCTGAGGAAGCCAAGGAGAAATTGGTCGAGAGTCTGCGTGACGAGGCCAAGACCGCTGCCGCCAGTTACATCAATGACATCATGGACGATGCCAAACTGACAGCCAACAAGGAAGCCAAGCGCATCATCGTCGAGACCATCCAGCGCGTAGCCACTGAGACTGCCATCGAGAACGCCGTGACCGTGTTCCACATTGACAATGACGAGATCAAGGGTCGCATCATCGGTCGTGAGGGCCGCAACATCCGCGCCTTGGAAGCCGCTACCGGCATCGAGATTATCGTTGACGACACACCTGAAGCCATTGTGCTGTCAGGTTTTGACCCTGTGCGCCGCGAGATTGCCCGTCTGGCTCTGCACCAGTTGGTGGCCGATGGTCGCATTCACCCAGCCCGCATCGAGGAGGTTGTTGCCAAGGTTCGCCGTCAGGTTGAGGATGAAATCATCGAGACTGGCAAGCGCACCGCCATCGACCTGGGTATCCATGGTCTGCATCCCGAACTCATCCGCCTCATCGGCAAGATGAAATACCGCTCAAGTTATGGCCAAAACCTGTTGCAGCACTCGCGCGAGACAGCCAACCTGTGTGCCATCATGGCCAGCGAGCTGGGACTGAATCCCAAGAAGGCCCGCCGTGCCGGTCTGCTGCATGACATCGGCAAGGTGCCCGATGACGAGCCGGAATTGCCGCATGCTCAACTGGGCATGAAGTTGGCCGAGAAATACAAGGAGAAGGCCGACATCTGCAACGCCATCGGTGCACACCACGACGAGGAGGAGGCCACCAGCCTGTATGCTCCCATTGTGCAAGTGTGCGATGCCATCTCGGGTGCCCGTCCCGGTGCCCGCCGTGAGGTGGTCGAAGCCTACATCAAGCGTCTGAATGATCTGGAGAAACTGGCTCTGAGTTACCCCGGCGTGGTCAAGACCTACGCCATCCAGGCCGGTCGCGAGTTGCGTGTCATCGTGGGTGCCGACAAGATCAGCGATGCCGAGACCGAGAAACTCAGTACAGAGATTGCACAGAAGATTCAGGACGAACTCACCTATCCCGGACAGGTGCGCATCACCGTCATCCGCGAGACCCGCGCCGTCAGTTACGCCAAATAATGTGAGGTGATGAACGACGAGATTAACAAACTACCCGTCCCACCTCTTCCCGACGAGGGCGACTGCGTGCAGTGCAGCAATCCGTGCTGTGGCGGCGAGTGCCACAGCCGTAGCAACCTGCACAGCTACAACTGGCTAGGCGACATACCAGGCGGTGAGGCCGACTTTGACATCGTCGAGGTACACTTCAAGAACACCCGTCGTGGGTTTTACCACAACTCGTCGCACCTGGACCTTGCCGTCGGTGACCTCGTGGCTGTCGAAGCCAACCCAGGGCATGACATCGGTCAAGTGGCCATGACAGGACGATTGGTCAAACTGCAGATGCGCCGTGCCAACCTCAAACCCGATGCCGAGATTCTGCGGGTATTCCGCAAGGCCAAACCTGCCGACCTTGAGCGGTTTGAGGCTGCAAAGGCCCGTGAGGTGGACACGATGATACGCTCGCGACAGATTGCTGCAGATCTGGGTCTGAAGATGAAGATAGGCGACGTGGAGTATCAAGGTGACGGTAACAAGGCTATCTTCTACTACATAGCCGACGAGCGCGTCGACTTCCGCCAACTCATCAAGGTGCTTGCCGATGTTTTCAGGATTCGTGTCGAGATGAAGCAGATTGGTGCCCGCCAAGAGGCTGGTCGCATCGGCGGCATCGGCCCATGCGGTCGACCGCTGTGTTGCGCCAGTTGGATGACTAACTTTGTCTCGGTAGCAACAAGTGCTGCACGTTTTCAGGATATCTCACTCAACCCGCAGAAGTTGGCAGGTCAGTGTGCTAAACTCAAGTGCTGTATCAACTTTGAGGTAGACACATACGTCGAAGCATCCAAACAGATGCCGCACAAGGACACTATGCTCGAGACCAAAGATGCCACCTACTATCAGTTCAAGACCGACATCCTCAAGGGCGAGGTAACCTTCTCGACCGACAAGAACGTGCCCGCCAACCTGGTGACACTTCCGCGTGAGCGTGTGTTTGAAGTGATGGCTCTGAATCGTAATAGTGTCAAGCCCGACAAACTGTTGCCCGATGATGCCGAGCATGCTGTCGAGGTGAAGGCCTTTGGCGACATCTTGGGCCAGGATGCCATCAACCGATTTGACCGCAAGAAGAAGAACCGCAACAAGAAGAAAAGCGGTGACCGCAAGGCACAAGCCCCTGGCGAGCGTCCTACAAAACCTGACAAGGGTGAACGCCCTCGCAGCGACAAGGGAGACCAGCAACACGAGCGGCCACGTGGGGACAAGCGTGATCACCCCCGCCCTGACGCGCCCCAAGCCAGGAACGACATACGTCGCTCGCAACGGCCTGACAAGGTGCAACGCAACCGCCAACCCAAACCCAACCGTCGCGAAGGCAGAGATGGCTCGCAGAACCCTCAGAATAAAGGCTAATCGGCTGCGTCAGTGGCTCACAGCAGTGACTATGGCAGTTTGCTTGGGTGCTTGTGCACCCGAGCAAATTGTGTATAGCCACTTTGAGGCTGTGCCCGGACAGTCATGGTATAGCGACCTTCCCTTGAGATTCGAGCCCGTATGGAGCGACTCGTCGGTCGTGTGCGACATGCTGGTCACTGTTCGTCATACCCAGTTCTATCCCTATGGCAACCTGCCTCTGGTGATTGACATCATTGGCGACAGTGGGCAAGTGACACGTCACCGTGTGCATCTGTCCATCACCGACGGACATGGCAACTGGCAGGGACAAGGCTTCGGCACACTCTATCAGTGCCAGGCACTCGTGGCTCATGGTGTCACACCCCGGCAAGCAAAACGTGTGGTCGTGTGGCAGGCGATTGACTCATGCGCTTCACTGCCCGGTGTGAGCGATGTGGGAATCAGTTTTTCAATTGAGAATTGAAAATTGAGAATTGAGCCCTTTGTTCGCCGATGTCGCTGTGCAGCATTACCAATCATGGCAATTAGAAATTCTTCATTTTAAATTCTTAATTATTGATAAAAAATTTGTACCTTTGTAGGTCAAATTAAAAACTAGTCATGAAGATAGACAAAGCCGAGGCCCGCAAGACGGGCATCCAACTTCTCAAGTATGGTGTGATAGGTGTGATGAACACACTCATCACATTTGTGGCTTTCTATCTGTTCAACACCAAGTTAGGAGTCCCTTATGGTCTATCCAATATCATTGGCTACGTCTTGGGCGTAGTCAACAGTTTTGTGTGGAACCGCAGTTGGGTCTTCAAGACAGGTGGTGACTTCAAGCGCGAGGCGTTGCTCTTCGGGTGCGGGTTTGTGCTATGCTGGATGCTGCAGGGTATCATCAGTTGGGTGCTGCTCGAGGGTGTGGGCATGAAGTCGTTGCCCAACGATGCCATTCCGTTCTTCCCGATGGAGAAGGCTGGCCAGAACATCGTCATGGCCATCTCAATGGTTGCCTACACCATCGCTAACTACGCATATAACCGTTTTGTGACATTCAAGACCGAAGATGCCAATTGAGGCTCACCGAGACTACGATGGCCACAAATAAAAATTGGGGCTGACGCAGCATTTGCGCCAGCCCCGATGGTTTTAGTAATAGTTCATTCACCTAATTCAAGAGTCAGAACTTCCAGCCAAAGGCGACCTGAACGTTACCGTTCTTGCAATCGGCATTGCCCTCAAAGACCTTGGTCAAGCCCAGTGTGTAACGAGCCTGTACAAATGCATTCTCGGTCAGGTTATAGGTTGCACCCAAGCCCAAGCCGAAGTCAACAGTCTTGGTCTCGTCTTTGAGGTCGTCAGTAAACTTGTCGTCACCATCGCCTGCTGTGGCCTTGCTGTAAACATTAAAGCCAACCTGCGGACCAAAGTCAATAGCAAAGTTAGGAGTTGCATAGAACTTGAGCATAACAGGCACGTTGATGTAGTTGGTGTAATAGGTTACAGTCTTGTCGAGGATTCCCAGACCAATCGACGACAGGTCGATACCCAAAACATCCTTGACTGCCTTGAACTTACCACCTTGCGAAGCGAAGACAACCTCGGGAGCGATAGCAAACTTGTCGGTAACCTTATACTCCATCAAGGCACCCACCTGATAGCTGGGTTTCACACCGTGGGGCACGTCATCTCCCCAGAAGTTGGTCATGTCAAAACCAACCTTGAGACCAAATTGCACTTGTGCCATTGCGCTCATGCTCACCAGAGCAGCAGCGATCATCAAAAAGACTTTTTTCATTTTGTTTATAAATTTAGTTAAACATTTTACGCCACTTATGACTGCAACAACTGCACCAAGTTTAAAAATCCCACCCAAAAAGAACACTTAATGCGATATTTAGAACATAAATTTTATTTATTAAGCCAAGAACCCACGACAACAGTAACAAGCCAACAAAAAATTGGATAGGCGATTGCCGTCAACTGAAAAGTTTTTATTACCTTTGCGGGATAATTCAAAGATTACATGACCAATCATGACAGCATCACAAGTGAATGCCGAACTACTCATCGATGAGGCTATCATTGCTGAGGATGAGGGATGGCATGGGATCACTATGACGATAGTTGACATGGCAGAATGTGGTCAATCACAATTGAATAATGTATTACAACTAAATAACTAATTAACACTACCAAAACAATGAACAAGATTGTTAGTAAAGAACAATTTTCGGCTAATGTGACGAAACTGGTGGTTGAGGCTCCTCTCATTGCCAAGAGTCGTCGTGCCGGCCACTTCGTGATTGTGCGCTGCGGCGAGAAGGGTGAGCGTATCCCCCTGACCATCGCTGACAGCGATGTACAGAAAGGTACTATCACCCTGGTGATCCAGGCTGTGGGTGAGTCGACCAAGAAGATCGTCGCCCTTGAGCCGGGTGAGTACCTGACCGACGTGGTTGGTCCTCTGGGCCAGGCAACCCACATCCAGAACTACGGCACAGTGCTGTGCTGTGGTGGTGGCGTGGGCGTGGCTCCGTTGCTGCCCATCATCCGTGCGATGAAGGCTGCTGGCAACCGCGTGGTGAGCGTGCTGGCAGGCCGCTCTAAAGACCTGATCATCCTAGAGAAGGAAGTGCGCGAGTCGAGCGACGATGTGATCATCATGACCGACGATGGCAGCTATGGCAAGCAAGGCCTCGTGACTGCTGGCGTTGAAGAAGTGATCAAGCGCGAGAAGGTTGACTACTGCGTGACCATTGGTCCCGCCATCATGATGAAGTTTGTTGCCAAACTGACCAAGCAGTATGAGGTTCCCACCGAGGCTTCGCTGAACGCTATCATGGTCGATGGTACTGGTATGTGCGGTGCATGCCGCGTGACTGTGGGTGGCAAGACGCGCTTTGTGTGCGTTGAGGGTCCCGAGTTTGACGCTCACCAGATTGACTTCGACGAACTGATGATGCGCCTCAAGGGTGCTCAGTGATCAATCCACAAAGCATAATTCATAATTAAGAAATCTCGGAGGTTTCAGGTCTCTGAATAAATAACAAAAGCAATAAAAATGGAAAACAATGATATCAATGCTGCTCGCAATGAGCAGTGGCGTGTAGACTTGCGCAACAGCAAGACCCCAAAAGAGCGCACGTCGATTGAGCGCGTCGAGATGCCCCAACTTGACCCCGCCTACCGCATCACCTGCAACGAGGAGGTGAACCAGGGCATCAACGCCGAGCAGGCCATGCGCGAGGCAACTCGCTGTCTGGACTGCGCTAACCCGCAATGTGTGACGGGTTGCCCGGTGAACATCAACATCCCCAAGTTTATCAAGAACATTGAGCGCGGCAACTTTGCAGAGGCAGCCGCTACGCTCAAGGAGACCAGTTCGCTTCCTGCCGTTTGCGGTCGCGTATGCCCGCAGGAGAAGCAGTGCGAGAGCAAGTGCATCCACTTGAAGATGAAGCACAAAGCCGTTGCAATCGGCTATCTGGAGCGCTTTGCCGCCGACTGGCAGCGCGAGAACGGCAGCAACGAGACTCCCCAAATCGCTCCGAAGAACGGCATCAAGGTTGCTGTGATCGGCAGTGGCCCCAGCGGATTGTCGTTTGCTGGCGACATGATCAAGCGTGGCTATGACGTGACCGTGTTTGAGGCACTGCACGAAATCGGTGGTGTGCTCAAGTATGGTATCCCCGAGTTCCGTCTGCCCAACCACATCGTGGACTTTGAGATTGAAGGTCTGCGCAAGATGGGTGTAGAGTTTGTCAAGGACTGCCTGGTGGGCAAGACCATTACATATGACGACCTGCACGAGATGGGCTTCAAGGGCGTATTTGTCGGTTCAGGTGCCGGTTTCCCGCGCTTCATGGACATCCCTGGTGAGAACCTGAACGGTGTGATGTCGAGCAACGAGTATCTGACCCGCATCAACCTGATGGGTGCAGGCCGTGGTGGCGACACCCCGGTGTTGACCGGCAAGACCATCGCCGTGATTGGTGGTGGTAACACCGCGATGGACTCGACCCGTACCGCCAAGCGCATGGGTGCCGAGCGCGTGATCCTGATCTATCGCCGCAGCGAGGAGGAAATGCCTGCTCGTCTTGAAGAGGTGGGTCATGCCAAGGAAGAGGGCATCGAGTTCATGACTCTGCACAACCCCATCGAGTATATCGGTGACGATAAGGGCCGTGTGGTGACCATGAAGGTGCAGCGCATGGAGTTGGGCGAGCCCGATGCCAGTGGCCGCCGCAAACCCGTTCCTGTTGAGGGCGCTATCGAGGAGATTCCTGTTGACCTGGTGATTGTTGCCGTGGGTGTATCGCCCAACCAGTTGGTTCCCCGCTCGATTGAGGGTCTGGAAATCAGCAAGCGCAACACGATCGTTGTCAACGAGGAGACGATGCAGTCGAATGTCAATGACCTGTATGCCGGCGGTGACATCGTGCGCGGTGGTGCTACAGTGATCCTCGCCATGGGCGATGGTCGTCGTGCCGCTCTGAACATGCACGAGATGCTGAGCAAGTAATCGGTTATCGGTTATCAGTAATCGGTAATCGGTTTTCGGTAATCGGTTTTCGGTAATTGGTAATCGGTACTGATGACAGGAGATTATAGCGATTGCGTGACACTTTTTTGAATGAAAGTGTTGCGCAATCGTTGTTTTTGCACTACCTTTGTGGGCTGCGCCTTGTCTAAACCGAGGTGCATAAAACCCAAAACAACCAAAAATCATTTTTTATGATGAAAGAAGTTATTGCTTTGATCCTGTGCCTTGGCGGCCTATTGAACTGCTGGGCGCAGAAACCCTTGTATGTTGGGCACCGAGGATGCGGCATGGGTGTAGAGAATACCGAAGCAGCCTACCGACTGGGCGTGGACTACTATCACTACGCCGGTCTGGAATGCGATGTGCGTGTAACCAAGGATGGTCAGTATGTCATCAGTCACGATGAGACCACGGAGCGCCTGGGTGGTCACCTGACTGTTGCCGACGCGACACTGTCTGAACTGCAGGCTGAGGTCTACACACAGACGCGATATGAGGTAACCTACACAGGACGCATTTGCACTGTGGCAGAATATCTGGACATCTGCGTGGAGAAGGGTGTGTTCCCTGTGGTGGAACTCAAGTGGAGCACAGGCATCAACAATAACGACATGAGCAACTTTGCCGGACTGGCAGCACTGATTGAGCAAAAAGGGCTGACCGACAAGACCATCATCCTGACGTCAATGAAAAAGTCGCAGGAGTATGTGCGGACGCACTACCCCACCCTGCAGTGCCAGTGGTTGTGCAACGCCAACTGGCAGGGCAATGAGGAGTGGTGCCGTCAGTGGCAATTGTCGCCCAGCATCTCGGTGGGCAACTTCGATGCTGAGACCGTGCGGACATTCCACGCCATGGGTCTGAAAGTTGCATGCTGGACCGCCGACAGTCCTGAGCGTTGCCACGAACTCGAACAGATGGGCGTAGACTATATCACGACCAATCGTTATTTTAATTAAGAATTAAGAATTTAGAATTTAGAATGTTGTTTTTGGATATGAGAAAGATTGTTTTACTGGTAGCGGCAGTCTTCATGACAGTGACAGCAATGGCCTTGCCGGCTCTGCGGCAATGGCGCACTGTGACACAACCCGATGGCAGCACACTAGAACTGATGCTAGTGGGTGACGAGAATCTACATTATTATATCACGCGCGACCAAGTGCCTGTCGTGAGCACCGATGGCATCAGTTACTGCTACGCTCGCATCGAAGGGGCGCACCTGAGCAGCAGCAATGTGCTGGCACATGAGGCTGGTGAGCGCAGCACCGACGAGAAGATCCAGATGGCCGATGGCACAGCATTGAAACATGTGCGCGCACCACGCACAGCACACGCACAAATCAAGCCCCGCCGTGTGGGCGAAGCAACGAGTGAATTCACCGGTAGTAGACGCGCCCCTGTGATTCTGGTCAAGTTCACCGACAAGGCTTTCAGCAATGGCGATGAGGAGGCAGTGACGTTCTACAACGACATGCTCAATAAGCACGGGTTCAACACAGCAGGTGCAATGGGCAGCGTCAACGACTACTTCAGCGACATGAGCCGTGGCACGTTTGACCTGCAATTTGATATCTATGGTCCTGTCCGTGTGAGTAACAGTGCCACCTATTATGGCGGCCCATCGCCCCTGTTCGGTGGATTTGACTATGCTGGTGACATGATGACCGAGGCCCTTGAGAAGGCCGACGAAGACTTTGACATCGATTGGACCATCTACGACTGGGACAATGATGGCGAGATTGAGGAGGTGTTCTTCCTCTATGCCGGCTATGGCCAGGCAACCGGCGGCCCCACTGGCAGCATCTGGCCCCATGCTTGGACACTCGACGAGGCCTTCAGTGGCGGTGCAGGTGGCAACGGCGGCATCAGCCGTGATGGAGTTTACATCAATCAATATGCCTGTGGTAACGAACTGTATGGAAATAGTGGCAGCACACGCATGGGTATGGGTGTGTTCTGTCACGAGTTCTCACACTGCATGGGACTGCCCGACATGTACGACACCAGTTACGGCGGCAACTACGGCATGGACAACTGGGACCTGCTGGATCACGGCAGTTACAACGGCCCCAACGGCATCGGCGAGTGTCCGGCAGGCTGGACCAGCTATGAACGCAACTTTGCAGGTTGGCTTGACTACACGGTACTGCAGCCTGGCGATACCATCACAGGCATGAAAGCCCTGACCGACCCCAGTAGCGAGGCATACATTATATATAATGATGCTCACCCCGACGAGTACTATCTGCTGGAGAACCGTCGCCAGCAGTCATGGGACAAGTATACACCTGATGAGGGGTTGCTTATCATTCATGTTGATTATGACTCTGTGCTGTGGGAGAACAATGTTGTCAACACCGAGGGTGAGTTTACGCGCGCCGACGGCTACACGACCAACTTTAGCAACGACCACCCGCGCATGACACCGTTTCACAAGTTGCGCAGTCTGCAGAACGATACTTACTATGACACCTACCCCATCGTGAGCAGCAAATTGAACATTGACAGTCTGACGGACAACTCGAAGCCTGCCGCCACGCTGTATAATGCCAACACCGACGGTTCGTTGCTGATGCACAAACCCATCACACACATTGCAAAGGGCCTGAATGGTGACATTTCGTTCATCTTCGGCGACGGCCATGCGACCGGCCCCTCATTCGACGTGAATGGTGACAGCAAGGTGGATATCGCTGATGTGAACATCGTCATCAATGTGATGCTTGGAAAAGCGACAAGTGACGAGTTACAAGCGAGAAGTGACGTGACCGGTGACGGCAAGGTGGATATAGCCGATGTCAACGCCGTGATCAACGCGATGCTCGGGAAATAGTTTCGATATACTTACCAACAACGCCGCGTCCTCTAACTGAGAACGCGGCGTTAATCATACAATGATTGGTATTGTCGTTATTTGACAATCACCTTCTTGCCATTGTGGATATAGATGCCAGCAGGAAGACTGTTCTCGTTGAACTTCTGGCCCATCAGGTTGTAATAGGCACCATCGGTCGTAGCGGCAGCCTTGACTTCGTCGATGGCAGTCACTTGGTCGGTATAGGTGTAGTCAACCTTGGTGACAGGGAGGTTTACATTAGTGCCTGTTCCTGATGTAACTACTGGGAAATCATCAGTTCCAGCAAACTCCTCAAAGCCAACAGTGTTGTGAGTATAAACCATGGTCTTACCAGTACCCGAAGTATAGAACGGAGTCTCATCGGTACTACCTGTGCAGTTGGCATCATCCTGTGCATCGAAGATTGCAGTCACCAAGAGGGTCTTGCCAGCAGGCAGTTCGATGGGTGCATTGGCAAAGTCAAACACAATCTCATTGTCCTCATAGAGGAGATCAAGCATACTGTAGGTCACCTCATAGTCGAGAACAGGCTCACCGAACTCAAAGAACATTTTTTTGTTCTGGTCGTTGACAGCAAACTGGGTCTCATCGATAACTTGAACACTGACCTTGATATCCCGTGTAATGTCGTCATAAGCACTCTCATTGTAGAACTTGAACGAAAGTTTGGTAACATTCACATTGGCCTTGTCCTGCAGGTCGGCCAGTTCAGCGGGGGTGTAGAGCATCTGAGCACCAGTATGGGCCAGATAGAAGTTGGTGGGAGCCATATCAAAGTATGAGCCATTGTAGGTCTCGGTGGGGTTGTCAAAGTCACCCACTTGGAGCGTTCCCTGGAGCACGTCCTGTGCCTGAACAGTCATTGCCATTGCTGCAAATGCAGCAAGAATCATGTAGAATTTTTTCATTGCTGTAAAAAGTTTTAGTTTGTTATTTGATATTGAAAGAGAATGTTGAATGGCCAAGCCGTGTGCAAACCGAAACGACTATAGGCAGGCAAAGCCATTCTTCATTATTTATATTGTGCATTGTTCAGCCCTTGCCGAGCATAATGTTGATGACGGCATTGACATCACTGATGTCGACAGTCCCCTCGCCAGTGACATCTGCTGCGGGGTTGGTGTCCTTACCCAACATGACATTGATGACGATGTTGACATCGCCGATATCGACCACGCCATTACCATCGACATCACCATAGACAGCCTCGCCAGTAGTGTAGCTGTAGTCAATCTTGGTGACAGGAAGATCGACATTGGTGCCACAGCCCAACATAGCCGAAGCATCGGGGAAGTCCTCAGTGTCTTTGTAGTCCAGGAAACTGACATTGTTGTGGGTAAATGTCATGGCACGATTGCGATAGCCCGTGCTGTAGAATTGCAAGTCAAAACCGCTGCCAAGACAGTTGTCATCATCTTGTGCGTCCATGACCACGGTAACAAGCACTCCCATGCCCGGCGTGATAGCAAATGGAGCATCGGAGAGGTCAAACTCCACTTCACCGTCAACGCCATAGGTATCGACCAAATCATAATTTACCGTTGCCGAGAATGACGGTGTTGTCTCGTCGAAATCAAAGAACTGTTTCACATCTTTGACCTTGCTAAATTCGGTGGCTGCAAGTGGCTGCAAGTACACCTTCACATCACGTGTCATAGTCTCATAAGCCTCGACATTGGTGTAGCGATAGGTCAATTTGGTAATCTTGACATCCTGCAAGTCGGCCAAGTCGGCCAGATCTTGTGCGGTGTAAATCATCTGCGAGCCAGTGTGAGCCAGATAAAATGATGTGGGAGCTACATCAAAGTAAGAGCCTTCGACCAACTGTGTCGCGCCCTCGTAGTCACCCACGAGCAGTGTTCCGCTCATTGTGTTCTGCGCCTGCGCCATAGTCATGGCGGCCAGTGCGGTGAGGAGGATTGCTGTTTTCTTCATTGTGTTGCTGATTTGAGTTCCGAGACTGCGCCTCGGAGTACGTTTACATGTTAATTATTGATAATCACTTTCTTGCCTTGGTGAATGTAGATGCCTTGGGCAGGATTGATGACGCGTCGCCCCGTCAGGTCGTAATAGTTGTCGTCAACGGGCAATTTTGCTGTCTGGACTTCGCTGATGCCTGTGAACGGATCTTCAACCACCTCGCTTGTGCGTTTAGCCAGATCAACCAACACCTTCTGGCTATAGGGCGAGGTTACCAAGGTGTAGGGCGTAGAGCCACCGGGTGTGCTCCAGTCGTCGTAGGCAGCATAGACATCATAGTAGACCTCAGTTTTGCCATTGAGGTAGCCATTGTTGAGCGTGAATCGTTTGCTAGTGATTTGATTGCCCCAGTCGTCCTCGGCCATGACTGCCTCGTCGGAAGCAACGGTTGTGTAGACCACATCGCCCGCCTGAAGGTCTTGCGTGACCTGGACACGGTCAATGTAGTCGGCTTGTCCCACCTCGGCCGTGACATTAATGGCCGAGAAAAAGAGGTCGCGCGTGCCATTGTCAAACTCCAGCGTCTTGGTGCTCATGCCCGTCGACTGATATTCATCAATCTCTACAGTGTAGATAACCACTTGCTTCTCACCGCTGCCGTGACTCTCGACCCGAATCTGGTCGTCACGATTAGCGTAGGTGGTGATGTGCACGCGATAGTTTCCGCCATTGTTTTCCAGGTCCAAATAAGGCGAGTAGAGCAGACCAGCCACCATGCTGGGCACGAAGTTGGGATAAGCATAAATCTCCCACCCGTAGGTGAACGCATAGCCCATGTCACTGAGATTTACGCCATACTCATCACCTCCAGCCGGCTCAATGAGCGATCCGAAGTCGATGCCATTAAAGTCCTCGTCGATGATGGTGTACTCACCGTCGCCAGGTGCCACATCTTTAATATAGACGAACACACAGTAAGCTTCGGCACCATCAACCGGTTGCCAGTTGGCTGTGAAAGCGTTGCTAGTGATGTCGGTTGCTGGCAGCACGACCGGGCGCTCCAACGTTGCACTGGCTTTGCGTTGCACTTGCGCCTTTTGCGCCAAGACTGGTGAGCAAACCAACAGTAGGCATGTAATGATTGCGTAAAAATGTTTCATTGAATACTTTTTAGATAAAATTGTAAATTTTCATTAACTCGACCACAAAATTACTAAATAAATCAAAAAAAACAAACATGCTTCACACTTTTTAGTTCACTCCGAATTTTTAGTTTGTTTTTCAGTGCTCTGGTTGGCAGCAATAGACTAGTAAACAATCATTGCCAGGACATAGGCCACAATCGTCGAGACGCCCACACTGATGAGTCCTGGCATCATGAACGAGTGATTGAGCAGATACTTGCCTATAACCGTCGTGCCTGAGCGGTCGAAGTTGACCGTAGCGATATCGGACGGATAGTTGGGAATGAAGAAGTAGCCGTAGACAGCCGGAAACACGCCCAGCAAAACAGGGCCAGGAATGCCCAACTTGTAGGCAAGGGGCAACATGGCCACAACGACCGCTCCCTGCGAGTTGATGAGCACCGACACAACGAAGAATACAAGACCGATGCTCCATGGATAATTGGCTACAATTCCTTCAAGCATGTTCTGCATCTCGTGCAGATGGTTGGAGAAGAACGTGTCGGCCAGCCAAGCGATACCATAGATGGCGACAACAGCCACCATGCCCGATTGCCAGACAGGCCCTGACACAGCCTTCTTGGGTTGTGCCTTGCAAAAAATTATCATCAATGCCGCAGCAGTGATCATGACAATCTGGATGACGATATTCATCTTCAAGCGCTCGTCACCCCACGACGGGAGCAGTGATGGAACTGCCGCAAACAGCACAATCACTGCAAGAGCCAGCAAGAAGATGTAAACAGCACGTTTCGACTCGCGATTAATCTGCTTGTCGAGCATAGTCGCATTAGAGCCGTAGATGTACTTACGTTGCTCGGGGTCGGCAATCTTGGCTTGAAAGTCAGGATCCTTGTCCAGGTCTTTACCACGACGATAGGATGCGATGGCAGCAGCCATCAGACCGATGAGGCATGCGGGTAACGAAATCATGAGCACACGCGGAATGGTGATATCGAAGCCGTTGGCATTAGAAATCGAGACAAATGCCACAACCGCAGCAGCTATGGGCGAACATGTGATACCCACCTGCGAGGCGATCGAAGCCACTCCGCACGGACGCTCAGGACGTATGCCTTGTTTGAGGGCGATGTCACAGATGATGGGCATGAGTGTGTAGACCACATGACCCGTACCGACCAGTACCGTCAGGAAGAATGTGCTGAAGGGCGCGAGAATTGTGATGCGTTCGGGATGCTTGCGCAGCATGCGCTCAGCAATCTGAATGAGCCAATCCATGCCCCCCGAAGCCTGCATGATGCCAGCACAAGTAACTGCTGCAATGATGATGTAAATGACATCGGTTGGCGGCGAACCCGGCTTGAGGTTAAACCCGAATACCAGAACGGCCAATCCTATGCCTGAAATAGCACCCAGTGCGAGTGAGCCGTAGCGTGACCCCACCCACAATGCGCCCAACACAATGAATAGTTGCAGAATTATCAAGAATGTTGCCATAGTTTTTAAGATTACAATTTGACCACAAAAATAGTTAAAACCTGGCAATTAGACAACATTTTTAGCACAAAATCAACAATCATGCTACAAAACCACAAAAAAATCTCCTGACTCTATCGCCAGGAGATTTAAAGATAAGAGCAACCAATATCACCCTACTCAATGCGCGAGTAGCCACTGCTGGAACTGTGACGCTTGTTATCGGTGGTGGGTAGGCTGAAGGTGCGTATGGTGTAAAACTGATCACCGTTGCTGAATCCGATGGTGAACTCGGCATCGCCATTCTTGAGTTTGCTGGTAGCAACTACCTCGGCAGTGTAGCGCACCCCCTTGCCCGGAGCCAATTCGCTGATGATGGCTGTGGGCGAAAGATAAATTTGCTTGGTTCCTGTGACGGTAATAACCGGTGCTATGTCATAGACAAAGTCGCGCCCCGTGTTGCGGATGTCAAATATCAACTTAGTGTGCTCACCAGCATCAATGCAGTCGTTGTGATTCTCGTCGACAAAGCGCACATTCTGAATCTCAATGTTAGCATAAGGGCTATAACTGTTGTTCTGACGATAGTCGTCACGTTCATAGCGGTTGTAGTTGTCCGAGGAGCGGTAGTTCCCGTCGTTAGTTTTAGGGGCAGTGGCAGCAGCACCGACAGCTCCACCAACTGCCATTCCTACCACGGTACCGACATTGCGCCCGTGCCAACCGCCAGAGATTGCACCGATGGCCGACCCGAACATTCCACCGACCGAAGCCCCCGTCATGGCACCATAGAACTGGTTGCCCGACGAGCAACCGGTCATCACAATCATTGCAGCAACAAGGGCTGCGAGAGTTATCTTCTTCATTGTCTTTTAGAGTGTAAGAGTTATGAGCAAATGCAGGGACGCAGCATGCCGCGTGTGCACCAGGGCTCTTCATTTAAATATTCAACGACAGAATGTTGCAAAAATTGTGCCGACGCACCAGCACAGAGCCTTGCTATCGGTCCAACAGCTCAAATGAGTCGACAAACGTCACAATAATTCGGATGTTCAGCCGATAGCGACGGATCATGACAACGCGGCGCGACACATCAGCACAACCAGCAAGGGTTAAGTTCCTGGATTGATTATACCACTTGACTTCATCACTTGTCGTTGCGCACAGTCAATCTTGCAAAATCTGAGCAAAAGTCCACAAAAACTCATTTTTTGCCACCAAAATGCGCGATTTTTGAAAATAATGCTTACATTTGTGGCTAATTTCGATAACGTTTGATCAAAACAAGTATGAAAAGAACACTTCACATTATTGAAGAAGCGTCAAGATGCCTCTTGTGCGCCGATGCCCCTTGTAGCAAGGCATGCCCATCGGGCGACCCAGCACGCGCCATTCGCGCCGTGCGGTTTGGCAACGAAAACATTGCTAAACGATGGATAGAAGATTGCACAGACAATGAGTTAGCAGCCGCCGAACAAGCCTGCATCCACTATGACCAGCCCATTCGCATCAGCGAGCTTGTCGCACAGTTGCCAGCGTGTCATGAGACTGCATTGCCGAGCCTGGCGATAGACTTCTGCGGCATCAAGTGTGAAAACCCATTCTTCCTGGCCTCATCGGCCGTCTGCACCAACTATGAGATGGTGGCACGCGCTTTCGACATGGGCTGGGGTGGTGTTTTCTACAAGACCATCTGCCTACAGGATATCAACGAGGTGTCGCCTCGCTTTGATGCCGTGAGTGACCATGCCAGTGTTGACTTCTATGGTTTCCGCAACATGGAGCAACTGTCGGAGAACCCCGCCGAAGTCGATTTTGACATTCTCGCACGTCTCAAAAGAGACTACCCCACCAAGGTTGTTGTTGCTTCTATCATGGGGCAGACCGAGGCCGAATGGATTGAGTTGGGCAAGATGGCCGAGGCGGCTGGTGTTGATGCTATAGAACTCAACTTCTCATGCCCACAGATGCGACTGACCGGCATGGGCAGCGACGTGGGACAGAATCCCGAACTGGTTCTCTTCTACACGTCATACGTCAAGAAAAACGTGAAGATTCCTGTAATCCCCAAGATGACACCCAACATCACCCACATTGGGCATCCGGCGATGACGTCGTCGTTTGCTGGTGCCGATGCCATCTCGGCCATTAACACCATCAAGAGTGTGACAATGACCGACCGTGGGGCAGTGAGCGACAAGAAGACCGTGTCGGGCTATTCGGGACGCGCCGTCAAGCCCATCGCGCTGCGCTTTATCCTCGAACTCGCTAAGAATCCGTTCATGAATGACAAAGTGCAGTTCAGTGGCATCGGAGGCATCGAGACCTGGCGTGACGCGCTAGAGTTCATCCTGCTAGGCTGCCGCAACGTGCAAGTGTGCACCTCGGTCATGCAGTATGGCTATCGCATCATCGATGACCTGGTTATGGGCTTGCAGCACTATATGGCAGAACACGCAGTGACCTCGCTTGACCAACTTGTCGGCAAGGAGTTGCCCAACTTTGTGACTCCTGGCGAGCTTGACCGTTCGACCATAGTATATCCGATGATCGACCGAAACCTCTGCATCGGATGCGGTCGTTGCTACATCTCGTGCAAGGATGGTGGGCATCAGGCCATTGACTTCGATGCCACAACCCGCAAGCCTAGCATCAATGGCCGCAAGTGCGTGGGTTGCCACCTGTGCCGCCTTGTGTGTCCAACGAATGCCATCATGCAATCCAGACGCATCACCAAGAAATGACGGCATCTAGAAGAGAAATTGTCAATATCATCAAATACCTCGCTGTCTATGGCTTTCTGCTTGTGGCAGCGCCAACTGTGTTTGCTGTCGTCCTAGTGGTGAATGACCGCCTGCACGGCGGTAGCATGAACAGCGACACGATGTGGGAGTCGCCGTGGTTGATCACAGGCATGCTGATTGGCACATTGCTGAATATTGCCGTGTTCATGGGCAAGCGATGGGCTGTGATCGACCTCGGACGCATCCGTCGCGCCGATGTGTGGACAGTAGTTGTCATGTCGCTATTGCTGTTTGTGGGGTGGTTCTACCCGGAAGGTGTCTTAATGGACCTCGTTGATTTAGAGGACAACTTAACATCTGATGAATTTGATAACCTGACCGCTGGAGTTGCCGGCTTCGTCGACACGGGTATCATGGCCCCCGTGGCCGAGGAACTGTTGTGCCGTGGTGCCATCCTCGGCGCATTGCTTCGGCTGATGCCTCGTCGCCCATGGGTAGCAATAGTGGCACAAGCACTCATCTTCGGTCTGATTCACATGAACCCTGTCCAGATAGTCTTCGGTGGACTCTATGGTTTGCTGCTGGGCTGGCTGTGCTGGCGCACGTCAAGCCTGTTGCCTGGCATAGTGGTTCATGTTGTCAATAATTCATGTGCACTACTGATTCCAGAGTCGGTTGGTGAGCGGCTATTCAATCTCAGCCCCGTCATGACACTTACGGCCATTGCTATAAGTGTCGGCATTCTATTGTGTGGTGTCCTATGGTTCCAAAGGAAATATTGTCCCCGCCCCTAGCCTAGCCCTACATTTGGGGGGCGGCGACTCACCCATAGTCCATTCACCATGCTCGGTCGGAATGGTTTGCGACTTGGCTCTTTGTCATATTTCTTGGACAAAATCGCACATTTTTCTATAATTCCTTGCGAACAAATAAAAAAATATTACTATATTTGCGATGCCTTTTGATTTTTGCTAACTGAAACAACAACCATAAAACCAATCAACATGTATAAAATCGATAACCATCCTATTCTTGACCTTCCAAAAGAAGAATATGTGGAGTTCCAGTTTGAAGGGAGAACCATCCGCGGCCAGAAGGGTAAAACCATTGCAGCCGCCCTTCATCAAGCTGGATTTGTTGTGCATAGCCATAGCATCACGGGCCGCAAGCGCAGTCTGGAGTGCGGCATCGGCAAGTGTGGTGCCTGCGAGATGCTGGTCGACGGCCAGGTGCGCCGCATCTGTATTACCCCCATTGATGGTGTGAAAGAGGTGTGCGAGATTCCCAAGGACTATCTGCCCGAGAGCAAGGCTCATGCTGCCAGCGAGACAAGGGTGTACAAGACCACGGTTGCCATCATCGGTGGCGGCCCTGCTGGTCTGGCCTGCCGCGAGCAACTCACCGCGTTGGGCATCCCCAACATCGTGGTGGATAACAACGCCACCGAGGGTGGACAGTTCAACATGCAGACCCATCAATTCTTTTTCTTTGAGAAGGAACAGAAGTTTGGCGGCATGCGTGGCTTTGACATCGCCAAGACTCTGGCAGGCGATAGCCATGACGGCATCCTGCTCAACAACACGGTGTGGGACCTGCTCGAAGGTCGCCGCATCGCTCTCAAGAATATCGTCACTCAGGAGGTGAGTTACATCGATGCCGACCACCTGGTGGTGGCCACGGGTGCCGTTCCATTCATGCCCGTGTTTGAGAATGACGACGTGCCGGGTGTCTACACCGCCGCCGTGTTCCAGAAGATGATGAATCAGGAACACACCCTGCTGGGCAAGCGCGTGCTCACCGTCGGTGCCGGCAACATTGGCTACCTCACCAGTTACCAGGCCATGCAGGCGGGTGCGACCATCAAGGCCATCATCGAGGGCATGGACCATGAGGGAGGCTTCCCGGTGCAGGCCAACCGCGTGCGCCGACTGGGCATTCCCATCATGACTTCACACGTGCTGATACGTGCCATCCCCAATGATGACTACACCGGTGTCACCGGAGCGGTGATTGCCGAGTGCCGCAACTTCCAGCCCATCCCCGGCACCGAGCGCGTGATTGACGACATCGACATCATTAACATCTGCACGGGTCTGATTCCCGACAATCAATTGCTGGTCAAGGGGCGTTCGGTCTTCGGCCGCAACGTGTATGGTGCGGGCGATGCCGTGCGCATCGGCGAGGGCACCAGTGCCGTGCTGCGCGGCAAGCAAGTGGCCTACGAGGTGGCTCAGGAAATGGGGTTGCGCTTCGCCTATGAGGACTATCTGGATGTTTCGCGACAGTATATCGACTCGCAGCAGCGCCCTGTGCGACTGCTCGACCAGCCACGCCTCCCCAGCGAGGAGCGCATGGCACTGAAACCCTACGTGCAGATCAACTGCCTGTATGGCTTCGCCTGCAATCCCTGCACCTTCTCCTGCCCGCAGGGAGCCATCAGCAAGCCCACAACATCGTCTGTCCCGACGGTCGACTACGACAAGTGCATCGGCTGCATGCAGTGCGTCAACCACTGTCCGGGATTGGCCATCTTCGGCTACGACAAGCGCAAGAACGTGGTGTTCCTGCCTGTGGAATATGAGGTGGACGAGGGCAAAGAAGTGTTCCTCGTTGACGATAACGGCGCCAAGGTGGGACAAGGTGTCATCGAGAAGGTGCTCAAGAAGGACAATAAGACGAATGTGGCCCGCGTGCAAGCCACCGAGGTCGATGACTTGAACCAAGTGCGCGGCTTCATCATCAAGGATCGCTATCCCGAGCCGCTGAACCTGCGCCCGCTCGCCGACCCCAAGGAGGGCAAGGCCTATGTGTGCCACTGCGAGGATGTGGATGTGAAGACACTGCTCGCCCTGATTGGCGACCGCAAGTTCATCTCGGTGGACGAACTGAAGCACACCACCCGCATGGGCATGGGGCCCTGTCGCGGCAAGCGATGCGTGTCGCGCGCCAAGCAGATGCTGCGCGCCCACGGCATCGAGGTGACAGGCGACAGTACACCGCGCGCCCCGCTGGCCAACCAGGTCACGCTGGGCGATGTGTACAATGGCGAGACACGGGAGACCTTTGTCTTTGAGCACGGTTCGGTCATCGAGAAGGCCGAGACCGAGGTCATCGTGGCTGGCGGCGGCATGGCCGGCAGTGCGGCGTTCCGCTACTTTGCCGAGGCTGGCAAGCGCACTATCCTGGTCAACTATGACCGTGGCTCGACATGGCGCTGCATCGGTGGCGGTCGTCCCGCTTTCTCCAACCCCGACATCAGCGATATTGCTATGCACAACTTGGAGATCTTCCGTGACGACCAGGCGCACTGCAACATCGACCTGAAGATGACCCGATATGTCAACCTTGTGCACGACGACGAGACCTATCGCTCGCTCGACGCGTCACGCGCCTGGAGCGAGGCCTACATGATCGACCGCAAGGACTTCGCCACCAAGATTTCGCCCTACTGGAATCCCAACGACAACACCTACAGCCACGCTTTGATCTCGGAGAACTGCTGGCAGGCCACGCCGGGACGCACCATCGACTATGTGCGCACCGTGGGCAAGCAGCACGGCGGACAGGTGCTGGAGGACTGCGAGGTGCTGCACGTGCAGCGTGTGGGCGACAAGTACCGTGTGTTGGTGCGCCGCCACGACAAGCACTATGTCGAGTACACGTGCGACCACTTTGTCAACGCTATGGGCTGGGGTTCGGAGAAGTTTGCCGACATGCTGGGCATCGACACGCAACTCTATCCCGTCAAGCACCAGGCATTCATCACGCGCCGTCTGCCCAACCTGGGTGTCAATGGCGACTCGCTCGACATGATCATTGACCGCCGTCACTACAAGGGTTTCAATGCCGTCTATGGGCAGCAATTCCTACACACAGGGCAGATCATCGGCTGTGCGTCGCCCGACTGCGACGCCTACGAGACACGCCAGAACCTGAAGTACAACAGCCAGGCCTTCCTCAAGGTGGTGAGCGAGATGTTCGCCCAATGGATTCCCAATCTGGCACAGGTCGGCTTCCATGCCGTCTGGGCGGGCTACTACATCGAGCCACGCTACATCATCGACCCCGAGGTTGGACTGCTCACCGGTCTGCGTGGTCATGGCTTCATGCTCGGTCAGTACCTAGCCAAGATCTATGTTGACAAGTATCTGGGCAAGCCCGTTCCCGCCTACATGAAGGACCTCGCCATCGGCGGCAAGGGCCTCAGCGAGAACGCCTTCCAGTAACACCCCCTACCCTATCAATCCCCTCTGCTTTGTGGGTGAAGCAGAGGGGATTTTTGCAGCCCTTCAGCAACACATAATTTTGGGCGATGACATTCGGTCATAACGTGGGTTCAATGAAATTTGAATCAAGAGCAGTAGAGTTGTTAATGAGGTGTTTGCGGAGTTTGCTGCACATAGGAATGAAGATGATCACCGACACGATTCCGGCTATTAATGCGCAGGTCACAGGGACAATTAGGCTGAATACCATGTCTACCTTCTCCTTGGCAATGACGATCGAGAACCACTTGATTCCCTGGCGGCGCAACACGATAAAGGCGGCCCGGGATGCCTTGGCTATGTACTTGGGACCAATGCGCTTGACAAGCTGGCGCCCCAGCCATCCCATCACACTTTTCATCTTCTGCAACAACGGGTACTTGCCCAACATTAGCCCCGAACTCTCGATAGAAACGACCTTCTGTATCGACTTGGTCTCATCGGCATGCTCGTCGTCGGCTGTGCCATATAGCAGGAGTATGCGCTGCATAGCCATGTAGAGGCATGCCTGGAAGAACGCAATGTCGATGGCACATGCAATCACTATCCCCAAGATGCTATTGGGGAAGCAAGAAAAGAACGACATCAGGAATATCATTGAGCCGAAAGTACGTTTTATCGTTTTGTACTGCTTTTGCTTCTGCGTGTCGGTGAGAACGCTGGACAATGACGTCGCCAGAGCCTTGCCACACACCTCATCCGCGTCGTCACGATAGAAACGACGCACCACCTTGCACGTATATTTTTCTTTGTCGAGACGTACAACATTGATTTTCAGTACGAGCGACAACAGCCACGCGTACTTATTCAAACAATAGTCAATCAGTTGTTTTATCTTGTCAAGCAAAGCAATCAGTTTGTTTAAGTAACGGAGTTGTGGAAAACAGAATTACTGCAACACACAACTTTTTTGCAAATTTCGTGATAATTCTCGAAGTTTGCAAGCATTTGGCCCAAGATTTTGCAAACCACACGGCAACTCACCCCTCCTGAAGCATTCTCGCCAGGTGGATATTAAAACAAACAAGCCGCTGAACATTCAGCGGCTTGCATTGTGTCCAAGATGAGATTCGAACTCACACAGCCCTACGGCCACTACCCCCTCAAAGTAGCGTGTCTACCAATTCCACCACCTGGACAAAAATCAACATGTAAAAATTGAGCGACAAACGGGACTCGGACCCGCGACCTCGACCTTGGCAAGGTCGCGCTCTACCAACTGAGCTATTGTCGCAAGAAAATTGAGCGACAGACGGGACTCGGACCCGCGACCTCGACCTTGGCAAGGTCGCGCTCTACCAACTGAGCTACTGTCGCAATCACCATTTAAAAGACCTTTGTTGAGCGACAGACGGGACTCGGACCCGCGACCTCGACCTTGGCAAGGTCGCGCTCTACCAACTGAGCTACTGTCGCAATCTTGGTTGCGCATGGGTTATTTCCCAAACGCGGATGCAAAATTACTGCTAAAATCTGAACTGGCAAAATTTTTTGCTGAAAAAAATCAGAAATTATGGATTTTTTACTTGATAAGACTTAAAAACTCGCTTCGTAGTGCCAGATTTTGCTCAAACTCCCCGCTATAGTGCATGGTCACGGTCGTAGCACCCTGCTTCTCGACGCCACGCATCTTCATGCACATGTGCTCGGCCTCGCAGACAACAATGATGTCGCCAGAAAGTTCCTGACTGAGCAGGTTGCAAATCTCGGCTGTGAGACGCTCCTGCACCTGAAACTGTCGAGAAAATGAGTCGACGATGCGCCCCAACTTGCTCAGCCCAACAATCTTGCCACAGGGGATGTATCCGATAGAGACCTTGCCAAAGAATGGCAACAGGTGGTGCTCGCACAGCGAATAGAACTCAATGTCCTTGACGATAACCATCTCGCTGCCGTCGTGCTCGAACATGGCTGCACGAAGAATTTGTGCCGGTTGCTCGGCATAGCCACGAGTGTTCTCGAGCAAGGCCTTGGCAGCTCGTGTTGGTGTTTTCTTGAGTCCCTCACGCTCGGGGTCCTCACCGATGAGTTGGATGATGGCGCGGTAGTGCTCGGCGATTTGCTCGACGAGTTTTGGATCCATATTGATGCTTTTCATTCTGTCAATTGAAAAAGATTAATTACCCCAAACGTTAATGCGGTCACGGACGATAATCATCTCGCGGCCATAGGCGGGGAATGCTGCACGCACTCGCTGAAGCGCCTTCTGTGCATCTTCCTGGCTCTTGAAGTCACCGATGCGCAGTCGCCACGATGGCGCGTTGTAACTGATGTAGGAACGATATTGTGGAAACCTCATAGCAATCGCTCTAGCGCGTTGTTGCGCCTGAACTTTACCGTTATTGCTATTGTTGGCGCTGAAGGCCTGGATGCGATAGCCCACGCCACGTGCCTGTATGGACTGCTGGGTGGTGTGGCTGCGCTTGGGAGGACGATTTTCCTCTCGCTTGTCATCCTTCTTGTCTTCTTTCTTGTCTTTAACGTCGTCGAGGTTGGTAGCGTCGACCTCATCGTTCTTGCTCGAGCGTTTGCTGGTGTTGTCGCTGTTGAGTTCGTTGTTGCTCCGTGTAGCCAATCCAGCGGGCGCCTTGACCGAGACATTTGCCTTGCGGTTGATGCGTGCGGTGATATCGCCCTTGGACTGCGCACTGACGGCGACGACAGTCATGACCAGCAAAGCCACGACAACGATGCGAATGTGTCTGTAAAGAGCCATTTCTTTTACAATAATAAATTTGGCCACAAAGATAGCACATTTTATCATTGTGACCAAATTTTTATTAAATAACCGCAAAAGCGGGATCATCAGAATGCTGTCACGATACCCATAAAGTCGGCGCACTTGAGCGATGCTCCACCGATGAGACCGCCGTCGATGTCGGGCTTGGCGAAGAGTTCGGGCGCATTGCTGGGCTTGCAACTGCCACCATAGAGGATGGTGGTGTCGTCGGCCACCTGCTCGCCATACTGGTCGCGTAACAGGCCGCGGATGAAGGCGTGGATCTCCTGTGCCTGGTCGGAAGTGGCGGTCTCGCCAGTGCCAATGGCCCAGATGGGCTCGTAGGCGATGACAATGTTGGCCATCTGCTCGGCTGTGAGGTGGAAGAGCGAGCCCACAATCTCCTTCTTGATGACATCGAAGTGTGTACCGGCCTTGCGCTCATCGAGGCTCTCGCCACAGCAGAAGATCACCTTCAGACCTGCCTCAAGTGCGAGATCAACCTTAGTCTTGAGCATGTCGATAGTCTCGTTGTAGTAGCCACGACGCTCGCTATGGCCCAGAATGACGTAGTTGGCACCAGTCGATGCCACCATGGGTGCCGACACCTCACCAGTGTATGCTCCCTTGACATGGTCGGCACAGTTCTCGGCTGCAAGACCCACATAGTTCTTGTCAATAACCTCGTTGACGGCAGTGAGGTGAGTGAACGGCACACCCACGATCACATCACACTTGATGCCTGGTGTCTGCGAGACAGCCATGCACACTTCCTTAGCCAACTGAACGCCCTCGGGTACGGTGGTGTTCATCTTCCAGTTGCCTGCTACAATGTTTTTTCTCATTTTCTTTAATGTTTTTTTGAGGGGTTAGTATATTGAGTTATTCTTTGCTCGAATCGCTAGATAAACTAGAGTCACTAGTTTTACTAGAGGAGTGGCGGCGGGTGAAAAGTGGCCGCACAAGCAGATGGGTGCGGTTGAGCACCAGGATGGCCAGCAATGCGAGAACATAGAAGAAACCTATGCGCTTGAGGTAATCGACTGGACGCATGTCGTCGCCCATACGACTGATGCTTACCGCGTTGTCATGGATGACGTCAGCACTGATTGAGCCCAGTGTCCGTTTCCACCTGATAGAGTCGTTCTCTAGATAAACCACTGCCGGATTGCCACGCGCCATCATTTTGATGTCGGAGTCATCGGCCACCAGCATGGGATATTCGGCCATCGACACATCGGTCCACTCGGCAATCTGTCCATCGCTGGCACTGGTGAGACCATAGACCTTAGCTCCCTGAGCCAGAGCCTTGTCGTTGAGTTCGTTAATAACGAATGTAGTGGCGATGCTCACCTGCGGAAGATCGGGGAAGAGCAACAGCAGCAACTTGTCGTTGTCGAGGACTTCGTCGGCCGCATCAGTACCATGGTCAGTAACGGCCAAGGTTCGGTTTCTCTCGCCAGCCACTGGTGTTTTTTTCTCCACTTCACGCCTATCCACAAAAGTCCATCCATCTTCCTCGTCAGGCAGGCTGTCGATGGTGAACTCATGTTGTTGACCGTCCTTCTCATATATAAATAGGTAGTCATCACCACTGACCGATGGTTGTGCGCTCACAAGCTTCGTTCCAAGTTTGTAAGGTCTGAAATCAATCATGGGCTGGGTGAAGTAGCCTGGCAATGCAATGGCCATTGTCGCCAAGAATGTCGCAGCCATGACCATCCACTGCACTGCCGGTCCAAAGACACCAGGCACTCTGCGACCCAACATGAGCAAAAAAACTGCACCTAATGTGAGAAAAACATTCTTGCCGAATGTTGCCCAGTTGGTGAGCACAAGCGCATCGCCGAAGCACCCGCAGTCGGGTACAGCATTAGTCTTTGCCAACCACAACGTGAGCGGCAACATGAATGCCATCATCACCAGTACCGCAATGGGGGCACTGCGCCGATAGGCTCCGAACAGGATGGCTACTCCTAATAAGAGTTCAATGACCGGCAACGCGAAGGCAATGAACAACGCTTGCTCGGCCATCGCCTCCCACCCCAGGGTCATGAGATACTCTGTGACCTTGTACATGGTGCCCCACGGGTCTATTGCCTTGACAAACCCCGAGAAAATAAATGTGCCGCCAATGACAAGGCGCATGATAAGCACCATGATGACGACAACCATGGGTTGACGCTCGATGTTATCAGCCTTGTTGTTGCTCATTGTGCTTGATGAGTGCAAAGACAGCATAATTGATCATGTCCTGGTAGTTGGCATCAATGCCCTCGCTCACCAGTGTCTCTCCGTTGTGATTCTCAATCTCCTTGGTACGCTGTATCTTAGTGAGTATCAAGTCGGTGTAACTTGACACACGCATATCTCTCCACGCCTCACCATAGTCGGTGTTCTTGGCTATCATGAGTTGCTTGGTCTCAGCAATATACTTGTCGTAAAGTTGTAGAGCGCGCTTCTTGTCAATGTCGATGACATCACTGAAGCCCAATTTCAACTGAATCAGGCCAATGATGCCATAGTTGATTATTCCGATAAATTCTGGCCACATGTCCTCGCCCACCATTGATGTCTGGCTGATTTCAAGCGTGCGGATTCGTTTAGCCTTGATGAAAATCTGATCGGTTACCGATCGAGGTCTGAGAATTCGCCAAGAGGGTCCGTAGTCCTTCATCTTGTTGACGAACAACTGCCGGCACTGTTCGATAACTTGGTCGTATTGCTTGCTAGTTTGCTGCATAACAAATGTAGTTTTAATCTACAAAGGTAATAAAAAAAGCGTTTGGTGCCCACAAAAAGTCGCAAAAAAACTTCATATAGCGAAAAAACAAGGGCTGATGCCACGATGACACCAACCCTCGTTCATGAAAAGCCACACCAAAGGATGTGATGAAACTCCGAAAAAAACAGGATTTGAGAGCATTCATACCTTTGTAATCCTCCGGTTCAACATGTGAACACCAAATGGTTGAGGCCCGCCATTAGCATGAATACCGATCTCGGCATTTCATAAAAATTTGAAGAGTATCCCAATCTACTTTGGTGTGGTCTGTGACTTTGAACTTAGAAATCCATTGCAAAATTACTGCTTTTCGGTGAACCGTGCAAGAATTCTGGCGAAAAAAAACGCCCCATTGCAATAATGGAGTGTTTTTTCGAGGTTAAGCAATTGCTTATCAAGTTCAAGCGTTCTTGGCCTTCTCAACGATAGCCTTGAAAGCCTCGGGGTTGTTCATAGCCAGGTCGGCGAGCACCTTGCGGTTGATCTCGATACCAGCCTTGTGAATCATGCCCATGAGCTTGCTGTAAGAGAGGTCTTCCATGCGTGCGGCAGCGTTGATGCGCTGGATCCACAGCGAGCGGAAGTTGCGTTTTTTCTTCTTACGGTCAGCATAAGCGTAGGTAAGACCCTTCTCCCAGGTGTTCTTGGCAACAGTCCAGACGTTCTTGCGAGCGCCAAAGTAACCTCTTGTAAGTTTTAAAATTTTCTTGCGTTTTGCTCTTGAAGCAACGTGATTAACTGATCTTGGCATTTTTTAAACAGTTGTGACTGCCAGCGGCACTGTCTCACACGGAGCGATGCGCTTTGGGCTGGGCAATCGGTTAATAGAAAAATGATAAAAATCTCTGCGGATTAAAAGTGAGAAAAAGTTATTCGGCCAGTGTGATTACTTGACGAGCAACTGACGCACCGACTTCAGGTTGTCGACATCGACAATGCTGACGCGGGTGAGGTTTCTCTTCTGCTTCTTGGTCTTCTTGGTCAAGATGTGACTCTTGTAAGCATGTTTTCTTTTAATCTTCCCTGTTCCGGTAAAGGTGAACCTTTTTTTGGCACCGGAATTAGTTTTAATTTTTGGCATTTTGTTTGTTATTAAAAAATAGAGTTATTAATTACCGGGGACCAGGCACTTACCAAGCCTGATGCCCCTTTTTCTTTCGGTTTTGAGTCTTCAGTTATCGGTTTTCGGTCTCAATCCGATTCCTGAGAGGTCTGCTGCTCCTTAGCCTCAGTACTTGCTGGAGCGTCTTTCTTCTTGGCGGGAGCCTTCTTGGGCGAGAGCATGATGGTCATGCGCTTGCCTTCGAGCACAGGCATCTGCTCGACCTTGCCATACTCCTCAAGATCGTTGGCAAATCTCAGGAGCAGGACTTCGCCTTGCTCCTTGAACAGGATAGAGCGGCCCTTGAAGAAGACATAACTCTTGACCTTGCATCCCTCCTGGAGGAATCCAATGGCATGCTTGAGCTTGAAGTTATAGTCATGCTCATCGGTCTGTGGCCCGAAGCGTATTTCCTTGACGACCACCTTGGTCGACTTGGCCTTTTGCTCCTTGAGACGCTTGCGCTGCTGGTATTGGAACTTCTGGTAGTCCATGATTTTGCACACTGGCGGTTGAGCCATGGGTGCAATTTCAATCAGGTCCATTCCCTGCTCCTCTGCAATCTTGAGTGCACGCTGAGTGGGGTAAATGCCCTCCTCAACATTGTCGCCGACAAGCCTCACCTCACGGGCATGAATCTGCTCGTTGATGGCATGGCTGTCCTTGTCATTGTTTTTGCCGCCACGACGACGGTCATTGTTGCGACGGCCAGCATTTCCGCCCGCAGGGGCCGAAGGACGCTTGGGTCCCGTCCAGAATGGTTTTTTCTCCATCAAGTAATTTTAAGTGTGAATATTGACCATAAGCGACTGACAATCAAGCCTTGACCTTGTCAAAACCTGGTCATCTCAGCCACCTCGGTGTTAATATCGGCTGCAAAGGTAATAATTTTTTTCGAACCTTGATCACCTTCGCCCTGTTTTCTTACAGAAACTTCTTCGGCAGCAGCTTCTTTCTCACCCACAATCAGCAGATATGGGATGCGCTTGAGCTCGTTGTCACGTATCTTCTTGCCAATCTTCTCGTTGCGATCATCAACGATGGCGCGGACATTGTTCTCGTCAAGCACCTGACAGACGTGGTGAGCATAGTCGTTGTACTTCTCGCTGATGGGCAGCACGACACACTGGTCGGGCACGAGCCACAACGGCAGCTTGCCGGCAGTGTGCTCAAGAAGCACGGCCACAAAGCGCTCCAACGAGCCAAAGGGAGCTCGGTGAATCATCACCGGACGATGCTTGAGGTTGTCGGCTCCAGTGTACTCCAGACCGAAGCGCTCGGGCAGGTTGTAGTCGACCTGAATGGTGCCCAACTGCCAGCGACGGCCCAGTGCATCCTTGACCATGAAGTCAAGTTTGGGACCATAGAATGCAGCCTCACCAGTCTCCTGGCGAGCCTTGAGTCCCTTCTCCTCACAAGCCTCGATGATGGCACGCTCGGCCTTCTCCCAGTTCTCATCACTGCCAACATACTTGCCGGGGTTATTGGGATCGCGGAGCGAGATCTGTGCCTCGTACTCAAAGCCGAAGATGCGGAAAATGAACGAAATGATGTCCATCACTCCTAGGAACTCCTGCTTGAGTTGGTCGGGTGTGCAGAACAAGTGTGCATCATCCTGCGTGAAACTACGCACACGGGTCAGTCCGTGCAACTCGCCACTCTGCTCATAGCGATAGACCGTTCCGAACTCGGCCAGTCGCAAGGGCAGATCTCGATAACTGCGGGGTGCAGTCTTGTAGATCTCGCAGTGGTGAGGACAGTTCATGGGCTTGAGCAGATATTCCTCGTCCTCCTCGGGTGTATGGATGGGTTGGAACGAATCCTTGCCATACTTGGCGTAGTGACCACTGGTCACATAGAGCAACTTGTTGCCGATGTGCGGGGTGATAACCTGCTGGTAGCCATACTTCTTCTGAATCTTGGCCAAGAAATCCTGCAGTCGGTTGCGCAGAGCAGCACCCTTGGGCAGCCACAGTGGCAAACCAGCCCCCACATTGGGCGAGAAAGCGAAGAGTTCCATCTCCTTACCAATCTTGCGGTGGTCACGCTTCTTGGCCTCCTCGAGCAGAACGAGATACTCGTCGAGCATCGACTTTTTGGGGAACGAGATACCATAGACTCGCACCAATTGCTGGCGCTTCTCATCGCCGCGCCAGTATGCACCTGCCAACGACAGGATCTTCACAGCCTTGATGGGTGCGACGGTAGGGATGTGCGGCCCACGGCACAAGTCGGTGAAGTTGCCCTGGGTGTATGTAGAGATGTGTCCGTCTTCGAGTTCGCTGATGAGTTCACACTTGAGGGTCTGTCCCCCGTCGCCGAAGAACTTGAGCGCGTCATCCTTGCTGATGCTGCGGCGCACCACTTCTTCTTTGCGGGCCACGAGTTCGGCCATCTTCTTCTCAATCTTGGGGAAGTCGGCGCTAGTAATTGTGTTCTCGCCCGGGTCGATGTCATAGTAGAACCCGTTCTCAATGGCAGGACCGATACCAAACTGGATACCCTTGTAGAGTTCCTGCAATGCCTCGGCCAACAAGTGTGCCGATGTGTGCCAGAAGGCGTGTTTGCCCTCGGGATCCTCCCACTTGAAGAACTTGATGTCGCCATCGTGGTCAATTGGGCGTGCGATGTCCCATTCCTCATCGTTCAACGAAGCAGCCAGGATGTTACGAGCCAGCCCGGCGCTAATGCTCTCGGCAATCTGCAGGGGCGTGGTGCCTACCTCAAATTGCTTGACGTTTCCATCTGGAAATTTAATGTTAATCATTGCTATAATATCATAATGTTAAGGCCGTGCCCTACGGACGGCACGACACTGATTTTAAAATATCGTGCAAAGGTAATACAAAAAATTGAGAATTGTGAATGCAGAATGAAGAATTATTTGCGATACTATCGTTTTTTGTGATTTTACGGCAAAAAACAGGCCCCGGCTGCACCGAGGCCTGCACAACAAGTTGTTGCAGTTGTCACATCTGCGAGATAGACTTAATCTCGTCAATGGTGAGGTGACCAATGATGTTGATGAGACTCACCTCATCCTTTTCAATGCTCAGCACGACATACTCGTAGTTGTTGCCGCCGAGTGCATGCTGCAAGATGTAAACTTGCTCGCCCCCTTCCTGGGTGCTCATGATTTCTTCATATCCTTTCTTGCCCACATACTGCATGGCATCTTTTTTGACCTTGGGCACAAGCGACTTGCTCTCGCACGAGAGGATGCGTATGCGTTCGAGTTTTGCACCGAGATCTTTGATCTTCTTGTTGCCTTTTGCCTTGCTTGACATGAGACTAAGCATCGACTTGGATATGTTGACCACACTGATGCCCTCTTGCCCGGCATACTTCTTGAAGATGGCTTCTTGGGCACTTGCCGTGACCATAATGAGCATGGTCAGAGCGATGATGATGTATCTTTTCATAATTAAGAATTAAGAATTAAAAATTAAGAATTGGGAATTAAGATTTAGAGTTTAGAATATCAGACATTTGCTTGAGGGCATCAACGCCCTCTCCGCCTTTGTTCAGTTGGTTGGCCAGTTGCGTGAGCACCTGCTCGGTCTCGTTGTATGCAGCCTGAGGGTCGGTATAAGTGTCCTGGTTGAGCAACGTCTGGGTTTGACGCTGGTTGTGAACATAGAGTCCGACCGAGAGCAGAATGGCCACAGTTGCCGCGATGCCAGCCACACGCCGCCACCAGTGGCGGTGCCTCATCTGCCGAGTTGCATCAAGTGTATCGATGCGTGCCTCTAGCCGCTGCTGCAATCCATCGGGCACCTCAACAGCCGCATCAAGGGCAGCAAAATACTCGTTCCACTCGTCTGGCAGACTTCTAGCGGCAGCCAGTTGGCGCAACTCATGCTCCTGTGCCTCGGTAGTAATCCCCTCTTCATAGTGTTTCAGCAGGGTGCTAATCTCTTGGGTCGTCATTGTTCATCCAGTTTAAGAATTGTTCTTTCAATTTCAGCCGAGCACGGCTCAGCAATGTTCTCACACTGCCCTCGGGCATCTGCAAGTCTGTGGCAATGTCGGCAAAGGACTCGTCGCACAGATCACGACGGGTGATGATGTCGCGTTGCCGGTCGGGAAGCGTGCCGATGATGCGGTGCAGGGCTTCGGCCGCCTCGGTTCGCTCGATGTCGCGCTGCACATCGTCGGTGGCAGGCAGTTGCAGGTTGTCAGGTGGACCAACATCCACCTCTCGCGCGCTGGCCATGCGCCTTCCATCGTAGTAGAGATTCCTGAGCAACCTCACGCAGTAGGCCTCGTCATTGTCAATTGATGACAAATCGTTGCGTTTACGCCACAGCCGGCAGTATGCCTCCTGCACCAGGTCCTCGGCATCCTGCACATTGTGGGTCAATGACCATGCCATGCGATAGAGCCTGCGGTTAAGTGGCAAGAAACGCCGTTTGAACTCACAAGTGTCCATCAATTCAGGTGAATCAAGTCGTTGAGATTGAAGTTCTCGTCCATGGTGATGTCGCAGCACAACTTCACCACTTGCCAGTCGTGGTCGGCCTCGTCGGCGGTGACCACAAGTATCATGGTGCACTTGTCGCCCTCGACCTGCATCCACACGCGGGTAAATTCGCCCTTCTCGTTGGTGCTGACCATCTCATCGAGACCGTCGACCGTGAGTGCAGCCAGACGCTCCTTGAATGCATTGATTGCATCGCTCGCTTCGGGAAGTTTACCGTCCAGAACTTGTATGGTCCTGGCCCCTTGCAGTATCTTCAATGCCGTATCGTTCGGCACAGCCCCTTGCGCCATCTGCTGTTGCACTATCGCCCTGAGCATATCAGGAGTTAGTTCGACGCACTCGACAGTTGTGTCGTTCTTCATCGTTGTGATGAACTCATCGACAGTCTCGGCCGTCGTCCACATGCAGGCAGTAAGCGCCAGCGCTATAGTCAGTAAAATTTTCTTCATCGTTTTTGTTGGTCTATTGGGTTACACATTCAGTTAATAAAGCGCTTTCACCTGTATAGACGTAGTGAATGAAGATTTTGCAACAGCGCGAGGGCATTTTTTTGAGAAAAAAGAGTTTCTACACCTCTGTCAACAGAAAAGCCATAAACAAAGGCAAGGTCAATAGTTGTCCATTGCGACCAACATTGTAGTCGCCCAATTTAATCGCACTCGCGACATGATACTTATCGGGATGGTTCAGTACAGTGCGCAAAGACTTGGCATTGCCAGTGACGGCCTTACATTCGACTGGAGTGCAATAGCCCTTATAACGGATGAGGAAATCGAGTTCCACACCACCGTCTTTATGATAATAATACAATTTGCGTCCCATCTTTCCGAAGATGTCAGCCACAAGGTTTTCGATAATGGCCCCTTTGTAAGTGAAAAGGTTACCCTCGAGGATGCTTGACTGCGTGCCATCCTCCAGCATCGAGACAAGCAAAGCGATATCGGCCATATAAACCTTGAACTCACTCTGAACTCGGTTTCCATCCAGTGGCAGTTCGGTAATCATTATATTATAGCACCTGCGTATAATACCCGCATCTTCAATCCACTGCAAACTGCCCGCATAATCGCGTCCTCTGCCACCTAGTCTGACCACGGTGTAAACAAACTTCTTATACTCTCGCGACAGTTGTGCAGGTATTGATTCAAAACATTCACGTATCCGAGACTTGTCTGTTGGCATGGCATATTTCACCATATCTGATTTATAATCATCAACGATTCGCCTCTGTACAGCAAGCACCTTCCCTACTTGTCTAGTCTCAACAAAAGTTGTGACAACTTCGGGCATGCCTCCAACAATTATATACTGATTAAGCAGGTTGCGAAATCGGTCATAAAGCGACTCCTCAACCGGAGTTTCATTGACAAGGCATTTCCTAAGGTATTCAATATCCATGTCCTTGATGCCATTAGCCCACAGCCATTCTTCAAAGTCCATAGGATACATATTGACAATTTCCTCAAAACCAACTGGAATGGAAGCCTCATCGTCCTCAGTTTTTTCTCTTGAAGTCTTATAACCATTGACACCAAGCAAAGAGCCAGCACACATGACATCGTATCGACCATCTAAATGGAAATACTTCAGTGAACCTCGTGCACGAGGGCAATCTTGTATCTCGTCAAAGATAAAGCAAGTATTCCGTGCCTCAATCTCAACGTCAGGCATTGCCGCAGTAAGACGCATGACAATTGAATCCACTTCAAGATTGGGAGTGAAAAACTTTTTATAATCAGGATGCTCACGAAAATCCAGGTACACAACATTCTTGAAGTGTTTACTAGCAAAGGCAACAACACTGCTGGTTTTACCGCATTGTCTGACACCCTTCACAACAAGAGGTTTGTGTGAGGGGTTAGCCAGCCAAGACTGGAATATGCTTTCTATCTTTCGCCTATACATATCGACACGTTTTCCTACCGACTTTTAAGTGATTTGCACACATTTTCCTGCCGACTTTTTGGATAGTAGCGCACATTTTCCACCCGACTTTGAGTGCAAAGGTAATACAAAAAATTGGCCTCGGCAGAACCGAGGCCCACGCAACAGTTTTTATTTGGTCATGCGTTTGAGGACGTTGTAACTGGGCAGGATGCCCAGCTCGCCGGCTTTGCTGAGGTCGGCCACGCCCAGTGGCTTGTTGCCCAGTCGCAGATACATCAAGCCACGGTTATAGTATGCCTCGCCTAAGTCGGGCTTGACCTCTAGAGCACTGGTAAACGAACTTATGGCACTTGTGTAGTCGCCCATGAGCATATAGGCGTTGCCCTTGTCGAAGTGGGCATAGACATTCTTGGGCGAGCGCTTGAGCACCTGGTCAAGGTCAGCCACCATCTGCTGCAGTGCCTCGGCATCCTCGCGCTGGTGGAGCATCGCCTGTGCCTTGACATCGGCGGTGGTGAGTGCATCGACCTCTGCCCCACTCTGCGCCATGCGATAGCGCATATAGCGGGCATTGGCCCGCAGAAAATAGGCCAGAGTGAACTCGGGACTAGCGGCAATGGCACGGTCGGCATCGGCTATGGCGGCCTCGGGATTGCGCACCATCAGGTAGTCCATGGCACGGGCAAAGTAGTCGACGGCGCGGGGCTTGGCACCCGCCAGCAGACTGTTGTAGTACTCGATGCTGGCAAAGTGACGATTAATTTCAGCCTCGGCCAGACGCTGGTCACCACTGACGAGCGACAGGGTGGCAGGCAGCAGTCGGCTGTCGTTGACCTCGGCTATCTCGCGCATATAATAGGTGTTGCCGTTGAGTTTGTTGTCGCGCACATAGTAGGTGAGCAGCACCATGGGCTCAGGCTCGACCTCGACATTGCTATTCTGGATGCGGCCTCGTTGCTTGTTGTCATACTCAGGCTTGATGGGGTTCTCGGGCGCGACGGTGAGTAGTTCGTTAAATCGTGCCATGATCTCGTCTTGAGTCTCCGGCTCGTCGACAAATCCCATCTCGGCTCTCTCCTTGGCACGCTTCACGGCAGCTTCGGCCTCGACCTCGGCGGGGTTGAAGTCACTCACTCGGGTCTTTTTGCTCTTGAAGATGGCCAGAGCACGGTCGTAATCGGCTTTCTCGCCCTTGAGGTCGCCAAGTTGCCGCTTGGCACCGCCGCGCGCCATGTAGCCTGCCTCAAACTTGGGATACTTCTCCAGCACGCGATCCATGTCGCCGATAGCCTTGCGGTACTGGCCTGTGCGCATATAGAGCATGGCACGGTTGTAGAGTGCCATGAAGTTCTGCGGGTCGCGCTCCAGCACCTTGCCAAAGTTGTCGATGGCCTTATTGTTCTCGCCCACCTCGGCCTGGAGCAGTGCGCGGTTGAAGTGCGCCTCCATGTTGTTGGGGTCAAGGCTCACGGCGTAGTCATAGTCGGCCATGGCCCCGAAGTAGTCGTCGAGGTGATATTTCATGTAGGCACGATTGACAAAATAGCCGGCATAGTTAGGCTCGAGCTTGATGGCCTCATTCATGTCGGCCAGTGCTGCCTCGTAATCCCGCTGGCTGCGCATCTCAATCTCGGCGCGCATGACGTAGGCGCTAGCGTTGTTCTTCGACAATTCGATGCTCCGCGCCAGGTTGAGCAGCGCGGCAGTCGAGTCCTTGCGGGCCAGGTTGAGGTGAGCCAATCCCAGGTAAGCGCGGTCGTTCTTGGGATCCAACTTGAGCAGCCGGTCGTAGCTTGCCTGTGCCTCGTCGAAGTGCTTCAACTCGTCGTGGCACACGGCACGGTTCATCAAGAAGATCTTCTCCTCGGGCATGAGTTCCAAGCCTCGGTCATAGTCGGCAATGGCACCCTCAAAGTTGCGCAGATTCTGTCGCGCCACGCCGCGCACCTGATAGGCATCGACGATGAATGGGTTGCGTTCGATGGCCAGTGAGGCATCGGCTTCGGCACCCTGGTAGTCCTCGAGGTTGATCTTGGCCACAGCGCGATAGAAGTATGGCTCGGCCAAAAAGGGCTTGGCCTTAATGACCTGGTTGAAATACTGGATGGAGAGGACATAGTCCTCAAAGTAGAGCGAGTTGCGCCCGATGCGCATCACCTGCTCAGTGTTGATTTGCGCCTGTACGGCCACAGCCGCCAGCAACAACAAGATATATGTGGTTATTCGCTTCATCTGTGAAAATTAAAAACAACTTAAACAACTAATACAACAAAACAATCCATCGCAAGCGAAATAATTATCGAACTTTCTTACCATTAGCATAGTAGATACATTTCATTTCTGTATCTAAGAAATAACGCCCTATGTGTGCTGTAGTATCTGCAAAGTTCGCTATAATACCACAAGATGCCTTCAACAAACGCATGTAATTGAACAATTGGGCATAATGGACTGGTAGTATTTCTGCAACAGACTTACACTCAACCACAATATCCCCTTTACATAGAAAATCAATTCTGAACATAGCATCCATTTTATTTCCATGATAGGAAGGATGGAATGACAACTCACGCTCAAAAACAATGTTTCGTTCAGTAAGTTCCATCTCAAGTCCCTCTTGATAAACATATTCATTCAGCCCTGGGCCTAACTCCTTGTGAACCTCAAAGATTGCCCCAACAACATCATAGATATGTTCAGTGAGCTGCGGAATATTGATCATAATTGGAAACTAAATTGTTGTTTAAGTTGTTTGAGTTGTTTTTTTATCTAAACTGCAAAAGTAGTGCAAATATTTCAAATTGGGGGCAAAAAGATGGTTAAAACTAGTTGCAGGAATTGCACCTCGGATACAGTTCACATGGGCTTGGTCTGGTAGATGACGGAGCGGATGGAGGGGTTGGTGACGTTGGCGTTGATGATGTTGAACTTGATGAGTTGCTTTCCTTATTGTCATAGTCCTGTTTTATGTTTATCTAAGCGTTCTCGTGCCAGGCATCGAGGTCATGGGCGATGTCGGGCAACTGAGTGGCGGTAAAGGTGGGACTAGTGATGCCAGCACGCTTCTGACGACGGTAGTCATCGAGCAACTTGAAGGCATACTTGCCCAGGAAAGCAATGCCCACCAGGTTGCACGCGGTGAGCAGCGCCATGCACACGTCGCCCAGGCTCCACACCAACTCGAGGCTTGCCACAGCACCAAAAATCACCATCACCGTGCCCGAGAGCACGCGAAAGACGGTAACGACCCAACGCTTGTGGGTGAGGAAGCGGATGTTGGCCTCGCCATAATAGTAATTGCCGATGATGCTGCTGAAGGCGAACAGGAAAATGGCAATGGCAACAAAGATAGTGCCCGTGCTGCCAATCTCGGAGTTGAGCGCACTCTGTGTGAGGGCTATGCCATTGAGCGACGGGTCGGTATAGAGTCCACTGATGAGAATGATGAATGCCGTGCACGAGCACACGAGCAATGTGTCGGTATACACACCCAAGGCCTGCACCAACCCTTGCTTGACGGGATGCGAGACATGGGCAGTCGCTGCCACATTAGGTGCCGACCCCTCGCCAGCCTCGTTGCTGAACAGACCGCGCTTGATACCCACCATCATGGTCACGCCCAGCGAACCTCCAGCAAACTGCTCGAGGCCAAACGCACTCTTGACAATCAGGCCGAAGACATGGGGAATCTTGTCATAGTTCATCGCCACCACTACGAGCGCCAGAACAAAGTAGCCCACCGCCATGACGGGCACCAGCACGCTACTCACATGGGCGATGCGACGGATGCCACCAAAGGCAATGAACGTACCCACGGCAGCCAAAATAATGCCCACGACCAAGTTATCGAACCCGAAGGCGTGGTTCATGGCACTACAGATGGTGTTGCTCTGGATCGAGTTGTAGGACAAGCCAAAGGTGAGAATCATGAGCACAGCGAATGTGACCGCCAGCCATCGGCAGTGCATACCATGCAAGATATAGTAGGCGGGTCCACCAATGAACGACTCACCGTCGCGTCGCTTGTAGAGTTGCGCCAGAGTCGACTCGACAAATGCTGTGGCACCACCAATGATGGCGATGAGCCACATCCAGAAGACTGCACCCGGACCCCCAATAGCGATAGCCGTCGCCACACCCGCCAAGTTGCCGGTGCCCACACGCGTCGCTACCGAAACGGCGAACGCCTGAAATGACGAGATGCGCTTGTGCTTGTTGCCCGACGCATCGCCCAACAGCCGAACCATCTCGCCCACCATGCGAAACTGCACGAAACGGGTGCGGATGGTAAAATAGAGTCCACACACAATCAATGCACCTATCAAGAGATAGGCCCACAAGAAGTCACAAAATGCTGTCAAGGCTACGTTGAGCCATCCATCTGCCGCAAACACTTTTTAATTATTTAATTGAGAATTGAAAATTGAAAATTGAGAATCTCTTATTGAATTGAGAATGGAGAATTTACCTCCTACCCTAGACTCCTACCCTGAGCCCAACACGTGGGAGGAGGATAGCCACTTATTTTAACACGGTGGTGACCTGACGGTTGATGTCGGCGATGCGATTCTCATGCATCTTGACGACACGGCGGTCGTAGGTCATGATGCCGTTGACCTCGGTCTCGCAATCGGTAGTCTGGGTGTAGATGGCACCCGAATAGCCGTGCTCACGAGCCAAGTCAATGAGCATCTGGGCATAGCGGACGTAGGTGTCGGTCACCTCCTGCGTGTTGTTAAACTTGATATAACCCCAGTTCTGATCGCTTTTGACCCAAGTGTGGTCAGCCACAGGAAAACCGATGCCGCCATATTCACCCATGACCAACACGCGGTCGGGGTCGGCGAAGAAGAACTTGGGTTCGGGATAATTGTGCACATCCAGGATGTCGCCACAACAGTAGAGATTGCCTCCACTGGCTGGATTGACCAGACGTGACGGATCACGTTGCTTGGTCCACTGAACCACACTCCACGTGTTGAATTGTCCCCAAGCCTCATTGAAAGGTATCCACGACGCGATGCAGCCGAAAGCACCAAACTGACTGATGATCTCGTCCCACTCTTTATAGTAGTTGTCGATGCTTGGCTGGCTGCGCTGACACACGACCGAGCCACGATAATAACTGTGCCCCCAGTCATCCCATGGCTGACCGTGGTCGTAGTCGCCACTGGGCATATCTTGCCACACGATGATGCCCGCACGGTCGCAGTGTGCATACCACAATTCAGGCTCGACCTTGACATGCTTGCGGATGAGGTTGAAGCCCCACTGACGTGTCTTGTCGATGTCGTAATAGAGAGCCTTGGGCGATGGAGCAGTATAGAGCCCGTCGGGCCACCAACCCTGATCGAGCAGCCCAAACTGGAAGATGGGCTTGCCATTGAGGGTGAAGCGCATGAAACCATCAGCATCACGAGCCATGCCAAACTCTCGCATACCGAAGTAAGAACGTACGCGGTCAACCACCTTGCCCTTACTATCCTTGAGCAAGACCTCGATGTCATAGAGATAAGGGTCATCGGGTGTCCACAGACGCACGGGTCTGGGCAGGGTCAGCACAGGCCCCAGATCGGCTTCGGCCCGCGCCACCACATTGCCCTTGGCATCGAGCAGCCGCACCTCTCTTGTGCCACTGTCCCAGTTGTTGCACAGGGCCTCGACAGTGAGCGTTCCAGCCTTGATGTCGGGATGACAATAGATGCGCTCAAAGTGCGCATGAGGCACAGGTTCGAGCCACACTGTCTGCCAAATGCCGCTAACGGGCGTGTACCAGATGCCTCGTGCCTTGCTTCGCTGCTTGCCACAGGGCTGGAAGCCAACATCAGTCGCATCGAGCACGCGCACCACCAACTCGTTGTCACCCTTGCGGACAACCTCACTGGTGATATCAAGGCTGAAGGCCGTGTAACCGCCGGTGTGATTGCCCACCTTTGTGCCATTGACCCACACCTCGGCACTCCAGTCGACCGCACCGAAGTTGAGTTTTATCAGGTCTTTTTTGCTCCATTTTTTCGGCAGGCGAAATGCAGTGCGATACCACAAAGCATGGTTCTCATCAAGCGACTTGCCAACACCTGACAACGCCGACTCGACGCAGAAAGGCACCAATATTTTTCCATCCCAAGTTGTGGGTTTGCCGGCTTGCAGTGGGGTGATGGCATAGTCCCACAGTCCATTGAGGTTGAGCCACTGGTCACGTTGCATCAGTGGCCGTGGATACTCATTCCACACGTTATTTACATTGATGCTATCGGCCCACGGCGAGCGGATGTGATCACCTGCCACTTGATAAGCATCGGCATGTCCACACACCACCATCATGAGTAGGGCTAAAGCGAATTTAAAATCCTTCACCATGATTGTCATTCTATTGCTTGTTAGTGCCCACAAATTTACTAAATTTTCTTTAAATGCGTACTACAATTTGCACATTTTGTGGAAAAGAAGTAATTTTGAAAGTTGTTTTAAGACAAAGCGAGAAGATGAAGAAATTGACTATCATATCACTGATTGCAGCACTGTTGCTGATACCCGACACAGCAATGGCTCGCAAGAAGAAAAAGAAATATGAGAAAAGCGTGGTGCAAATCGAGCAGCCGCAGGTAGTCGAGCAGACTCCACAACCAGTGGTCATTACCAATCCTGCCGAACAGTTGTACGGCGAGTGGGATCTGGAGTCGATGCGCAAAAAGACAATCTCAACGCGTGAACGTGCCTACTTGTACCTGGACTTTCAGAATCACAAGGTATATGGTAACAATGGCTGCAACGACTTGAATGGGCGATTTCAACTGAACGGGCAGAATATCGCCTTTATGGACATGATCACCACCGACCAGTCTTGTCACAATGCCACTAGCGAGCGGACCGTCATGAAGACATTGAGCGAGGTGCGCACCTACAACGTAACTCAACTCTACGGTGTTGAATACCTAAACTTGATGAACAACAAGGGAACTGTATTGCTCACGCTCAAGCGCCAGAACCTGGATATGCTGGGTGGTGTATGGCTGGTCAAGGAGGTTGACAACGAGGGTGTGTCGGAAAAAAACATGCGACTCGTCATAGACCCGATCATGCAGACCCTGCACGGACAGACAGGGTGCAACATCATCAATGGCATCATCACTATTGATACCTACAAGGACTTTGCCATTCAATTTGAGGACATCACTTCGACCGAGAATCGTTGCGAAGACATGGGTGCAGAGACTGCATTGTTGCTAGCCCTAGAACGTGCCGAGTATTGCAAGCGCATTAACGATAACGAGGTAGCCCTACTTGATGGCCAGGGTGCAATTGTGCTTCGCTTGACCAAGACCACACTCTCACGACAGTAGTTCACCTCCCCGAGCGCAACCGGATTGGTGTGACAACAAGAAAACCCCTCCCCCTTTGTGAAAAGAATGAAAGGGAAGGGGTTTTGTCATTTTATGATTGGTGACGAGTCAGGATTGAAGGGTCAGATAATTGCAGTGCAACATCTCGCCATCGTCACCGCGCAAGTGGAAGGGTCCACCCACACACCAGTCCCAAGCCTTGCAGCCGGCACACTGTTCACGCTTCATCCATCGACGATCGCGCATCTGCTCAAATCGGTGCTGCCACACATCGCTGAACCTGTCATGATATATATTGCCCTGCGCATAGTGGGCACGGATGCTCATGCAGCCGCTGATGTCACCATTGGCTAACACCGAGGCGGTCATCGTGCCGGCATCGCAACGATAGATGTGCTTCCTGACCACCCCCTCATAGTCACCAAGATATCCCTCACAACTGTAGGACAAATCAATGTCGCCTTGTTGGCGCGTCAGGGCGATAAAGTCCATCAATTGCCTATATTGCTGTGGCGTGAGGAAGAGTTCGGGATTCTTCTTGGCTCGACCTTGTGGAAAGATGGTGAAGATGCGCCATTTTCGCACTCCATGGTCAATGAGGTATTGCTTGAACTGCTGCAATGTGCCGAAGTTTCGCTGACTGACGCATGTGATGACATCCCACAACAATCGTTGTGTCTGCACAAGCAATCCAACAGCGCGCATGGCACCCGCGAACGAGTTGCCTCGCAACCAGTTGTGTTCAGTTTCCAGTCCGTCAAGGCTCACCGCGATGGTACACAGCCCAGCCTGCAGCAACCGATCAAGCATGGATTGGTCGAGCAGCACGCCATTGGTGACCGTGCCCCATGCAAATCCACGCCTCGTGATGGCCTTGCCACACTCGACGATGTCCTCTCTGACGAGTGGCTCGCCCCCCACCGTGTTGACCAACACATCGGCAGGGCGTGCTATAGTGGCCACATCATCGAGCACTCGCTCAAAATGCTCTAGTGGCATATCGGACACCGTGGCCTCCTTGCGACAATCGCTGCCACAATGTCGGCATGCCAGGTTGCAACGCAATGTGCACTCCCAGAAGAGTTGCCGCAACGGATGATACTTCTCGAGCACTCGCCGCTCGCGACGTGTGCGCTCTAGTTCTATAATCTGACGCGTGGTCATCAGTCTACGTTGTTTTCGGGCAGTGCCTCATCGCCATGTTCGGTAGTGTCTTTCATCTCAACTGGCGGACCATAGACATCCTCAACCACCTGTAGCGTATCGCGCCAATACATCGGTCGTGGTCCGTAGACCAACTTGCGCACCTGAATAGTGTCTCTGCTCTGCATCGTATCCACCCCAGGCGGCGGGCCATAGACACACTCCTGTGCACTCCTGGGACATGAGGTCAGGCCCAACACTGCACCAACAGCCATGAGTGAACGAATGGCCAACTTCTTAATTTGAATTATCGTCTGTTTCATAGTTCAAGCATTTTGAGCAAGCAAAGTTACACAATTATCATCAAATATGCAAAAACGTTGCCAAAAAATAACGAGACCCTGCCTATTGAGAGTCTCGTTGGCAATGCCTGATGTTGCTCCTCACTACAAGTCGTCGCTTGAGATCTCATCAAACTCTGAGAGTTCTTCCTCGTTGAACTCCTCATCGCCGAAGAACTCTTCGCCCAGTTCCTCAATGGTAGTGTCAACTTTGGGTATGACAGGCACGAATTCCTCGATGTCAACGCTCTCCTTGGGCGGCCGACCTTCCTTGCGCTCACACAGCGGATCGACCAGCGACTTGCCAGGCATCGTCTCCTTGAGCCGCATGTAGAAGTAGCGATCGGTCATATAGTCAAAGACAAACTTGAGTTTCTGACCTTCATCCTCAACGAGTTCTTCTAGGGGTGTGTCCTCCATGAGCCAGATGTCCTCGTCACTGTCGGTGCCCATGTCCATGTAGGTGATTTCTTTCTCGTTGTTCCACTCGTCATCGCAGATAAAGAAACTGTCCATCTGATCCTTGCTGTAGCCAGCCGCATCGAGGATGGCATTGCGTAACCGCATGAACGTGTCGGCAGCATCAATGACGATTTCGAGTTTAAAGTTCTCAGACTCTTCCGAGCCGATGATAAATCTGTATACCATATTTATATAATAGCCAAATAAGATTAATTCTATATTTCAATGACGGTGCGAAATTACTAAAAAAATCATTGCGCAAAGGTTTTTTGGCAAAAAATTTCTCGACAAGCAAAAAAAATAATCTACACAACTATTTTCTTTAGAAAAATTGACCTATGGGTCATTTTGCAGGAT
>DGWI01000013.1 GCA_002396085.1 Porphyromonadaceae bacterium UBA4262
TATCAGCAAGTAGCTATAAGTTATAGGCGATAAGCGATAAGCAATAATCGCTTGATTCAGGCGCAGTGGATGTCTGGCAAGGAATGAGTTTGCGTTCCCGGTTGATGATCTCAGCTCATCACGGCAGCTGTGACGGTGACTGAAAGACCAAGGTCCAAGGTCTAAAGTCTAAAGTCTGCTGAAAGCATCAAGGTGGTGATAGCGTGAGGGTTCCACCTCTTCCCATTCCGAACAGAGAAGTTAAGCCTCACCACGCCGATGGTACTGCGAAAGTGGGAGAGTAGGTAACCGCCCCCTAAGGGAGACACTCATGGAGTGTCTCCCTTTTTTGTTTAAGGGTTAGGGGTTAAAGGTTAAGGGTTTGGGGTTGTGATTGAGGTCTTGGTGTTGCAATGATAAGTGCCTCGTTTTTTTGTTTGTGCAGATTGGAGATTTATTGTAACTTTGCGTCAAAATCAGATTGACGATGAATTTCACTCCGCTAGTCAAGGGATATTTTCGTAACCGGTTGTTGGATCAGACGCGCTTTATCGAGCATGCCGATGCTGTGCAACAGGGCGAACTGGTACGGCTGGTTGAAACGGCTGCGCTGACTCAGATTGGGCGTAAGTATGATTTCTCGACGTGTCGCACCTATGAGGACTTCGCCTCGCGTGTTCCATTGTATCGTTACGAGGACTTACGCTCGCTTATCATGCGCATGGTCGATGGTGAGGCGGGTGTGTTGTGGCCTGGGCGCACACTAAACTTTGCTCAGTCCTCGGGCACCAGCGATGGCCGCAGCAAGTATATCCCCATCACGCGTGAGGCCTTGCGTCGCAATCACTATCAGGGTGCAAGCGATGTGGTGGCACACTACCTGAACCTGAATCCCGACAGCCGCCTGTTTGGCGGTAAGGCATTCATCTTGGGTGGCTCGTTTGCCAACGAATTGCACCTCAAGCGCGGTGTGCAAGTGGGAGACCTGAGCGCTACACTCATCCAGAATATCAATCCGCTGGCCAACTTATTTCGTGTTCCCAGCAAGCAAGTGGCACTGATGGCCGACTGGAGCGAGAAACTGCCGGCACTGGTCGATGCCAGCATAGGTGAGAACATTACCAACCTGAGTGGTGTGCCGTCGTGGTTTCTGACGGTAATCAAGCGTGTGCTGGAGCGTACGGGCAAGTCGTGCATCCATGAGGTGTGGCCCAATCTGGAGGTGTTCTTTCATGGCGGTATTGCCTTTGCACCCTATCGTGCGCAGTATGAGGCAATCTGTGACATGGGCAAGATGCACTTCTTGGATACTTATAATGCAAGCGAGGGTTTCTTTGCCGTGCAGACCGATTGGGATGACACGGCGATGATGTTGCTGCTCGACATCGGGGTGTTCTATGAGTTCCTGCCTATTGAGCAGGCCGATAGCACCGAGCCTGACGTGTATCCCATCTGGGAAGTGCAACCAGGGCGTACCTATGAACTCATTATCACCGCTTGCAATGGGCTGTGGCGTTATCGCATTGGCGACACCGTGACCGTGACGCAACTTAATCCTGTGAAGATTAAAATTGCAGGCAGGACAAAGGCCTATATCAATGCTTTCGGCGAAGAAGTGATGGTGCATAACACTGATGATGCCATCACTGCTGCAGCGCGTGAAGCGGGTGCTGAGGTGCTCAACTACACGGTGGCTCCGGTCTTTGCCGACGACCATCAGAGTGGTCATCATCAATGGCTGGTGGAGTTTGCCGTCGAACCGAGCGACATGAAGCAATTTATCACTCTTGTTGACCGTCACCTGCAGGACGTGAACAGTGACTATCAGGCCAAGCGTGCGGGTAGCATCTTTCTTGCGCCTCCCACACTGGTGGTGGCTCGTGAGGGGCTATTTGACCGCTGGCTGGCATCGACAGGCAAGCTAGGTGGCCAGCGTAAGGTGCCGCGCCTGTGCAACGACCGTCACATCATCGACCAAATGTTGGTGTTTAACACATGAATGTGAAGAACGCGTATATGGTTTCCAAAATAAAAATCCCCCAAAAATGAATTGCACCTCAAAAGTTTTGTGTCTAACTTTTGGGGTGCAGTTCATTTTTTGGGATTTCTTGTTCTAGAAGGGGCGTCGGCCACCGCCGAATCCGCCACGGCCACCAGGACCGCCAGGGCCACCTCGGCCAGGCCCCCAATCGTCACCACCCTTAGCTTTGGGCTGCTCGCCCTTCTTGAAGGTGGTGAAGCGATAGGTGAAGGTGATCATGCCGTAGCGCGTGAGCGAGTTGTAGGCCACATCCTCGATGTAGTTGGCGTTGACGTTGCGGTTGATGCTCTTGCGCTGTCCCAGGATGTCGTAGACCGACAGCGTGATGGCTGCAGCCTTGTCGCGCAGGAACTGATAGGCAATCGAACCGTTCCACAACCACTGTTTGGTATCATAGCCTGAACTGTAACCGCTGGTGGCACTGTAACTGAGGTCGGTCGAGATGACCAGGCCGAAGGGTGCCGAGTAGGTGCCGTTGAACTGTCCGCCATAGGTGTGGACATTGCGGTTGTTGCTGGTCTGTACGGTGTTGTGCGTCGTCTGGAAGTTGTAACGCGGTCTGATCTCCAAGTCAAACACACCATTGCGGAATGCCAGACCGGGCGAGTAGTTGATGTTGAACGAACCGCTGCGGTTGATCTCGCCGTTGTTGTAGCCCTTGGTGACACTGTAGCGTGCAAACAAGTGTGACGAGAAGTACCAGGTCTTTGATGCACTGAATGGGAAACTGAGCATGTTCATTGCCATGACATTCCACACGCCGTTTACATTGGTGTAACTGGTGGTGCGTCCGCCCGTGACAGCATCATAGACAGTGGTTGAGATGATGCTGTTTTGCTCGAAGTTGATGTTGGCCATGGCCATGATGCTGCGCTGTGCCATCGAGGCGAAGTCCTGGAAACGCAGATTCAGGTTGTGTACAAATGTCGGCTTCAGACTGGGGTTACCCACGACAATATTCAGCGGGTTGCTCTCGTCGGCCACTGGCTGCAGTTGTGTGATGCTGGGCTGATTGGCACGCATGCGGTAGTTGGCATTGAATGTGCGCGTCTTGCTGAACTTGTAGCGGAATCGTGCGTATGGTGCCACGCTCCACACCCATCGGCTTGGGATGTCGCGTGCACTATTGATGAGGTCGCGGCTGCTCGACATGGCCGAGTTGACCGTCAGACCCAGATTGAGGTTATACTCCTTGCGCACCTGGCGGAATCCGAGTTGGAACGACTGGTCAAGGAACTTGTTGCGGAACGAGTTGCTCAGTCGCTCGTTGAAGTCGCGCGACAGTTCGGGTCCCAGTTCCAGATCCAGGATTTGCGAGAGCAACTGTCCGTCATTGAGCACATAGTCGCCATAGTCGGCGGCAATCTTCGAGCGGATGGCAGGGTTGTAGACCACCTCCTGCACGCTGCGAGGCGCAGGATTGATGGTGCCGCGCGTGATGTCATAGACCAGTTTGTCGGCCTCGCTGTAGCGGTAGCGCGCGTTGTAGGCTGCCTCAAGGAAGCGTGCGTTCTTGATGTTGCCCAGCGGCTCGGTCCACGACAGGCGGCCGTTGATGTTGTTGGTGCGTCGGTCGTTGTCGTAGATTTGGTCGATGGTCTGTGTCGAGTCGGTCAGGTAGTAGTTGTTGAGCGTGTAGGTGTTTCCGTCCTCGTTGACCTTGCTGTAGTTGTAACGCACCATGATGCTGGTCGAGCGACCGGGGTGCGAGGCAAACTTGTGGTTGAAGACCAGTGAGCCGCCGAACTCATAACTCTTGCCATCGTTGCGGTAGCGGTTCTGACTACTGTTCACTGGCGTGCGTGCCGCGTCGCCAGCCCAAGTGCCGCTGGCCTCGATGTTGGTGCTCTTGCTGAAGTTCAGCGAGAAGTTGGGGCGGAACTCCAGCGTGTTGCAGGAGTCAATCTCCCACTTCAGACGGAAGTCTCCGCGCAGGTTGTGGCCCTTGTCGCGGGCGTTGGTGGCCGCCTGATAGTAACTGGTCGAGTCGGGAAACAGGTATTGACGGTCGCGCGTGGTGCGTGTGTCGCGGTCGCTGTGCGAGTACATCACATCGCCGCCCACACGGAAGTGTTCGTCATCCTTTGAGCCGACGTTGAAGTTGAAGCCCACGTTCTGGCTGGTGGTGATGCCACGGTCGCCGCCGAAGCGTGCGAATCGCTGCTGGCCGCCGTCGGTGAATCCCAGGCTGTTGGTGTTGTTGCCTCCGGCCAGCAGGGTGAACTGGTTGCCGTCGTGGAAGTAGTTGGCCATCACGTTGCCGGCATAGCGGTTGTCGGTGCCATAGCCCGCGTTGACCGTGCCAAACCAGCCGTTGGCCATGCCGGGTTTGACGGTAAGGTTGATCACGGTCTCGTCCTCGCCATCATCTACACCCGTCAGTCGCGCCAGGTCGCTCTTGCGGTCGATGACTTGCAACTTGTTGACCATGTCGGCGGGTATATTCTTGCTGGCCACGGTGGGGTCGTCGGCAAAGAATTCCTTGCCGTCGATGAGAATCTTCTTGACCTCCTTGCCATTGGCGGTAATCTTGCCGTCGGTGCCCACCTCAACGCCCGGCAGGCGCTTGAGCAAGTCCTCGACCACAGCGTTGGCCTGCGTCTTGTAGGTGTCGGCGTTATACTCGATGGTGTCCTCCTTGACTGTGATGGGCGTCTTCACACCGATGACAGTGGCCTCCTTGAGTATCACACTGTTAGGCTCCAGTTTGATGACTCCCATGTTGACATCGCGGCCATCGTCGCCCACGGTGACTCGGCGCGAGGTCTCGTTGTAGCCCATGTAACTGAACTTGACCACATATTTGCCGGGCTTGATGACCTTGAGGTTAAACACGCCGTTGAGGTCGGTTGTGGTGCCCTTGACAAAGGCGCTGTCCTTCTGCGCCTTGACCAGGCGGACGGTGGCCTCCATGAGTTCGGTGGTGTCGGTGGCATCGACCAGGATGCCGTTGATGACCGCCGCGCGCAGGGGCACGATGCAGGTGAGTGCGGTGGCAATGAGTGCCAGTAATATCTTCTTCATGTTTAGTGATGTATTTACAACAAATCAGTAGCGCGGTTCCGTGTCCACAAAACCACGCTGCAAAATTACTACGATAAAATGGACTACCCAAAAATGTTAGACTTTCGCCCCGATTTTATAGACTAATGCACCCCTTACCCCCCCCTTAAATCCCCCTTAAATCCCCCTAAAGGGGAACTTACTGCCCCTTTGTACACCCCCCTTTAGGGGACTTGGAGTGTGGCTTTAACAGTTTGTAGGCTCATGCAGATTGCGCTATAGAATAATGACAGGAGGACACTGGGTGGTGTCCTCCTGTCATTTGTCTGTTCAGGCAGGGCTAGAAGACGAGGGCGAAGTTGTCGACCCAGAGTGCCATGCCGACAGTGCCGACGTAGGCCGTTCCGCAGCCGCTACTGGCCATGAGCAGCATGTGGGTGGGTGTTGCGTTGGGGGCATCCCACTGCTCCTCGGGGCACTTGACCATCTTGCCCTTGCTGTTGCGGGCATAGTAGGACTTCTCGCCGTTGATCAAGCCCATGTAACTCTGGTAGCCTGCGTGATGGGTGATGTCGCCATACCAGATGGGGATGCGATGACCGGTGACCCAGTTGGTGGTGTTGCCGAAGCGCTGGCGTCCGGTGCCCACGCGTGCGGCATGCAGGCGCCCCTTGCTGTCCTCCCAACGGCGCTGCAAGATGATGAAGACCTCGGCGTAGTCGCGCCCGCGGATGGTCTTCTTTGAACCAAAGCCGCTGCTGTAGGTGCGGTCGCCGCCGGGGGCGTTGAGCTTGTAGTCAAACTGCAGGTACTTGGGCCGTTGCTTGTAGGGGATGCCCATCTCCATCTTGCTGTAAGGATTCTTGGTGCTCGACAGAGGCTCGATCATCTGTCCGAGGAAGATGGAACCGCTCACCAGCACATCCATGTTGATGATGCCCACTGCCTTGACATGCTCGAGCATAGTGGTGAGTTTGGCGCACTTGCCGCTGCCGTGTGTGTCGGGGAAGACGGCGTTGCTGGTCTTGACCACGCCCATGACCTTGGCGTAGACATTGCTTGAGCCCCAGGGCGATCCACCCAGGTTGGTGTAGGCTTTGGCCCCGTTAATGGTCTGTGTCGGGCCAATCTCGTAGACGTGTTTGGTCTGGCCACCGATGACGCCACTCTCCTTGATGACGCGAGTCACCCAGTGGTCCATGTTGCCAAACTTGATGGGCACCACTTTCTGTGCCTGTGCAGCGGGTGTGGCCATCAGGGCCAGTGCCACCGCTGCAGTCATGATCAGTTTCTTCATTGTTATTGTTGTTTTTTTAAAAAATCTGGATATTCTAGATGTTCTAGAGGGTCTAGATAATCTAGAGTGCTATAATAAATTACTACATCTTTGCAGCCTCGGTGAGGAGGCGATGCCCGATGCGGCAGTAGATGCACTTGCGTGCATCGCAATAGGCTTTGCGCAGTTGGATGAGTGCCTGCGATGTGAGCGCGTCGTCGCATCGAATGCCAGCGTGGGCAAACCGAGCCACGATGGCGTTCTGCTCGGGACGCAGCGACTCGAGCAGGTCGATGGCTCGGTCGGTCATCTCATAGCTGCCCGTGAGTTCGCCATAGGCATAGTAGAGCGGTGCGACCAGGTTGATGAGCACGATGTCGATGCTGGCGTTGCTCAATGCCCGTGTGCTGACAGGTGTCTCCTTGCCCAGTGTGTAGTGCCGCTCCCAGTAGCCAGTGAGTTCGACCTGGAACAGTTGGCGCAACTCCTTCTCGCCCTGTGCCTCCAGGATGCTGTGCATCAGGTTGAACCCGTCGTGCACATAGTGTGCCAGCAGGGCGATGCGGCGGTGCGGAAAATTCTGAGGTCGGCATCTGAACAATTTCCACGCCTCGGGCTCCATGGGTTGCAGTGTGAACTTGTTGGTCAGGAAGGCATACTCGCGTTGCAGTTGCTCGACATAGCGTTCGCCATCGGTCTTGATGCCAGTGAGCAATCCTGCCTGCCCCAGCAGCAGTGCCTCGAGTTGAAGCAGCGAGTCGCTGTGCTTGTGCAGCAGACGCAGTGGTGTGCGTCGTGCCAGCCGCTCGAGGGCATCGCTGTTGAGCCCGAATCCCAGTGTGCGTGCCAGCATGACATAGCACACGTCCTCCCAACTGCCGGCATACAGGTCGCGCAGCGATGCGATGCGCTCAACCTTGCTGTGCAGCCGCTCGAAGGCCAGTGCCTGCATCCACTCGGTGATGGTCAGGCTAGGCACTTGTGGCAACTGCGCAGCACAAGGCAGTTCGGTGCGCGCATCGACCAGTCTCTCAAGGCTCTCGCCGAATCGGGGCGACACCTCAAGCTCGACTTGGGGGATGAGCTCGCCATTGGAGCGACGTACTGGGGCATCATCGTGCTGCACCACATGCAGGATGACGTTGTCGTAAGCCTTGTCGTTGTCATGTCCATGTCGGTGCCAGTCGGTGGCACGCACATGAATCTCGACATTGCCCACCCACAGATGTCCGTCAATCTCGACCTTGGCGTTAAAGAAGTCGGGACCTGCATCGGTGTTGAGCAGCCCGGGGTCGAGCACACGCACACGGCGGCCGTCATTGGTCGTCATGTCATCGGTGCGCCACAAGCGGTGCTGCCACACATATTGCAAGAGTTGTTCCATAATCAAGCCCGTGACGATGATTAGACTCGCAGGGGAGCGGGTGGTTTACAGCCCCATGCAAAAAACGATGCGAAAGTACACATTTTTTGCCACATAAGGGGTCAAGAAGTACAAAAAGGACCCATTTTGTGCCTTTTGAGATGATTTTTTGAAAAATTTCGCCAAAAAATTTGGTCAGTTCAAAAAGTCGCCGTAACTTTGCACCCGCAAAACGAAACAAGGTACCTTAGCTCAGCGGTAGAGCAGTGGACTGAAAATCCGCGTGTCCCTGGTTCGATTCCCGGAGGTACCACCTATCTAACCTGACCATGAGGTCAGGTTTTTTTGTTAGTATAGTACATTAATATAATAAGGAAAAATGAGAAAGATTGCGATTGCAATGGCAGCACTGGCCATCATGGCGGCTAGTGGCACAGAGCGTGTTGACACTGTCAAGGTCATCAATAATGCCAAGCAGGTGATCATCACTGAGAGAGGCAGTGACATCCGCATGAAGGTCAATGGCTTGCAGGATGATGACGACTACAACTATGAGTACCGTGTCAAGCAGGACAGCGACGGTAGCATCACCACCACCGAGACTGAGAACAAGAATGTGGAGCTGAAAATCCCGTTCAAGCGTTGTGGCAATGAGAAGGATTCGCACTTCGAGGTGTTCTTGAGCGACGTGTATGTGGGCTGGGGCCGCACTGATGTGGAGGCAGGAGCACAGCCCTACATCCGCAAGAAGGCTTACGAGGCCGGTGTCCTCAACCTGGTGGCACTGGGCTACAAGTTCAACCAGAACCGTTCGCGCCTGTCGTTGGGTGTGGGTTTCAATTGGGGGTTCTATGGTACCAAGAATCCCTATCTGTGGGCTACTGATGATGCTGGTCATGTCGGTGTGGGGCAGATGGAAGATTATGACCTCAAGCACCGTCACGCCAATCTGGTTGTGCGGTCGTTGCAGTTCCCGCTGATGTTCAACCAACGTGTGGGCGAGAAGGTCTATCTGGCTGTAGCCGGCGTGATGAATTGGAACTACTATGCCAATCTGGAAAATCGCTTCAGCGTCGAGAAGAATAAGCTCAATATCAAGACTCATGGTCTGCATCAGCGCAAGGTGTCGTTCGATGTGATGGCTATAGCCAGTTGGCGCAAATTGGGTGTGTACTTCCGCTATTCGCCCCAGTCGGTGTTTAAGGGTGCATGGGGTCCTGAATTGAAAAACCGTTGGAGCCTGGGTATTATGCTTCACGGGTTCTGATGACGATTTTGCCTCAAGACTTACTCCCTCCCTTTGGTGCTCGCTCATGCAAAGGGAGGGATTTTCTTTTGAAATGCCAAAAAACGCAAAAATCCATTGCTAGTCAAAATTCTCAATTCTCAATTTTCAATTTTCAATTAAAAAAGTAGTACCTTTGCAGGCATTTTTGTGGAGATGGAACGAGGTTACCTACATTCGGTCGTATGGATTGTGCTCGTGGCACTGCTGTTGCTGCTGGCACTGAACTGGTTACCCGCCTTGAAGGTGGGCGACTGGCAGATGCGTCGTGTCGACTTGTTGGGTGACTTGCGCGGCGACTCGGCTGGTGTTGACGGCGAGGTGCTGGAGGTGCTTGCCGACGACATGGATTCCCAAGCGACGGGGCGCGTTGTCGTCGACTCGTGCCGTGCGGGCATGACGTGCATCGACGATATGGCCGATGATGAGGATCGTGGCATGAATGCGTTGTACCGTGCGCTGGAAAGCATCGACACACTGGGACGGCCAGTGCGCATCGCCGTGTTGGGCGACAGTTACATCGAGGGTGACATCCTCACGGCCAACCTGCGTCAACTGCTGCAGGAGCGCTACGGGGGGTGTGGCGTGGGCTTTGTGCCGATGACAAGCGACTCGCCAGGCTTCCGTCGCAGTGTCAAGCAGAAGTTTAACAAGGCGTGGACTGCCCACAATGCCAACGACCATAGCGGCTATGACTCGCGTTGGGCCAACTTGACCGGGCACTACTACTTCGGCAAGAGTGGTGCGACAATGTCGCTACAGGGTGTCTCGACCTATCTGAGTCGTCTGGACACCTGCAGCCAGAGCACCTTCTACTGCATGGGGCATGGTACAGGGCGTGTGACGGCGATCGTCAACGGCTCGCAGTCGCAGTCGTTCGAACTCAATCCGATGGGGCACATACAGGGTGTGACTGTAACCGCTGCAATGGGTAGCATTGAGTGGCGCGTGGACCGCAATGATGGTCTGACCTTCCTGGGCGTGTCGATGGATGGCGACCGCGGTGTGCAGGTCGACAACTATGCCTTGCGTGCCGCGAGCGGTCATCACTTGAAGAATGTCTCCGAGCAGATGTTTGCCGACTTCGACCGGATACGTCACTATGACCTGGTCATCGTGATGTATGGCCTGAATGTTGCCGGTCGTCAGACCAGCGACTTCACCACCTATCGTGAGCGCATGGTTACCGCCATCGACCACATGAAGCGCAACATGCCCGGCACGGGATTCCTGGTGGTGAGTGTGGGCGATCGCGAGGAGAAACGGGGCGGTTCGTTCCGCACCATGCGTGGTGTCATCAGCATGGTCAACGCCCAGCAGCGCATAGCCTATGACTCGCGGGTGGCATTCTGGAACCTCTACACCGCCATGGGTGGCGAGGGCAGCATCGTGCGTCTGGTCAACCAGCATCTGGCCAACCTTGACTACACGCACATCAACTTTGGCGGTGGTGCTCGGCTGGCACAGTTGCTCTATGATGCCATTACCTGGGGCCATGAACAGTATCATCAACAAGTCGAGAAAGGAGGCCAACCATGACAGTGAGTGCATTGTTTGATTCCATCTTGTCGCAGTTGACCTATAATCCCCAGTCGCCCATGATCTTCAGCAGCGGGGTTTTCCTGTGGCTGTTTGCCGCGTTCATCATCGTCTATGCGATGCTGCATCGTCATCTGGCCGCCCGTCTGCTCTTTGTCACTGCGTTCAGTTACTACTTCTACTACAAGTCCAGCGGTGTTTACTTCTTCCTGCTGGCGCTGGTCACTTGCAGCGACTGGCTCATCGCTCAGCGCATGCACCGCACCAGGAGCCGGTCGGGTCGCAAGTGGCTCGTGGCGCTGAGTCTGGCGGTCGATCTGGGGCTGCTGGCCTACTTCAAGTACACCAATTTCTTTGGCCACATCTTTGCCGGGCTCACTGGCACCCACTTCAGCGACCTGAACATCTTCTTGCCAGTGGGTATCTCGTTCTTTACCTTCCAGTCGCTGAGTTACACCATCGATGTCTATCGCGGCAAGATTCGCCCGCTCGACACGTTGCTTGACTATGCCTTCTATGTCTCGTTCTTCCCGCAGTTGGTGGCAGGTCCCATTGTGCGTGCCAGCGACTTCATTCCGCAGATACGCCGTCCGTTGCGCGTCACCCGCGACATGGTTGGCACGGGCATGTGGTTCATCATCTGTGGCTTGTTCAAGAAGGCGGTTATCAGCGACTACATCAGCGTCAACTTTGTCGAGCGTGTGTTTGCCGACCCTTCACTGTACAGCGGACTGGAGAACCTGCTGGGCGTGTACGGTTATGCGCTGCAGATCTACTGCGACTTCTCGGGCTACAGCGACATGGCCATAGGCATCGCGTTGTTGATGGGGTTCCACTTCAACCTGAACTTCAATAGCCCCTATAAGAGTGCGTCAATTACCGAGTTCTGGCGGCGATGGCACATCTCGCTCAGTTCGTGGTTGCGCGACTACTTGTACATCTCATTGGGCGGCAACCGCAAGGGCAAGTTGCGCCAGAATCTGAACCTGTTCATCACCATGTTCTTGGGTGGGCTGTGGCACGGTGCGTCGTGGAACTTCGTGGCATGGGGTTCGCTGCACGGTGTGGCCCTGATAGCCCACAAGTGGTGGATGCGCTTGACAGGCCAGAAGGCTGGTGTGCCTCACCGTCGGCGCTGGGTGCAGGTGCTGTGTGTGGTTGTCACGTTCCATTTTGCTTGCTTGTGCTGGATATTCTTCCGCAATCGTGAGTTCTCGAGTTCGGTAACCATGCTGAACCAGATCTTCACCAACTTTCACCCCGAGTTGCTGTGGCAGTTGCTCACAGGCTACTGGCAGGTGATGAGCCTGATGGTGCTGGGCTATGTGTTGCACTTTGTGCCCGATCGTGTCGAGAACCGCTGCAAACGTGCCTTTGTGCGCCTGCCCATGTTGTGCTATGTGCTGGCTCTCGTCATGATGGTGGTGCTTGTGATTCAGGTCAAGAGCAGCGACATCCAGCCCTTCATCTACTTCCAGTTCTAGTGTTGTGCTCGGCTTTAGGCGATTGTCTTGTTTAGGGTGTCGTTAATTGACAGATGGCAGCCGCTTGCTGAATAGATTTGCTGAATTGAGTTGGATTTCCTATTTTTGTTTCGGCAAATATGCCGCTTTGCTATGAAGTGGATTAAGTACACATCGCGCCAGGAGACCTATGCCAATATCTTGCTGTGGTCGGTTATGCTCATCGTGCCCGTAGTGGGCATGGTGGTGCTGTCGTCGGTCGACAACAACTATGATTTTCGTTGGATAGACATCTGGCATGTGATGCGCCCCATGCTGGTGGTTCTGTTGGCTTTTCTAGTGCATAACTACTTCATTGCGCCTGAGATTGTATACAAGAACCGCAAGCGTCGCTACTATGTCTTGTTGGTAGTGCTGCTAATGGCGTTTGTTGCCTATCAGTGCACATCTGGTCCTCCTGCCAAGCCCCCAGTTGCTCAACATGTTGAGCAGGATGCTGGGTCGCGTCATGGGCTGGATGGGCAGAAACCGCTGCCTAATCCCAATACTCCTCCGCGTCATTTTGATCGCGGTAGAGGCGGTCATCATCGTGGCTCCAAACCGCTCGCTGGTCCACATGACTTCACGATGTTCTCGTTGCTGATTTTTGCCCTCGGTGCCAACTTGGGTCTGAAACTCTATTTCAAGACCATGCGTGAGAAGCAGCAAGTTGTTGAATTGGAGAAAGAAAATCTGCGTCAGGAGTTGACCTACTTGCGTTATCAGGTGAACCCGCACTTCTTGATGAACACGCTCAACAACATCCATGCGTTGGTTGATATCGATCCCGAGCAGGCCAAGTCGAGCATTGTGCACTTGTCCAAGTTTATGCGTTACTTGCTCTATGAGTCAGATCAAGAATTAATCACACTGCGACAGGTGGTCGACCTGGTTTCGCTGTATATCGACCTGATGAGCAAGCGCTATGCCGAGAGTGTGGACATCCGTTTTGACGCTCCCGAGCAGGTGCCCAATGTCGGCATGGCTCCATTGGTGATCATTCCATTCATCGAGAATGCCTTCAAGCATGGTGTGAGTTATGACAAACCATCGTTTATCCACATGTCGCTGCGGGTTGTTGACAGTAGCATCTGCTTTGTCTGCGTTAACTCGAAGAATCACATTAAACACGAAGTGGGCGGTGTCGGGTTGGCCAATGTCGTGAAGCGTCTGGATCTCATCTATGGTGACCAGTACAGCCTGCACGTTGATGATGGTGATAACTATCGGGTTGAACTCATCGTGCCTGCCGACTCGTTGGGGGTGCAGACAATGAAGAACTTAGCAAACAATTATTAAATAGCAATCGATATGATCAGATGTATTGTAATAGATGATGAGCCTCTGGCCTTGAAGCAGTTGATTAGTTACACCGAGCAAACTCCCGAATTGGAGTTAGTTGCATCGTGCCAGAGTGCCCGTGAGGCGCTTGAAGTGTTGCGCAAAGAGCATGTTGATGCAATGTTTGTCGACATCAACATGCCAGACCTTAACGGGCTCGACTTTGTGCGTTCGCTGGAAGATCGCCCGATGGTGGTGTTCACGACGGCTTACAGCCAATATGCTGTTGAGGGTTTCCAAGTCAATGCGATTGATTATCTGCTCAAGCCCTTCGGTCTGGAGGAGTTTCGCCGTGCAGCCATGCGTTTGAAAGAGCAGTTTGAACTCAAGTATGCCGCCTCGCTATCCTGTGTTGACGAGGATGACTGCATCTTTCTCAAGAGTGAGTACAAGATTGCGCGCATCCCCATTGCCGACATCCTCTATGTCGAGGCCATGAGTGAGTATCTGCGCATTCACTTCAGCAATGGCAGTCGCCCCATCACTGCCTTGTTGAGCATGAAGCGCATGGAGGAGCGTTTGCCGCGCACATTCATGCGCACACATCGCAGTTACATCGTCAACCTCAAGCGCATCGTCGAGGTGAACAAGAGTCACATTGTCCTTGGCCCGAATGTGTCGCTGCCCATTGGTGATCTCTACAAGGACACGTTTATGAACTATATCAACAGTAAGTTCTTGACTAAGTAGAACTTAAGGTGGGTTCTATAAATTGCTCGTGTCAGATTGTTTTAGATTTTTGAGCAGATTTCGCCTTAATCTGGATGAGGCAGTAGCGGGCTACGGTTCAGACAGATGAGGCGAAATATGACAAAAAGAAAAACAATATGACCGAAACGACAGAATTACATATTTGGAATTTATAGAACCCACCTTAAATTGTGCATGATGCCTTGGTCATCGTGCATTATAGAGTTTCACTCTCCACTTTTTTCTCATAGCTTTTTTGTGGTACTCCGACGTGATGTCGGGGTGCCTTTTTTGTAGTCAGATGGATGATAGGTGAGGCTCCTTTCAGCATCATCTGCCAGGGGGCGGGCAATAGTTAGGGCGTGCAGTTGAGTTTGCGTCCGTAAATAGACAAAATTGGGCTGAGAATGAGAGTGTTTTAGAAGGTTGTTAATAACTTTTTGACAAAAAATTTACAAAAACAAATTTGGGATTCCAAATTATCCAGAAAAAGTTAGTAACTTTACACCCTCAAATTAAAGTAAACTTGCTCAAACTTGATACTGAAGGTCAATGGATGCCCCTGTTTATCACATTCCCGCCTTACTCAATGAGTGCCTTAATGGCTTGAATATCAAGCCTGACGGTACCTATGTCGATGTTACATTTGGTGGCGCTGGCCACAGCCGTGCGGTGTTGGAGCGCTTGTCGGCTCTGGGGCACCTCTACGGCATGGACCAGGATATAGATGCCTGGCGCAACCGCATCGATGATCCGCGCTTCACTTTTGTGTTAAGCAACTTTGCCTACCTGAAGAATTTTATGCGCTACTATGGTGTGACAGGTGCTGACGGCATCTTGGCCGACCTGGGAGTGTCGTTTCATCACTTCGATGACTTGGAGCGAGGTTTCTCGTTCCGCTTCGATGGACAACTGGACATGCGCATGAACCGAGCCAGTGCATTCGATGCCCGACAACTCATCAACACCTATGGCGAGGAGCAGTTGGCGCAAGTGCTGTACTTGTACGGCGAACTCAAGCAGAGCCGCGCGATGGCTCGCTCGATTGTCAAGGCGCGGGCCCAGCGCAGCATTGACACCACGCAGCAGTTGCTCGATGTCATCAAGCCGCACATCCGCGTCAGCCAGGAGAAGAAAGAACTGGCGCAGGTGTTTCAGGCATTGCGCATCGAGGTCAACCACGAGATTGATGTGCTCAAGCGCCTGTTGCAGTCGTCGCTCGATGTGTTGCGCCCTGGTGGTCGCCTGGTGGTCATTACCTATCACTCGCTCGAGGACCGCTTGGTCAAGAACTTCATGCGTAGCGGCAACATCGAGGGCAAGGTGGTCAAGGACTTCTATGGTCGCGTGCAATCGCCGCTGTCGCTGGTCAACAACAAGGTGATAGTTCCCAGTGACGAGGAGGTTGAGCGCAACCCGCGCTCGCGCAGCGCTAAATTGCGCATCGCCGAGAAAGTTTAATAGTTTAGTTATACCTTCCGATTTTCTCAGAATAAGATTTGACAATGAAAGACGAGAACGAACATATTGATGCCATGACCGATGAACCGAAGGTCGCTAGCGACAAGAAGCGCAAGCGGCGCAACCGCAAAGCCCAGAAGGCTGTGCGTGGTGTAGTGCAAGGTAGGTCATTCCTGTCATGGGACTTCTTTAAGCGCAATGCCGTCTATATCGTGGCTGGCACGGTGATGATGTTGATGTATATTAGCAACAAGTATGTCTGCCAGAACTACATGAGCGAAGTGATGAACCTGAAGGTGGAACTTGAGAATGCCAAGACTGACTGCGTCAACGCCAGTGCCAAATATAACTCAATGATCCGTGAAAGCCAAATGAAGTCGTATGTCGACACGATGCACATAGACCTGTCGGCTCCCGAACAACCACCTTATCATCTGACCGAGAAATGAAAGCGACCAACAAAAGACACATCCTGCTCCGCTACTCACTGGTAGTGGGCTTCGTCCTGCTGTTCTCGATGGCTATCGTCTGGAACATGTTCAAGACTTCGGTCGTGTATGAGCGCGACTGGAACAACAAGGCCGACAGCATCCTCACACAAGTCACTACCATCGAGCCCGAACGTGGCAAAATTCTGGCTGACAACGGCACGGTGCTGGCAGCCAACTTGCAATATTTCACCGCCCGTGTCGACTGGCTCTCGGCTGGCATCAAGCGCGATACGTTGATGAAATACTTGCCGGCGTTGTGCGACAGTCTGGCGGTACTCGAACCCTCGCGCACGGCACAGGAGTGGAAGGAAGAACTCACCAGTGCTTATGAGCGCATCACTACCGACAAGAAGAAAAAGAACCATAGTTATCGCCTGATACGCCGTCAACTCACTCATGGTGAGTGGGAGCGTCTGCGCACATTCCCCTACTTCAACAAGGGTCGCAACAAGAGCGGCATCTATAGCGAGCGCGAGAGCAAGCGTTGCAAGCCCTATGGGTCGATGGCATCGCGCAGTATCGGCACCGTGGGCAAGAGCGAGACCAGTTCGAGCCTGCATGGCCGTTCGGGCTTGGAGATGGCGCTTGACTCAATGCTCTATGGTGTGGCCGGTGAGGCCACTCGCATCCAGTTGACCAACAATATTGTCAATCACGAGAGTGTGCCCGCCATTCCAGGCTACGACATCACGACTACCATCAACGTGGCCCTGCAAGATATCGTCGAGAACGAACTCTATGGCATGTGCCATGAGACCGATGCCCGCTGGGGCACGGCGGTGCTGATGGAGGTTGCCACGGGCGAGATTAAGGCCATCAGCAATCTGGAATGGAACGACAAGGCTGGTGACTATATCGAGGGCCGCAACAATGCCGTGCTGGGCTACGAGCCCGGCTCGGTGATGAAGCCCATCTCGATGATGATAGCCCTGGAAGACGGTATTGTCAACAACATCGACGAGCCGATGACCACCGGTACGACTTGGATCTATGAGGGGCGTGCCATCAACGACCCGCATGGTGGTGCACAACTCACACCGCGGCAAATCATCGAGACCTCGTCCAATGTGGGCATGTCTCGCATCATTGTCAAGAAATATGGCAGCAATCCCGGCGGCTTCTATGACCGTCTCAAGGGCATGGGCTTCTTTGAGCCTTTCCATTCGGGTATCGGCGGTGAAATGTCACCCGTCATCAAGCGTCTGGGCAACACCCGCGCCGATCGCGTGGCATTGACGCGCATGGCATTCGGCTACTCGACGCTCATCCCGCCGTTGAGCACACTGGCCATGTACAATGCCATTGCCAACGATGGTAAGTATGTGCGGCCGCATCTGGTCAAGAAACTCTCGCGCGAGGGTCAACCCGACAGCATCGTGCCCGTGACCTACATCCGCCAGCAGGTGTGCAGCCCTGAGAATGCCCAGAAATTGCGCATCATGCTGCGCGACGTGGTGTGGGGCAGTCGCGGTACGGCACGCAAGTGGGTTCAGGACGAGCGTGTCCCCATTGCGGGCAAGACCGGCACGGCCTACACCATCTCGAGCGATGGCCACTATGGCACGCAGAAGCGCTTGGCATTCTGCGGCTTCTTCCCCTATGACAACCCCAAGTACTCGTGCATCGTGCTGATGCTCGGTGCCAACCGTGGTGCCGGAGCCAGCAGCGGCATGGTGCTCAAGAACATAGCACTCAAGATGTATGCTCGTGGCCTGTTGGGCAACGAGCCCAGTTATGCAATGACCGTCGACAAGGACGGCAAGCAAGTGACAAAGACGCCTTCACAAGCCACACTCTTTGCCAGTACCAATCCCAAACACACCAGCAATCTCCGCAAGGGCCTCGGCATGGATCATCCCAAGGTGTTCCAGCAACCAGGCAGCACCTCGAAGGGTGTGCCCAATGTCCGGGGCCTGGCCGTGCGTGATGCCATCCGTCGGCTTGAAGATGCTGGATTGTGCGTGCGACTCAGGGGCAATGGCTGTGTGGTGGCTCAGAGCATAGCAGCCGGCAGCCAATTTGTCCGCGGCCAGGTGATTAACTTGACGCTCAGGAACTAGTGCCTCTGATCACACAGCGTTTTCCAAGATTTTTGAGTATTCCAAGCAAATTAAAAAAACTAAGATATGAAGAAACTTAACGCATTATTGAATAATCTGAAGCCCACCCGTGTGGTGGGATCGACCGATGTCGATATCACCGATGTCGTGTGCGACTCGCGTCGCGTGCGGGGTGGTGAACTGTTTGTAGCCGTGGTGGGTGTGGCTGTCGATGCTCACCGCTTTATCCCTCAAGTGACACAGGCTGGAGCGGCCGCCGTGCTGTGCCAGACATTGCCCGACACGCTGGCTGAGAATGTGACCTATGTTGTCGTCCCCGATACCACAAGCGCTCTGGCACTGGTCGCCAGTGAGTGGTATGACCGCCCCAGTGAGCACTTGCGGCTGGTGGGTGTGACAGGCACCAATGGCAAGACCACTACCGCTACGTTGCTCTATGAACTGATGCAGGGCTTGGGCCGCAAAGCCGGTCTGCTCTCGACCGTCAAGAACATGATTGACCGCCGCGAAGAGGCTGCCACGCAGACCACCCCCGATCACTTGAACCTCAACCGCTTGTTGCACGAGATGGTCGAGGCCGGTTGCGAATACGCCTTCATGGAGGTGAGCAGCCACGCCTGTGTGCAGCACCGCATCGATGGGTTGCACTGGGCAGGTGGTGTGTTTACCAACCTCACCCAGGATCACCTCGACTTTCACAAGACCATGGATGAGTATCTGCGTGCCAAGAAGATGTTCTTCGATGCGCTGCCCGCCGATGCGTTTGCCCTGGTCAACATTGACGATAAGGTGGGTCGTGTGATGCTGCAGAACTGCGCGGCAAGTCACCACACCTACTCGTTGCGCACAATGGCCGATTACAATTGTAAACTGATTGAGGAGCGCATCGACGGAATGAGCCTGCAACTCAACGGGCGCGATGTTGAGGTGCTGCTCACAGGCCGCTTCAATGCCTATAACCTGACCGCCATCGCTGCTACAGCCATGCTGCTGGGCATCGACCGCGACGAGGTGCTGGTGCAGTTGAGCCGCCTGCATGCCGCCGACGGACGTTTCCAGACGCTGCATGCACCCAAGGGCTTCACCGCCATCGTCGACTATGCCCACACGCCCGACGCGCTGATCAACGTGCTCGACACCATCCGCGACCTGGTGCGCGGCAAGGGGCAGATCATCGCAGTGTGTGGTTGTGGTGGCGACCGTGATGCCACCAAGCGTCCCATCATGGCACATGAGGCCGCCGTGCGCAGCGACCGTACTATCCTCACCAGCGACAATCCGCGCACCGAGGACCCCGAGGCCATCCTGCGCGACATGGAGGCTGGCCTGACCGACGACGACCGCAGCCACACCATCAAGATCACCGACCGTCGCGAGGCCATCCGCACCGCCTGCATGCTGGCACAACCTGGCGACGTGGTGCTTGTGGCAGGCAAGGGACATGAGACCTATCAGGACGTGATGGGTGTCAAGCACCACTTCGATGACCGTGAGGAACTGAAGAAGTGCTTTTGAACCATCACATAAAAGCAGTAATTCTTAATATTAAATTCATAATTCTTAATTAATAAAGATGCTTTACCATCTGTTTCAATACCTGCAAGAATTTGATGTGCCGGGAGCGCATCTGATGGATTACATCACTTTTCGTGGCGGCATCACGCTGGCCTTGTCGCTGTTCATTGCCATCGTCATCGGCGGCTCGATTATCAAGAAACTCGAGGCCTACTATAACCGTCAGGGCGGTGAGAATATGCGCGACCTGGACAATGGTGGAAAGATAGTCTCGCACACCGATGCCATCGAGAAGATTCAGACCGTGCTCAGCAACATGGACGAGACCGATGTTGAGAAGAAAGAAGATGTGGCCAAGTGCCTGGAGAAAGACCGCAAGTCGCAGACTCCCAGCATGGGTGGGCTCATCATCATCATCGCCATCCTGGTACCTTGCCTGCTCATGGGCAAGTTGAACAACGTGTATATGTTGCTCATGATTCTGGCCACCCTGTGGTGCGGTGCGCTGGGCTTCCTGGACGACTACATCAAGATCGCCCACCACGACAAGCAGGGTCTCAAGGGCAAGTTCAAGGTCATCGGTCAGGTGGGCTTGGGCATCGTTGTGGCTCTGGTGATGTGGGCTAGTCCCGCCATCGTCATGAGCGAGAACACCGAGGTGCGCAACCCCGAGACCGGTAAGATGGAAGTGGTGCATGCCCCGCAGGTCAAGGGCACCCAGACCACTATCCCCTTTATCAAGAACCACAACTTCGACTATGCCAAGGCTGCACAATGGGTGGGCTTTGAGGGCAAGACGGCTCGTGCCATCGGCTGGTTTATCTTTGCGGCACTGGCCATCTTCATCGTCGTGGCTGTGAGCAATGCAGCCAACCTCACCGACGGACTCGATGGGCTGGCTAGCGGCACCAGCGCCATCGTGGCGGTGGCATTGGCCATCATGGCCTATCTGAGCGGCAACGTCATCTATGCCGCCTACCTCAACATCATGTACATCCCCGACAGCAGCGAGTTGGTCATCTATGCCGCTGCTTTCATCGGTGCGACCATTGGCTTCTTGTGGTACAACTCCTATCCAGCCCAGGTGTTCATGGGCGACACGGGCAGTCTGTGCATCGGCGGCATCGTGGGCGTGTTTGCCCTGCTGCTGCGCAAGGAGTGGCTGTTGCCCATCCTGTGCGGTGTGTTCTTTGTCGAGGCGTTGAGCAACATGTTGCAGACCGGCTACTTCAAGTACACCAAGCGCAAGACCGGTGTGGGCAAGCGCATCTTCAAGATGGCCCCCATCCATCACCACTACCAGATTCCGGCTGGCAAAATCAAGAACGTCATGTTCCAGAAGCCCGTCCATGCCATCCCCGAGAACAAGATTGTGATGCGTTTCCTGCTGGTAAGCATCATCCTCGCCGTCCTCACCTTTGTCACCTTCAAAGTGCGTTAAAAGAACCAGAAACTGAAAAATTGATAAACCGAAAGCCAAAGATATGAAGAGATTAGTAGTATTAGGTGGTGGCGAGAGCGGCGCAGGAGCAGCCGTGCTCGCACAGAAGCAGGGCATGGATGTGTTCCTGAGCGACATGGGCACTATCAAGCCCAAGTATCGTGAGATGCTTGATGGTCACGGCATCCGTTGGGAGGATGGTCATCACACCGAGGAACTCATCCTCAATGCCGATGAGATTGTCAAGAGTCCGGGCATTCCCCTTGAGGCACCGCTCGTCGTCAAGGCAGTGGAGCGGGGCATCCCCATCATCAGTGAGATCGAGTTTGCCGGTCGCTACACTGATGCCAAGATGGTGTGCATCACAGGCAGCAACGGCAAGACTACAACCACGATGCTCACCTATCACATCCTCAAGGAGGCTGGTCTCGACGTGGGCTTGGCTGGCAATGTGGGCAATAGTCTGGCGCTGCAGGTGGCCGAGGAACCGCACAAGGTCTATGTCATCGAGCTGAGCAGTTTCCAGTTGGACAACATGTATGAGTTCAAGGCCAACATTGCTGTGCTCTTGAACATCACGCCCGACCACCTGGATCGCTACGACCACAAGATGGAGAACTATGTCGCCGCCAAGTTCCGCATCATGCGCAACCAGGGCCCCGACGATGTGTTCATCTACTGGCAGGACGACCCCATCATCAGCGAGCAACTGCGGCACATCCACACCGAGGCGCGGATGATGCCCTTCAGTGCCCAGAATCCCGATGGCTGCACGGCTTGGGTCGAGGACGGCGCGATGACGGTCAATGTCGACGGCGAGCCGTGGTCAATGCCTACACGCGACCTGGCCATCCAGGGACTTCACAACCTGTACAACTCGATGGCGGCCAGCATCAGTGCTAGTGTGCTGCACATCCAGAACGATGTCATTCGTCGTGCCTTGAGCGACTTCCAGGCTGTGGAACATCGTCTGGAGTATGTCCGCACGCTGGACGGTGTGCGCTGGATCAATGATTCCAAGGCCACCAATGTCAACTCGACGTGGTATGCCCTGGAGAGCATGCACGACCCTGTGGTGCTCATCCTGGGTGGCAAGGACAAGGGCAATGACTACACCGAGATTGAGCCGTTTGTGCTCGAGAAGGTCAAGGCTATTGTTTGCCTGGGCGTTGACAACCGCAAGTTGCATGCGTTCTTCGACGGCAAAGTGCCTGTCGTGACCGATGCCGGCTCGATGGCCGAGTGTGTCACCAAGTGCCATGAACTGGCCCAGAGTGGCGACACCGTGTTACTGTCGCCCTGTTGTGCCAGTTTCGACTTATTCAATAGTTACGAGGATCGTGGCACGCAGTTCAAGAATTTAGTTAACAGTTTGTAGCATCCTAGTTAATCTAGAATGCCTAGAGCTTCTAGTCCTCAACCAGATTATGACCGAAGAGAAGCAGACCAAATATAACGAGATTGCGCAGAAGCATGGCGACCCCTGGATTTGGGGCATCTACTTCACGCTCATCATCATCTCGATTGTCGAGAGTTACAGTGCCTCGAGCCGCATGATCACCACGGCCAGTGTCTACACTCCTGTCATCAAGCAATGCTTGTTCTTGGGTGTCGGTGCATTCTTTGTGTTCGTGCTGCACCGTTGGGACTATAACGACAGTAAGTTCCTCTACGCCATGATTCCCGGTTTGGCATTATTCACGATCTTTACGCTGATCTATGTGATGGTGGCGGGTGAGGTTATCAATGGCGCACAACGCGTGATGAAGATACTGCCTGGAGTGACGCTGCAACCTGCCGAGTTGGCTAAGTTGTCAATTGTCACCTTGCTGAGTTACATCTTGGCCAAGAGCCAGAAGAATCGCGACATCTCGACGGGAGGTATGATTGCTGCCGGTGCTGCGGTGACCCTCTATGGCGGCTTGATGATACGTTCGGGCATGACCAACACCCTGTTGCTCATGGCCATCAGTGTGTCGATGCTCGTCATTGGCGGCGCTCGCTTCAAGAAGATTATTCTGCTGTTTGGTGCCTATATCGTCATCGGTGGCATGTTCTTCCTCATCAAGCACCACAATGACGACACCGACCAAGTTATAGCCGATGCGCAGACCGAGTATGTGGCAGCACGTGGTGACAGCACCATGATGGTCAGTGAGGGGGCTGGCGAGCAAGAATTCGGGCGTTCAAGCACGTGGAAGAACCGTGTGATGGCGTGGTGGAACAGCGACTCGCTGGTCTACCGGCCCATTACCAACAAGAACCAACAGGAGATGTTCTCGCGCATGGCACAAGCCCACGGCGGCCTGCATGGTGTGGGCATCGGCAACTCGCGTGAGTGCAGCAGGTTGCCATTGGCGTTCAGTGATTATATCTTCTCGATCATCATCGAGGAGACGGGAATGATAGGTGGTGTGCTACTGTTGGTGCTATATCTGTGGCTGCTGGCGCGAGCGGCGATGATCGTGCAGCGCAGCACGCGTGTGTTGCCCAGCCTGCTCATCATCGGTATGGCATCGTTCATCACGCTACAGGCATTGTTCCACATGGCCATCAATGTGGGTGTGTTCCCGGTGTCGGGTCAGCCCTTGCCGCTGATCTCGGTGGGCGGTACCAGCATCATTATCATCAGCATCGCCTTCGGGGTGATGCTCAGTGTGAGCCGCACCATTGCCAACTACAACAACAAGAACAACAAGGCCGATGACGCGGTGCTTCCCGAGGGGCTTGATGCCGTCAATCCCACCCAGATTCTGCCCAAGAATGTGTGGAAGTGATTTTTTAAACACAATCGAGTAATCGAGCATTCGAATAATCGAACAATCGAAAAAATAAAGAATTATGAAAAGATTTATCATCAGCGGTGGTGGCACGGGTGGCCACATCTTTCCCGCACTATCAATAGCCGGCGAGATTCGTCGGCGCATGCCCGAGGCTCAGATTCTGTTTGTCGGTGCCGAGGGACGAATGGAGATGGAACGTGTGCCCGCAGCGGGCTACGAAATCAAGGGGCTGCCAGTCATGGGCTTTGACCGTCGCAACATGTTGCGCAATGTCAAGGTGGTGTGGCAACTGCTCAAGAGCATGAGCATGGCTCGCAACATCATCAAGGAGTTCAAGCCCGACATCGCCATCGGTGTGGGTGGCTATGCCAGTGGCCCTACACTCAAGGCGGCTCAGAAGATGGGTATTCCCACCCTGCTGCAGGAGCAGAACTCCTATGCCGGCGTGACCAATAAGCAACTTGGGGCCGATGCACGTTGCATCTGTGTGGCCTATGAGGGCATGGAGCGATTCTTCCCTGCCGACCGCATTGTGCTCACGGGCAACCCCATCCGCCAGAATCTGCTCGAGTTCACCGCCAGCAAGCAGGAGGCACGTCGGGCCATGGGTGTGAACCCCGACAAGCGCACTATCCTCATCATCGGTGGCAGTCTGGGCGCACTGAGCGTCAATCGTGTCATCAGTGCAGGCCTGCGGCGCATCGGCGAGGCTGCCGATCAGGTGCAAGTCATCTGGCAGACCGGTAAGACTAACCGTGGCACCAGCGAAGAGGATCTCGCGGCATCGGGTGTGACCAATGTGTTGCGCACCGACTTCATCAGCAATATGGACATGGCCTATCGAGCCGCTGACCTTGTGGTATCGCGTGCGGGTGCCAGTAGCATCAGCGAGATTCAGGCTCTGGGTCTGCCTGCCATCTTGGTTCCGTCGCCCAATGTCGCTGAGGACCATCAGACCAAGAATGCACAGGCACTGGCCAGCCGCAACGCCGCCATCATGGTGCGTGATGCCGAGGCATCCGAGCAGTTGGTCGACTGCATGTTGCGCACCGTCACCAACGATGGTGTGCTCAAGACTCTGGCCGAGAATGTCGCCGGCATGGCACTGCGTGACAGTGCCGCTCACATCGTCGACGAAGTCTTCAAGATTATAGGTGAGTAGTCCTAGTTCTCTCAGTTTTCCCAGCAATCCAGATAATCCCCGAAATATGAAGAATAACATTTACTTTATAGGCGCAGGCGGCATCGGGATGGCCGCTCTTGAGCGCTATTTCTTGGCTCGTGGTTGCCGTGTGGCAGGCTACGACCGTACACCTAGCGATCTTACTCGTGAACTAGAAGCCGAGGGCGTGCACATCGACTTTAATGATGATCCGGCACTCATCCCTGACTATTGCCGCGACCCCGAACAGACTCTGGTGGTCTACACGGCTGCCATGCCTGCCCAGCACCCCGTGCTGCGTTGGTTCATGGACAATGGCTTTGAGGTCATCAAGCGTGCCAAGGCACTGGGCATCGTCACCGAGCATAGCCGTGGGCTGTGCTTTGCCGGCACGCATGGCAAGACCACCACATCGAGCATGGCGGCGCACATCCTGCATCAGAGTGGGGTGGGGTGCAATGCCTTCTTGGGTGGCATCCTGCGCAACTATGGCACAAATTTCTTGCTGAGCGACACTAGCCCCTACTCGGTGATTGAGGCCGATGAGTTTGACCGCTCATTTCACCAGCTCACCCCATGGGTGGCAGTGATTACCTCGACCGACCCCGACCACCTCGACATCTATGGCACCGAAGAGGCTTATCTGGAGAGTTTTGCCCACTACACCGAACTCATTCGTCCCGATGGTGCGCTCATCGTGCACACGGGACTGAAACTGGTGCCGCGCCCGCAGGCGGGTGTGCGCGTCTACACCTATAGCCGTCATGAGGGCGACTTCCATGCCCAGAATATACGCAAGGCCGATGGAGATATCACCTTCGACTTGATCACGCCGTGGGAGGTGATCCCCGACATTCGTCTGGGTGTACCCGTCGACATCAATATCGACAATGCCATTGCAGCCATGGCGGCTTGTCGCTTGACCGAGGTCACTGCCGACGACATGCGTCGCGCCATCGCATCGTTCCAGGGACCCAAGCGCCGCTTTGAGTTCTGGCTCAAGGAACCGGGCGAACACGGTCGAGTCATGATTGACGACTATGCCCACCATCCCGATGAGCTGCGTGCCAGCATCAGCAGTGTGCGTGACCTTTATCCAGGACGCCGCTTGGGGGTCATCTTCCAGCCGCACCTCTACACGCGCACCCGCGATTTCGCTCCCGATTTTGCTCAGGCACTCTCGTTGGCCGATGAGGTCTATCTGTTGCCCATCTACCCCGCCCGCGAGTTGCCCATTCCTGGTGTGACTAGCGAAATCATCCTCGATCGCCTCACATGTGCTAAAAAAAGTATAATTCCGCGCGAAAAGTTGGTGGAATCAATTAAAAGTCTTAACTTTGACATCTTATTGACAGTCGGTGCCGGCGACATTGATCGCCTGCTCCCCCAAATCCGCCAGCAACTGCTCTAAGTGGATTTAGTTGGGGCATAAAATGAATTGAACGATTGAAACGGTTTATTCAAAATATTATCTTACTCATCATGGCAGGACTGCTGCTGTGGGGCATCTTTTGGGCCCGTGGCAAGGCGGCCGATGAGGTGTGCCAGCGGGTCGAGGTGACCATTGACAATGCCGACAGTACGCAGTTTGTCACGCCGCAGGGTGTCATTGCCGAACTGGCCAAACTAGGCTTTAAAGTCGTGGGCAAACCCATGTGGCAGATTGATGCCAGCCGCATCGAGCAGGCCTTGCAACGCTCGGAGTACCTCGAGAAAGCAGAGTGTGTCAAGGCCACAGGTGGCGTGCTCATGATCCGCGCCAGCCAACTGGTGCCGGTGCTGCGGGTGTTCGATGGCGACCAGAGTTACTATGTCAACCGCTTTGGCAAGCACATGAGTGCTACCGCCAGTTATCATGCCGACGTGCCTGTGGTGCAAGGGCACTTCACCTTGCAGTACCCTGCCACGCGGTTGTTACCCATGATTGAGTATGTCGAGGCCGACTCGCTGCTACGCTCGCTGGTGACGATGTATACCATGCGTGATAGCAACAACATCTTCATCACGCCCGCCATCCATGGCCACGTGGTCAACATGGGCGACTGCGATAACTTTGAGGCCAAGTTCCGCAAACTCAAGCTCTTCTACCGCAAGGTCATGCCCGCCAAGGGATGGGAGAATTACGACACCATCTCGGTCAAATGGAACTACCAAGTCGTCGCCACGCGCCGGCAGAAGGCGGTCAAGATTGAGATAACCTACGATTCGGCCTACGATGAGCCCGAACCCGACCTCCAGACCATCACTGTCGCCGAGGACCGCCACACCCTCGCCATCGACGACAAGAAGCAAGAGTCCAGTAGCAAGAAGCAAGACTCAAGCGGCAAGAAGCAAGATTCTAGATAATCTAGATATTCTAGATAATCTAGAAGTTCTAGAGATTCTAGTCAATCTAGATACAAGACAAGTGCAAGAAAATAAAACATCATAAATATGGATAAGAACCAGTATATTGTAGCATTTGAGATTGGGTCCAGCAAGATTGTGGGTGCTGTGGCCGAGAAGTCGCCCGCAGGCATGGTGAGTGTGAGCCACCTGGTCGAGGAGCGGCTGAGCAACTGTGTGCGCTATGGCTGCGTGCAGAATGTGGAGAACGTCAAGGCTGCCATCAACCGCATCATCAAGAACATCGAGGATCAGGTGGGCGGCGACGTGACACAGGTCTACATCGGCGTGGCGGGACGCTCGCTGCACAGCGAGGTCAGCGAGGTGAACCGCGGCCTGGATGCCACCAAGCCCATCACCACCGAGATCATCGCTGGCATCATCCGTGATGCCAGCCGAAACCCCATCAAGAACTATGAGACCATCGCTGTGGTGCCCCGCACCTTCCTCGTCGACAAGAATGTCACAGCCGACCCCGTGGGCGTGATGGGCTCAAGCATCAAGATCAAGGCCAACCTCATTGTAGCCAAGCCAGCCATCAAGCAGAACTTGATGCGCGTCATGAGTTTCGGCATCAATGTCAAGGACTACATCGTCACTCCACTGGCTGTGGGCGAGTTTGTGCTCACCGACAGTGAGCGCCTGGGCTGCATGCTGGTCGACCTGGGTGCCGAGACGACGACCGTGAGCATCTACAAGGACGGCTCGCTGGCCTACTTGTCAACCCTGCCCCTGGGTGGCCGCAACATCACCCGCGACATCAGCAATGGTCTGAGTGTGCTCGAAGACACCGCCGAGCGCGTCAAGAAGAACATCAACAACCCGCTCGAGAGCAATGTGGACAACATCGTCATCGAGGGCGTAAACAGCAGCGAGGCGGCCAACTACATCGCTGCCCGCAACCGCGAGATCATCGCCAACATCAAGAACCAACTCAATCTGGCCGGCATGACCACCGACGACATCCGCACCATCGTGCTCATCGGTGGTGGCTCGCAGTTGCAGGGCCTGGCCAAGAAACTGGAGGAGAACACCAAGGTGAGTGTGCGCATGGGCCACTATCCCCAGTCGCTCAACATCTTGAACCACAGTTTCAACCGTGCTGAGTATATCGAGGCATTCTGCTTGCTGGCCAAGGCCGCAGCCGAAATCATGCCTGGCGAGACCTGCATCAGCCGTCGCAACTATGACGACGGCTTCCAGGTGGCAGCCGCCCGCCCGTTGACTCCCGAGCCCAAGCCAGAACCCGAGGAACCCAAGAAGAAACCCAAGAAGAACAGTTTCTGGGAGCGCCTCAAGGGCAAAGCAGCCGACATGTTCACCGAGGACGATGCCGACGACGAGTAGTAGTTAACCCAACTTGACAATAAATACAATACGCAATATGAGACCTAACATTTATGACTCAGTGGACCAGAACCCCGGTTTCAACGAGGAGAAAAAGAACCCGACCATCATCAAGGTGGTGGGTGTGGGCGGTGGCGGCAACAACGCCATCAACCACATGTGGGCGCAGAACGTCGAGGGCGTGTCGTTCGTTGTGATCAACACCGACCGCCAAGCGTTGAACATGTCGCCCGTGCCTAACCGTGTGCTCATCGGTCCCAAGACGACCAACGGTCTGGGTGCCGGCAATGTGCCCGAGCGGGCCAAGGCGGCTGCCGAGGAGAGCGAGGCCGAGATTGCCGCCCTGTTTGATGACGAGACCAAGATGGTGTTCATCACGGCCGGCATGGGCGGTGGCACCGGAACCGGTGCTGCTCCTGTGGTGGCCCGCATCGCTCACGAGAAGGGCGTGCTCACCATCGGCATCGTCACTATCCCCTTTCTGTTCGAGGGGCAGAAGAAGATTCTTAAGGCACTGGCCGGCGCCGACGAGATGAGCAAGTATGTCGACGCACTGCTCATCATCAACAACCAGCGCCTCATCGACATCTATCCCGATCTGGACTTCAACAACGCCTTTGGCAAGGCCGATGACACCCTGTCGACCGCGGCACGCTCAATCAGTGAACTCATCACTGCCGAGGGCCAAGTCAATGTCGACTTCATGGACGTGAACACCACCCTGCGCGACGGTGGCGTGGCCATCATCAGCAGTGGCTATGGCGAGGGCGAACACCGTGTGACCAAGGCCATCGAGGATGCACTGGAGTCGCCGCTATTGAAGAACCGCGATGTGTATGGCTCGCGCAAGATACTGATCAATGTCTACTACAACCCCGACAGCAAGAACCCGTTCAAGACTCAGGAGTTGAGCGAGGTGCAGGAGTTCATGGCCAACTTCAGCCAAGAGGTGGACGTGATCACAGGCTATGCCCACGACCGTACCCTCGAGGACAAAATCAAGATCACGGTGCTGGCAGCCGGATTCAATGTCTCGCTTGAGAAGGAATCGCCCGCACCCGTGGTGCGTCACAAGCGTCAAGAGACTGCCGCCGCCGAGGTGCCTGCTGCTCCTGCCGATGCCGACAAGCGCCTGCAAGAGGAGTATGGTGCAGCCGCCATTGCCGAGATGCAGACCCGCAAGGACGAGGCGCAGTTCATCCTGCTCACGCCCGAGGACATCGACAACGATGAGTTGATCGACTTGCTCGAGCGAACGCCAGCCTATAAGCGTAAACCCGATGAGAAAACAGCCATCCGCGAGAAGCGTCAGGTAGCCGCTACACAGGCAGCCAAGGCCGCTGAACAGGCCACCAAGCCCGTCGCACCCAAGAAGGCCGGCACCAGCGCTACCATCAACTTTGGCAGCGACTGATTCAAAGTGCAATGTATCATACAAATCATCAAGGGACGCAGAAATTTCTGCGTCCCTTGTGATTGTCATGATTGCATCTGGACTCTACTAGGAGTTCTTCAGTGTGAACGTGACGTGGGTGAATCGGTGCGTCGCCCTTGGTCAAGATTGCCTTCAACCTCAGTCCGCTTTCGGCACTGTGATCCAACTCGTTGTCGAGCAGTCGGTGGGTGTAGATGTGCTGAGCTACAAGAACCACTTGAAACAGCACGGCTGCAATCAAAATGACCCATAAGTTGTTACGGGTATCCTTCATGCGGAAAAAGTTACGCAGACGACTCAAGAGATTCATTTAGATGCAGATTTTAGTACATGAGAGACATGCATTTTGCTTTTTAACCGACAAAATTAAGAAAAAATCTGCAATCTGCTATCGTTTTAATGTGTTTTTTTTGTATTATGCAGCCCAAAGTGCCAAAAAGCAGTCAACTATCAATGCTCAGCGGACTATGGGCCACACAAAGCGCTTGAGTTGTTGCTCGAGCACTTTTTCTTGTCCGTTGGTGTAGGTGTTGACCAGCGCGTGGAATTCGGGTGAGTGATTCATGTGCGTCAAGTGGGCAAGTTCATGGCAGATGATGTACCGCACCAGGGGCTCGGGTAGGAACATCAGGTTGCGCGAGAGTTGGATGACACGCTTGGGGGTGCAGTGGCCCAGTTTGCGCATGCCGCGCCCCACTTCCCAGCGGGCAGGCACAACGCCCAGTTCTTGCGCCACCTCTTGGGCAAAGGGTAGCAACCGCTGCTGTGCCTCGCGCTCGAGCAGCACTTGCAGTCCGTGGGTGACATTGCGCTTGGCGTTGTCAGTAGTGAGATCCATGCCCGCGGGCAATGACAACGTGAGCATGTCGCCATCGTGGCCATAGAGCATGTGGCCGGGCACATGCGACTGCTCGGCAATGCGCACCTGGCATCGAAAGCAGTTGATGACTTGGCCGATGGCAAACTCCACCGTGGGCTTTGTCTCGCGTCGTTGGCGCAGTCCCTGCCGCATGTGGTTGAGGGCATCGGCCATCTCGCCAGCATCAATGCCGCATGGCGCATTGACGTGCAGCACGTTGCCCTTCCAGCGTGCGGTGAAGTTGCGCATGCCTCGGCGCGTGCTCACCATCACCCGGCCAAATTCCTCGTCATCATAGTAATACTGCATCCACTCTTTTTTAATTAAGAATTGAGAATTAGAAATGGAAACTATATACCTGTTGTCCCC
>DGWI01000051.1 GCA_002396085.1 Porphyromonadaceae bacterium UBA4262
CGATGTCCTGAGCTACGATAGTTAGACGTTAGATTCATGGTTCAGAATATCATTGAGAGCCAAAATTCGGGATGCCAACGGAGGATTTCAGCCATCAAGAACACAAGCAACATGCCCGCACACATGATGCCGATAACAATCCCTGCGCTCTTGAGTCTACTAAACCTCTTGACTGGCAAGCCATAGTGGACATAGATAGCCTGCCGGCGCTCGGGTGTGAAATGCTTACGATAAATGAAATAGAGTGCAATAGCAATCACCACATAAACCGCACAACGCAAGAGGTTTGGGGCAGGATGCTCGATAGGCAAGAGAATCCCCATTGCTAACCACGCAATGCACCACATGAACAATGATCCGCCACTGTCAGGCCCACGACTGTTATCAACAAGTCGTTCACCACAATACCACAGGCGGTCAATCCAACTATAATGATACTTAGCAGCCAAGAGCTCATCATCATGCTTGAGCGACTGCACCAAAGTGTCTAATTGCTCCTGTGGCAATTCTCCTATCTGCACTTTTGCCCATGTGATAAATTGCTCATCGACCGTCCCATAGTGCTGCATGATGGCTTCTAATAGGTTAATATCATAGAATTTGGCTTTATACTCAAACCCGCCATCTGTTTTCAATTGAAACTCTCGAACAGAGTGTTGCCACTGGGGGTGCTGGGCTACAAAATCATCGACTCGCTGGTGCAGGGCTTTATAGGATATTTTTTCGCCAGTATAGGCAAAAATAATAATCATGTCGCGAGGAATCCACAACATGCCATCAACCATGCACAGTTCAATCTGACCTGCATCACGACAAGCCAGATATGGCACATAAGTGCGGATGTCATCACTAATACGATTCTCCTTTAGCATGAGTTTGACTTCTTAAATGCAATGTTCTGAACCGCAAATGAATCGATAATTCGAAAATTCGTGATAAAAAATCATGACAACCCCAGAGTGCTCGTGATCACCACCAGCGGGTGGGCTTGCTGCCCATCTGCAACTCGAGAGTGCCGCCACGAGCGATCTCGGCATGGTCGATGTAGGGCTTGCGGTGGGGCTTGCCGTTGAGTTTGATGGACTGGATGTAGCGGTTGCGGTCGCTGTTGTTCTTGACCTGAATCTTGAACGTGCCGCCAGCCACACGCAGCGTTGCACCATCGACGATGGGACTGCCAAAGTAATAGCGTCCACCCGCCGGCTCGACCTGATAGAAGCCCAGTGCCGAGAGGATGTACCATGCCGACATCTGGCCCACGTCCTCGTTGCCGCACAGGCCGTCGGGGGCATCATGGTAGAGCGTGGCAAGCACCTGACGCACGCGGTCGGCCGCCTTCCAGGGCTGGCCCAGCATGGTGTAGAAGTAGATGATGTGGTGGCTAGGCTCGTTGCCGTGCACATATTGGCCGATGAGCCCCGTCATGTCGGGTGTGGCCTCGGCTCCGAGGTCACCTGTGGCGACAAAGAGCGAGTCGAGCCAGGCAACGGTGCGTTCGCGCGAGCCGTGACACTGCACCAGCCCCTCGATGTCGTGCGGCACGAGCCAGGCATACTGCCAGGCGTTGCCCTCGCAGTACTCGTCCTTCTGATGCCGCTCGATGAACGGGTCAAACGGTGTGAGGAAGTCGCCCTTGCTGTTGCGGGCACGGATATAGCCTGTCTTGGGGTCAAACAGGTTGCGATATTGCCTGCTCAACGCCATATAGCGGTCGTAGAGGTCGCGGCGACCCAACTTGAGCGCAGCCTGTGCTAGCGCCCAGTCGGCCAACTCATATTCGAGTTCATAGGCCACGCTCTCTGCCTTCATCGAGTCGCAGGGGATGTAACCCATCGTACGGTGCCACTTCAGCCCCCGCTCGTCGAGCATCATCGACCGATCCATGGCCTCCAGCGCCAGTTGCTGGTTGATGCCAGGTATGTCCTTGAGCACGGCGTCGGCCACGACTGGCACACCCGGATTGCCCACCATGCAATTGGTCTCACGCGCCATCAGGTGCCACACGGGCAGTTTGCCTTGCTCCTGATAGATGCGCAGCATGGTGTTGATGATGTCGGGCGTGATGTCGGGATGGATGATGGTCATCAGCGGATGGGCAGCACGATAGGTGTCCCACAGGCTGTAGGTGGTATAGTTGGTGAATCCCGGATAGGGATGCACCTTGTGGTCGCTGCCATGATAGGCACCGTCGACATCGTTGTAGACCGACGGGGCAATCATCGTGTGGTAGAGTGCTGTGTAGAAGCATCGCAGCACTCTCGGATCACGCGACTCAATCTGCGCTTTGCCCAGGTGATGACGCCATGTGTCCTGCGCCCGAGCCACAACTCCCTCAAAGTCCCAGCCCGTCTGCTCGGCCGCCAGATTGAGGGTTGCCCCGGCGATCGAGGTAGCACTCAGACCCACCTTGAGCATGACCTGCCGGTCGGTGCGGGTGTCGAAGTCGAAGCGGGCATAGACCTTCCCAGCCTTGACCTCGCGGCCTGGCACCTCAATGCCATCGGCGATGAGATGCACCTGCCTGAAGGGGCGTGAGAACACGGCACGGAAGTAGACAGGGTGATGCCATGCCCAGCCGGTGGACCAGCGCACGCCCTCAATGGTCGAGTCGTTGAGCACGCGGATGTAGCCCTCGTCGGGCGCGTCCCAACATCCACCATTGACCAGGTCGAACACGATGGCACTCTCGCTGCTGGCGGGAAACGTGTAACGATGCAGCCCCGTGCGGGCAGTGGCGGTCAGTTCGGCCTGCACGCCATAGCGCGTGAGCGGCACACTGTAGTAGCCCGGTCGTGCCACCTCGCTGCTGCGGTCGGCATAACTCCAGAGGCCGCTTGTCGGGTCATCGACCGTGCCGCGCGCATACTTCACCTGGCCCACAACGGGCATGACCGTGATGTCGTGCAGGTCGCCGATGCCAGTGCCGTTGAGGTGCGTGTGCGGGAAACCTATCACGGTCGAGTCGCTGCGGTGATAGCCCGAGCACCAGTCCCAGTCTTGCGGCACACTGGTGGGACCGAGTTGCACGAAACCAAAGGGTACACTGGCCGACACGGTGACATGACCATGCCCGCCCGACCCGATCAACGGGTCTACATAGTCAAGGATGTCGGCAGCATTGCCAACTATCACGGGCTGGGCCATCGCCAGGAGCATCAATATCTTTTTCATTGTCATCAAGAATTTTGTCACGAGTTTATTACGAATTTGTGAATTTTCGAGCAATCGAATTGTTCGAATCAATTAAGTGCAAAGTAACGATTTTTTTTGAAAATGTACAACAAAAACTTGTTCCTATTGATGATTTTCATTACCTTTGCAAAAAAAACAAATAATTCCAATACTTAAGACTATGAAAAAATTTCTATTTCTCATTGGGCTAGCCATATTATCCAATGCGTTAGCTTGGACTCAAGAAACCTTCAGCTATGGCGACCTGACTTTCCAGACGCTCACATCGTCTACTTCTGTCTATGTGACCGGCGTTAGCGCGCAAGGTGCATCCTCTACCACCCTTTACATCCCATGTGCTGTGTACTACAACGGCACGAATCATCGCGTTTGGGGCATCTCGGATAATGCCTTCAAGAACAACACGACCGTGAAGAGCGTTGTCTTCAACTGGGGTGCGCGCATCATCGGGCAATCCTCGTTTTCCGGCTGCACTAACTTGACCGAGGTTCATCTGTCCAGTTCTGTGGCCCGCATCGACGCTTCGGCATTCGCCGGCTGTACCAGTCTGCAGAAGGTGTACTACTCGTCATTTGACTTCCCCTCATTAAGTTGTCAAGCCACATCCTGGCCCAGCAACAGCGGTATGACCTTGTACATCTCACCATTGAGCGTAAAAACCGAGAGCGAGTGGCTGGCAGCAACCGGGTGGAACAAATTCAGCAGCGCCGTGAAGAGCGGTGACGCCTGCGACTACAACCTGCAAGACGGCGGACAGTATGCTGTGGGCAGCACCGACGCTGACGGCGTAGATGTCTTGCGTTACCTGACCCTGGTTGGCTATAAAAAACCTTCACGAACGCCTGGCTACGACCCCACCGAGGATGGCACCGTCTATAAGCCCGAGAGCAATATTTCTGACGGGGGAATAAGGTTTCACTTTACCACCATCGGAGCTCGCGCGCTCAAGAACATGACCGCTCTGAAGACGATTGACTTGACCAACGCCATCTTCCTGACCACCATCAACAGCGAAGCCTTCATGGGCTGCAGCGCATTGACCACTTTGACGATTCCTAAATCGGTCAACAGCTTGGCCTGGAATTTCATCAATGGCTGCACCTCACTGGGAGCGGTAACCATCGACAGTGAGAACCAGACATTTGCCAACTATAGCTCATTCGGAGATGTCTATAGCAAAGACCTAAGATCACTTTTACGTGTGCCCGAAGGAAGGACAGGGGCAATGAACTATCCATCCGAATTAATCACCGTGTGGAGCAGCGCGCATCTCAACTGCAGCCAAATCACTAGAGCCCCTCTGCCCTATGGTGTAAAAACAATTGGGGCCAGTGCTTTTTACGGCTGTTCTAATCTGAAAGAGATTATGATTCCTAGTTCGGCGACCGCTCTGAGTAGCGACCACGTGTTCTACAACATCAACCCCCAGGCATACTTATACGTCAACTTGCAGAATCCGCCCACCATCACCCCATCTAGTTACTTTGGCTTCACGCCCAGTAATATCGATCTGTGTATCCCCTTCGGCAGGGAGAATACCTACTCAGCCGCCGGATGGACGGGATTCTACGCGGTCAACCGCGATGACGTGGGACAGGCCTACGACTATTGGCCCAGTGGCACTAACCCCAGCTATACCGTCACTAGCACGGAGCCCTATACTGCCAACGACGGCACCACCTACGCTGGAGAAGCAAAGACCGTCGCTCATGGCACAGCGCTGGTCGGCGGAACAGCGACAACAATCGATGTGCCCAACTATGTATACATCAATGGCAAGAATTATGCCGTGACCGAAATTGGTGGAAGGTCATTCTATTACAAGAGCGCCACGACCGCCTACACAGTCACCGGCTGCATCAACGTCAAAACCGTCAACCAAGAGGCCTTCATGAATCAGCCCGTGACGAGCTATCCCTTCACGCACAACCTCAATCGCATCTCCAATCATGCCTTTGACGGCGCGGGATTGACGGGAACAGTGCACATCCCATACGGCGTAGAATATGTACTAGACAACGCGTTTGCCAACGGCAAGTATTCACGGATTGTGATTCCAAGTTCGGTCTTAGGCCTTAATCTCAATTTCTGTCACAACACCACCACGCTAAAAGAGCTGGTATTCAACCAGAGACTCAGATACAACAGCCAGACTTGGGACCTGGGTTCGGTTCCCAACGACTGCTACATCCGCGTGCCCGTAGGCGTGGTTGACCACTACAAGCAGAACAGTTTGTTCAGCTCGCGTGCCAACTACATCACCGCTGGGGCCTACGACTATGCATTCAATAACAACTACACCGGCCGGTATTTCTTGTCGATTCTGACCAAGTCACCAGTCACCTACAACGGCACGACCTATGCCGGTAAGGCCATGTATGTCTATCACCCCTACATCCAGAACACTGCGAGCAGTTATAGCTTCGACACCGGTGAGGAGGACCGCACCGTCAATGGCGACTACCGCAAGTATCTCATCACCGAGATTGGTGACTCATGCTATGCCGGAGCGCAGTTTAGCAGCAGCAACTCCCTGCCGCCCACATTGACTCGCATCGGAAAACACGCATTTTACAATTCAAATTACGCCAACAGCAACTTGACATTGCCCGACGGATTGACCTATATTGGCAAATGTGCTTTTGACGACTCAAAACTGACGGGTGAGGTTAAGATTCCGGCCAGTGTGACTTATGTCGGCGATTATGCCTTCCACACCTCTACCCTTGGCTCGCTCTACTTTCCCGGCAACATTCCTAAGACGTTTGGGAAAAATATTTGGAGTTGGGGTAGCGAAAAGCCCGTGTGGGTACCCAACGAGCACGCCTACTTATACCTCAACACCATCAATAGCAGTTGGGACAACGCATCAACCTATGCTTCAGCGTTGAATGTCTACATTACGCCTTATGCTTCGAGCGTGCCATTCAGTTCGGTGGTGCCCACCCAGATGTCGCTCAGCGGCATCGATGCCTACATTGCCACCGCCTACGACAAGAGCAACCCCTCCCAGCAATTGACCCTCACCAAGGTCAATCATGTTGCGGCTAGCACAGGCATGATTCTGAAAGGACTCACCCCAGACCAAGAATACCGCATCGTTCGTGGCAATAACAATGCGACTACACCCGCAACCAACTTTCTTGTTGCCACTCCTTCGAGTTACGTGTGGATTGAAGATCAGACCGTGGGATACTATTGGGATGGTACAGCCGAGACACCGCATTTCATCAGACCCACCGAATCTTACGCCAGTTGGTATGGCCAGGCTTATCTGAAACTTTCGAGCGCACAAGCTAGCGGCATCGATGAGGTGTACACCAACCTGTGGCCCATGCCGACTGCTCTGCCTGGCGACATCAATGGCGACAACAAGGTGGATGTGACCGATGTTAACCTTGTGGTCAACATCATCCTGGGCAAGAAATCGAAAGACAACTACCCCAATGCCGACACTGACCGTAATGGAACGGTTGACGTGACCGATGTTAATGCAGTGGTTAATATCATCTTGGGCAAAGAATAGTTCAATGCACAATGCTCAATGCATAATGCTCAATGCACAATGGATAATGGATAATGACAGCCCCGCCCTGAAGAGGGCTAGCGCGCAGCGCGATCTTAATTATAAATTCTCAATTTATATTATTATGAATAATCTTAACAAACTCCTCGTTACCGTTATGATGATGGTAATGGTCTTCAGCGCAACGGCCGAGACTTTCTCTATCGGGAACCTGAAGTATGAAACTATTGCCTACGACAGGGTCGGTGTTATTGGACTGTCGGAAAGCGGCAGTACAACCGCCAACCTGGCACTCGAGATTCCTGGCACGGTCACCTACAATGGCACCACCTACCGTGTGTATAACATCAGAGACTTCGCTTTTAATGGCCATAGTGACATCAAGAGCGTCAAGATTCGCTATGGTGTGACCATCATCGGGGAATGTGCTTTTCAGCTCAACACCGGCCTTGAGACCTTGTATTTGCCAAGTTCAATCGATCAAATAGATGACTTTGCCTTTTATAATTGCAAAAATCTGAAGACCGTCTACTATGCCGGCTTCAACTTCCCCAAGCTGGGACTGGGTGCCACCCCTTTCCCCAGCAACAGCAACATGACCCTGAACATTTCCCCTCTGTCAAAGCGTACCATTGCCGAATACAAGGCAGCTGACGGATGGAATGTGTTCACCAACGTTTACAATGCGAAGGCGGCTAGTGACTTCTTTATGGTTGATGGAGGTTATTATTCGATAGGTTACTCCGACCAATGGGGCCCGACAGCCACGCGCAGCGCAACACTCGTGGGTTACAACCCCGTTAGCGGCACCAACACCAGCAATGGAACCGTGTATAAGCCCACCGCTGGTGTTTACACTTTAACGAATAACGTCCCCTTCTCGATTGACACCATCGGGATAAATGCCTTCCAAGGACAGACCACACTCCAGACCATCGACCTGACCAACGCCAGCAACCTCAAGTACATCGATATAATCGGTCCGAGTTCGGCTGTTGCCAACGTCACAAAACTGGTGATGCCCTCGTCGAACTTCAGCTTCAGCACCAGCACATTCGAAAACTTGGCCAGTGTGTCTGCGTTCGAGCTCGCATCGGGCAGCACGAAATACTCCATCTTTAAGGGCTGCCTCTACAACAAAGCCCAGACTACCCTCTACCGCGTGCCATGCGGCAAGAGCGGCAGTATGGATTATCCATCGACTTATCCAGCGACGTTGACCTATCTTTGGCCTTGCTGCCATGCGAGATGCACAGGTATTACCTCTGCTTATCTGCCTTATGGTGTGAAGACCATCTCAGATAATGCGTTTGCCGGCATGAGTAATTTGGTCGATGTTCGTATCCCTAGCTCGGTGACTAACCTGAATTCACACTACGTTTTCCAAAATTGCAAGCCCAGCCTCATCATCTGGTGCAACATGGACAACCCACCCATGGTGGAAAAAAGTACCTACTTCGGTGACAACTCTGGCATGAAGCTGTATATACCCTACGGCAAGGAGTCGGTCTACAGCGCTGCCGGATGGACAGGCTTTTCGGCAGTGAACAACAATAGCATTCAAGCCTTCGATTTCAACGTAAGCAATCTTTGCTACACTGTCACGAGTACAGAGAGCACGACAGTCAACGGCACGACCTACGATGGTCGGGTGAAACTGGTGTGTGCTGCCTGGACAGCTGGTGGTGAACATTCGCCTTACAATATCCCCGCCAGTGTCACTAACAAAAACAAGACCTACGCTGTGACCCGCATCGGCGAGGATGCGTTCAACAACATTACCAGCAACTTTACTGTCACGGGCTGCGCCAATGTCGACACCATCGGAGCCTACGCCTTCCAAAACCAGCCCATCACCAGCTATCCTTTCGGCCACAACTCGTCAAGGTATATCATGGCGCATGCCTTTGATGGCGCCGGTCTGACGGGTACTGTTGCACTGCCTTACGGTGTCAAGTATGTGGGCAGTTACGCTTTTGCTAACGGCAAGTATAGCCGCATTGTGGTGCCAAAAGGTGTGAGCAGTTTTTGTGATATGTGGTGCAACACCAGCACGCTTACCGAGATTGTCTACAACAATTCAAACCACTACAACTATAGTGGATGGGAAATGACAGGCGTGCCCAGCACTTGCTACATCCGCGTGCCAACCGGCGTGGTCAACCACTATAAGCAGAACAGCAAGCTCAGCTCTCGTGCCGACCACATCACCGCCGGGGCATACGACTTTGCTTGGAGTAACAGATATGAAAGCTATTATTTCTTGACCATCACCAGCACAGCATCGACCACCTACAACGGCACGACCTACGCCGGTAAGGCCAAGTATGTCTACCATCCCAATATCCAAAACTATTCGGGAACGAATAATTTTGGTTTCAGTACCTCTGAGGAGGACCGCACTGTCAGCGGCGACTATCGCAATTACCTCATCACTGAGCTTGGCGACTCGCTGCTCTACGGTAGCGGATTTGTAGGCGGCACCATCCCGCCTGCCGTGACCCGCATCGGCCAAAGCGCCTTCTGTGGTAGTGCATACGCCGTAAACAACCTGACGTTGCCTAGCGGCCTGACTTTTATCGGTCACGATGCGTTCTACGCCAGCAAAATTACCGGCGAACTTAAAATCCCCGCATCGGTAACACAGATTGAAAGTTATGCGCTGAACACATCCACGCTGAGCTCGATCTATTTTCCCAGCATAATGCCCACCATGGGCTCGTATGTGTGGAACGCGAGCTTCAACGGCACCGTCTGGGTGCCCAACAATTATGCCAGCTCGTATCTGACGACAGCCAATGGTTGGAGTGAGAGCTACGGAAACAAACTGGGCGTGTGGTTTAAGCCCTATGCTTCCAGCGTGCCTTTCAGTTCGGTTTTGCCCACCAATCTGGCGGGAAGCAACATCTATGCCTACATCGCCACCGCTTACGACAAGAGCAACCCCACCCAGCAGTTGACAATGACCATGGTCGATCAGGCCGCAGCAAACACGGGCATGATTATGAAAGGCCTTACCGCCAACCAGGAGTACCGCATCAAGCAACCCACCAGTACCGTGTCGGCACCTGCGACCAACTATCTGGTTGGCACTCCTCGGAGCACGGTTCGCGTCGACCAAGAGACCGTGGGATACTACTGGGGCGGTTCGGCATCGAAACCACACTTCATCAAGCCCACCAGCGCATATTCCAGTAACATTGGCCAGGCCTACCTCAAGCTCAGCAGCACTGAGGGCAGCGGCATCGATGAGGTGTACACCAACCTGTGGCCCATGCCGACTGCTCTGCGTGGCGACATCAATGGTGACAACAAGGTGGATGTGACCGATGTTAACCTTGTGGTCAACATCATCCTGGGCAAGAAATCGAAAGACAACTACCCCAATGCCGACACTGACCGTAATGGAACGGTTGACGTGACCGATGTTAATGCAGTGGTTAATATCATCTTGGGCAAAGAATAATAACTCAAGTTTCTGAAGTAGTTAAGAAGTTAAGTAGTTAAAGGGAGTTAAGACGTTACCTGATGGCTGTAGGGATGCGGCATGCTGCGAGAACTAGCGAGATGAGAGCGTAGGACTACCGAACAAAAAGACTATCGTCTTAACTACATAACTACTTAACTCCTTTAACTACCGAAAAGTAGATACTTGCAAAACTTGAATAAAAACTACTACACTATGAAAAGGTTATTCTTCTTGAGTTGTCTGCTCGTGTGCAGCGTGGCCTGCTGGGCACAAAAACAATATGTCAACATCATTGCCACGGGCAAGCAGGCCCGTGAGGGCATCAGCCTGAGCGGAGCCATCCCCGCCGGCATGCAGGACTTCTACACCAGTTACTATGGCAACATCGTCACCCTGGGCGACGTCATCAACCAGCTGGCCGAGCATGGGTTTGTTGTCGAGCACATGAGCAGCGACTGCTACGCCCCGTCGGGCGGCGAGGCCTCGTTCCGCGAGATAGTAATCATGTCGAAGGACGCTTCGCCCGAGCAGGGGGCCATCGACACCGTGACCGCCGACACCGACCCGACTGCCACCGAGGTGGCACGCTACAACCTGCAGGGACAGCCTGTGGGCAAAGACGAAAGGGGCGTGCAGATTGTTGTCTACTCAGACTTCACCGCACGCACTGTGGTCGTGCAATGAGCAGGCCCTTGCTTCTACATTTTGCCAGGTTCGAGAAAAAGCAGTATATTTGCAACCCGAAACCAAATGTAATCGCAATGAAGCTTGTAGAGACCTGTAACGAGATATTTGAGAAAACTGCCCGGCTATATCATGTGACCGACGATGTGGACGCAGTGGTGCCCAACCCCTACCCTGCCGGCACCATCGAAGCCAGCCTGCATGCCAAGTGCTGGATTGATGTCGTGCAGTGGCACCTGGAGGACATCATCCGTGACCCGAACATCGATCCGGTGGACGCACTGGCCCTGAAGCGCCGCATCGACCGCTCAAACCAAGACCGCACCGACCTGGTCGAGGAAATTGACACCTACTTCCGTGAGATGTTCAAGGACGTGAAGGTGCTACCCGATGCCACCCTCAACACCGAGAGCCCAGCCTGGGCCATTGACCGCCTGTCGATCCTGGCCCTGAAGATCTATCACATGCGTGAGCAGACCCTGCGTGACGATGCCACTGATGAGCACCGCGCCCGATGCCAGTCCAAGCTGGATGTGCTGCTCGAGCAACGCACCGACCTGTCGACGGCCATCGACCAACTACTGGACGACATTGCCGCCGGGCGCAAGTACATGAAAGTCTACCGGCAGATGAAGATGTATAACGACCCGTCAACCAACCCCGTACTCTATGGCAACAAAGGCTAAACCTAGCAATGTGCTGGTCATCAGGTTCTCGGCCCTGGGCGACGTGGCCATCACCATACCCGTGCTCTACTCGGTGTGCCAGGCTCACCCCGGCACCCGCTTTGTCATGGTCACACGCCAGTGGGCGGCTCGCCTGTTCATCGACCGCCCCGCCAACCTGGAGGTCGTGGGCGTGGACCTGACCACCGACTACAGCGGCCCGTGGGGCATGATGCGCCTGGCGTGGCAACTGCGCCGTCGGCACAAGATTGACGCCGTGGCCGACCTGCACAGTGTGCTGCGGTCGTGGATCATCGACGCCACAATGCGTCTGTGCGGTGTCAAGGTAGCCCGCATTGACAAGGGGCGCGCCGACAAGCGCCGCCTGGTCAAGGGCAAGATTCGCCGCCAGCTCACCCCCACGCTCGAGCGCTATGCCGACGTGTTCGCCCGCCTGGGACTGGAGCATAATGACACCTTTGCGGGCTTCAATCAGGCCACAACCAGCATCCTGCCCTCCAAGGGTCAGAATGAGCGCTGGGTGGCCATTGCCCCGTTCTCGCAACATCGCGGCAAGGAGTACCCGCTGGCACAGATGGAGCAGGTCATCGCCCGATTGCTTGAGCGTGACGAAGTGAAGATCATCCTGTTCGGCGGTGGCAACAAGGAGAAGAAACAACTCGCCGCGATTGCCCAACGGCACCCGCGCACCACATCGCTGGCCGGCATCCAACACGGCTTCACCGACGAGTATGCCATCTTGCGGCAGTGCGACGTGATGGTGTCGATGGACTCGGCCAACATGCACCTGGCCTCGCTCACCGGCACCCCCGTGGTGAGTGTGTGGGGTGCCACACACCCATGGTGCGGCTTCATGGGTTGGCGGCAGGACCCGCAGAACGCCGTGCAGCTTGACCTGCCTTGTCGTCCCTGCTCCACCTTCGGCCAGGAGGAGTGCCGCTACGACGACTACCGCTGCCTGCGCGACCTGCAGCCTCGGCTCATCGTCGACCGCGTGATAGCAGTGCTCAACTCACCACCTGCTTAACTGCACACCAGCACCGACCCCATCAAGCAGATTGCGTGGGACTATCAGTTCAGCGACACCTCGTTCTTGTGCCGCTACTTCAAGCAGCACACGGGCCAGACCCCGCAGCAATTCCGCATCAACCAGGCCGAACACCCACTGCTGTAGTGTGTATTGCGCACCAGCCGAACAGAAATGACAAGTCCTGCCGAGCGCGAAACCCGGCAGGACTGAATCGGACAGCATATTGCTCAACCGAGAAAGCAAATGCCTCAGTCGACCGCCACGGCGACAAAGTCTAAGCCACCGTCAAACTGCAACTCGGTGTCGGTGAGTTTGGTGATTTCATAATTGGCATTGGTGGGCAGCGTGTCGATGAGTTCGGCCTCCAGTTGCGGTTTCGTCTTTTCGATCTCAAACTTCAACTGGGGCATGATTATCTTCTTGGTCGCCTCATCCACTCCTTGTATGTCATATTCCAGCTCAGATACAGCCCTGTCGCGGACAAACTTCATGCTCACCTTCTTGCCCTGCAGGGTATAAATGCCGGGCACGGTCGTCCTAAAGGTGACGACCAGAGTGGCTCCATTACCGATTTCTTCCTTGTCCTCCGTCACCATGACTGCCGCGCATTGCCCTTGCACGTCGTATACCAGAATCAGCCCCATGCTGTTCTCCTTGTCCGACATGTCGGCATACCAGTATTTCCCTGTCAGGCTCTGTGCCTGCGTTGCGATGGCTGCTGCAACCATCAGCAACAACATGAATAATCTTGTTTTCATTTCAGTATCGTTTTATATATAAATTGGGATTAACTCAACATGAAATTGCAAGGATAGACATTATTATTAAGAATTGAAACTATTTCAGTTAAATATTTTCAAAAAAATTACAACTGATCGCTGGCAACCGACAACTTTTTTCAATTAAAATCGCTCAAAACGGTAGTGTAATCGCGATAAAATGCTTAACTTTGTGCCCTCATTCTTAATCACACGACAACACTACAATATGGGAGGATTCTTTGGCACCATTGCCCGGGGCAGTTGCAGCACCGACCTGTTCTATGGCACGGACTATAACTCACACCTGGGCACACGCCGCTGTGGCATGGCCACCTACGACCAGGAGCAGGACACGATTTTCCGCTCGATCCACAATCTGGAGAACGCTTATTTCCGCAACAAGTTTGAAGACGAGTTGCCCAAGTTCAAGGGCACAGCCGGCATCGGTGTCATCAGCGACACCGACCCTCAGCCCATTATCTTCAACTCGCACCTGGGCAAGTTTGCCATCGTCACCGTGGCACACATCGTCAACCTGCAGGAGTTGGCACAGGAGCAACTGGACATGGGGCACCACTTTGCCGAACTGAGCAGTGGCAACATCAACCCCACCGAACTGGTTGCGCTGCTCATCACGCAGGGCAAGACCTATGTTGAGGGCATTGAAAATGTATATCGCCGTGTCAAGGGCTCGTGCTCGATGCTCATCCTGACCAAGCACGGCATCATCGCCGCACGCGACCGCCTGGGCCGCACGCCCATCATCGTGGGTCGCAAGGATGGAGCGATGGCCGCCACCAGCGAGAGCACGGCGTTCCCCAACCTGGGATTTGATATCGAGCACTACCTGGGCCCGGGCGAGATTGTGCGCATCACCGCCGAGGGGATGGAGCAACTGCGTGCACCGGGAAACGAGATGCAGGTGTGCTCGTTCTTGTGGGTCTACTATGGCTTCCCCGGCTCTTACTACGAGAACCGCAATGTCGAGGACGTACGGTTCAAGATTGGCAAAAAGATGGGGCAGAAGGACGATTGCGAGGTCGATTGTGCATGTGGTATCCCTGACTCGGGCACAGGCATGGCACTGGGCTATGCCGAGGGCAAGCATGTCCCCTATCACCGTGCCATTGCCAAGTACACTCCCACCTGGCCCCGCAGTTTCACGCCCAGCAACCAGCAGTTGCGCTCGCTAGTGGCCAAGATGAAACTCATCCCCAACCGCGCCATGCTCGAGGGCAAACGCGCCCTGTTCTGCGACGACTCGATTGTGCGCGGCACGCAACTCAAGGACAACACCCGCGTGCTCTATGACTACGGTGCCCGCGAGGTGCACATACGCATCGCCTGCCCGCCGCTGATCTATGGCTGCCCGTTCATCGGGTTCACCAACAGCAAGAGCGACCTCGAACTCATCACCCGCCGCATCATTGGTGACATTGAGGGCGATCCTAACGCCAAACTCACCGAATATGCCACCACGGGGTCGCCCGAATACAACCAGATGGTTGAGCGCATGCGGCAACACTTCGGGCTGACATCGCTCAAGTTCAACACCATCGAGGACCTGGTCGATGCCATCGGCCTGCCCAAGTGCCAGTTGTGCACCCATTGCTTTGACGGCAGCAGCAGGTTCTGAATGAATTGAGTTTTCGGTTATCGGTTATCGGTTTTCAGTTTTCAGTTTTCGGCCACAACCGACTACTGATAACCGACAACTGATAACCGATAACCGACTACCGACAACCGTTAAATATATCCAAAAAGTTGGCACAGGTGCGGACGATTTTGTAACTTTGCCGATTGTGAGCAATCATGACACCATGACATACGACATCATTGTCATTGGCGGCGGCGTGACCGGTGCCGGCGTGGCGCGCGACTGTGCGTTGCGCGGATTGAGCGTGCTGCTGCTTGAGCGCCATGACTATAACTATGGTGCCAGCGGACGCAATCACGGATTGATGCACAGCGGGGCACGCTATGCCGTGACCGACCCCGACAGCGCGCGCGAGTGCATCGAGGAGAACAACATCCTGCGCAGCATCGCCAGCCATTGCATCGAGTCGACCGACGGTCTGTTTGTCACCCTGCCCGATGACGACATTGAGTTTCAAGCCACCTTTGTCGACGCCTGTCACGCTTCGGGCATCACTGCCGAGGTTATTGACCCCTCGCTGGCCTGCACACTCGAGCCGGCCCTGTGCCGCGATGTGCGCGGTGCAGTGCGTGTTCCCGACGCGTCGGTCAACCCATTCGCACTGACTCATGCCAATGTGCTGGACGCACGCCTGCATGGAGCCGACATGCTCACCGAGCATGAGGTGACCGCACTACTGGTTGCCGGTGGGCGCGTCGAGGGCGTGCGAGCGCTAGACCACCGCACAGGGCTGGAGCACGAATTTCACGCCCCAATCACCATCAACGCTGCCGGCATCTGGGGTGCCCAACTGGTGCGACTCGCGGGCATTGACATACAGATGTTTCCCGCCAAGGGCACGATGCTTGTCTACTCGCAACGCGTGAATCAGATGGTGCTGAACCGATGCCGTCGCCCTGCCAATGCCGACATCCTGGTACCCGACGGCACAGTGAGCCTGATGGGCACCACCAGCGACCGCATCGGCATCGACGAGGTCGACGACATGCGCGTCACTGATGCCGAGGTGCAACTGCTCATGAGCGAGGGCGAGAAGATGGTGCCACAACTGGCCACAACACGACTGCTGCGTGCCTTTGCCGGCGTGCGGCCACTCATAGCCGATGACTCCGACCCCACAGGACGCAGCATCAGCCGCGGCATCGTGTGCATGGATCATGCCACACGCGACGGCATGGAGGGACTCATCACCATCACGGGTGGCAAACTCATCACCTATCGCAAGATGGCTGAGCAGGCCACCGACCTGGCTTGCAGCAAACTGGGCATTGCTGTGCCATGCACCACCGCCACCACACCGCTGCCCGGCTCAGAGAGCACCGGCAACGAGTGGGACGACTTCAACCCCACGCACAAGAGCAATGCCACGCGCCGCCACGGCACCTGTGCGCAAAACATACCCGCGGACAACGCCACCGACCGCACCATCATCTGCGAGTGCCAGCATGTGAGCGTGGGCGAGGTCAAGTATGCCATCGAGCGACTGCAATGCCACGACCTGGTTGAACTGCTGCGGCGCACCCGCCTAGGCATGGGCGTGTGCCAGGGCAAGAATTGCATCTGCCGAGCAGCCAATCTCATGGCCCAGATGAGTGGCGACCCCGAGAAGTCGCTGCGTGACCTGGAGCGTCTGCTCGACGAGCGATGGAGGGGCATCAAGCCCATTGCATGGGGGACCGCACTGCGCGAAGCACAACTCACCGCGACCATCTATCAAGGCCTGTGCGGGCTAGATCAAGCCGCGAGCGGCAGAAAGGAGGACCAACCATGACCACACTGCACACCCTCATCATCGGCGGCGGGCTGAGTGGACTGACACTGGGCATCGCCATTGCCAAAACCGGACGACGTGTGTCCATCATCTCGGCTGCTCCATCAACCCTGCAGTTGAACGGCGGATCGATGGAACTGCTAGGCAGCATCGACGGCCAGACCGTCACACATCCCATCGAGGCCATCCCCAGTCTGCCTGAAGAGCATCCCTACCGCAAGATCGGTGCCGGGGCATGCGCCACGCTAGCCCAGGAGGCCGTGAGCCTGCTGAGCGACACCGGCATCTACATGGACGGTAACGCCGAGATCAACCACTGGCGCATCACCCCGTTGGGCGTGACCAAGCCTGCCTGGCTGTCGTTGCGCGGCATGGCCACTGCCACGCAGCCCGACCGCCTGCCCTGGAGCAGTGCGACACTGGTCAACTTGCCGGGCTTCATGGACAATCCCATCCACCTGATGGCACACAACCTGTCGATGCTGGGTTGCAAGGTGACTGTGCGCGACATCGAGGTCGAGGGACTGAGTCGTCCACGTCGTCTGGCCTCGGAGATGCGAGCCGCCAACCTGGCGCGCACCATCGGCATCGGCAGCAAACTGCGCCGTCTGGCCGAGGCGATCAACCAGACCTGCACCAACGACGAGGCTGTGCTGCTGCCCGCCATCGTGGGCATGGAGGATGACTATCCCGTCAACTTGTTGCGACGCTGGGTGAACGCCCCACTCCACTTCTTGGCCACAATGCCCCCATCGGTTCCTGGCACCCGCATGGCTGGACAGTTGCGCCACTACTTCAAGATGCTGGGCGGCAAGTTGCTGAGTGCCGAGACCGTGTGCCGTGCCGAGATGACCACCGATCATGTCACCGCACTCTTCACCACCAAGTCACCGACTATCCCCATCACCGCCGAACACTATGTGCTGGCCAGTGGCTCGCTGATGAGTCAGGGCCTGCTAGCCACGCGCGACGCCATCGTCGAGCCCTTGTTCGGACTGGATGTTGATGCTCCTGTCAACCGCGACAATTGGAGCCACTATGGCCTGATGGGAGACCAACCGTTCATGCGCTGCGGTGTCATCACCGATGCGACATTGCACCCGCTCAAGAATGGAATACCCATTGACAACCTGCACGTTATTGGCTCGATTCTGTCGGGTCACAACCCGCTCACAATGGGCGACAGCCAGGGCGTAGACCTGCTCACCGCGCTCTCGGTCGCCCACCAGACGCTAATTTAAGTCAGAAGAACAGAAGGACAATATCATCACGAATTTTAGAATTTTAGAATAGTTGGTTCGTGTTAACGTGAGTTCGATGAAATTTATATCTGGGAATCAATGCGTTAGCAAATCCCCCTCTAAGTTAGAGGGGGTGCCCGAAGGGCGGGGGCGTGTGTCAAGCAGCCTGGCTGCAACCACACACTCCTCCGGCGCTACGCGCCACCTCCCCTAACTTAGGGGAGGAACTGGTTCACAGCACTTTACTTTCATCGAACTCACGTGTGTTATTTGTTCAATTTGTAGTTTGAGCCCAAGAACACAAGGATTCGCACAATTCATATTTTGCTATAGTTTTCTTGCAATTTTAAAATCCAACTTTAAATTTGCATGACTTTTTGTGCAGATTTAAGTTCCAACTTTAAATTTGCACACTTTTTCTTGCAGATTTAAAATTGGGAACTATATACCTGTTGTCCTCAGTAGATAAAATAGGTTTGTTAACCGCATAGAGTATCGTCGCCGGAGGCGACAATTTAAGTAACCGAGGGTGGAGCGAAGCGACACCTTCGGCTACTGCTAAACAAACTACCTCGCTGCAAGCGAGCACCTTGTAGCGCAACCAAATCTTGTGCAAACGAGCGCAATGATGCTTGCATCAATTGCCGGATATTGTCTAGGCGCAGCCAAAGGTCACCGGCCTCTCTCGGTTTTATGGTTAAACAATTAACTTTTATTGGCAAAGTTAATCTAAACTTTTCCGACTGCAAAAATAAAAGAGTGTAGCCAAGATTATCCAAATG
>DGWI01000008.1 GCA_002396085.1 Porphyromonadaceae bacterium UBA4262
TCAATTATCCTCGCTGAAAGCGAGCATTTGGATACGCGCTACAAGGTGCTCGCTTACAGCGAGGTAGTTTGTTTAGCAGTAACCGAAGGTGTCGCTTCGCTCCACCCTCGGTTACTTAAATTGTCGCCTTCGGCGACGACATTCTATACGGTTAACAAACATATCTTATCTACTAGGGGACAACAGGTATATAGTTGCATTAATTTTTTATCAAGAATTGTTAGAATTGAAGAATTTACTATTTCGTGATATTCGAGTTTTATAAACTCCTCACCCAGTACAATTAATATTTATTCCTAATTCTTTAATTCTTGATAATTAATTAATTCCGCCAACAGGGAACTATATACCTGTTGGCCCCTATTGTTTCGCTCGTAAGATGTGCGGGTAACACCGGAGTCTGCCCCCCTGTCGCCATTTATGGAAACTCGTTGAAACAAATGGCTGAACTGATGCCCCTAGAGGGCATATCTGATAATAAATGTTAATTATTCCTGGCGCCGGTGACATAGATGGATAATATATTGTATATTTGCAGACCTAAACAGAATAGAAAACATGATTCATTCGTGAATTTTTCATGTCCTACTTTTTTATTAACTCTTTAAAAACAATTTGTTCTATGAAGAAATTTTTACTTTTTGCAGCCGCTTTGCTGGCTATGAATGTGAGTGCTCAGAACGTGGTGCTGACCGAGGACTTCGACGGTGAGGAAATTCCCTGGATGGTTGTTGATGCTGATGGTGATGGCAACAATTGGGGTATCGGACAGTGGACGTCAGACGAGAACACTACCAACTGCGCCTACTCTAACTCTTACATCAACAATGTGGGTGCTGTAACGCCCGACAACTGGCTGATTTCGCCTGCTTTCACATTGGGTGCTAATGGCAAGTTGACCTTCGATGTCAAGGGACAGGATCCTAGCTATGCAGCCGAGCACTATGGTGTCTATGTCACTGAGAATGTTGAGGCCGAGAATTTCTCTGCCGAGGACTACACTAGCCTGTACGAGGCCGAGTCTACTGCAGCGTGGGAGAACATCGAGGTTGACATGGCTGCCTATGAAGGAAAGACCGTCCGCGTCGCTTTCCGTCACTGGAACATCACCGACATGTTCATCATCAAGATGGACAACATCAAGGTGACCGACGAGACTAATACCGCCATCAGCGATGTCCGCGTCAACGAGCAGGACAGCAACGTGTGGTATGACCTCCAGGGCCGCAAGTATAATGAGAAGCCCGCTGCTGCTGGTCTGTATATCAACAACGGCAAGAAGGTGCTGGTCAAGTAATTTTTTATCTGATTCTGTTATGCAACAACGGGGTTGGAACATTGGTTCCAGCCCCGTCTTGTTTGTGACGTAGTCCAGATGTGACAACCGACCTTTTAATTGTCGCCTTGCAGATATTTCTTGACTTCTTGATAGGCGGGGTCGACTGGTGCCTGGTCAACAGGAGTGGCGATGTCGACTTTGGGTGCTGAGTTCATATCCTCAACGCGCTTGAACGTGCCCGTGAAGCCTTCCAACTTCAACGTGTTGGCATTGATGATGTTGATGGTGGCAAACTCATCGCCATCGGCATCATAGGTCATCACCAGCCGGTTGCCCTGCAGCTTGCCGCTCACGGCACGGCCATCACCATTCTCGTCCTTATACATACCCTTGGCAATGCCAGTCGTTGTGTCCACTGTCAGTTCAAGGTAGTCGGTAACCATGCCTCCGATGCCGTCGCTGTAGCTGTTGGCCCAAGTGCCGTTGAATGTGCCGACGTCTACGGGCTTGGCGGCAGCGACTTTCTTGGCTGCGGGCTTGGCGGTAGCCTTAGTGGCTATTTTGCCTTCGGTGGCAACGGCAGCCTTGGCTTTGCCGATGGGTTGGGCCTTGAGTGCTGGCTTGCGCTCTGCAGTTTTGGGAGCGGCTGTCTTTGCCTCAACTTTAGTGGATTGAGCCTTCGTTTCAAACTTGTTGGTGGTCTGAACCTTAGTTGCAGGAGCCTTGGCCTCGGTCTTGTTGGTGGTCTGAACCTTAGTTGCAGGAGCCTTGGCCTCGGTCTTGGTGGTGGTTTGAACCTTGGTTGCAGGAGCCTTGGCCTCGGTCTTGGTCTTGGTGGTGGTCTGAACCTTAGTTGCAGGAGCCTTGGCCTCGGTCTTGGTGGTGGTTGTGCCAGTCTTGCTCTGAGCGGCTTTGAACTTATTCTGTGCGCTCATCGTGCCCATGCCAATGATCAGGGCAGTTGTCAGTACGAAAACAATCTTTTTCATTTTCTTATTGATTTTAAGTTTGTATTCTCTTGAATATGACTTTTGTCAAACTTTATGGTTTAAATTTTGTTGCAAATATAATGCTAAAATTAGATTCTAGCAAAAATTATGCCTTTTTCTTGAACAAAATTTGTCAGTTGAGTAAAAAAAGTACTATATTTGCACAAGTTAATCTTCTAATTTTTTAAGATGATGAAAAAGACATTGCCAATAGATGGCAAATTCCAACTGTTGGAGTTGCCTTACGGACTGGGCGAACTAGACCCGGTAATCAGCGAGAAGACGCTGGAGTTTCACTATGGGAAGCACTTGGCTGCCTATGTCAACAACCTCAATGCTGCGGTGGCTGGAACCGAATGGGAGGGTAGGGCACTGGAGGACATTGTGGTCAGTGCGGCCGAAGGAGGTATTTTTAACAACGCCGGACAGATTCTGAATCACAACCTCTACTTCGGCCAGTTCCGACCGCCATGTGATGAGTCCGAGCCGGCGGGCGAGTTGGCGCAGGCTATCGCCAAACAGTTCGGCGAGTTTGAGGATTTCATGGATTTGTTCGAGAAGGCTGGAGCCTCGCTGTTCGGCTCAGGATGGGTGTGGTTGTCAACCGACGACAAGGGACGCCTCGAGATCATGCAGTGCCGCAATGCCGACAATCCTCTGCGACATGGGCAGACACCGCTCCTCACCATGGATGTGTGGGAACATGCCTATTATCTCGACTATCAGAACCGTCGCCCCGATCATCTTAAGGCTTTGTGGCAACTGATTGACTGGAATGTCATCAATCAGCGTTACCTCGACCGCCGCTAGTCAGCCATTTTGTCGAACAGGGTGTCGAAGACATCACGCAACTGCGTTGGGTCATTGATGATCTGACGCAGTTGTTGCAGTCGGGCGGCATTGGGCGAGTCGGGGAACCACAGTTGCAGATAACCGCCGTCGCCATACTTCTCGCGCAAGTGCTGCACGGTGCGTTCATAGTGTGCCTCGCGGTCCAGGGTAGGGTAATGATCTAGGCCATACTGGATGGTGCGCATGATAATGGTTTCGGGCACGATAACGCGGTCGGCCTCGGCCACGATGCGACCATAGATGGTGCGAGGTGCGTGCTTGGCGCTGGCGCGGTGATCCTCGGCAGCATCTGCCATGATTTCAATCTGCTCCCCGGTGAACCAGCGCCGCAATTCCTTGTCCTGACGGATGATGCGTGCCGAAGCCTCGTGATGCCGTTCACGCCCTTCGCACAGGCCTGTGTCATGATAGGCAGCGATGGCATAGACCATGTCCTCGTCAAGGCTGTCACCATGCGCATTGAGTTGTCGCGCAATGACAAGCGACTGATTGATGACGGTTTCAGCATGGTCGCGGCGGTGTGCGGCATCGTGGTGCTCGTAGCGAGGGAGTATCTCCTGCTCGACATATTGTTGGAGTTCGGGTGTAATCATGGTGCAAAAATAATGAAAAATGTGGACATTTGTTGTCTTGTTTACAGAAATTGACTAATTTTGCTGCCTCTAAACCAAAAAACTGTAGTTATGAAAAAATTCTTTTACATCATCACTGTCGTGGCGGCTATGGGCTTCACGGCATGTACAGGAGGCAGTAACCAAAACGGAACTAACGATCAGGTACAGCAAAATGAAGGTCAGAGCAAGACGCTTGTGGCCTATTTCTCGGCATCGGGCGTGACCGAGGGTGTCGCCAAGGATTTGGCCGCTGTCACCGGGGGCACGCTCTACAAGATTGACCCTGAGCAGCCCTATACCGACAAGGATCTGGACTGGCGCGACAGCACCAGCCGCAGCAGTGTCGAGATGAAGGATCTCTCGTCTCGTCCTGCCATCAAAGGCAAGGTTGAGAACATTGAGCAGTACGACACTGTGTTTGTGGGCTTCCCCGTCTGGTGGTACACGGCACCCACGATCATCAACACCTTCATCGAGGCCAATGACTTCAAGGGCAAGGTGATGATTCCGTTTGCGACTTCTGGTGGCAGCACGATCGACAAGTCGGCAGCCGATCTGGCAAAGACTTATCCTGACCTCAACTGGCAACCCGGTCGCCTGCTCAACGGCGCCAACCAGGACACCATCCGCGCTTGGCTTGGCAAGTAATCTGTCACAGTCACACAAAAAATAGCACCGAATTGATGCTCGGTGCTTTTTTGTTGTGCAAAAATGGGGTGAGTGTCGAAAAATCTTTGTAATTTTGCAATTTGCTAAATGAATAGGACATTATTATGACTACAGGAAACATCATCCGTTTCACATGCGTGCTGCTGTTGTGGCTGGCGTTGTGTTACATTCTGCTCACTCGGGCGGCGCGCATCGACTTTAACGTGATCTTCACGATAGTTGCTTCGGGCATCATCGTGTTCGTGCCGCTGTACAAGAAATATGTCCGAAAAAAAGATTGACTTTCTATTTTATGACCGAGAAACCTTATATCAAAGAGCACTTTCCATTGTTGGCCCAGATTGACTCGCCGGCCGACTTGAAGAAACTGACGGTAGACCAGTTGCCGCAAGTGTGTGATGAACTGCGTCGGTTCATGGTGCACGAATTGTCGACCAATCCGGGTCATTTTGCCTCAAGCATGGGTGCGGTCGAGATCGTAGTTGCACTGCACTATGTCCTTGACACGCCCGACGACCGTATTGTCTGGGACGTGGGACATCAGGCCTATGCACACAAGATTTTGACAGGGCGACGCGACCGTTTCAGCGAGAATCGCAAACAGGGTGGTCTGAGTGGATTTCCCAACCCGGCCGAGAGCGAGTACGATACCTTCATCGCTGGTCATGCCAGCAACAGCATCTCGGCTGCACTGGGCATGAGCATCGCAGCCCAACTTGAGAACAATCCGGGTCGCAAGGTGGTGGCTGTCATCGGTGATGCTTCTATTGGTGGCGGACTGGCATTTGAGGGCATCAACAATGCCGCCAACAACCCCAATAACTTGCTCATCATCCTCAACGACAATGATATGTCTATCGACCGACCGACGGGTTCGCTGGGACAATATATGACCGACCTCACAACGAGCAAGCGGTACAACAACTTCCGATACAAGACCTACAATTTCTTGCGTCGTCATGGTGTGATAGGCGACAGTGGCAAGGGAGCCGTGTTGCGATTCAACAACGCCATGAAGTCGATGCTCACTGGCCAGCAAAACATCTTTGAGGGTCTAAACATACGTTACTTCGGCCCCTTTGACGGGCACGATGTCAAGCGTCTGGTCAGGGTTATTAGCGAGGTCAAAGATATGACGGGCCCCAAACTGGTGCATCTGCACACGGTTAAGGGCAAAGGCTATGCTCCCGCCGAGGCCGACCCAACCACTTGGCACGCTCCAGGCAAGTTTGATGAGGCCACTGGCGAACGCGCAAAGGCTCGTGCCGAGTATGATCCTCTCAAGTATCAGGATGTGTTCGGCAAGACGCTGGTCGAATTGGCGCGCGACAACGAGCGCATCGTAGGCATCACTGCAGCCATGCCTGGCGGTACAAGTATGTCGCTGATGCTCAAGGAATATCCTCGTCGCACCTTCGATGTGGGCATTAGCGAGGGACATGCTGTGACCTTTGCCGGCGGACTGGCCAAGGATGGTATGCACCCCTATGTGGCTATCTACAGTTCATTCTTGCAGCGAGCCTACGATCACATTATCCACGATGTGGCCATCGCGCATCTGCCTGTTACGTTCTGCATCGACCGCGGTGGTCTGGTCGGCGAGGATGGCGTGACGCATCACGGCCTGTTCGACCTGGCCTACTTGCGCTGTATCCCGGGCATGGTGGTGGCTGCACCCATCAACGAGCACGACTTGCGCGACTTGATGTTCACCGCACAGACGGTCAACGGGCCCATGGCCATCCGCTATCCGCGTGGGCGTGGCGTGCTGGTTGACTGGCACAACGAGATGAAAACGTTGCCCATTGGCAAAGGTCGATGCTTGACCCAGGGCGATGGTCGCGTAGCGGTGCTCTCGATAGGTCACATCGGCAACAATGTTGCTGCTGCGGTGGGTCGCCTCCATGGCGAGGGCTGCCAGGTGGCTCACTACGATATGATTTTTGTCAAACCCATCGACGAGGACATCCTTCGCGAAGTCTCCGAGCGTTATCAGCACATCGTCACGGTCGAGGACGGCACCATAGTGGGCGGCTTGGGCTCGGCTGTGTGCGAGTGGTTGTCAGAGCACGACAAGCACAATCACGTGTTGCGCTTGGGTGTGCGCGATGAATTTATCGATCAGGGTACCGTCAAGCAACAACAGGAGCGCTGTGGCATTGACGAGCAGTCACTATATATTCGCCTAAAACAGTTAATGACCAATAATAACTTGTAACTCAAATGAAAATTGTCATCGCTGGTGCTGGTGAGGTTGGAACCCACTTGGCCAAGATGCTCAGTAATGAGGAGCAGGACATCATCATCATGGACACGGCCGAGAGCAAACTTGCTGCTCTCGAGAATTATAACCTGATGACCTATCACGGCAGTGCCACATCATTTGCCAATATGCGCGAAGTGAAGGTGGGCAGTGCTGATATCTTCATTGGTGTGACGCCATACGAGGCGCGCAACATCCTCGCCTGTCAGATTGCCAAGAGTATGGGTGCCAAGCGCACCGTGGCTCGCATCGACAATGACGAGTATCTTGCCAAAAAGTGGCAAGACTACTTTGCGCGTATAGGTGTCGATGATCTAATCTATCCTGAGTATCTTGCCGCTGGCGAAATCTTTGCGGCCCTCAAGCGCCCATGGGTGCGCAACTGGTTTGAGATGCTCAATGGCGAACTCATCCTGCTGGGTGTTAAGTTGCGCGAGAATGCAACATTCATCGGGCAGCAACTGAAGGATCTTGGTGAGGTGTCGCGGTTTATGCACATTTCGGCCATTCGTCGCAATCGCGAGACCATCATTCCTGGTGGCTTTGACCGTGTTGAAGCTAACGATATCGCATATATCGCCACCACACGCGGACACATCAAGGATGTTATTCGTGCTTGTGGTAAAGAGACTTTCACCGCCGAGAAGCTGTTCATCATGGGGGGCAGTGAGATTGCCGAACAACTCATCAAGTTCACTGGCGACCACTATCATGTCAAGATTGTTGAGCCCAACTATGAGCGGTGCCAGCAGTTGGCCGATCTGCTGCCAGGATGCAACATCGTCCATGGCGACGCACGCGACACCGATCTGCTTGAAGAGGAGAACATCAGCGACTATGATGCGTTCATCGCACTGTCCGACAGCAGCGAGGCCAATATTTTGGGTTGCGTCATGGCAAAGGAGCACGGCATTCGTAAGACGGTGGCACAGGTCGAGAATCTACAGTATGTCAACGAAGCCGAGGCGCTGAACATCGGGTCGATCATCAACAAGAAGTTGCTTGCATCGAGCCGAATCTTCCAGATTATGCTCGACAGCGACTTGGACAACGCCAAATGTCTGGCTCTGCACGAGGCCGAGGTGTCCGAACTCATCATCAAGGAGGATGCTCGTGTCACACGCACACAAGTCATGAACCTGAATCTGCCCGGTGGCATCACCATTGCCGGACTGGTTCGCGATGGAGAGGGGCAGTTGGTGCGTGGTCAAACCCAACTGCAGGCCGGAGACCACGTTGTGGTCTTCAGTCTGGCGGGATCAATACACAAGATCGAGAAAGCATTCAGATAAATGGCACGCACATTGACACAACAGATTAACTTCCCCATCATCCTCAGAATGCTGGGGTGGCTGGTCATGATCGAAGCCTTGTTCATGTGTCTGCCTCTGGCCATTGCTGTGGCCTATGGCGAGACGTCTACCTGGCTGTCATTCGCCCTGTCGGTGGGCATCACTGTGACTGCCGGTGCTGCGATGACATTTGGCATCAAGCCTTCGTCCAAGAACATGCGCAAGCGCGAGGGACTCATTCTCACCGCTATCATCTGGGTGGTGTTCTCGGTCTTCGGCATGTTGCCGTTCCTGTTCACAGGCACCCTCAACAATGTGTCCGACGGGTTCTTTGAGACCATGGCGGGATTCACAACCACGGGTGCGTCGGTCATCAGCGACCTTGATGATATGCCCAATGGTGTGCTGTTCTGGCGCGCCTTGATGCAATGGATTGGGGGCATGGGAATCATTCTTTTCACTCTGGCTGTGTTGCCCATGCTCAACTACAAGGGTGGCATTGCCCTGTTCAACGCCGAGGTGACCGGTATCACGCACGAGCGTTTGCGCCCGCGCGTGAGCCAGACGGCCAAGGACTTGTGGCTTGTCTATATGGTGCTCACCATTGTGCTGGCCGTGTTGTTGGCACCGCGCATGGGTTGGTTTGATGCTGTTTGTCATTCATTGACAACCTTGTCGACTGGTGGCCTTTCGACCAAGAATGAGGGCATCAACTATTGGCATTCGTCCTATGTTTATCTTGTCATCACGGTATTCATGTTCTTGGGAGGCATCAACTTTGGGCTGTTGTTCAATGTGGCGCGGGGGCGTATCAGGAAGTTGTGGCACAGCGACACCTTCAAGTGGTACTGTCTGATGACCATCATTGCCACCTTGCTGATTGTGTGGCGCATGTACTATCGCGGTATGTGCGACACCCATGAGGAACGCTGGGTCTTTGCTCTGTTCGATACTGTGGCGGCTATCACTTCGACTGGATTTACTAGCGTCAACTATGAGACCAAGGGCGAGTTCATCACGCTGGTGCTCATGATCATCATGTTCTTTGGCGGCATGGCAGGCTCTACATCAGGTGGTGCCAAGATCGACCGCTTCATCGTCTTGCTCAAGAATATCAAGAATGAGTTTTATCGTGTGCTGCACACCAATACCGTCACCTCAGTGCGTGTCGATGGCAAGCCCATCCCACATCAGGTGGTGGCCAAGGTTATTGCCTTCTTGTCCATCTATCTGCTCGTGTTGCTGGTTGTGGCACTCTTGCTCACCATGATGGGTATGCCTGCATTCGATGCCCTCTACACTTCAATCTCCACCATCAGTAATCTGGGCTTGGGCTATGGTGTGACGCTTACCTCGGGCTCGATGGGACTATTGCCCGCTGCGGCCAAGTGGCTGCTCGCCTTTGAGATGCTGGTGGGACGTCTTGAACTGTTCACCGTGCTGGTACTGTTCACGCCCACCTTCTGGCTCAAAGATTAAAATGTCTTAAAATTGTCACTTGCAAACAAATTTTAGGAAGTAACATATTAACTTTGCTCAAAAAATTATACACCGAATAATATCACACACCGATGACCAAAGAATCATACAACCCCGACTTGTCGGGGGTTAACGAGGAATTTCGCAAAGCCGAGGCGCAGAAGCAGGCCGAGGCGCAGAAGAACATGACGCGATGGCAGCGTTTCACCGAGTTCTTCAAGAATGGGCGCACAAGATTTGCTGTGGGCATCATCCTGCTCTTGCTGGGTGTGTACCTGCTGTTGTCGTTCATGAGTTTCTTCCTGTATTCGGGCATGGCCGACCAGAATCAGGTGGCATCCAATGGGGTGCTGGTCAATGCGCAACAGCCCGAGCAGATGAGCAACTGGGGAGCGGCAGTCGGGGCTGCATTGTCGCAGTTTCTCATCGCCGATGGCGTGGGTGTAGCCGCTTTCATTCTGGTCATCTGGTGCATCACACTGGGCATGCGCCTCGTGCGCAAGGGCAAGAAGTCGCATTTCTTTTCTTATACGCTCATCTCGCTGTTCAGCATCTTTGCATGCTCAATGATTGTCGGGGCAGCGACCTACGGGATGAACATGACTTTCTTCCCGTTGGGAGGAGCGTTCGGATTTTTTGCCAACAAGTGGCTCTATGGCTTGGTGGGCATCTATGGCATGGTGGCGGTCAATGCCATCATCCTCATGTTGTGGGTGTTTACCTGCTACAAGACTCTCAAGGCACTGTACGACCGTGCCAAGTCGACCATCGATGAGCGCCGCCGTCGTTTTGATGGCAAGGAGATTGACGACGATGATGACAAGGATGCCGCGCGTCAGCAACAAACCGACCTGTTCGGTGTCGGTAAGGTCGAACGTGAGACGCGACAACCCGCCGACACGGCAAACCCTCTGATGACCGCCACGGGCAGTGAGCAACGTCAACCCGCTGGCGGTAAACCGACAACACCGCGTGTCAAGCGCGAACCAAAGCCGAAGGAAAAAACTGCACAAGGCGATGGACCCGTTGAGATGAACCACATCGAGACGGCCGACAAGGTGAGCAATCCTAATGACCCTACGGGCGAATATCGTCACTATAAGTTCCCAACCCTGGAGCTGCTCACCAACATGTTGATGCGCAGCGACAGCGTCGATCAGGAGGAGCAGGAGAGCAACAAGCAGCGCATCAGGGAGACGCTCAGGAACTATGGCATCGAGATTAAGGACATTCAAGTCCATGTCGGGCCCACGGTCACATTATTCGAGATTATCCCCGTTGACGGTACGCGTGTGTCCAAGGTCAAGAACCTGGAGGATGACATCGCGCTGAGCCTGGCGGCACTGGGCATACGCATCATCGCCCCCATGCCGGGGCGTGGCACCATCGGCATCGAGGTGCCCAACCGTGAACCACAGACTGTGCCCATGCGTCAGGTGTTGGCCTCCAAGGCCTTCCAGGAGACTAAGGCCAAGTTGCCCATGTGCCTGGGATGCACTGTCAGCAACGAGGTGTTCGTCGCTGACTTGACCAAGATGCCGCACTTGCTGGTGGCAGGTGCCACGGGCAAGGGCAAGTCGGTGGGTCTGAACGCCATCATCACCTCACTCCTCTACAAGAAAGGCCCGTCCGAACTCAAGTTTGTTCTGGTCGACCCCAAGCGTGTCGAGTTCAGCATCTATGCCGACCTCGAGAAGTATTTCTTTGCCAAGATTCCGGGCGACGATAAGGCCATCATCACCGAGAGTGACAAGGTGGTCAAGACGCTCAACAGCCTGGTGCAGGAGATGGAAAACCGCTACATGGTGCTTGAGGAGGTCAAGTTGCGCAAGGTCGAGGACTATAACGACCTGTGGCGCCGCGAACTGCGCAACGTGCGCGATGAGCACGGCGACAAGAAGTATCATTATATGCCCTATATTGTCGCCATCATCGACGAGTTCAGCGACATGATCATGGCGGCTGGCAAGGAGGTCGAGACCCCCATTGTGCGCATTGCTCAGAAGGCGCGTGCCGTGGGCATCCACATGATCATCGCCACGCAGCGACCCAGCGCCACCGTCATCACAGGTAACATACGAGCCAACTTCCCGGGCCGCATCGCCTTTGCCGTGGCATCATCGGTCGACAGCCGCATCATCCTCGATGCTACAGGTGCTCAGCGACTCATTGGTCGTGGCGACATGCTGTTGAGCGACGACAATGGCATCACCCGTTTGCAGTGCCCGTTTGTCGACACGCCCGACATCATCAACATCTGCAAGTTCATCAAGGAGCAAGAAGACAACGACCGTGACATCAGCCACGAGGAGGCCTATCTGTTGCCCGAGCCCCTGAGTGGAGACGAGGGTGGCGGCAGCAGCGCCGATGCCAGCGGCATCAAGGATCGTGACCCGCTCTTTGAGGAGGCTGCGCGGTGGATCGTGCAGAGCGACACCGCCTCGACATCCAGCCTGCAGCGTCGCTACGAGATCGGTTACAACCGTGCCGGACGACTCATGGATCAGATGGAGGCCGCCGGCATCGTCGGCCCCGCCCAGGGCGGTAAGCCCCGCAAGGTGCTACTCTCGCCCATGGACATCGACCAACTATTTGTCTAATCCCGACAACCACCTCCTGGTTGTCCATGCCGAGGCACCGCCTCGGCCATAAAACAATAAGAATGAACAAAACCCTCACAACCCTCACCCTGCTCCTGCTGGCCCTGGTGGCACAGGCGCAGACCCCGCAGCAGATGCTCGACAAGGCGATTGCCGCCCTGCGCAGCGCGGGCACCATCAGTGCCAATTATAAGGTCAAGTCCAGCCAAGGCAGTAATGCCGGTACCATCGTCATGGCAGGTAGTAAATATCGACTTGTGTCCAATGAGATGAAGTGCTGGTATGACGGCAAGACGCAGTGGACCTGGAGCCAAGCGACCGATGAGGTCAACATCACCAACCCCACCGCTGAGGACTTGCAGATGACCAACCCCATGGCCGCTGCCACCGACTTCAAGACGAACTTCAACATGTGGAAGTCAAAAGGGCAAATACCAGGTCATTATGCCATGATGCTGCGTCCCAAGAAGAAGTCCAATATCGATCAGGTGTATCTCTACTTGAGCAATGGCAGCAACTTGCTGCACATCGCCCACATCCGCATGAGTGACGGCTCAACCTTCACCCTTACCCTCACGGGCTATAAGACCAAGCAGAGCCTGCCAGCGTCGACCTTCACCTATGACAAGTCGATGGTTCCTGCTGGCACTCAGGTCGTGGACCTGCGCTGAACGGGACTGTCCATCCCCCTATATTTTGTCACAATGAAGCAAGTCACAGGCATGACATCGACACAATTCGAGCAACTGTTCAGGGACAACTACGAACGGCTCTACTATCATGCCTATGACTTTGTGCACGATACTGACGTTGCCAAGGACATGGTAAGCGATGTGTTTGTCAACTTGTGGCAATCGCATGAGCGTTTAGATGGCAATCGCGTACTCTCTTACCTCTATGTCAGTGTGCGCAACCGCTGCCTCGATCAGTTGGGTCGTGGCAAGCGTTTCATGCCATTGCTTGATGGTGTGTTGGCCGAGATGGAAGATTTTAATGATCGGGATTGGGAAGATTATGAGGCACGCATCAGGCGGCTGCGCCAGGAACTGGGGCGCTTGCCCGAGCGTGCTAGGCATGTGCTGCGTTTGAGATTTTATGAGCAGAAGAGCAACCAGGAGGTCGCCGACTTGCTCAATGTTACCGTTGATGGAGTAAAAAAGATCGTTCAGCGTGCATTCGCTCAGTTGAGGGTCACGTTAGATGAAAAAATGTTAAATCTTGTACTCCTTTTGATTCTTGTCAGTATTGATTGACGAAATGGAAAACGAAAAACATAATCAAGAGCAGGACCAAGCCATGGCTACGCCCATGCAGCAGTGGGAACTGTACAGTGCGCTCAACCGTGAGTGTGCTGCTCTTCCCGACCTTGATGAGCAATGGCAGGAACTCAGTGACCGACTTGAACTGTCGAGCCCGGATGCTGAGCCAGTGGCCCACCGCTCTGTCATCACGCGCTTCACGCCCTTTGTCAAGTGGGCTGTGGGCATTGCCGCTATGGTTGCCCTGATTGTTGGCCTCAGGCTTTGGATCGACCACAATGCCGTTTCAACTACACAACCTGGTGCTGCCTATGACATCACTGCCAAGAACGATATTACTGAGGTTACCTTGACCACTGCCGACGGCAAGAGCCGTGAGATGGATGGCCATGATATGACAATTAAGAAACCTGCCGAGAGGGCTGAATCCAGCCAGATGCTGGCTCTGTCCACCCCGCGCGGCAAGGACTATCACCTGACTCTGGCCGATGGCACCCAAGTGTGGCTCAATGCCGATAGTCGGCTGGAGTTTCCCGAGGCATTTGTCGGCAATCAGCGTGAGGTGAGGCTATCGGGCGAGGCCTACTTTGAGGTCACCAAGGACTCACGGCGACCATTCGTCGTGCACACCGACTACATCACCACTCGGGTGTTGGGCACGGCATTCAATGTGCGCGCCTACTCGCAGCGCGATGCCGCTGTCACGTTGGTCGAGGGCAGTGTATTGGCCCAGGTGGCTAACCAATCCATCCAGTTGAAGCCCGGCCAGCAGGCTGCCATCAAGCAGGCGCAGTTGCGGGTGTCACAAGTCGACACATATCCTTATATACAATGGAAGGAAGGTTTCCTCTATTACGACAATGCCACGCTGTTCTTCATCATGCAGGACTTGGCTCGATGGTACAACGTGAATGTGTCGTTCGACGACACCTCCAAGATGCAACTCCGCCTACACTTTGTGGTCGAGCGCAGCAAGAGCCTCGACGAGGCCATCAGCAGCCTGAATGCACTGGGCGAGGTTCATATCCAGCGCGAGGGCAACGTCATTGTCATCAATTAAGACACCTTATTTGTTAAAAAATCAAAAAATGAAGCGAGATATAGTACCCCGCTTCATTTTTTTCGGTATTAAGGGCAAACTTTTACCAATTCTAAAACAGTTTTGTCTATGAAACGTATCCAAGCCATTACACTGTTCTGCTTGCTGATGCTGCCATTGATTGCCATAGCACAAGGCAACAAGGTGACGATCAATGTCCAGCAACAGGCATTGACCAATGCGTTGCGCCAAGTTGAGCAACAGTCGGGGTATTACAAAGTCAACTACCCCTATGAGGCCGTCAAAGACTATAAGGTGACGGCTAGTGTGAAGAATGTAACGGCACACGATGCCGTACGAGCGCTCATCAAGGGACTGCCATTGGCCAGTCGCGTTGACGGGCGCTTCATCTATGTCACCAAGAGTGAACTGCAGGCCAGCGAGTCGGGCAACAAGCGCTCGGTCAAGGGGCAGGTGGTTGATGCCGATGGCGAGCCGCTGATTGGTGTCACTGTCCATGTCAAGGGCACCGACAATGGTGTTGCTACCGACATCGACGGTAATTACGTGCTCAACAATGTCGACCCCAACAGCACACTGGTGTTTACCTACATCGGCAAGAAGCCCGTTGAGCGCAAGGCCACTTCGACCAACAGTGTGCTCATCCTCGAGGATGACTCCAATGTCCTGGAAGATGTGGTGGTCACGGGTTATCAGCAGATCTCTAAAGAGCGGGCCACGGGTTCGTTCGCCAAGGTCACTGCCGAGAATCTCAAGACCAAGCGTTACGACAACTTGTCGCAGTTGCTCGAGGGTGAGGTGGCTGGATTCAACACCCAGAGCGGTCTCATCCGAGGCACCACATCGATGAATGGTGTCACTAATCCCCTCTACGTCATTGATGGTTTCCCCGTCGAGGCAACAAGATATGACGAGTACGGAGGCCTCAACGAGTCGGTGCCCAATATCAACATTGATGACATCGAGAGTATCACCGTGCTCAAGGACGCTGCAGCAGCCAGCATCTATGGTGCCCGTGCAGCCAATGGTGTGGTGGTCATTGTCACCAAGAAGGCCAAGGGCAAACGCACTAGCGTGAACTTCAACACGTCGCTCACCTGGCATCCTTACTCATTCAACAAGAGCCGTCTCACCGATGCTGCCGACATCATCGATCTGGAGCGAGAGTGGGCTGCAACTAACCCCAACTTGCAAGGTGAGGGTGCTGCCGCCTATGCCCAGTCGATTGTTGACGACAAGGTGTACACCTCGCAGGGCATTCAGGCCATCGCCAACTACTATGCCGGCAACATCAGCGAGGCACAGATGGAGAACATTCTCAACGATCTGGCATCGAGAGGATACAGGTACTATGACGACGTGGCCGAGTATGCCAAGCGCACCGCCTTCTATCAGCAGTATCACTTGGGCATCGGGCGCGACACCGAGAACAACAACTTCATGGCATCGCTCACCTATCGCAACGACAAGTTCAACGACCGTTATTCCAAGGACAACTCATGGGCCATCGACCTGCGCGACCAACTGGATGTCACCCCATGGCTCAGAGCGACATTTGGCACCTATACTTACTACGGCAAGAATACCATGCAGGCATTCGACCCGATGAGCCCAGGTTATGCCTACATGCCTTACGACTGCCTGCGCAACGACGATGGCACTAACTTCACCTCAACCCAAGAGTCGCGTTTGGGACAGTCCGACATGGCCATCATCAATGCTTACGGACTTCCCAGTTACAACATCACACCACTCGATGAGATTGCTCGCAATCAGCGCACCACCCGTGAATTTATCAACCGAACTTACGGGAAACTGGACATTCAATTGCCCTATAGCCTGAAGTACAACATCATGTTCCAGTATGAGTATGCTTATGACAAGACCGAGCAACTATATGAGAAAAATAGTTACTATGTCCGCAACCTGGTGGGGCAGTATGCTACCGATGACTTTGGTACGGGTTCAGCTACCCTGAATTTGCCCTATGGCAACATCTTCTATCGCGCCAACCAAACCTCGAAGGCCTACACCTTCCGTCAGCAGTTGAACTTTGACCGCACTTATGCCGACCATCACAATATTGTGGCACTCTTGGGGCATGAAGTGCGCAAAACGGTCATCGACTATGACAACAACACACTCTATGACTATGACCCGGATATGCTCACCTTTGCCCTGGTCGACCAGAATGTGCTCAACAACACCTACGGACTGATGGGTGGCTATGGATTGCAGGCAAGAGATTTCGCTTATCTGCGCAACATCGACAACCGCTTTGTGTCGTTCTTTGCCAATGCTGCCTACACCTATGACAACAAGTATATGTTCTCGGCAAGCATCCGCTGGGATCGTTCTAACCTATGGGGCACAGGCTCGAAGTATCAGAACAAGCCCATTTGGAGTGTTGGTGCCGCATGGAACATCGACCATGAGTCGTGGTTTAATGTCGCTTGGATCAATCGACTGAAGTTGCGCGCATCTTATGGTATTGCCGGTAACATTGCCAAGGATGCTGCCCCCTACATGACAGCAGGATACTATCAGAACTATAATGTGGGTGGAATCTATGGCTCGGTCAACACTCGACCCAACCCAACGTTGAGATGGGAGAAGACAACCACGACCAACGTCGCGCTGGACTTTGCTATGCTTGACAACCGATTGAGCGGTAGCATTGAGTTCTACAACAAGTTGGGTACCGATCTGCTGGCCAACACCATGGGGGTGCCCACCGAGGGATTTGGATACACCACCTATGCCATCAACAATGGCAAGATGCGCAACCGGGGATTTGAGTTGTCGCTCAACGGACAGATTGTGCGCACGGCCGATGTCGACTTCGATGCCACCTTCAACTATAGTTACAACAAGAACAAGGTGGTCTATGTCAATGTCAAGGCACCATTCTATGTGTTACAGCTCGACTATCCCGAGTCTTACCCCATCGTGGGCAACCCCTACAACGCCATCTATGCCTATCAGTGGGCTGGATTGAGCGAGAATGGCTTGCCGCAGGTGCTGAATGCGGCTGGAGAGCCCACGACCAGCAATCCGTCGGATCTGAATGCCATTGTCTATGCGGGAAGCACCGAACCCATGCACATGGCTTCGCTCAATCTGCACTTGCGCGTGAAACGCTTCGACTTCTCATGCATGTGGATGATGCAGGGGGGGCACAAGTTGCGCAACACCGACCTGCCCATGCTCAATTCCGAATATAATTATAGTCTTTGGAGCTATGTCACAGCACTGGCAGCAGTGAACAAGGACATCACCAACCGCTGGCGTCATCCGGGCGATGAGGCTACGACCGACATCCCGGCTGCCATCTTCGGTGAGAATCCGCTCTTCAGCGATGCGTCGCGCACCATCTATGGCTATGCCGACAACAATGTCATCAGTGCAACCAACTTGAGACTGGCCAATGTCTCAGTGGCCTATAACCTGCCCAAGACTTGGCTCAGAAAGGTGAGCATGAGCAATGCTCGACTGCAATTCAACGTCGAGAATGCTGTTACGTTTGCCAAGAGCAAGTCGGCCAAGTATCTGCTGGGTGGATACAATGCCCCCAACTATGTGCTTGGACTCTATCTGGACTTCTAACGATTATTGTCTATCTTCAAAATAAGCAAAACTATGAAAACAATCATAAGCAAAAGTCTCCTTGTGGCAGGCCTGACCTTGTCGATGGCGCTGACTAGTTGCGACGACTATCTGAGCAATGTGCCCAAGGGGCAGAAGATTCCTACCACGCTCGAGGACTTCTCGACCATGCTCGCCGATGAATATAACAACTGCCGCGAGGATGTGACGCAGGCTGTTATACTGCTCAACGACCGGTTTGTCTCGGCTGGTAATCTGTCCTACTATGAGTTGTGGAACGCAACTACTACTGGGACGAGAGTGCCGACCGTGTCGTGATGAATAAGAGCGACGAGACAACCTACTACAATGGTTATGCAGGCATCTCCACTGCCAATCTCATCATCGAGAACGCACCCACAGCAACCGACGCCACCGATGCGCAGCGCAATCAGGCCATGGCGCAAGCCAAGATTTTGAGGGCCATGAAGTATTTCACCCTCGTCAACTACTATGCCAAGACCTACAATGCTGCAACCGCGGCTAGCGATGGCGGTGTGCCACTGATCACTAGCGCCGATGTCGGAGCGGCTTACACACAGCCTTCGGTCCAAGAAATCTACGACTTTATCTTGCAAGACATCAATGAGGCACTGCCCGATCTGCCCGAGCAACCGCTCAATGTACTCTATGCAGGCAAGGGAGCTGGCGAGGCTCTCGCCGCAAGGGTCTATCTGCAGATGGGCAATTATCAGGAGGCATTGAACCATGCGGGCGAAGCGCTCAAACTGAATGACCAACTCTTTGACTGGGTGGCATTCTACAACGACAATGCTGGCGTGTTGGGTGATCCTGATGTCTATCAGAGCGTTTCTTCGCCCATGGGGCATGACTATGTCGAGAACTTTATCTTCTGCCACGGCAATAACTCCTATGCCGGAAGCGACTTGCAGATGCGCGAAGACCGTGGCGGCCGCTTTGAGCAGGGCGATGCTCACTTCATGAGCCGATGGAAAATCCGCACCTCGGCAGGTAGCACCTATTACAATCCTAACTTGACAGGTTATTTCAACCGTGGCGGCTTGACCACTACCGAGGTCTATCTCATTCAGGCCGAGTGCCTGGCACGCACAGGCAACGTGGCCGGTGCCATGCAGGTGCTCAACAAGGTGCGCCACAAGCGCATCCTGCCAGAATATTATCAAGACTTGAGTGCGGCTAATGCCGATGAGGCAATTGATCTCATCATCAAGACCAAGGGTGATGCGCTGGTGCAGACGATTGTGCCATTCTGCGACATCCGTCGACTCAATCTGGAGGCTAACCATGCACGCACGCTGACCAAGGTCGAGGATGGCAAATCCTACTCGCTGGCACCGACAAGCCACATGTGGGTCATGCCATTCCCGCAGGGAGCAGTAGAGAACGCCGGAAACGGTACCGTAACACAAAATGTCGAAAAATGACAAATTTCATAACAAGCACTATGAAGAAGATTTTTTTTGCACTGATTATGACGTGCCTCTTGGCATGTAACGTGGATGCACGGCAATATGAAGTCAATGGACAAATCGAAGGTCTGGAAGACGGTACGGTACTCGAACTCGTGCCCATGAGTCACGATGGTGACGAAGCCATAGCGCAGGCTACCGTCACGGGAGGGAAGTTTGCCTTCAAGGGTCAGGTGGGCGAGCAGTTGCCCTATCCCATGTGCGTCATTCTCATGGTCAAGGACTCCTACGGCTCTGAGAGCCTGATGCTTGAACCCGGCACAGTCAACATCACGGGAAAGGTCGACAAGGGGCAGCCCGATGAGAATGGCAAATGTTCCTACACCTGGAACGTCAAGGTCAATGGTGGAGCGGAAAACGCTAAACTCAGTGGCTATAAGGCCAAGCGTGCCGCACTCGACAAGCAGTTCAGTGACTACCACACACAGTATGCCCAGGTGCTGAAGGCACTGAACGAGGCCCGCGAAGCCAAGGATCAGGCGCGCATCGACCAAATCCTGCAGTCGGACGACTACAAGGCATTTGACAAGGCCGAGAAAGATTTCTTTGCCACAGTCGAGAGCACCTACAAGGGCATACTCAACGAGAACCGCGACTCCTACTGGGGCCCGATGATGGCCATCTATCTGTGGACCTATTTCACCAACAGTGACAAGGCGCTCTACGACACCTTGTCGCCCGAGGCTCAGCAGAGTTGGTATGGCAAGCGCATGCTTGACGAAATCCAGCCCGCAGGTGGGGTGGGCGAGCAGGCCAAGGAGTTTGCTGTCAAGGGCGATGATGGCAAGCAATTGGGGCTGGCCGACTTGGCCCGTGGTAAGAAGGTGCTGCTCGTCGACTTCTGGGCATCGTGGTGCAAGCCTTGCCGCAACGAGATTCCCAATGTCAAGAAGCAATACGAACTCTACAAGGACAAAGGATTTGAGGTAGTGAGCATCAGCATCGACAGCAACGAGAAGGCTTGGCGCAAGGCTCTGGAGCAAGAGCAACTGCAGTGGCCCAATTTCTTGGACCGCATGGGAGCAGCCAATGTCTACAAGGTGAAGTCGATACCTGCAATGTTCCTCATCGATGCCACTAACTTGTCGGTCATCGCATCGGGCGAGGATGCCCGTGGCGAGGCTCTGGCTACCAAACTTGCCGAACTCTTTGCCAAGTGATAGAAACAGAATCAAATCATACGCTCTTTGCTTGCATTCCCGCTACCCGATGGTGGCGGGAATGTTTGTTTGTAACAAATTGAATTTTTTTGTGGCAAATGTGTACCCCAAAGGCCGCTTTGACAGTATTAAGGTTGAATCTGGAGAAAAATCTGTGCTGTAGATAATGGGTGATTGAACAAAAATCACTACCTTTGCGGACAGAATAACTATTTGACCGACTCTTTAGACTATGTTGACAACCGAAGAACAGAAAGAAATCATAACACTCATCAAGCAGCAGGTGGTGCCGGCCATCGGATGCACCGAGCCCATGGCGGTGGCACTGTGCGTGGCCAAGGCTACAGAACTGCTCGAACAGAAACCTGAGAAAATTGAACTGCGCCTGAGCGCCAACATCCTCAAGAACGCCATGGGGGTGGGCATTCCTGGCACGGGAATGATTGGGCTGCCCATCGCAGTGGCACTGGGCGCGCTCATCGGACGACCTGAGAAAGGGCTTGAGGTGCTGTGCGACTGCGACAAGCAGGCGGTGGAGCGCGGCAAGCAGTATATCGCCGAGGGGCGCATACACATTGGCCTGGAGGAAGAGGATCCCGACAAACTATATATCAACGTGCTGGCAACGGCCGACGGGCATACCGCCGAGGCACGCATCCGCACGCACCACACTCACTTTGTCTATCTGGCTAAGGATGGCGTGCCGCAGATGGCCGAGCAGGCTGCCTGTGACGATGCTGTTCATGCTGGTGAGGGTGATGACGCACCCGAGCTGACCCTGCGCAAGGTCTACGACTTTGCCACCGAGACCGATGTTGAGGACTTGCGTTTCATCCTTGAGGCCAAGCGCCTCAATGAGGCGGCTGCACAGAGCGGGCTGCGCGAGAACTATGGCCACCAGTTGGGCAAGACCATGCAGTCGCCCCTGGGACGCGGCATCATGGGCGACAGCATCTTCAGCAAGGTGCTCTCGGTCACCAGTTGTGCCTGCGACGCACGCATGGCAGGAGCCATGGTGCCGGTGATGAGCAACTCAGGGTCGGGCAATCAGGGCATCTGTGCCACCATGCCCGTGGTGGTGTTTGCTGAGGAGAACCACAACACCGAGGAGGAACTCATCCGTGCGCTCATCATCTCCAATCTCACTGCCATCTACATCAAGCAGACGTTGGGTGCCCTGTCGGCATTGTGCGGCTGTGTCGTGGCATCGACCGGCAGCAGTTGCGGCATCACCTACCTCATGGGCGGAACCTACGAGCAAATCAGCTACTCGGTCAAGAATATGATTGCCAATCTCACGGGCATGATTTGCGACGGTGCCAAGCCATCGTGTGCACTCAAGCTCACCAGTGGTGTGAGCACTGCCATGCTCAGTGCCATGCTGGCCATGCAGCACAAGTATGTCTCGTCGCAAGAGGGCATCATCGATGACGATGTAGACCAGAGCATCCACAACCTCACTGCTATTGGTAGTAAAGGCATGGATGCCACCGATCGCTTTGTGCTCGACATCATGACACATAAGACTCAGAATAATAACTAATAAACCAGATTGATATGAAAACCAACAAGCCAACATTGTTCTTACTGTTCATGCTCGTCTCGTGCATGACAGTTCTGGCACAGAACCCCGTCACCTTCAGCGTGTCGCAGAAGCGCGTGTCGCCCGAAGAGGTCGATGTCATCTTCACCGGAAAAATCGCGCCAGGATGGCATGTCTACAGCACCGGTATGCCTGCCGACGGGCCCACATCGGCAACACTCACCGCCGACAAGGCCAGTGGTGTGAAGCCCATTGGCGGCCTCAAAGCACAAGGAAAGGAAATCAGTGAGTTTGACGAAATGTTCGGCATGAAGTTGCGCTACTTTGAGAACAACGTCACCTTTGTGCAGAAGTATAAAATCACCGGTGACAAGTATGACATCAAAGGTTTCCTAGAGTATGGCGCTTGCAACGACCAGATGTGCATGCCGCCAACGTCGGTCGAGTTCAGCTACAACGGCGAGGGCATTAAGGACGCTCCAGCCGAGCAAGAGGAGGCCAAGGCCGACACCGTGGCAGCCGACACCACAGCCACCGACACCGTGCCGGCACTAGCCGCACCGCTGGCAGCGGGCGACTCCATCTTGTGGCAACCGGTGGTCAAGGAACTCAATGCCTTCGGTGGCGACCAGGCTATCAAGAGCCGTTCGCTGTGGTACATCTTTGTCATGGGCTTGCTGGGCGGACTCATCGCACTGTTCACACCCTGTGTGTGGCCCATTATCCCCATGACGGTGAGTTTCTTCCTCAAGCGGGCCAAGAAGGACAAGAAGAAGGGCATCAAGGACGCCATGACCTATGGCGCGTCAATCGTGGTTATCTATCTGGCACTGGGACTGGCCATCACAGCCATCTTCGGACCAAGTGCACTCAATGCACTGAGCACAAATGCTGTGTTCAACCTCTTCTTCTGCGCGCTGCTCGTGGTGTTCGCGCTGAGTTTCTTCGGCTGGTTTGAACTCACACTGCCCAGCAAGTGGACCAACAAGGTCGACAACAAGGCCAACACAACCAGCGGCCTGCTCTCCATCTTCCTGATGGCGTTCACTCTGGCGCTGGTCAGTTTCTCGTGCACCGGACCCATCATCGGTTTCCTGCTGGTTGACTTTGCCACATCGGGCAACTTCTGGGGACCGGCTATCGGCATGTTGGGCTTTGCCATCGCGTTGGCACTGCCGTTCACACTATTCGCCATCTTCCCCACATGGCTCAAGTCGGCACCCAAGTCGGGCGGATGGATGAACATCCTCAAGGTCACACTCGGATTCATCGAGTTGGCATTTGCCCTCAAGTTCTTCTCGGTGGCCGACCTCGCCTATGGCTGGCGCCTGCTCGACCGTGAGGTGTTCCTCTGCCTGTGGATTGTCATCTTTGGCGCATTAGGCCTCTACCTCATCGGCAAACTCAAGTTCCAGAGCGACGGCACAGGTGAGGAACTCACCAAGCCCATGCCTGTCATCTGCATCATGGGCGGACTGGTGAGCATCGCCTTCGCCATCTATATGCTTCCCGGACTGTGGGGAGCACCTTGCAAGGCTGTCAGTGCCTTTGCGCCACCCATGTACACCCAGGACTTCAACCTCAACACCAAGGAGGTGCGCGCAGCCTTCACCAACTATGAGGAAGGTATGGCTGCTGCCCGCGCTCAGGGCAAGCCGGTCATCGTCGACTTCACGGGCTTCGGTTGTGTCAACTGCCGCAAGATGGAGGCCGCCGTGTGGACCGATCCTAGCGTGGCCGAGAAGTTGAACAACGACTTTGTCCTCATCTCGCTCTTCGTCGACGACAAGACCCCGCTCCCCGAGCACATCGAGGTCACCGAGGCCGACGGCACCAAGCGCACGCTGCGCACCGTGGGCGACAAGTGGAGTTACTTGCAGCGCTACAAGTTCGGCTTCAACGCACAGCCGTTCTATGTCACCCTCGACCACGAGGGCAAGCCACTGAGCCGCTCGTTCGTCTACAAGGAGGATATTCCCGACTACATGGACTTCCTCAACACAGCCCTTGCCAACTTCCGCAAATAATCTAGAAGATCTAGATAGTCTAGCCCAACAACTATAAACTTTTAACCATAAACTGAAAATGCAGTGCTTAATCATCGGCTCGGGCCCCGCAGGGTACACCGCAGCCATCTATACAACCCGCGCCAACATCAATAGTATCCTCGTCGAGGGACTCCAGGCTGGCGGCCAACTCACGCAGACAACCACCATCGAGAACTTCCCGGGCTTTCCCAATGGCATCGATGGCAACGAACTGATGCAGAACATGCGTCAGCAGGCCATCAATGTCGGTGCCAACATCCGCAGTGGCGTGATCAAGAGCATCGACCTCAGCAAGCGCCCCTTCGTTGCCACGCTCGATGGCGGCGAGACCCTTGAGGCCGAGACCGTCATCGTTGCCACTGGCGCGTCGGCCAAGTATCTGGGACTTGACGATGAGAAGAAGTATGCCGGACAGGGTGTCTCGGCTTGTGCAACCTGCGACGGATTCTTCTACCGCAAGCGTGTGGTGGCTGTCGTTGGTGGTGGTGACACGGCCTGCGAGGAGGCTGTCTATCTGAGCAATCTGTGCAAGAAGGTCTATATGATTGTCCGCAAGGACTATCTGCGTGCCTCGGCTGCCATGCAGAAGCGAGTCGAGGAGCGCGAGAACATCGAGGTGCTCTACAACACCAACACCGTCGGCCTCTTTGGCGACAATGGTGTCGAGGGTGCACATCTGGTGCGATTCAAGGGCACTGACAAGGAGGAACTGTTCGACATCGACATCCACGGTTTCTTCCTCGCCATCGGCCATCGTCCCAACACCGAGTTCCTGGGTGGCCAGTTGGCACTCGACGAGAATGGCTATATTGTCACCGATCATGTGACCACAGCCACCAGTGTCGAGGGTGTCTTTGCCGCCGGCGATGTTGCCGACCCGCGTTATCGCCAGGCTGTCGCCGCCGCCGGAACCGGCTGTCGCGCCGCCCTCGATGTTGAGAAATTCCTCGCCGCCCTTTAAAAAGCACATTGTCACCCTTCGGCGTGTCAAGCGACCTTGTCGCTTGATAACAACACCGCAATAAAAACGACTAACGATTCAGAAATCGTTAGTCGTTTTTTGTAATATGTTAGCCCCCGCCTCAAGCAGTGTACCTACTTTTGCATAGAAACCAGCGACTATCAAAAACAGTAGGAGCGGGCTCATCTTGATTATTCACTTTTTAAAAGATTTCGATGATGAAAAAGTTACTTTTATTATTTGTGGCTCTTGTCGCGGGTGCGATGAGCGCCTATGCGCAGAACGAACTGCAGTGCGCCACGCTGCAGCATGGCGAAGACATGACCGTCTGATGATGCTCAGCCAGCCCGATGCCAAGTTAACCACAGTGTCAATGGAATCAGGCTTTGCCAATGAGACTTCTTTCTTCAGAGTGTTCAAAGCCATTACTGGCCTCACGCCCAAAGAATGGCTCGCCTCACAGTAACAATTTGAGGCATGTTTGGCGGGATTGCTGCACTCCACTGGCATTCGGTCGCGAGCACTTCGTGGTTTGCAACCTCGTGGTGCTCGGTGACAAGCCGAAGCCCGAAGGTGAGCGAAACCCCAAAAATTGCTATTAAGTTTGTGAGAATAACGATTTTGTTGTATTTTTGCACAATCGAATGGCATTATTAACTAAAATGTAATAAAATGAAGAAATTTTTACTGATTGCAACAGTAGCAACCATGGCTTTGAGTGCCTATGCTCAGTTGCGTAGCGACATCGTCGCAAACGAGAACCAAATGGAGCAGGGCTTACTCGCGAGTCCTGTGACCGAGTGCCAGATGGCTGGTGTGGACCAGGCCAGCAAACCCAGCAAGGCCGAGGGTGATGCCCTCAAGGCTTACTACAAGCGCCCGGCTGGTGCGTTCTATACACCTTTTTACACCCGCGATGACCAGGATGGCACGTGGGGTTACAACAGCCCGTGGCTACACATGACTGCCTATGTGCCCATGACCTATGTCAACGCATCGACTGGCGCCAGCCAGTTCGCTTGGTCGGCATGGTGCACCACTGGTTGGAGCAAGGAGGAGGTTACATCGACCGACACCGACTTCACCATCGAGCACCCTGTGGTGATGGCCGACTCGGTGCCGACTCTGGTGGCTACCGAGGGAGACCAGAGTGCAAGTTACTATCTGCATGGCTACAATAACACGCCGGCCATCGTGAGGTCGACCGTGTTCACCTATCCCAACTGGCAGTACTCGACCTCATCGACTGCCAATGTGCGTCACGCTTGGGAGACCAGCAAATATGTGGCATTGCGCCATCCGCGCTATGACGACCAGACCGCTGCTGCCACCTACTACACCATTAATTCGCAGTATGCTGCCGACGGTGCCCAGAAGGCCTACTTCTTCGGTCGCAACACCCGTGGCTATGACTATGCAGCCATCGCCTACGAGAAACCGACCTATCCCTACATTCTCAACCATGTGGGCATGAAGTATCAGGGTCTGGCATGGACCGAGGAGGCTGCCACTAGTGGTGTCGCCCAGATTACTGCCTATGTCTACAAACTTCCTGAGATTCCTGCCTATGACGAGACCAACTATGTGTTAGCACAACTGGGCGATTATGTCGCATCAGGTACCGCATCACTCAGTGCGGCTCTGAGCCCGGCCAGTGCAATCTTGTCGATTCCAGTATTTGACGAGAATGGCGTCGCGCCCGAAATCAATGACAACATCATGGTCATTGTCACTGGCTACAATGCCGAGGGATCGCCCATCACCGACATCACCATGACCGTCAGCAAGGACAACGAGGACGAGGGCTATGGCGAACTGGGCTACGTGGGAGTGACCACTGACAACGGTATCATGTTTGTTGGACTCAACAACTTCTTGGCTACAGGCATCAAGACCGCTCCTTCGATCTTCATCGAGACCGAGCGTCCCTGGCTGTGCTTCAACTCTGCCAACGAGCAGGCCGAGCGCGAATTTGCACCCGAAGGCGAAGAGTACACACTGGAGTTGTTCTCTTACCATCCCTCAGTTGAGTGGACAGTGAGCGAGGTCACCGAGGGCGAGGCTGCTCCTCGCATGTTGCCTGGCAAGGTGAACGTGCCCTCGTGGCTGGGTCTTGACTTTGAGGATGAGACCGGAAGTGGAGTGGGCTATGCAGTCAACGCCATCTTCAATGTCGAGCCTCTGCCCTCAGGCGTAGACCATCGTGAGGCCACCATTCGTTTCGCCTATCCGGGTGCCTATCTCGACTACAAGGTGACCCAGAACCAGGTGACTACGAGCATCACAACCGTCACCGCCAACGAGGATGACACCAATGCACCCACCTACAACATGATGGGACAACGCGTCAGCCCCGACACCAAGGGCATCCTCATCCGCAACGGCAAGAAAGTCATTGTCCGCTGAGCATGAACTGACTAATTTCGGTTATCGGTTGTCGGTTTTCAGTAGTCGTTTTTTGGGCACTACTGACAACCGATAACTGATAACCGATAACCAATAACTGATAACTGACAACTGATAACTGACAACTAATGATGCAATCCCGACACAACAACGGCTGGCACCGAACCTAGGTTCAGTGCCAGCCGTTTGTTATAGGTGTGCCATTGATATAAGGACATTGAAAATGCCTTGTTGGAGCGGTTACCGTTGTGATTTGTGGAAATATGATGGCAAGAAGACTGATTGGCAACAGATGTTGTTGGCACAATTGTTGCACAGTGATGATTGACACACATTTTTTATTCACCTAATTTTAACACACAATGGAAAAAGAAGAAAGCAAGAAGGAAAAATCTTTTGAAAGAATTGCTCCCAAGGAGGTTGGAGTGCTAGACATGGTCATCGCTTTTGATACCACTGGTTCGATGGCGATGTATATCGAAGCCGTTCGCAAGGAGGTCGCCGAGTTGGTGCCTCGCCTGTTCAAGGACAATGACAATCTGCGTCTGGGCATTGTAGCCTTTGGCGACTATTGCGACATGAAGAGTGCCACTGACTTTGGCGATGCCTACCAGTGCCTCATGCCCACCGACAACGAGAACGACATCATCAAGTTTGTGCGCAACTCACGCGACACCAGCGGAGGCGACGGCGATGAGTTCTACGAGTTGGTCATCAAGAAGATTGTCGACGAGACACCATGGCGCGATGATGCAACCCGGGTCATCCTGCTCATCTCCGATGCTGCGCCACACCCGCTAGGCTACACCTATCAGGATCGTGTGGTGGGCAACCAGATTGACTGGCGCAAGGAGGCTGAGAAGGCTGCAAGCATGCAGATTAAGATTGACACGGTCACCATCACCGACGAACCGTGGTACAAAGAGTTGTCGCGCATGACCAATGGGGTGAGTGTTCCATTCCAGAGTGGCTACAAGACTGCTCGTCTGGTCGAGGCAGCCACACTGTCGCGTGGCTCAAAGGCCTCGAGAGCCAAATTTGACGCGCTGGCCGAGACCATCGCTAATGACACCGAACTCAAGGCTGTGTGGGGCAGTTACCGTGCCATACGCGACGACTTGGACTGCTGATGCCCCTATCACAAACAATGTGCGCTGGTCCCTCGACCAGCGCATTCTTCATGATTAATTCTAAATTCTTAATTAAAATTGATGATTGTCATCACGGTGCCCATGATGCAGCCCAGCAGGGCACCGAGCCACACGATGGCGCGCAACTCCTTGTGCATCACCTGCATGATGATGCCCTCGGCTTCCTCCATGTCCATCTCGCAGATGCGTTGCTCCACGATGGCGCTGATGTCGATGGCCTCGAGGATGCGTGGCAAACGCTCGTAGATGACGGTGCGGTAGACACTGACGATGCCGTCCTTGGCCTGCTCGACCTGCTCCTCATGCCCGGCCATGAGTTGCCGCATGGGCATGCCCAGCAGTTTATCACCCTCGTCTTTGACAAGCCGGGACACCATGTCGCCCGATTGGCTGCGCAACACCTCGTTGATGTGCTTGGCCAGAAGCTTCTCGACCGGTGTGGATAATGCCCCTACCAGTTTGTCGGCTCCCAGACGGCCGGCCATGCTGTGGTGTGTCTTTTCCAGGACATGTTGGGTGGCGGCATGAGCGATACCTGCTCCCACGGCACTGTCCTGCAACTTCAGGGTGATGAGTTTGCTCACCTCGGTGGTAGCATTGTTGCGCAAGGCTTCGACCTCGCTGTCGGTGAGGTAGTGGAGGGCAAATTGCTCCACCGTCTCGTCATTGTGCATCTGGGCATTGGCAAAGTCATCGACGGCTTGTCTGATCTTGGCAATCATGTCGTCGCTGAGCAATGTGCGCTCCAACACCTCGCGATTCATCAGGTTCTCGCTGATGCTGTTGCCAATGGCTCCGGCAATGCGGTTCTTCTCCTTGGGAATTATTCCGGGCGTGAACGGCACGTGCCACCCAAAGATGTACTTCGGTTGGCGAGGACGGAACAACATGCGTATGGCGATGTCGTTAGTGATGTATCCAATCACGGCTCCCATCACGGGGCCACTCAGGTATTCGATCATAACTTCTAGCATATTATCTGGACAACACGTCCCGTGCAATTCTCGTGCCAATCAGATGAAATCATCCATCTCGGCAGGAGTCATGATTGTTCAGCGCATGATGGATTGTGTGCTGAAACTACTCGTCATGGCTTAGTTTCGGCTCGGGGACCTCCATGCCGCGACAATAGCGGTGCACGATGTGGCGGTCATCGCCCAGATAGATGAAGCGCTCCAGCCGTTGCAACAGTGTGTAGTGATCAAAATTGAGATCGCTGTCATCGATGACCAGTGCATCAAACTCATAGCCAGGCTCAAAACTGCCCAAGCGACCAAAGAAACTGCCAGCCGACTTGGTGGCGCACCAGAAGACTTCGGGCAGCGTCAGTTGTGGCTTCACACCAAGGGTGACACTGGCCAGTTTGCTCACTTGCAGGGCATAGACCATCACGCGGAACATGCTCAAGTCATGACCGCCACTGATGTCGCTGCCAAGTGACACCCTCACACCGCGGTCGAGCAAGGTGCGCACTGGCGACATGCCCGAGGCAATGTTAAGGTTCGATGTGGGGCAATGCACAGCCATCACGCCGCCCTGTCGCATGAGTTCAATCTCCTCGTCGGTCGAGTAGACACAGTGAGCCATCAGCGTTGGGGTCTGACCGAACAGGCCATATCGGTTGTAGGCATCACCATAGCAGGTGCTCGTTGGTTCCAGTTTACGCACCAATGCAATCTCGTCACGATTCTCTGACAAGTGTGACTGCACAGGCAGATTGTGCCTTTGGGCCAATTGCCCACATGCATGTAGCATGGCTGGTGTGCACGATGGAACGAAGCGCGGTGTGATGATGGGGCGAACCAGTGCATTGGGGTCGCTATACTCGGCTATGAGTGCCTCGTTGGCTATAATGGCCTCGTCCACTGTCTCGCACAATGCATCGGGGCAGTTGCGATCCATGTCGACCTTGCCCACCAGTGCGCCCATGCCTGCCTCTTGAAACAGGCGCATCAAGATGCGCGTACTGTCACCGTGAATAGTGGCAAACACCGCAGCGCGCATCGTGCCCATGCGCCACAACGCGTGCACAAAGCGGCGATAGATGCGCTCGGCGTAGGTGGTGTCAGCAAATTTTTCTTCCTCTGGGAAGGTATAGGTGTTGAGCCACGTCAGCAACTCATAGTCCATGCATACACCCTGGTTGCGGTATTGTGGAGCATGCACATGCATGTCGCACATTGCAGGAATCACCAGGCGGTCGCCCAAGTCGATCAACTCGGCATTGGTGCAGTCGAAGTGGTTCAGTTGCGATGACACACCCACGATGCGACCGTCACTCACTGCCACATAGCCATTCTCTATCACCCGGAACTCATTGCGTGTGGGGGTGAACAACAGATGTCCTTTATATATCTTCATATTACGCTACAACCTCATCTTGAACATTGATAAAGTCAAATGTGAATCTCGCTGAAGGGATCCACTGTCATTTGCCCAGCATCAAGTTGATAACTGAGTTGACATCGCTCACATCGACATTGCCGTCATCGTTGATGTCGCAACCGTCATACAGGGCTGCATCAGTCTTGCCCAGCATGATGTTGATGATGATGTTGACATCCATGATATCCACAATGCCGTCACCATTGATGTCACCCAGGAGGTCATGCGATGCCGACTCGACACAAGTGGCACGCAACTGGATGCCCACCGAACTGGTCATTCCGCCACCACTGAACAGAATCTTGGCCTTATGCTCGCCCAGTGCGGTGGGTTTGTAGGTCACTTGTAGTGGATAGCCACCCAGACTGTTGAGCGAGGCTGTGTCGATGCTGGTGGTTGACAGACTGAACATCTGATAATTGTTGAGATAGCACTTGAGGCTCAAGGGTTGGCTGAACTTCTCGCCGCGGACGTAGAGTGTGAGTGTGGCACTGTCGCCCAGAGCCACTTCGCCAAACTCCAGCACCGTGCCTTGTGTCGGCGAGATGAGTGTCGCCACATCGGTGGGATCAGGGTCTGGATCGGGGTCAGGGTCAATCGGACCATCCTCACCGAATGCCGTGCCCACCTTGTTGCCCCAGATGTATTCCATCAGGTCGGGATTGTCAACAAAGGGGTTGCGATTGTTCTGATAACGCTCGATGGCATCGTTGCGGTTTTGCTCCTTCTCGCTCACAGGGTCCTCGCGTGCCCACTTGAGCAGCAGGTCAATCGACCACTGGTTCAGGCTGCGCCAGTCGCTGTTGGTGAGCATATAGGTCGTCTTCCAGTTCAGGTCTTGGTAGCACGACACCATGTAGAAGTAGATGCGGGCAAAGTCCCCCTTGTATTCATCGGCAGGCTCAAACACACGACTTGCGCCGCCGCCTTGACCACTGCGTGGAGTGCCGCGCTTTGACAGGCCATTGTCCCAGTCGCTGCTGGCCACCTCGCCGAAGGGCCAGTTCGACCTCGCACTATTGGCGTTGGCATCGGTTGGAATCAAGTGGTGCAAGTCGCTGTAGGCATCATTCTTCGAGCCGCCCCACCAACTCTTGGGAAACGAGTGCTCCTTGTTCATGCCGCTCACGGCATTGCCACGTGTGCCGAAGTAGTAGGTGTTGTTGCTATACATGTCCCACACCTGGTTGCGGTTGCCGGGCACATAGTCGGTGTCGTAGTAGTAATACCACAAGTTGTTGTAACTCAGCACTGTGTGGTTGACTGTTAGGTCATGCACAGCAGTCTTTAGTTCTTGTCCGGTCTTCCCCATCAGTGAGGCATAGTAATTCTTGGATGGGGCTGCTTGTGTGCCGACTGTGGCACAGAGCACGATGAGATATGCGATGAGACGTTTCATAGTCGTGATGATTTGAGTTTAACCCAACAAAAATACCGCAAAACATTGGATTATACAAGCATTTCGGGTAAAAAACGGCTGGACAATAAATCCAGCCGTTCTATTGCAGGGATGTCTGATTGATTCAGAATTGCTTGGCGGCGGTCATCACCACCTCGGTCAGGGTGGGGTGGCCGTGGATGCTATCGGCCAGACGGTCGACGGGGCAGCCTGCGTTCATTGCCATCACTACCTCCTGGATGAGGTCGGCAGCATGTGCACCGCAGATGTGGCAACCCACAATCTGGCGAGTCTGTGCGTCGATGATCATCTTGATCAGACCATCGGTCTCGGCCATCGACACGGCCTTGCCGTTGCTGCGGAAGAAGGATTTCTTCACAACAACCTCCATGCCACGCTCGGCGCACTGCTCCTCGGTCAAGCCCACCATCGACAACTCGGGCACGGTGAACACGGCGCTAGGCACAATGTCCAGTTTGATTTCACAAGGCTTGCCCAAGATGGCAGCCAGCGCCACCTCGCCCTGTGCGCTGGCGGCATGCGCCAGCATCATGCGGCCATTCACATCGCCAATGGCATACACACCCTCAATGTTGGTCTGCATCTGGTCATTGACCTCGATACCACGACGGCCCACGGTCACGCCGATGGTGTCCAGACCCTGCGGAAGTACGGGCTGGCGGCCCACCGACATGAGCACGCGCTCGGCAACGAGGCTCTGCTCCTTGCCCTTGAGGTCGTAACTCACCTGTAAGCCCTCGTTGCACTGGGCGATGGCCTTGACAGCAGCCTGAGTGATGACCTTGATGCCACGCTTGCTCAGCGTCTGCTTCAAGCGTTTAGCGATGTCTTTGTCAAATGGTGGCAATATTTCCTTGCAGAATTCGACGACGGTAACCTCGACACCATAGGTGTTAAAGATGGCGGCAAACTCCATGCCGATGACACCGCCGCCCACGATGCACAGGCTCTTGGGCAATTGGGTCATGCACAGGATGTCGTCGCTGGTCATGGCCAGTTCAGCACCCGGGATGGGGAGCCCCTTGGGTGCGCTGCCCGTGGCGATGACGATGTTGCGGGCATCGTGTTTCTCGCCGCCGACCTCGATGGTGTGAGCGTCGACAAAGCGGGCCTCGCCCTCGATGGCGGTGATGCCGGGCGACTGCATCAGCATCTTCACGCCATCACGCAGTTGGGTCACCACCTCGTCCTTGCGAGCCATGGCAGCACCGAAGTCAAAGGTGAAACCTTCGGCCTGGATGCCCCACACGGCGGCCTCCTTCAGGTTGCCCAGCACCTCGGCATTGCGGCACAGTGCCTTGGTGGGAATGCAGCCACGATTCAGACAGGTACCACCCATCTGGTCGCGCTCGACGATGCCCAAGGTCAGTCCCTTCTGGGCGGCCGATGCAGCCATTTCATATCCACCTGGGCCTGCACCTATTATAATAAGGTCAAATGTCATATCTGTTTTGTTGTTTTACTTTCTAAAGTAGTTCTACTTTTTCTAGTAGTGATGGAGTAACAGTAGTAGCAACTCCTCACTCGTCACTTGTAACTCGTAACTCGTAACTCGTAACTCGTAACTTGTCACTTGTCACTTGTCACTCGTAACTCGTAACTTGTAACTCGTAACTCGTCAATGAAAACTCGGAGTTCTCAGAGTTCTCCGAGAATTCCGAGTCTTTCCTAGATTACTAATTCTCAATTGGCCAATTCGGCATACGTTACAATGGGCTTGAGAGCGGCCTGGGTGTCGTCCAGACGGCGCACAGGAGTGTTGTGCGGAGCCGACTTCACCATCTCGGGCTGCTCCTTGGCTTCCTTGGCAATCTTGCGCATCACCTCGATGAAGGCATCGAGTGTCTCCTTGCTCTCGGTTTCGCAAGGCTCGATCATTAGAGCCTCGTGGAACAACAGCGGGAAGTAGATCGTAGGAGCATGGAAACCATAGTCCAGCAGTCGCTTAGCCACGTCAAGTGTGGTCACACCGGTCGACTTGTCCTTCAGGCCGTCAAACACAAACTCGTGCTTGCACACGCCCTCGAGTGGCAACTCATACACATCCTTGAGCGACTCCTTGATGTAGTTGGCGTTGAGTGTAGCCAGCGGGCCCACCATCTTGACATTCTCGTGACCGAGGGTCAGGATATACGTGTAGGCACGCATCATCACAGCGAAGTTGCCCAGGAAGCCCGAAATCGAGCCGAGCGAATCATCGCCAAACTCAACATCGTAGCGATAGGTGTCATCATCGATATCATGACGCACCACGTGGGGGCTGGGCAGGAACTGTTCCAGACCGGCACGAACACCCACAGGACCGCTGCCGGGACCACCGCCACCGTGAGGTGTCGAGAAGGTCTTGTGCAGGTTGATGTGCATGATGTCAAAGCCGATGTCGCCCGGACGCACCTTGCCCAGCATGGGGTTGAGGTTTGCGCCGTCATAGTACATCAGGCCACCGCACTCGTGCACCAACTTAGCAATCTCACCGATCGAGTGCTCAAAGATACCCAGCGTGTTGGGGTTGGTCATCATCATACCGGCGATGGTGTCGTCGAGCAGCGGACGCAGGTCGTCGACATCGACAGTGCCGTCGGGACGGCTCTTGACCACCACCACGTCCAGACCGCAAACTGCGGCACTTGCAGGATTGGTTCCGTGGGCCGAGTCGGGCACGATGACCTTGGTGCGCTTTGAGTCACCGCGGCTCATGTGGTAACTGCGCATCACCATCAGACCGGTCAACTCGCCATGTGCACCGGCGAACGGGTTGAGTGTGAATTCCTTCATGCCAGCCAGTTCGGCAAGGCTCTCTTGCAGTTTGTAGTAGACCTCGAGTGCGCCCTGCACGGTGTCGATGCTCTGCAGTGGATGCAGACCACTGAACGACGGGTGGGCAGCCATATCCTCGTTAATCTTGGGATTGTACTTCATCGTGCACGAACCCAGGGGATAGAAACCAGTGTCCACGCCGAAGTTGTTGTTGCTCATGTTGGTGTAGTGACGCACCACAGTCAGTTCGTCACACTCGGGCAGAGCCGGAGCCTCGTTGCGAAGCAGTGTGCCTGGCAGCGACTCCAACTTGTACTCGCTCATCTCATTCTTGGGGAGGGAGTATCCACGACGACCCTCACGCGACAACTCAAATATGAGTTTTCCGTAATATACGTTATTCATAGTCCTTATGCCTCCTCTTGGTTAGAATTGATGAAATCTTCGATGCTCTCGACCAGGGCGTCAATCTCGTTCTTGCTGCGCATCTCGGTCACGCACAGCAGCAGACGATGGTCGTCAAGTTTCAAGCCGGCTTGGATGCCTTCATCCACGCACCAGTCTTGCAACTGGTCGATGTCAAGGTCGGTCTTCACGACAAATTCGTTGAGGAACGGCTGATCGGGGTAGGCGAGCTCAAACTTGCCAGTGGCCGACAACTTTTCGGCCAGATAGTGAGCACCGCTATAGCCCATCTCGTTGACCTCGCGCAAGCCCTGCTTGCCCATGAGCGACATGTAGATGGTGACATACAGGGCCATCAGGCTCTCATTCGAGCAGATGTTGCTCGTGGCCTTCTCGCGGCGGATGTGCTGCTCACGCGCTTGCAGTGTCAGCACGAAGGTGCGCTTGCCGTCGGCATCGACGGTGGCACCAACGATGCGGCCGGGCATCTTGCGGATGAGTTTCTTGCTCGTGCACAGGTAGCCAACATACGGGCCGCCGAAGTTCATCGGGATACCCAGGCTCTGGCCGTCGCCCACTGCGATGTCGGCACCCCACTCGGCGGGAGTCTTAATCACGCCCAGGGCACTGGCCACGCAGTTCATGATGAGCAGCGACTTGTGCTCGTGGCACAGATCAGCCCAGCCACTGTAGTCCTCGAGGATGCCATAGAAGTTGGGGCTGGCGACAATCACGCCTGCCACGTCGTCTTTGGCGATTTTCTCCTCAAAGTCGGTACGGCTGGTAACACCGTTCTCCTCCTTGATGTGCTCGACTACCACGCCATGGAACTTGGCGTAGGTCTCGACCACGCGGATGATGATGGGGTTGACGGTATCGCTGATGAGAACCTTGTTGCGCTTCTTGGCATTGGCGACTGCCATCATCATGGCCTCGGCAGTGGCTGTGCAGCCGTCATACATCGAGGCGTTGCTCACCTCCATGCCCGTCAACTGGGTCATCATGCTCTGGTACTCAAAGATGTACTGCAGTGTACCCTGAGAGATTTCGGCCTGATAGGGGGTGTAACTGGTCAGGAACTCGCTGCGGCGCATCATGTCGTTGACCACGCTGGGTGAATAGTGGTCGTAGCAACCGGCACCAACAAAGCAAGTCAGCGGAGTGTTGAACGAACCCAACTCGTCGAAGTAGCGGCGGATGTCGACCTCGCTCAATGCGTCGGGCAGAGCATACTCACGCTTGAACACCAACTCGGCAGGCACGTCCTTGTAGAGGTCGTCCAGCGAACGCTCGCCACAGGTGTTGAGCATCGCACGGATGTCCTCGTCGGTATGCGGGAAAAACTTATAATTCATTTTGTTCTTGATTGGTTGAATCTTGTAGTTAACAATCACGAATTATCGATTGCTCGAAGAATCGAATGTTCGAGCATTCAGATAATCGATAATTCGTGATTCTTGATAATTCGTGATTACTCGCCGATCATGGCCTTGTAGCCAGCAGCGTCCATCAGGTTGTCCAACTCACCCTTGTCGCTGAGTTCAACCTTGATGATCCAGTTCTCAAAGGCATCCTTGTTGATCAGACCGGGCTCATCCTCCAGGGCCTCGTTGACCTCGACAACAGTGCCGCTGACCGGGCAGATCAGGTCGCTGGCAGCCTTGGTGCTCTCGACGGCGCCAAACTCCTCGCCGGCAGTAACCTCGTCGTCAACCTCGGGCATGTCGACATAGACCACATTGCCCAGTTCGTGCTGTGCGTGATCGGTGATGCCGATGAAACCAAACTCGCCTTCTACTCTCACATACTCGTGCGACTCGCTGTAGTAGAGTCCTTCGATAATCTTGCTCATTGTGTTAATTATTATTGGTTTGATTAGTTAATTGTCAATTGAAATAAAAAGAATTCTGTATTACTTCTTGTAGTTGGGCTGATAGAAGCGTTTCTTCACCACAGTGGCGGGGAACACTTTCTTGCGGATGCGCACACTCAGCTCATTGCCCAGGGCACCAACGGCGCGGTCAACCAGCGCGAAGGCCAGGCTCTTCTCACACGAGATGCTGCGGTAGCCTGTGGTGATGTAGCCCACCACCTTGTCGCCGTCGAGCACCTCATAACCGTGACGAGGAATGGCCTTGTCCTTCAGTTCCAGACCCACCAACTTCTTGGCGCTGCCCTCGGCCTTCTGCTGGGCACAAGCGTCACGGCCGATGAAGCCGCCTTCCTTGTCCAACTTGCAGAACATGCCCAGCGTAGCAACGATGGGCGAAATCTCGGCGGTCAACTCGTCGCCATACAGCGGCAGACCAGCCTCGAAGCGCAACGTGTCACGGCAACCCAGACCACAAGGCTGAACGCCGGCGGCCATGAGCATGTCCCACATCTTCATGATCACTGCTGCACTGGCATAGACCTCAAAGCCGTCCTCGCCGGTGTAGCCTGTGCGGCTCACAATGATGGTCTCGCCGTCATACTCAATCTCCTTGTGGGTGTAGAATGTCAGGTCGCTGCAGTCGATGTTCAGCACAGCGGCCATAGTCTTCTCGGCCTCGGGACCCTGGATAGCCAACTGCGAGTAGTAGTCGCTTTGATGGTCAACCTTGACATCAAAGTTGGCGGCCTGCTGGTTGATCCAAGCCACATCCTTGTCGATGTTGGCGGCGTTGATGACCAGGAACAAGTCGTTCTCGCCCATCTTGTAGACCAGCAGGTCATCGACAGTACCTCCGTCGGGATAGAGCATCATGCCATAGAACACCTTGCCCACCTCGGCACCGGCGATGTCGTTGGTGAAGATATAGTTAACAAATTTCTCGGCTTGCGGACCGGTGATGCGAACTTCGCCCATGTGCGACACGTCGAACACACCAACAGCCTTGCGGACTGCGTTGTGCTCGGTCTCAATGCCATTGTACTGGATGGGCATGTCATAGCCTGCGAAGGGGCTCATCAGTGCGCCCAGGGCCACATGCTTGTCGTGGAGACAGGTGATTTTGATTTCGTCTGCCATAATTGTGATTTAGTCGGTTAAAAAGTTAATAAATTGATTTGTACTTAAATTCATAATAATTTGACGCACATCGACTTTGTCGAGAGCCTCGGTCAGTGACTCACGGGTGAACTGCACGCCGTGCAACTTGTCCACGAGGCCGCCGTCCAGATCGCCCAGCAAGAAGTAGTCGCCAGCGATATTGATCTGGGTGATGGCGTTGCGGTTCAACTCCAGGCTGACTTGCAACTCGCCCACGCCCTCAATGCGGCCCTGCTTCACCAGGTTGCAGCGCGGATTGTTGCCCAGGATGAACTCGGGCGTGAGATAGGTCTGCATGATTTGCTCTATCTCGACAACATCGCGTTCAGTAAGTTTGACTTCGCCATCGCACAGCACCTTGCGCGCGTGTGCCTTGAAGTCCTCCAGGCTGATGTCGCAGTGACGGCAGATGGTGGTGATGCGGCTCGCCACACTTTTCACACCCTTCGACTCGAGTTTGCTTTTGCTCGGGGTGATGGCGTGAGTGATGTGGGTCATGTCGGTGTCGTAGAGCATGGTGCCATGCACGATGCTGCGACCCGGCAAGTGATAGAACGCGTTGCCGCTCACTTTCAGGCCGTCGATGAGGATGTCGTTGCGGCCGTTGTCGCTGGCATTCAGACCCAACTGCTGCAACATGGCCACCACAGCGTGAGTGTAGCGCGAGTAGGTCATCTCGACGTTGTCGCTGCGCGTGATGTAACTGAACATGATGTTGCTCATGTCAGCAAACACGCAGCCGCCACCGCTCTTGCGTCGATAGTACTCAATGCCGTGCTCACGGCAGTAGTCCAGGTTCACCTCGTTGTCAATCAACTGGTTGCGACCAAATATCACCGTGGGTCGAACCTGCCACATGAAGAAGATGTCATCCTGTCCCATGATGCGGGCGGCATACTCTTCCATAGCCAGATAGAATGGAAGAATCCGTGTCTCGTGGTGGGGCAAACTCAGGTACTTCATCTGCTTCTTATAAAAATCTTACAAAAATAGCACTTTTTCCCGACATACGACCAAAATTTTAAGCACATTTTTTCAACAATACTCAAAATTCACTTTTTGTAACTTTTATAAAGCGAATCCCCTCGTCTGACGAGAGGGGATGTGTAGATAAATGCTGCAAGTGAGTTGTTGTGAAAAGATGTGGCCTAGAACGCCAAAGTTGCACCCAGGGTGAGCACATGACGGAACTCACTCAGCCCCTTGATGTCGCTCATTGGGGTGTATTTGACATAGGCTCCCATCCATATACAATCGATGCCGGCAGTGAGGTCAACATTTACCCGACGCGCATTCTTGATACTCCAATGGCTGTCTGCTTTGCAACCCAGATTTAGCCGTGGAATCACTCCCCCATAGGCATTGAGTCTGCCATGTATGCGCTGGCGATAAAGCATCGGTAGCAGCAGGCTGGGAATGTTGATCTCGGTCTTATCTTTTTGGGCGCCATCGATGACTTGCGAGGCGGTGCGGTCTTCCTGCCGCTGAAGGTATTGGCCTGAATGGGTATAAAGTCCTCGCATACTGAAGCCGAGTCCCACCGACAGTCGCTGGTTGTGGTGTGAAGTATAGTAAGCCAACCCAATGATAATGAGCATACCTGCCTCAAAGGTGGTTCCATGGCAACCCATGCTAGGGCCGATACCGACAAACACACCACCCGAGAATAGGGTGAAATGTGGGTAAGAATCGTTGTGAAAAGGATGACCTAGAATACAACCGCCGATGTGACGCACATCGATGGTATCAACTGTTATTGTGTCAGTTGAAATGTCCTTAAATTGCGCTTGTACATCGGGCGACTTGCCATAAACCGGCAATAAAATAAGCATTAGCAGAATACAGGCAAAAGTCCTCATGATCATTAATGGTTTAGTGAGCATATATTATTTCAACGCATGACACTGGCGTATATTGTGAACCAAGTTGCAAATCCCTTAAGGTCTAGTGAAAATAATAAGGGTCCACACATGGCGGACCCTTGATTTGTTGCAAGTTGGCAAATGTGCCTTACTTGGTGGCAGTGCTGTCGGCGGGCTGAGCCTCACCGGCATCGGCTGCGACACGAGCCTTGAAAGCCTCGCTGTCGGGCATCAGCCAACTGTCAAACCACTTGAAGAACTCACGCTGCCACAGCACGCTGTTCTGCGGCTTCTGGCACCAGTGGTCCTCGTCGGGGAAGAGCACCATGCGTGCGGGCAAGCCACGCAGTTTGGCGGCATTGAAGGCTTGCATGGTCTGGGTGTAGACGATGCGGAAGTCGTTGTCACCCGTGGTGCACATGATGGGGGTGTCCCAGTTCTGAACATAGTTGGCAGGGTTGCCCACGCTGTAACTCTTTTGAGCCACGGCATTGCTCTTGTCCCAATACGGACCGCCCAGATCCCAGTTGACAAACCACAGTTCCTCGGTCTCGAGGTACTGGCCCATCAGGTTGAAGATACCGGCGTGTGCCAGGAAGGCTGCGAAGCGCTTCTGGTGGTTACCGGCCAGCCAATAGACCGAGAAACCGCCATAGCTGGCGCCGGTGGCACCGATGTGCTCGCCGTCGATCCACGGCTCCTTCTTCATATAGTCGACTGCGCTCATGTAGTCCTTCATGTTCTGGCCTCCATAGTCACCCGAAATCTGTGCGTTCCACTCGGTGCCGAAGCCCGGCAGACCGCGGCGGTTGGGGGCAATCACGACATAGCCGTGGTTGGCCATGATGCGCAGGTTCCAGCGATAGCTCCAGAACTGGCTAACCGGCGACTGCGGACCGCCCTCGCAGAAGAGGATGGCGGGGTACTTCTTCGACTCGTCGAAGCCCGGAGGCAGCAGCACCCAGGTGGTCATCTGCTTGCCGTCGGTGGTGGGCACCATCACCTTGCGGCACTCGACCTTGGCCAGTTGGCCCAGCAACTCGTCGTTGACGTGGCTCAACTGCTTGGGCTCCTCACCAGCCTTGAAAGCAAACACCTCGTTGGGCTCCAGATAACTGTGGCGCAAAGTCACAAACTGGTCGCCGGCAAAGGCCAAACCGTCGTAGTCATACTGTCCGGCAGCGATGGTGTCGATCTTCTGTGTGGCAACTTCCATCCTGAAGATGGGCATCGTGCCCTGGAACGGGCAGATGAAGTAGAGGTACTTCTCATCGGGCGACCAGAACAGGGCGTCGACACTGTAGTCCCAGTTGGCGCTCAGGTCCACCTTGTTGCCGCCGTTGGCGTCCATCATGAAGATGCGGTTCTTGTCGGCCTCGTAGCCGTCATGCTCCATCGAGAGCCAAGCAATCTTGCCGCTCTTGCTCACCACGGGGTTGTTGTCATAGCCCATCATGCCCTCAGTCAGGTTCTCGGTCTTGCCGTCGGCAAGCGTGTAGCGATACAGGTCGCTGTTGGTCGAGATGGCATACTCCTTGCCCACCTTCTTGCGGCAAACGTAGATCACGCTCTTCGAGTCGGGCATCCACGCCAGTTGCTCCACGCCGCCCCACGGGCGCATGGGCGACTCAAACTGTGTGCCCTCGAGCATGTCCTTCAGGTCGCTCACCTTCGAGCCGTCAAACGAGCCGACGAAGGGGTGGGGGATTTCGGTCACCCACTCGTTCCAGTGCTTGTACATCAGGTCATCGATGATGCGGGCCTTGGTCTTGTCCAGATCGGGATGGTGGTCCTGGGCGGTCTTGCCATACTTCACGGTCGAGATGAGCACCACGCTCTTCTCGTCGGGCGACAAGACGAAGCCCTCGATGCCGTTCTCCATGTCACTCACGCACTTGCGGCCACCGCCGTCGGCATCCATTACCCACATCTGGGGCAGTGCATCTTCCTTGTCATCCTTGTAGACAAAGGCAATCTTGTTGCCACCGTCCATCCACACAGCATTCGACTCGCTGTTGGCGGTCTTGGTCAACTGCTTGGCGTTCTGGCCGTCGATGTCCATGACCCACAGTTCGCGGTTGCTCTTGTTCTCTTCAACGCTCACATAGGTGATGCCATACAGAATTTTCTTGCCATCGGGCGACACCTGCGCATCGCTCACACGACCGAAGGCGTTCAGCACCTCGGGGGTGAACTGGCCGTTCTCGACCGTCACTTGGGGCTTCTCAATCAGTGCGCTAGAGCCACTGCCGCCCTGTTCGCTGCAGCCGGCGCCCAGCAGAGCCACGGTTGCTAACATAGTCGTAACTTTTGCTAATTTCATAAAGGTTTATTTTGTTAGTTAATTAATTGTCAAGCTTTCAGCCACGGTTCTCTATGCCGTCATTTTATGACGGCCACCAATTAACCAACAAAATTACACCTATTTTCTCACACACACAAATTTTGCCCCGATTTTCACTAAAAAATCGAGGCAAAAAGCTGAAAAGCAAATAGACAGATGTCTCGCTTTACTCAAGTTTCTGGAGTAGTTAAGGAGTTAAGACGTCACACTGTTGCGGCACTGTACTCCAACCGGCAACAAGAGCATTCGTCTTAACTCCTTTAACTCCTTAACTCCTTAACTACTTTAAATAACGTATTGCCTCGTCAAGCAGACCCTTGACGAAGTCATCCTTGGTCCACTTCTGCATTTCCTTGATGCTCTTGCGGCACAGGTTCAGTTCGCCATCGCTCAATTGGGCTTCCTGCACCTTCTTGCACAACTTCAAGATCGAGGTGGCATAGGACGCGGCCGAACTGCTCTCGCGCTCGGTTGCGCGCTTGAACGCGTTGCGGTAGTGGTTGAACGACGTGAGCCACTCCACATCGTCGGCCGGAGCGTCATCATCGCCGTCGTATACCAGAATCCGACCCAGTCCGCGCAATCCGCCAAGGCTTTTGAGGCCATCAAGCCCTTTAAGGTCTCCCAGGCTATCGATGCTGTCGCCCAGGCTCTTGAGGGTTTCGCCCAGCTCGTCTAGGTCTATCAGATGGCCGAGGCTGTCGGGCAGGGCTTTTTTCAGCTCAATCAGCACCGAGTCGGGCGAGCCCTTGAACACACGCATCGACTTGATCTCGCCCGGCACGATGTCATCCAAGTCGTCGCCGCTCAACTCCTTGCCGGCGACGCTCACCACATAGGGCTTGCGGCTTTTGCTGGGCTTGGGTGCGTATGTCTTGATTGCACGGCCTGTCAGTTGACCGTCGTCGGTCTCTTTCCACTCCACCACATAGCAGTAACGCATCTTGCCGGTTGCATCTTCGGGGTCCATCATGTTGAGCAGCACGTAATTCAACGACTTGTCATCGCCCACCAATTCGGTGTTCTCGCTGTCATAGTAGATGGAGTAACGCTGCCTGGCGTCGCCCGCCTTGTGGTACACATAACTGTAGGCCTCATCGCTGTCGGTCTTGAATGCCTCAATCAAGTCATTGACCTTGCGTTGCGATGCGCGGTCGGTTGTCGTGAACTGACAAACCTCCAGCAGGCCAATGCACTTGCCATTGTCAGTGCTGTTGCTGTTGCGCTGACCGGTGATGCAGCCGCTCTGTTTCAGTGCCTCGTAGGCGCTCTTGACGTGTGTCTGTGCCGACAATGTGGCGACCATCGCCACCATCATTGCCATCATGATCATCTTCTTCATAATTTGGTTTATTTTGAGTATTTGAATTTATATTTATGATGTAAGTCGCCACGGCATCATTCCCCCTTTAGGGGGCTAGGGGGCTTCATCACTCACATGGCAGCGATGTGTAGTGCCACCCGCTCTGCCGGGCGGCCCGCTGACGGCGCAGTTCGTGCAACTCCTGCTCCAGTTCCAGTTGCTCGGCCAGATATTCGCTCTCGGCGAGCTCTAGGTCGCCTGCGGTGCGTGTCACCTCCACGCTATCTTGCTTGGAGAGTTGGGCCGGTTCTGGCTTTTTCGTTGTTGGCGCTTTTACTTTAGGCTTGGCTATTGCAGCTGGCTTGACTTGTCGGCTGTCGGCAAGTCTCTCAACCTTGACAGTAGGTTTTGTGGCTGCTGTGTCGGGTTGCACCTGTGCGGTGACCGGTGGTTGGGGCACTGCCGGGGTGGGGCGCGTGTGCTGCCGTGCAAGCCCTATGGTCAACAATATGGCGACTGCTGCCGCTGCGGCCCAGTGCCACCACGCAAAACGCTTATGCGATGCCGCTGTTCGTTCGGCCAGTTGCTCCAGCGGCAGCCCGTCATCAAATGCCGCGAACATCTGCTGGTAGGGCAGCAGCGCACCGTCCACCTCATGTGTGCGCAGCCAGTCGCCCAGCTCGCGCTCCTCGTCGAGCGACGTCTCGCCCTCCATGAAACGCCTCAGCAGTTCCTCAATATGTAATCGTTCATCTTTCATGTCACAACAAGTTACGAGTAATCGAGTAATTGAGAGTTCAAGCATTCGAGTTGTCGAGCAATCGAGCAGAGTTTCTCAATTCTCATTTTTCAATTGCTCTAGCAACCACTTCCTTGCTCGCGAGAGCAGCACCTTGGCCGATGTCGCCTCGATGCCCAGCAGCGATGCAATCTCTTCGTAGGTGCGATGCTCCACCTGCCGCATCACCAGCACCGTGTGTTGTCGTGGCGGCAGTTGTGCCAACCGCTCCTTCAGCCATTGCTCTTCCTCGCGGCCGATGATGTCGCTATCTGCCCATTTGTCTGAGACCGACAAGTGACTGGGAGCGTCATCCAGTCGGATGGTGCGTTGGCTGCGATGCATGTCGATGGCGAGGTTGCGTGCCATGACCATCGACAGTGCCTCCACCGAGCGGTAGCGGTCCAGTTCCATGCGCATGGCCCAGAGCTTGAGCATCGTGTCTTGAGCGATGTCATCGGCCTCGTCCTCTGTGGCGCCGTAAGCCAGCCCAGTGTCATAGGCTCGCTTGCGCCAGTTGCCTGCCATTCGCTCAAATTCGCTCTGCTCCATGCTTTGTCTGTTCTCGTCTTTGCTATTAAAACGATAACCATCCCCAAAAGTAAACACCCTTAACAATCTTTAATAAAGAATCCCCACGATCCAACTGGTCGGTTAATGAATTGAGAGCAATCTTGCTGGTTGTAAGAATAATTTGTAACAATTTGACTAGAATTATTAATTAAAAGTACGCTGGAGTCAAGTTTTTTGCGTAATTTTGCGAAATAATTAAGGTGTAATCATGAAAATAAAGCAGCGACTGGAGATTTTTCGCCAATGGCAGCAACAGCCTTTCAGCTACTGACGCGATAGTGCTACCCACAAGTGCAACAACTGTGGCGAGGAGTTTCAGGGTAACTATTGTCCCACTTGCTCGCAACGAGCACGCTTGGGACGTATCACCTGGAAGAATGTGTGGCTGGGATTTATGGAGCTGTGGGGAATGCACACGCGCTCCATGCCCTACTCGCTGTTGCAGCTGCTGCTCAGGCCGGGCTACTTTATCGGCGACTACATCACCGGGCGACGCCAGGTGAGTTTCCCGCCAATGAAGATGCTGGTGATCATGGGGCTGCTGGTGCTCATGGTCAACAATCTGGCTGATCCAGAGGCCACTCAGCAGGCCGAGCAGGTTACGCTCGACGGCGATTTTGGTGACAGGATAAAAATCATCGTCGACGGTGCCATCTCATGGCTTGATATACACAGCGATTGGGTTGTCTTGTTGTTGCTTTCATTTCTCATTTGGCCCACATGGTCGCTTTTCCGCATCTCTCCCCGATGCGACCACCACACCTTGCCCGAGGGATTTTTCATACAAGTGTTCAACAGTGTGCACTTGCTCTTACTGGTGCTGGCGCACAACTTGATTGCCGCCGTCTTGCCATTTATTCGGAGTGAGATAGGTGGAAATGTCTATATGGCAGTCATCGCTGTTCAGCTTTATCGCACCTATAAGCAATTGTTCGGGCATAGCCATTGGGGCACCGTGTGGCGAATGGTCGTGGCGGTGACTGTGGCGATACTGCTGATGTTTGCTTTCCTTTTTGCTGTTGTGTGCATTCTCGTCTCCATACAGCCCGATAGCCCTAGGGCATTTATTTATATGATTGGGATTGTGGCCTTTCCATTGCCATTCCTTGTGGTCATTCTCACCCTGCTGGCGGTCAGCAACGCCTGCATCAAGCATCAGCTCAAAAGGGACGCAAAAAAACAACAGCAGCAGGTCGAACAAGAGCAGGTGATGAGTCAAGAACCCGAGACTTCGCAATAGTTGCCCAATCGCGACAAACTAGCCAAACATGTGACATGGTGGCTGGTCGGTTGTCACGATTGTTGTTGAATGTTAGTTTTTCCTTCGTTGATTTGGACCGTTCTTTCGCCTTTTGGGGGATACTGAATGGGCTGGCGTGCTGGGTTGGGTGCCTGAATGGGGATTCTGATAGAGCAAGGCGAGCAGGTCGGGGCGGTGCAGACGCCGCAGGGCTGCCTGGATGGCGGGTCGCTGCTCCTTGTCGTACCAGAAGAAGTAGCGGCGTTGAGCCAGCTTGTCGTCCTTGCTGTGGGCGCAATAGATGGGTTGCAACGTGTAGGGGTGCAAGCCGGTGAAGAAAGCCTCGGTCGACACGGTCATTGGTGTGGGTGTGAAGTCCTGCACTTGCTCTAGATGGAAGTTGAGTTCCTTGGTGATTGCGGCAAGTTCGGCCATGTCCACCTCGCGGCAACCGGGGTGCGACGAGATGAAGTAAGGAATCAATTGCTGGTTGAGGTGGTACTTGGCGTTGATGCGGTCGAACAGTGCTTTGAACTGGCGGAACAAATCGAACGACGGCTTGCGCATCACTTGCAGGACGGTATCACTGGTGTGTTCGGGAGCCACCTTCAGGCGACCCGAGACATGATAACGGATGAGTTCTTCGTTGAACTGTGAGTTCACTTTGTCGATATGTGGGTCGCCTGTGCGATGCATCGACAGGTCGTAACGTACACCGCTGCCGATGAACGACTTCTTGACCTCGGGTAGAGCGTCAACGCTGTGGTAGATGTCGAGCAGCGCGCTGTGGTCGGTGTTGAGGTTGCTGCACGGCTGAGGGTGCAGGCACGACGGACGGGCACATCGTTGACACCGTTCCAGATCGCGTCCGTGCATGCCATACATGTTCGCGCTAGGGCCACCCAGGTCGCTGATATAGCCCTTGAAGTCGGTCATCTTGACCACCTGGCGCACCTCACGCATGATTGACTCTTTGCTTCGTGAGGCGATAAATTTGCCCTGATGGGCGCTGATGGTGCAGAAAGCGCAGCCGCCGAAGCACCCGCGGTGCATATTAACCGAGTGGCGTATCATCTCATAGGCGGGGATGCGCTTGCCCTGATAGCGCGGGTGGGGCAGGCGGGTATAGGGCAGGTCGAACGATGCGTCAATCTCCTGGGTGGTCATGGGCGGGTTGGTGCGGTTCACCTTGATGGCATACCGCCCCGTGGCTTGCCACAAGTTGTGTCCGTGCCACAGGTTGCTCTCGACCTCAATGGTGCGGAAATTCTCGGCCTGAGCACGCATCGACCGCCGGCACTCGTCCAACGAGTGCAACACCACATCCGTTTCGCTGTCCGAGGCAGGTATCTCGCTCAGCGGGCGGCGCACGACGGTTTGCGGAATATCGACAAGTTGACCTATGCTGCCGCCATTGCTCAACGCCTCGGCAATGGCGATGATAGGTTTCTCGCCCATGCCGTAAACGAGCATGTCGGCCGGGCTGTCAATGAGAATCGACGGACGCAGGCGATCCTGCCAGTAGTCGTAGTGTGCCAAGCGGCGCAGCGAGGCCTCGATGCCACCAGCCACCACGGGTACGTCAGGCCAGCACTTCTTCAGAGCCTCGGCATAGACGATGGTGGGGTAGTCGGGACGAGCACCGGCGCGACCGTCGGGTGTGTAGGCATCATCGCTGCGTCGGCGCCGGTTGGCTGTGTAGTGGTTCACCATCGAGTCCATCGCACCGGCGTGTACGCCGAAGAACAGGCGGGGACTGCCCAGTTTCTTGAAGTCACGCAGGTCGTCACGCCAGTTGGGCTGCGGCACGATGGCCACGCGGTAGCCGTGTGCCTCTAGCACGCGTCCGATAACCGCCGCGCCCATCGACGGATGGTCGATGTAGGCATCCCCAGTGAACAGAATCACGTCGGCCTCTTCCCAGCCCAGGTGATCCATCTCCTTGCGTGTGGTGGGCAACCACTGTCCATTAATCTTTGCCACTAAAACTATCTCAATTCTAAATTCTAAATTCTTAATTAAAACAAAGCTTATCCTTCCAGCTTCTTCTCCAACTTGAGGATCTCGTCACGGTACTGGGCAGCCTCGAGGAAGTCCATGCGCCGTGCGGCGGCAATCATCTGGGTCTTCAGGTGGTCGATGGCGCGTTCGATGTCGCCCTTGCCCATATAGGCCACGATCGGGTCGGCTGCCACACCGGCGGTGGGGTCAAATTCGGCAGCGAGTTGTTTCTGCAGATTCTTGGTATCGATGACATTGCTCTCGTACTTGCGAGCATGAGCCTGCTTCTCCTCGGAGCGCGTCATGTCGGTGTCAACGCCGATAATGGCGTTTCGGGCCTTGACTATGGCCTGTGGCGTGATGCCGTGCTCCTCGTTGTACTTGAGTTGCAGCGTGCGGCGGCGTTCGGTCTCGTCGATGGTCTGCTGCATCGAGTGGGTGATGTTGTCGGCATACATGATGACCAGGCCGTTGAGGTTGCGTGCGGCACGGCCTGCCGTCTGTGTGAGCGAGCGGCGGCTGCGCAAGAAACCCTCCTTGTCGGCATCGAGGATGGCGACAAGCGATACCTCGGGCAGGTCAAGGCCCTCGCGCAACAGGTTCACACCCACCAGCACATCGATGGCTCCTGCGCGCAAGTCGTCTAGAATCTGGATGCGATCCATGGTCTCTACATCGCTATGCATATAGGCTGTGCGGATGTCATATTTTGACAAGTAGTCGCTCAGTTCTTCGGCCATGCGCTTGGTCAGGGTGGTGACCAGTGTGCGTTCGCCATGTTCCACACGCAGTTGAATCTCCTCGAGCAGATCGTCTACCTGGCCGCGTGAGGGGCGCACCACAATCTTGGGGTCGAGTAGACCCGTGGGGCGGATGATCTGCTCGGTGACCACGCCCTCGCACTTCTCCAACTCATAGTCGGCGGGTGTCGCGCTCACATAGATGGTTTGGTGAGTCATGTCCTCAAACTCCTCGAATCGCAGCGGGCGGTTGTCGAGGGCGGCCTCCAGGCGGAAACCATAGTGTACGAGGTTGGTCTTGCGCGACTGGTCGCCGCCATACATGGCTCGTATCTGCGGCACCGTCACATGGCTCTCGTCGATGATAGTCAGATAGTCGTCGGGGAAGTAGTCTAGCAGGCAGAAGGGGCGCATGCCGGGCTGTCGGCCGTCGAAGTAGCGCGAGTAGTTCTCGATGCCCGAGCAGTAGCCTACCTCACGTATCATCTCCAAGTCGTAGGTCACACGCTCATACAGACGCTTGGCTTCAACAGGACGATCCTCACGACGGAATGCCTCGACCTGAGTGCCTAGATCCACATCGATCTTGCCCAGGGCCTGAGCAAGGCGTTCTTTGGTGGGCACAAAGATGTTGGCGGGGAAAATGCGGAACGAGTCGACGGTCTCACGGGGCAATTGTGTCAACGGGTCGAGCAACTGCATCGACTCAATCTCATTGCCCCAGAAGATGACACGCAGCATGATGTCCTCGTCGCTCAGGTACACGTCCACCGTGTCGCCCTTGACGCGGAAGTTGCCCATTTTCATGTCAATCTCGTTGCGCGAGTAAAGTGCATCTACCAGTTGGCGCAAGAACACGTCGCGACCCAGTGGGTCGCCCACGCTCAGTGTCATTGCATGCGCAGCGATGTCCTCGGGGTTGCCCATGCCATAGAGGCACGACACACTCGACACCACCACGATGTCGCGACGACCACTCAGCAGGGCGGTCACCGTGGCCAGGCGCAGTCGCTCAATCTCCTCGTTGATGGCCAAATCTTTCTCGATATACTTGTCGGTTGCTGGGATGTAGGCCTCGGGCTGGTAGTAGTCGTAGTAACTGACGAAGTAGTGCACCGAGTTCTCGGGGAAAAAACTCTTGAACTCGCTGTAGAGTTGCGCTGCCAATGTCTTGTTATGCGACAGCACCAGCGTCGGGCGGCCCGTGCGCGCGATGACATTGGCCATCGTGAACGTTTTGCCCGATCCGGTCACGCCCAGCAGCGTCTGGAACGGCGTGCCATTCAGCACACCGTCAGCCAGTTCGCTGATGGCTTGTGGCTGGTCGCCCGTCGGCGCATATTGTGAGTGCAGTTTAAAATCCATCGTTCATTCTCAATAACTCTGCAAAGTTACTCATTCTTTTCCACTCAGCCACTACCCTGACAGCAAAAATTGCCCCTGCACCGAGGTCAAGGGGCAATCTTGAGTTCAAGATATTGAGTCTGGATCAGATCTCGTGTCCAGTGTAGAGTTGGTAGTACTTGCCACGTTGCGACAACAACTCGTCGTGGGTGCCGTGTTCGATGATGCGTCCACGCTCAAGCACGATAATGCAGTCGGCGTTGCGCACAGTGCTCAGGCGGTGGGCTATGACAAAGGTGGTGCGCCCCTGCATGAGCGAGTCCATGCCGCGCTGCACCAGCCGCTCGGTGTGGGTGTCGATGCTCGATGTGGCCTCGTCGAGGATAAGCACTGGCGGGTCGGCCACGGCAGCACGCGCGATGGCCAGCAACTGCCGCTCGCCCTGACTCAGGTTGCCGCCGTCACCGCTCAGCACGGTGTTGTATCCGTCGGCCAAGCGACGGATGAAGCCGTCGGCACCTACCAATTTAGCGGCCTCGATGCAGTCCTGGTCGGTAGCGTTGAGATTGCCATAGCGGATGTTGTCGAGCACCGAGCCAGTAAACAGATGGGTCTCCTGCAGCACCATGCCCAGCGAGCGCCGCAAGTGCGGCTTGCTGATGTCGGTGATGTTGATGCCGTCATAGGTGATGCTGCCGTCCTGAATGTCGTAGAAGCGGTTAATGAGGTTGGTGATAGTGGTTTTACCGGCTCCAGTGCCGCCCACAAAGGCAATCTTCTGGTCGGGCATGGCATTTATCATGATGTCGTAGAGCACCTGCTTGTCGGGTGTGTAGCCGAAGTCGACCATGTCCATCTGCACACCGCCCTCGACCTTGACAAACTGAGGTTTGCCGCCATCCTGCGCTGGGATGTGCCAGGCCCAGATGCCTGTGCGGTGGGGCACAGGTATGAGCATACCGTTGCTCGACTCCATGGCGTTGACCAGCGTGACGTGGCCTTGATCGGCCTCGGGCTGTTCATCGAGCAGGCGGAACACGCGCTCGGCGCCCACACTAGCGTTGAGCACACTGTTGATTTGTTGGCTCACCTGTGCGATGGGGCGTGCAAAACTCTTGTTTAGTGTCAAGAATGCCACCAGGGTACCCAACGTGAGTGACACCTGGCCACCCAAGATGAGTGTGGCGCCCACCACACCGATGAGCACATAACTCAAGTGTCCCAGGTTGCCGTTGACGGGCATCACGATGTTGGCGATGCGGTTGGCGTTGTAGGTGCTGTCGCGCAACTGCTCGTTGATGTGCTCAAACTGCTCGATCGCTTCCTGTTCGTGGCAGAACACCTTGACGACCTTCTGTCCGGTCATCATCTCCTCGATGTAGCCGTTGACATCGGCCAGACGTTGTTGCTGCACCTTGAAGTGACGCCGCGACCGCTTGCCCAGCCAAGTGGTGACTACTGCCATGAGGATGGCCATCACAAATGACACCAGTGTCAACGGGATGCTCAGGGCAATCATGCTAACAAGCGTGATACCGATGGTAATGAGCGAGTTCAGTGCCTGCGGTAGACTCTGATTGATCATCTGACGCAGGGTGTCGACATCGTTGGTGTAGGTCGACATCACCTCGCCGTGCGAGTGGGTGTCAAAGTAACTGATGGGCAGCCGCTCCATGTGGTTGAACATATCGGTGCGCAGACGCAGCATGGTGCCTTGTGTGACGTTAATCATCAGCCGGTTGTGGGTGTAAGAGCAGATCACACCCACCACCAGCACGGCCGCTAGTTTGAACAGTGTCTGGGCAAGTGGGGCAAAGTCGGGATGGGCGGTCTGTGTCATCGGCACTATATAGTCGTCGATGAGCGTGCGGGTAAACAGGGTCGATGCTAGCGTGGTCACGGCGGTGATGATGATGCACAACGCCACAGTCAGCAACGAAAACTTGTAGTGCCGCATCACCAAGCGCACCAGACGCATCAGGATATCACGTTTCTTGCTCTGGGGCTCACCGATGGGCATCTGGTTTTGTCTCATTCCGGGCATTCTCATTGTGCGTCCTCCTTTCTGCCCTGCGGGGCGTCAAAGTCACCGCCATCCTCGTCCTGGATGGTACATATCTCGCGATAGATGTTGTTGGTGTTCAGTAGGTTGTCATGGGTGTCCCAACCGCTGATGCGGCCATTGTCCAGCACCAGAATGCGGTCGCAGTCCTTGATGCTGCTGATGCGCTGCGAGATAATGATGCGGGTCATCTGAGGCACATCATCGCGCAGTTGTTGTCTGATTTTGGCATCTGTAGCATTGTCACAGGCGCTGGTCGAGTCGTCAAGGACGAGCACCTGGGGCCGCTTGAGCAGGGCTCGGGCTATGCACAGGCGTTGACGCTGACCGCCGCTGACGTTGGTGCCGCCCTGTTCGATGCGCGTCTCGTAGCCGTCGGGCATCTGCTCGATGAACTCGTCAGCACAAGCGATGCGGCACGCCTCTCTGCATTCGTCCAGCGTGGCATCGGCGCGTCCCCACCGCAGGTTGTCGAGGATGGTGCCGCTAAAGAGCACATTTTTCTGCAGCACTACCGACACGCTGTTGCGCAGAGTCTCGAGGTCGAGTGTGCGCACGTCCTTGCCACCCACCATCACGTTGCCGCGCGTCACGTCATAGAGGCGACTGATGAGATTGATCAGGCTGCTCTTGCCACTGCCCGTGCCACCAATCACCCCGATGGTCTCGCCACTAGCGATGTGGAGGTCGATATCGTGCAGCGCATACTCGCCACTGCCTCCCTTGTAGGCAAAACTGACGCGGTTGAAGTCGATGCTGCCGTCGGGCACCACGGTGTCGGCATTGTCAGGATTGTCAATGTCGGGAACCTCGTTGATGACCTCTGTCACACGTTTGCCACTGGCGGCACTCATGGTCAGTTGCACGAAGATCATACTCAGCATCATCAGCGACATGAAAATGCTCATCACATAGGTGAACAGTGAGGTTAACTGGCCCGTGGTGAGTTGTCCTCCCACGACAAGTTGTGCGCCAAACCAACTGATGGCGATGATGCAGCCATATACCACCAGGTTCATCACGGGGTGTGTGATAGCCATCAGGCTTTCGGCCTTGACATAGAGTTGGTAGAGACCCCGTGCAGCGAGTTCAAACTTTTGGTTCTCATACTCCTCGCGCACAAAGGCCTTGACCACACGGATGGCACTGACGTTCTCCTGCACGGCATTGTTCATCACATCATATTGTTGGAACACGCGGGCAAAGGTCGCGCTCACGCGGCGAATGACCAATGTGAGCACCACGGCCAGCACCACGGCGGCTATGATAAAGATGAGACTCATCTTGCCGCTGATGACAAAGCACATGACGATGCTTGAGAGCATTGAAAATGGCGCGCGGATGCTGGTGCGTAGCAGCATTTGGAACGCGTTCTGCAGATTATTCACGTCGGTGGTCATGCGGGTGACAAGTCCCGGAGTGGAGTACTTGTCGATATCACTGAAGGCAAACCGCTGGATGTTGCGATACATGGCCTTACGCAGGTTGGCGGCAAAGCCGGTCGATGCGTAAGCCACGAACCGACCCGCCAGTACCCCCATGGCCAGACTTAAGAAGGCCATCAGGAGCATCAGGCCGCCATAGCGATAGACATTGCCCAGGTCGCCTGCGTTGATGCCACGGTCGATGAGCCACGACGTGACATAGGGGATGAGCACGTCGAGCAGCACCTCAAGCAGGATGAAGATTGGGGTCAGTATCGCCGCAGTCCGGTATCGCCCCAGTTGTTTGAGAAGTGTTTTAAGCATCAGTTTCTTCGTTCAATTGAAAAAAGTGAAATCAGAATAAAGAATTAAGAAAGCAGCCACATTCGGCATAGGTCTGCTGTACCTCGGCATCGTCGCGGCCAAAATCCGCCACAAATTTACGAAAAAAATCACTTGCACATTAAACAAAATAGTGCTAATTTTGTCATTCAATTTAAAAATGATAGTCATGAAACGAAAAATCATACTGCTAGTCGCTTGTCTGGTGGCGACAATTGTGACGATGGCACAAGAGATTGATTATACTGGGGTGAGAATCTTTGACCCAAGTGTGCACTCAGTACAGGTGGCACCTATGAGCAATCCCTACCTCCCACCCGTCATCATGATGGGCAGCGATGATCGCATCAACGTGTCGTTCGACCTGCTGGACTATGACGTTCACTATCTGCGCTATAGCGTCTATCACTGCGATGCACAGTGGCGACCCTCACAACTGGTCGAGAGCGAGTGGGTGAGCGGGTTCAACCAGGCCGATATCACCGACTATGCTCAGAGTCAAGCCACGTTCACGCACTACTATAACTACGCCTTCTCGCTCCCCAACGACGAGATGCAGTTGCTCATCAGTGGCAACTATCTGCTGCGCGTCTATGAGCAGGATGATCCCGGCAAGGTGCTGTTTCAGACCCGATTCAGCCTGTGCGAGAATAGGGTGGGGGTGCAGGCTGGCGTGACATCGCGCACCGACTTTGACTACAACGATGCACATCAGCAGCTCGACATCACGCTCAACTACAAGCCGGGATCTATCATGGATCCATACGGCGAACTCACTACAGTGGTCACTCAGAACACCCGCACCGACAACGAGGTGGTGCTGCGCCAACCCATGAGCGTGGGCGTGGGGACGGTAACCTACGACCACATGCCACAACTCATTTTCAAGGCCGGAAATGAGTACCGGCGCTTTGAGACGGTGTTCGAGCACTCGCTCAACATGGGTGTGCAGGCCATTGAGTACTTTGAGCCATACCTGCATGCAACGCTCTATCGCGACGAGCCGCGCATCGGTCGAGAGTATGTCTACGACCAGACGCAACATGGGCGCTTTACCATACGCAATGGTGAGGCCGACGACAACGCCACCGAGGCCGACTACATGGTCACCCATTTCACCCTTGACACCGAGGGCGAGAGGCTGACAGGTGGAAACATTTTTTTGGAGGGTGAGTTTGCCCACGGCCTTCCGGCTCAGCAAGTACTCATGCAGTGGGACCAGATGATGCAGTGCTACACTTGCGATCTGCTGCTCAAGCAGGGAGCCTACAATTACCAATACTTGTGGGTTCCTGATGGCACTACAGTGGGGCGCACTGACTTTATTGACGGCGATAAGTATCAGACAGTCAACAACTACTACATACGTGTCTACGATCGCCCGTCGGGTGAGCGCTACGACCGTCTGGTGGGGTTCGGTGTCACTCGCTCAGGCATCTAGAGCAATTAAGAATTTTAGGGTGGTTACCCACAGGCGGTTATGCCGCGACACTGTCGCAGTCTTTTTTGAGCATTCTGATGGCGGCTACATAGGTGAGCAGCACGATGTTCATCAGCAGAGCATAGATGATGGCAGGCGTGGCGATGACCGGGTTGTCAAAGATGAATGGGCTGGAGGCGATGGCGATGGCCTGTGCGGCGTTCTGCATGCCCACTTCGATGACGATAGTGCGGCGCACCTGACTTGTGAGCCGGGTCAGCCGTGATAGCAGTGATGCCACGATGATGGCCAGTACAATCAAAGCCAATACACACGATCCAAGTTGTCCAAAGTTGTCAAGTATCGTATCCTTATGCTGAACGAAGAAAATACCTGCCAATAACATCAAGGCGGGGAAGGCTATTTTGCCTAACACACGCGCCATCTTCTCGGCAGTGCCAGGCCACCAGTGCTTGACCGCTACGCCTAGGGCGATGGGGACAGCCATCAACACGATGTTTTGCACCAACAGGTTGCCCACAGGCAGATGTACCGCTCCAACAGCCTCGGCTCCACTGGCTGCTACGGCCCATGCCAGGATGAGGGGCACAGTCACCAGAGTGATGATACTACTCAGGGCGGTCAGTGTTACCGACAAGGCCACATCACCTCCAGCCAGCATCGAGAATACATTGCTCGAACTGCCGCCGGGACAGCAGGCAATCAACACTATGCCCACAAAGAACAAGGGCGGCAACTGAAATGTCACCGCCAGACCATAGGCGATGAGTGGCAACACGACGAGCTGACCAACCAGGCCAATGAGAACAGGCATGGGGCGACGGGCCAACAAACTGAAGTCGCCTAACTTCAACGTCAACCCAAGGTCAAACATCAAGATGGAAAGAATAGGTATTACAAGGAGGATTGGATTCACTTCTATTGTATTTAAAAATGGAGAAATCGATAATTGAAAATTGTTTGTATAACAATTGTTTGAGATGCAAGTTGCAAAGTGACACTTTAAGTAAAATTAAATTAAAGTGATACTTGAAATTCTGCGCCCTAAATCTAGACAAAAACTTAATTCTTAATTCTAAACAGAATCATGCTCGGGCGTGGCTTTGGGAACAAGCAAGGCGCTAGTCTCGTAGAGAATGTAGAGCGGCAAGAATACAACCGACAGGGTGAACAGGTCGCCAGTGGGTGTAATCATGGCAGCCAGAACCACTAGTGCGACGATGGCATGACGCCGATACTTGGCAAAGAAGTCACGATGCAATACGCCAATATTGCCTAGCAGCCAACACAGTAGTGGCAGTTCAAAGACAACGCCCATAAAGAACACCATCATCAAGAAATTGTCCATGTAACTGTCTAGCGACACCTGATTAGGCACCAGTTGGCTCACATGATAGTCGGCCAGGAAGCGCAAGATGATGGGGAATACCAGCACATATCCGACCGCAACACCAGCATAGAACATCGTTACGCCGAACAAGAACGCTTTGCGCACACCTCGGCGCTCATTTTGATAGAGTGCTGGAGCGACAAATGTCCACAAGAAATAGAGGATAAAGGGGAAAGTGAGCACTACAGCCAGCCAGAACGATGTGCTGAGGTGGATGTAGAGTTGCGACGCCAACTGGATGTTGATCAAGTCGACATGGAAGTCGCCACCCAATGGAGGCATCCCCGGAATCATGGCTGCCAGGCTGTCAATCCAGCGATAGAGCACAAAGTCGCTCGTGCATGGGGCCAGAATCACGCGGTCGAAGATGTCGGGCATGAACACAAACAACACTACCGCGGCGGCGACAACCACCACGGCAATCTTGATCAGAACGGCCCTCAGGTCATCCAGATGTTCCCAGAAGGACATCTCCTTCAAGTCCTCCTCTGCCACTTATTTCTCCTCTTTCTTGTTCTCTTCAAGGGGTTTGTTCATCTCTTCCTCAACCTCGTTGAGGCCCTTCTTGAACGCGCTCATGCCTTTGCCTAAACCTTGCATCAGTTCGGGAATCTTCTTGCCGCCGAAGAGCAGCAGAACCACTACCAAGATGGCAATCCACTGCCATCCCATAATCATTAGAGTCATATCAGTCTATTGTTTGTTAATGTTCAAATTTGACCACAAAATTAGTGCAAGTTGAGCGAAGTACAAAATGAAAAAGCAATTTTTTCATTTTTACTTCCGAAACGCCGCCTAATTTATCTAAAATTGGTGGTTCGAGGTGGCATAAACAAATTTTAGTCCAATTTTTGCATTTATGTGGGTATAATTCACTACTTTTGCACCCTCAAATAGAAAAGTCTAATTTATAATATAGAATAAAATGAAAGCATTTGTATTTCCCGGACAAGGCTCACAGTTTGTGGGCATGGGCAAAGACTTGTATGACAACAACGCAAAGGCTAAGGAACTGTTTGAGAAGGCCAACGAGGTGTTGGGCTTCCGCATCACCGATCTGATGTTCAACGGTACCGAGGACGACCTCAAGCAGACCAAGGTCACCCAACCCGCTGTGTTTCTGCACTCGGTGATTCTGGCCTTGACGCTGGGCGATGAGTTCAAGCCCGACATGGTGGCTGGTCACTCGCTGGGCGAGTTCAGTGCACTGGTAGCCGCAGGTGCCCTGTCGTTCGAGCAGGGACTGAAGTTGGTCGAGGCACGAGCCCTGGCCATGCAGAAGGCTTGCGAGGCTGCTCCTAGCACCATGGCTGCCATCATCGGCATGCCTGACGAGAAGGTTGAGGAGGTCTGCGCCACTATCCCCGGTGTGTGCGTTCCCGCCAACTATAATTGCCCCGGCCAGGTGGTCATTTCGGGTGAGTTCGAGGCCATTGAGGCTGCATGCGTCAAGTTTAAGGAGGCTGGTGCCAAGCGCGCGCTTCCGCTCAAGGTGGGTGGTGCATTCCACTCGCCGCTGATGGAGCCCGCTCGCGCCGAGTTGGCTCAGGCTATCGACGAGGCTGACTTCATGGTGCCTCGCTGTCCCATCTACCAGAATGTTGATGCTAAGCCGCACACCGACCCTGCCGAGATTAAGGAGAACCTGGTGAAGCAACTTACTGCTCCCGTACGTTGGAGCCACATCATGGCTGCCATGGTGGCCGATGGCATGACCGAGGCCGAGGAAGTGGGACCCGGCAAGGTGCTGCAAGGCCTCATTGGTCGCACCTATCGTGATGTCACCGTCACGGGTCGCCAATAAGTTAAACTTTTTTACAATGCACAGTCACGCCAAGTGATTGTGCATTGTGCTTTATGCATTAAATTATGGATTACCTATTTCTCATTTTAGGATTGGGCCTATTGCTGGTGGCGGCCGACCTGTTGGTTGACTCGTCAGTGGCCATTGCTCAGCGAGCCAAGATATCCAACTTCATCATCGGCCTGACCATTGTGGGTATGGGCACGTCGTCGCCCGAACTTTTTGTTGGCATCTCGTCGGCCCTGAATGGCAATGGCGATATCGCCATGGGCAATGTGGTGGGTAGTAACATCGCCAATATCCTGCTTATTCTGGGTGTATCGGCCACCATTCTGCCGTTTGCCATCGAGCGTACCACTCAGCGGCGCGACATCCCGTTTGGCATCTTTGCCGCAGTGATGCTGCTTTTGCTCGCTAATGACAAATTAATGCCTGGAATCAGCGAAAACACTGTGTCTCGCCTCGACGGTATCTTCTTTCTGGTGCTCTTTGTGGCCTATATGTGCTATGTCATCATCGGCAAGGGCAAGAACCCGCAGGAGGCCTTGCAGGAGGCCGAGGAGGAGACCAAGAGCAAGTTTACAGGCAAGTCCCCTGTGTTGTTGTGGTGCATCGCTTTGGCATCGTTGGCGGGCTTGATCTTCGGTGGCAATCTCTTCCTTGACTCGGCCAAGAACTTGGCTCGTGCATGGGGAATGAGTGAGGCAGTGATTGCCATCACCATCGTGGCGGTGGGCACCTCGTTGCCCGAACTCATCACCGCTATTGTGGCGGCTTGCAAGAACAATCCCCAACTTGCACTGGGCAATGTGCTGGGCAGCAACGTGTTCAACATCCTGTTCATTTTGGGCCTATCGGCCACGGTCAAGCCTATTACGTTACGCGACATTAACATTGTGGACTACATCGTTGTACTTGTCGCCAGTGTGTTGACCTATTTGGTGGTGTTCACTTTCGGCAAGCGCCGCTTCGACCGCATCGAGGGCGTTATCTTCCTGCTCTGCTACATCGGCTACACCGTCTATTTGCTCGTGAGGTAACCCTTTTTTAGCAACAAATAAATGCTTATAATCTTTTGATTATAGGCATTTTTTTTGAGACAATGGTTGTCTCAACAGGTCGCGCACTGGCATGCTGCCACCTTGATACTGCCGTATACAATGTGAGTAAAAACTAACAAAAATAAGGAAAAATGCAACATTTTCTTGCAACTTTGGCACGGTTTTTGTACATTTGCAGAAAAATTGAAAACTATGAGCAAGAAAATCATCCTTACGCTTGTCATGGCGGTGTTCATGGCAGCGACAGCGACCTGCAAGGTCAAGAACTATGTGCCCGAGCGTGGCGATTACACTTTCAAAACGCAGGTCTGTGCTACTACCGACGAAGAAGAGGGCTGGACCCTGGCCGACAGTGTCATCACCACTGTCACCGACAAGATGGGAAACTCGTTCACCCTGGTGAGTACCACCCAGCCACTTGACACTGTGTTTTGGAGAGGATTTGGCGAGATCCGCGAGGATGACATCAACTTTGACGGTATACCCGACTTGATGATTTGTCTGGGGCCGACAAACAGTTTCGGCGGTTTTACCTACGATGGTTATGTTTGGAATCAGACCGAGCACAAGTTTGTCAGGGTTGAGAAATTCGACGAAATCATGGATCCTACATTCTATCCCGACAAGAACCAGATAGTGGGTACATTCCGCATTGACAACCACTGCTGGACTTCCCTTTATGAGTGGAAGAATGGCAAGTTGGTGCTCATCAGTGAAGACGAGTTTGAACTCGACATGGAGTACTGATGACCCTTGTGTGGGTGGTGAATGATATTGATATCAGCGGAAAAAGCGGTTTTGCACCGCTTTTTTCGTTGTTTTTGTTCTGAAATCCGAAAAATCTTCGTAATTTTGTCATTTGATAATCACGTGCGCGCGAGTCGCATGCTATTATGGCAGAAGAGAAGAAACGACATAGGGGCTGGAAAATAGCAAGTTGGCTGCTGGGCGGACTGCTTGGCATCGCTGTGCTGTTGCCCTTGTCGCTCTACATCCCCTGGGTACAGAACAAGGTCAAAGACATCGCTTGCCGCTGGGCCAGCGAGAAAACTGGCATGGACATCTCGGTGGGGCGCATTCTGGTCAAGTTTCCGCTCGACATCAGCGTCGACGACGTGCTCATCCTGGATCAGAATCGTGATACCATGCTCCAGGCCGAGAATGTCACGGCCGATGTGGCATTCAAGCCCCTGCTCGACAAGCGCGTGGAGGTCGATGACGCACAACTGACCAATGGTCGTTACCGCATGGTCACCGAGGACTCGTCGCTCGTGCTCAACACGCGGGTGCAGCACGCACAGTTCCGGGGCGTGGGCGTTGACCTCAACCACAACGAGGTCAATGTGGTGGACGGCAAGCTGCGTGGTGGCGATGTGACATTGTCCTATCTGCCGCACAAGGTCATCCATGAGCCCGACACCACGACCTCCGAGCCTTGGCACATCCGTGCCCACACACTCACCCTCGACGATGTGAACTACAAGATGGACATGTTGCCAACCATTGACAACATGGAGGCATACATCGACCATGCTGTGCTGAAGGGCGGCATGGTCGATACGGGCAAGAAGACTGTTGATGCCCGATCGCTCGAACTCGATAGTGCTGATGTGCGCTATGTCTATCCTAGCGATAAGTTCGCGAAGGAATATAGCCGTGAGCATCCCATTCCGCCCGATACACTGCCGCCAAATCCTGCCGACTCCATACCGTGGACCGTCAAGGCCGACAGCCTGCGCATCACGGGAGGGCATGCTGTATATGCACAGCGCGACTCCAGGCCCAAAGGCACCGATGGCCTGGACATGAACTATATTGAAGTTAGCGATCTGGACATTGAGGTCAATGACTTTTACAACCAGGGCACTAACACCGTGGTGCCCGTCAAGAAACTCGCCGCCAAGGAGCGCAGCGGGCTGCAGATTACCGAAGGCAACGGCACCGTGACCGTCGACGACTTGGGGGTGGATTTGGACAAGATTCACATCAAGACCCCGATGAGTGACATCAATCTTGACGGCCATGTCGATCAGGACTTGCTAGCCAACAAGCCTGGCGGGAACATGAACATCACCACCGATAGTAAGATTGCCGTTCAGGATGTGGCCAAGGCTGTGCCATCGCTGGCACCGACACTCAAGGATATACCATCGGCTCATCCCATCACCATCAAGGGGTCGGCTAGTGGAAATACCCAGCAGGTCAACATGAAGAATGTGACCCTGGACATGCCACGCTATGCCCATGCCACGGTGTCGGGCCGTGTGGTTAATCCTGCCGACTTTGACCGGATGGATGCCGACCTTGACATTGACGGTCATTTCGACAACATCAACTGGGTCAAGCCCACGCTCATGGACAAGGCTACGCAACAGCAGGTCAACTTGCCGCCCATGGATCTCAAGGGTAAGGTGCGTATGCATCAAGGCACCGTCAGTGCCGATGCCACCATGCGCACGCAGGGAGGCAGCATGGCGGCAAAAGGTTCGTACAATACCCACACGCAACAGTATGATGTTGATGCTAGGTTCAATAACTTTCCGGTGCGCGCCATTCTGCCTCGCAGCGACACCGATCGCCTCACTGCCCACATCAAGGCCAAGGGCAAGGGATTCGACTTTGCCGATCCCAACACTGCCGTCAATGCGCAGGTCGACCTCGATGGTGTGCGGGTGGGCAAGAACGAGATACGTGGGCTGCGAGCCGATGTCACACTCAAGGACGGACAGGCCGATGGACACGTCACGTCCAGCAATCCCAACCTGAACGTTGATGCCGATGTCACTGCACGCATCAGTGGTGATCACTATGTCATCAATGCTGAGGGTGTGGCACAGAATATCGACCTCAAGAAACTCAAGTACTATGACGGCGATGGCGACTGCAAGGGCAGTACACGCTTCAACATCAGTGCTGATGTCGACTTGAAGAAAAAGGAATATGATGCCGATGTTAATCTGTCCGACCTCAATTGGCGGCTAGGCAATGAGAACCTAGTGGCCGATAACGCCAATGCCACTCTGCAGAGCGATCCCAGGAATGGAACTCGAGCCACGCTCGACAACGAGGACAATCACATACGCTTCAGCAGCGACCGACACGTCGAGCAACTGGTCGATGACTTCAAGCGTGTGGCCGATGTGGGCATGAAGCAGTGGAAGGATCGCAGCATCGACATTGACCCGTTGCGGCAAGCAATGCCACGGTTTGACATGAGTGTGGACATGGGGACCGATGGTGTCATTCAGCGTTATCTCCAGAACTATGACGTTGACTTCCGTAATGTCAAACTCGACATGAGTAACGACTCCACATTCTACCTCGATGGAACAGCCCGTGGTCTCACTGTGGGCAACCGAAATGTTGACACACTCACCCTGCATGCCAACGAACTGGATGGCAAGTATCTGGCGTTCAAGGCACACATGGGCAACCGTCGTGGCACTTGGGACGACATGGCGCAGGTCAGTGTCGAGGGCGGCATCAAGGGCTCAACTGTCGACTTCTTGTTGCGACAGCAGAATATCAAGCATGAAGCAGGCTATCGTTTGGGATGCAATGCCACCCTGACCGACACGGCCGTCAATGCACACTTCTTCCCTGGCGATCCCATCATCGGATATCGACAGTGGACTGTCAACGACGACAACTTTGTGAACTATGACTATCACAATCGCATGCTGGATGCCAACCTGAATCTGCGCAGTGGCGACAGTGGTGTCAAACTTGTGACCGATCGCAAGCCGGGAGCCGGCAAAGAGGATATCAAACTTGACATTGACAACCTCAAGATTGAGGAATGGACACAACTGGTGCCATCGCTCAAGGACACTAAGGGCACTCTCAATGCTGACATGGACTTGTCGTTCGATGGCAAGAATATCGAGGGAGAGGGGGCTGTTGACATCAAGGACTTTGTTTACCAGGGAATCAAGGAGGGCGATGTGACACTTAACACCCGCTTCAATGTTGATCCCGAGACCGCCAGTACGCGGCTTGGCGCCGAGGTGCTCGTCGATGGCGGAAAGGTGGCTGTGGCTTACGGTTCGCTCAACGACAGTACAGCCCAGTCGCCACTTAACCTGAACATCATGCTCCAACGATTCCCGCTCAGCAAGGCCGATCCATTCTTGCCGGGCGACGGCATGGTGCACCTGCGTGGCTATGCCAATGGCAATCTCACACTGCGCGGTACCACCGACCAGCCTATGCTCAATGGTCATGTGGTGGGCGACTCGGCCTATGTAACCTTGCCACGATATGGGGCCGAACTGAAACTGAGTGAAGACAGTATTGCCATCAATAACAACTACATCTATCTGGACAACTACCGCCTCTATGGCCTCAACGACAATCCGGTCAACCTTTATGTCTCAGTTGACTTCCGTGATCTTGACAATATGGGGATCAACCTGCGCATGCACGGTGACAACGTGCAAGTCATCGGCACCGAACAGAAGCCTTGGAGCCAGGTGTTCGGCAAGGCATTTGTTGACATTGACGGATCGGTGCGCAGCAGTGGCGGCAACACGATCACACGTGCCGATGTCACCTTGTTGCCTACTAGCAACATCACTTATGTCATGCAAGACGAGGTGACCGAAGTGGGCAACAAGATTGATGAGGACATGGTGACATTTGTCAACATGAACGATACTACCGACAACGAGACCATCATCAAGACTGCTGCTGCCCAGTCAGCCAGTTCGGTCACTGCCAACATCAATGTTGAGCAGGGAGCCAAGATTGGCGTCTATTTGTCAGAAGACGGCAAGAACCGAGCCACGGTCGATGGTAGTGGAAAACTCAAGTATAGCATTGACTTCACTGGCAAAGACCGTCTCAATGGCACATACACCATCGAGAGCGGTAACGTGCGTTACTCACCGCCAGTGATTGCCCAGAAGAACTTTAACATCAACAGTGGCAGTACGATACAGTGGAGCGGTGACATGTACAACCCGCAACTTGACCTCACTGCCACCGAGAAGGATAGGGCCAGCGTCACTGGCGATGATGGCAAGGGACGACTTGTCGACTTTATTATTACCGCCAAGTTGGGTGGTACGCTCAGCAACATGCAACTGGACTTCGACATCGAGAGTGAGAACGACATGACAGTGCAGAACCAATTGCAATCGATGAACGAGGCACAGCGCAGTCAGACGGCCATCAATATGTTGCTCTATGGCACTTACTCGGGCGGGAATGCGGCGGGTCAGATTGCCAACATCTCGGCCAGCGGGGCATTGCTCTCGTTCTTGCAGTCGCAACTCAACACTTGGGCCGGTAAGGCTGTGCCGGGACTGGACATCTCGTTTGGCATTAACCAGTTTGAAGGTGCTCGAACGGGTGGCACCGAGACGAGTTACAGTTACCGACTGGCCAAGAACCTGTTCAATGACCGATTCAAGATTGTCGTTGGCGGTGAGTATAGCACCGAAGCATCGGCCGAGCAGAACTTCTCGCAGAATCTCATCAGCGACATCTCGCTTGAGTACAACCTCAACGATGCCGGCAGCCGTTACTTGCGTGTGTTCCGCCACACGGGCTATGAGAGTGTGCTTGAGGGACAGGTCACCAAAACTGGCGTGGGCTTTGTCATGAAGCACAAATTGTCGAGCATCGATGATCTCTTCCGCAAGTCGATGACCAAGGCGGTCACTCAGCCACATGACACCGTGGGCAAGCCTGCCGATTCAACAAATGTTGTACCTTAGTTTGATCGTTGGCAACAAATAAAGGTAATGGCCGTATTACAGAACTACTGAACTCCTGAATGACAGCAATGTTTTCTATAAAAAACTACATATTTCTCCTGGTTGCAGCGGTGGCACTGATGGTGTCATCGTGCTCGACTACCAAGCGCCTGGCCGAGGGCGAGGTGCTATATACCGGAGTCAAGCAATTGGCCTATCACCAGGACAGCGTCAAGATTGACCCGGGTGTTAAGGACCAGATTTTCACCGCCATCAATGTCAAGCCCAACAACCCGCTCTATTCGCCCTACTATCGCACACCATTCCCCATTGGGCTATGGGTGTACAACAATTGGGATCCCGACAGCAAGGGGCTTAAGGGGTGGCTTTATAAGCATCTGGTGGCAAGGCCAGTGACCATCAGCCGTGTCAATCCTGCAACACGTGTCGACATGATCAACACCTTGCTGCGCAACAATGGTTACTTTACCTCCAGTGCCAGTTACAAACTGGTGCAAGGCAAGGACCCGAAGAAGGCCAAAGTTTCCTACGATGTCTATGTCGAGGAGCCTTATAAAATCGGTGAGGTGAAATATCTGGAAGAGCGCAGTGACCTGGACAGGCTCATCGACTCGTTGGCGATGGCCAATCATTATCTCAAGGCCGGGAGTCGCTACTGCCTCGACTCGCTCAATGAAGTGCGCATCGACATCACCAACGAGGTGCGCAACCGTGGCTATTACTTCTATCGGCCTGAGTATTTGCAGTATCTGGCCGACAGTGTGCAGGACAAGGGCATCATACACTTGAAGATGGTTGAGTCGAGCGACATTCCCAATCAGGCCGAGCGCCGTTATATTACAGGTGACATAACCGCACGAGTGCAGCCCAATGGGGGTGGGGGAGTGCCCGACACGGTCGAGGCGCGCAACTGCACGCTCATCAAGATGGCTCCTGTGCGCATACGCGACCGTGTCATCCCATCAAATATTGTAGTGCGCAAGGGACGCCCATTCCGTGTGGGCAGTATGGACATCACGCAGATGGCACTGTCACGGCTGGGCATCTTCAGTAATATCGACATGCAGGTCACACCGAAAGACACCATTTTGCCTAATGGCGATGGAGTGCTTGACCTGGATATCTTCTGCACCCTCGACAAGCCCTGGGAGGTCAAGCTCGAGGTGCAAGGCACCAGCAAGAGCAATTCCTATCTGGGACCTGGACTGGAGTTAGGATTGACCCATATCAATGCCTTCGGTGGAGGTGAGAAGTTCTCGGCCAAACTCAAGGGAGCCTACGAGTGGCAGACGGGCAAAGGTAGTAGCTACAAGAACAGTGACTTCAACTCCTACGAGTTCGGACTCGACCTCTCATTGGCATTGCCGCGACTGTTGGCACCGCGCTTTGTCGACCGCAGCCGCCGCTACCTCAACTGGACGCGATTCGGCCTGAATGCTAGCATCATGAACCGCCCCAACTTCTTCAAGATGCTGCAACTGGGCGGCTCGTTCACATGGGAGTGGCATGCCAACAAGCACTCACTCAATGAGTTGACACCTTTCAAGTTGACCTATCATAAGTTGCTGAGCAGGAGCGAGAAATTCGATTCGACGATGTCCGAGAACCTGGCTTTAGCCATGAGTTTCAAAGATGTCTTCATCCCGCAGATGCAGTATACCTATACTTATGAGAACACTTTCGGGCGTAACAACATTGTGTGGAGGTCCACAGTTATCGAGGCCGGACACATCTTCTCTGGCATCTGGGACCTGGCAGGGAGGCGCGATCGCAAGACTATGTTGGGAACGCCGTTCTCACAGTTCCTCAAGGCCGAGACGCAGTTGGTGTGGGCACATAGTTTCACGCCCAAGTCCAGTCTGGTTGGGCGCGTCTATATCGGTGCAGCATATTCAACGCGCGACTCGCTCGATGTGCCTTACCGCGAACAATTCTATATCGGTGGCGCCAACTCGGTCAGGGCATTTGCTGTGCGTACAATCGGTCCAGGAGCCTATCACACCGAGAAAGGAGACCCATTGAGTTACTATGACCAGACGGGTACATTCAAGTTCGAGACCAATTGGGAGTACCGATTCCCTATCTTTGGTTATTTCAATGGTGCGGTGTTTGTCGATGCCGGTAACATCTGGTTGCTCAAGCTCAATGAGTATGACAAGTATTTCAGGGCCGAAGGAAAGTTGCGCATGAAGAATTTCTTTGACCAGCTGGCGGTGGGCACGGGTGTCGGTCTGCGCTTCGACATGCAGATGCTGGTCGTGCGTGCCGACTTGGGCATCGGTCTCCACTTGCCCTACAAGACCAACAATAGCGGGTGGTATAACATTCCGCGCTTTAAGGATGGACTCGCTTTCCATCTGGCCATCGGCTATCCTTTCTAGTCTATCTTGACAATCTAGTGATTCTAGTTTATAAACCTCAATAATTTAAAACTTTAAGACAATGAAGCAAATGAGAAACATCGCGTTGGCTGTGGCACTCGTGACAGCGGGAACAGCCTTAGCGCAGAAGACAGCCGGCGGAGGCATCGACAACTCGATGCTGCGTCAAATCGAGCAGAAGGCCGGAAAGACCAACCCCGCCTTGAGCAATGCCATTGCAGCCAATTCGCTCGAAGATTTGGCACGCAACTACCGCAATGCCACCATCACCGATGATCACTTCAGCATCGAGACCCCCAAGCAGAGCATACACAATCAGCGCCAGTCGGGGCGGTGCTGGATGTTCTCGAGTTTCAATGTGTTTCGTGCCAACTTTGCCAAGCGCCACAACGACACGCTACGTGTTGAGTTCTCGCACGATTACCTCTTCTTCTACGACCAACTGGAGAAGGCCAACTTGATGTTGCAAGGTGTCATCGACTGTGCCGACAAGCCCATCGACGACCAGCGTGTGCAATTCTTCTTCCACCATCCCATCAACGACGGTGGCACATTCTGTGGCGCAGCCGACCTGGCCGAGAAATATGGCTTGGTACCTATGGAAGTGCAACCCGAGACGTTTAATGCCGAGCGCACCGCACAACTGCGCAAGTTGCTGTCAAGCAAACTGCGTGAGTTCGGTCTGGAACTGCGCAAGATGGTGGCCGACAAGAAGAGCGTTGCTGCTGTCAAGCAGCGCAAGACCGAGCAACTGGGCACTATCTATCAGATGCTCTCATTGGCACTGGGCGAGCCGGTCAAGCAGTTCACCTATGCCTTCAAGAGCAAGGATGGCAAGACGGTCACCGAGCCACGCACCTACACACCGCTGGAGTTCTATCACGAGACCATGGGCAATGGCCCCATCAACGGCACATTCATCATGGCCATGAACGACCCACGTCGTCCTTACTACAAGACCTACGAGGTGGAGTGGGATCGTCACACCTACGATGGACACAACTGGTGCTATATCAATCTGCCCATGGAGGATATCGCACAGATGGCTATCGCGTCGCTCAAGGACGGAACGAAACTCTACTCAAGTTATGACGTGGGTGTGCAGCTCGACCGCAAGGTGGGCCTCAACGCACTTGATAACTTTGACTACGGCACTCTGTTTGGCACCACCTTCGGCATGAACAAGGCCGACCGTATCGCAACCTTCGACAGCGGTTCAACCCATGCCATGACCCTCACGGCAGTCGACCTCGATGCCAATGGAAAGCCCATCAAGTGGAAGGTCGAGAACTCGTGGGGCACCGAGAGTTGCCACAAGGGCTACAACATCATGACCAACGACTGGTTCAACGAGTACATGTTCCGCCTCGTGGTCGACAAGAAGTATGTCCCTGCCGACATTCTCAAGGCCGCCCAGCAAAAGCCCATCATGCTCATGCCCGAAGACCCCCTCTTCAGCACCGACGACTAAACATGCTCATTATTTATAGGGGGAGTGTCAAAATGTATTGCCAGACAATTTCACATTGTAGGGACGCGGCGTGCCGCGTGATTGCCAGGCTATGAATCATTCTGATTTACAAGATAATACATTGCAATCGGACAGTAGTGGCCAAATCTCGTGCAAACGAGCGCAGAGCCGAGCTTGCTCGAGCTATGCCGAGTGCAGTCGAGATTATCCAATCACGCGGCACGCCGCGTCCCTACAGAGAGGCCACATTTTTACAATTTTGACACACCCTATCTTTCTAAAATAGTAGTTATGAATGCATTTCGTTATTATACCTTTTCTGTCCTTCTCACCATTGTAATGTTTGTTTCGTGCAACTCACAAGAGCAGTATCGTGAACAAGAAGTGAAGGAGTTTTCACAAGAGCAGTATCGTGAGCAAGAGGTGAAGGACTTTTCGTTGGTCATGACTGCCGAAGACTCTGTTATTTCTGCAAATGTTAACGGACTTGGTTTTGCAATATTTAAAGAAATAGCATCTAATGGTGATTTACAGAGTTGCGTGTTCTCTCCGCTGAGCGCAGCAAGTGTTTTGGCAATGACTACAAATGGAGCTTCTGGTTTGGCATTGCGAGATCTAGAAAAGATTATCGGTTCATCACAGTGCGCAAATGATTTCTTTCGCAAATATATTCAGGGATTACCACAAAGTAAAGACAATTCTGTTCTATTAAATAATCTTATTGCAGTCGATCAGAAATACCCTTTAAATGATAGTTTTGTGAATCAGCTTCAAGACAGTTATCAGGCTGTAGCCCGAAACTATGACTTTTCAGATATCAAGACTGTAAGCGAGATTAACGATTGGATGAAAAGATGCACCGAGGGACGTATATCGGAAGCCATTGACAAGATTGATGATCAGGAGGATGCTATCATGATCAACACGTTAAGACTTAAGTCCAGATGGTCAGATCCTTTCAGTAGTCAACTGACCAAAGATCGTCGATTCATAAAAGATGATGGCGATACTATTATGATACCGATGATGTATCAAGAGATGCCCGTCGAGATGATGGAGAATGATGAATATCAGGCTTTAGCCAAAAAACTGGAATTAAATCACTTCAAAATGCTTTTTGTTCTTCCCAAGAAACTGACCTTGAGTGCATTTTCATCTATGATGGATCTGAAGATGTTTTATGAGATCCTTGATTCTCTACAATTCATTGACGATAACATTAAGATCTCCATTCCAAAATTTTCGATATCAAGTGTATTTAATTATTTCGAATCGTTTAAAAGATTGATGCCTAATGCGTTTGGGATGAATCCGGATTTAAGTAAAATGACTCGAGTGCCAGCTCGCATTAATCGCGTGATTCAGAAATCAGCACTTGAAGTCATGGAATATGGGGTAGAGGCAACAAGTGTAACAACTGAGACTTTCGTCTTTTTAGGAATGAGTCCTTCTTTCTGCGCCGACCACCCATTCCTTTATTTTATCTACGATGATATCAGTCGCACCATCCTATTCATGGGACAGTTCTGTGGCAACTAAACGTGTATAACACAACAACAAGGCCAACTATAAGATATAGTTGCCCCGTTGTTTTTGTCTTGTTTTGACAAGGCCATCAGAACAGGCTGAGGGACTTCTGCTCGACGCGGCCGCGGGCGCGCTGCAAGCGGTCGTCGTTGATGTCGATGCCGATCGAGCGGCGGTTCACGTCGTAGGCAACCTTACACGTGGTGCCTGTGCCGCAGTAGGGGTCGAGCACGATGCCGTCGCGCGGGCAGGTGGCCACGATGGGCAGCAGGCACAGCGCCTCGGGGCTGACGCGGTAACGCTCGATAGCACTCTTTTCGGGCTCGATGCTCCACACATCGCCAGGCATGACGTTGGCCTTCTCACCGATTTGCTTGGCATAGCGGCGCAACTCGGCCTCGGCAAAGTAAAAGTTCTCGGCACTCTTGACAAGGTGGAACATGAACTCATGCACATTGCGCAGGTGATCCAGGCTACTGCCATACTCGCCCAGAGGCTTGTTCCACACCACATCGTTGCGCAGCGTCCAGCCCTGCAGGTCCATCATGCGCATGGCAATGCGCCAGGGCAGGGCTTGGAGGGCACGGTTGTCATACACATCTGCCAGATTGAGCCACAGCGAACCATGCGGTTTGAGCACACGCCAAGCCTCGGCCATGACGCGCAGCAACTCGTCGCAGTACTCGTCGAGCGTTTTAGCCTGAATGCTCTCGGTGTTATACTTTTTCAGGTTCCAGTAGGGTGGGGTGGTGACAATGCAGTCGATACTCTCATCCTCGATGGTCGCCATCACTTGACGGGCATCACCTTTTATATAATAAGGTAGAGGATTGCTACCCATGCGTGCTACTACAGTCCGGCTGGCTGCATCGGCCTCGGGTGCTTTGATCAGTGTCGGGTCGATTTCTTGCAGTGGATCATGTGTTTGCTCGACAACAGGTTGGACCGATGCGCTCACCTCAGTTGCCTGACTGCCACCCAATTGCTCCAGCAGCAACTCTGTCGCACGGTTACTCATCTTGTCGTGACCGATGGCATTCATCGCCTCCTCGGCCAGCCACAAGGCCACCAGTTCGTTGGCATCGGTGTTGAGCAGACGTGCCAACTTCACCACATGTTCGCGCTTGGGGTGCCGCTCTCCGTGCTCATATCGGCTGTACATCGGCACATCCACACCGATAGCATCGGCCAGTTTGCGCTGTAGCAGCCCTTGCTCTTTGCGCAATGTCCTGATTCGTTCGCTGAATAACATAATAATAATGGTTTGAATGGTTTGTGGTTGGCAAAATTAGTGAAAATCGAGTGTAGTACAAAATAAAACTCGAAGTTTTTTTATTTTTCTTGCCGAGAGCATCCTAAATTATCAAAAAATGACAATTCTGCCGACATACACAACAGTTCTGCGGCAATCTCATCTCCCCTCGCTGTGGAGGGGGAGAGGATGGGGTCTAAATCAAAAAAATGGCCAGACATTTCTGTCTGGCTAATCTAAAGAATCCAGAATCTCATTCTTAACTCTAAATTCTTAATTCTTAATTTTTAATTCTAAATTCTTCATTAAATCAGTGCCTGTGATGATGACGGTGATGTCTTCTCGAGTGGACAGCGACGCGCCGAAAACTGTGCAAGCCCCACACATGCATATAGCCAAACCCGGCAGCGGCTCCCAGGCAGTTGGCAACCAGGTCCATGGTGTCGTAGGTGCGACCATTGCTCAGTATCAACTGTCCCACCTCCATGAGTAGACCCAAAATCATCGCACAACAGGTGAACATCAGTTCCAAGTTTAGTTTGGTGTGGTGAGGTATCTTGAATTTGGCGTAGTCGAGGATGAACGCACATGCTGTGCAGAAGTATAGCAAGAAATGAGCCACCTTGTCGGAGCCCTCAAAGAGTAAGAAATCATTGTCACCCAATGGGTCGGCATCAAGTGAAAAGTAAGCAACAACAAGCAAGGCTAATGTTGAAAGGATGCCTACGGGTATTGATTTGATGAGCTTATACATTGCGTTTCATTGTTTTTTGTGCCACAAAGGTAATACTTTTTTTCTAAAAAATGTCGTATCTGCTTTCTAATCTGATGAAATTGTTGTAATTTTGCAATTCATATCAATCAAGAAGGACTATGGCAGAATGGCGTGAGTGGTTCGTCATGACACGGCACGAGAGGCGAGGTTCCATCGGATTGCTAGCACTGCTGGTGGTGGCAATTGGCACACTTTGGCTCGTGCGGTCGCACACTACTTCGCTGACGGTTGACGAGGTGCAACAATTGCAGCAATTTGAAGCAAAGGTCGACTCATTGACCCATGCCTCAGATAGTGTTGTGAACAAGCACGGTGCTAAAAGCAAAAAAGGCCGTTACGACACCGCCGGCAAGTCAAGGAAGTCCAAGGCAAAGAAGCCAAGGAAGACGCTAACGACTCCACGTCGAGTTGACCCTGTCCCACAGTTCTGACAATAATAAGAGTTTTTTTATATTCTCGATTAATCAATGGAACACAAACGAGCAGGATTTGCAACGCGCTTGGGAGCTATTGCTGCCACTGTCGGTTCGGCAGTGGGGCTGGGCAATATCTGGCGCTTCCCCTACGAAGCTGGGCAGAATGGCGGTGGTGCGTTTATCATTGTCTACATTGCTTGTGTGGCACTGTTGGGCATACCCGTGATGCTCAGCGAGTTTATCATCGGCAGGTCGACCCACAGCAACATGAAGGGGGCATTGCGCAAACTTGCACCCAAGTCCAAGGTCTACAATATGGCCTACATCTGCATCTTGGGGGCTGTACTGGTTCTCAGTTTCTATAGCGTGGTCTGTGGCTGGGTGGTCGAGTACATCTGGCAGGCTGTAATGGGTGGAATGCAAGGTCACACCCCACAGGAATATTCGGCAATGTTCAGCGGTTTTGTGGCCTCGCCGTGGAAAGGGGTGATGTGGACACTTCTGTTCTTGTTCATCAATTTTGCCGTACTGCTCCGGGGGGTGCAGAAGGGTATCGAGCGCATCTCGTCTATCCTGATGCCACTGCTTTTTGTCATACTCATTGTGTTCTGTATCAACTCATTGATGCTGCCCAACTCGCACAAGGGTCTGGAGTTCCTGTTCAGCCCCGACTTTTCGGCACTCACGTGGCGTGGCGTGGTCGATGCCTTTGGGCAGGCGTTCATGTCGCTCTCGTTGGGCGTAGCGTGCCTGGTGACTTATGCCAGTTACTTCAACGATGAGACCTCGCTGACCAAGGATGCAGTGGTCATAGCATCACTCGATACGCTGGTAGCCATCCTGTCGGGTATCGTCATCTTCCCGGCAGTGTTCTCGTTTGGTATGCAGCCCGAGGCTGGTCCCAAGTTGGTGTTCGAGATTCTGCCGGCGGTGTTCCAGCAGATGGCTGGTGGCTATTTCTGGGCAATACTGTTCTTCATATTGCTGTTTTTTGCTTCGTTGACGTCGACCATCTCGTTGAGCGAGATTTTCATCAATTTCCTCATCGAAGAACATCACCTCACACGCAAGAAGGCTACCTGGATTTCGGCAATTGTCGTGGTTGTGCTGGCGGTCTTGTGTGCCCTGTCGTTCAATGTGTTGTCGTCGTTCAAAGTGTTCGGCATGAACCTCTTCGACCTCTTCAACTATGTGTCGTCCAATGTGTTCATGCTCTTGGGTGGACTATTCACCGCAGTGTTTGTTGGGTGGTTCATCGACCGTCGTGTGGTCGTGGAACAACTCACCAACAAAGGTCGGCTCAATGTGCCCGTCATGAATTATCTGATGTTCTGTCTGCGCTATGTAGCACCTGTCGCGGTGGTCTTTATCTTCTTGCAACTGGTGGGCATTATCTGACATGGCGACATTCAAGTCTTATACACTGGGCAAGTTTACCATCACGCGTCCCTGGGTGATGGGCATACTCAATGTCACGCCCGACTCTTTCTGGGCTGGCAGCCGCTGCGACACGCAGCAGGCCATTGAACAAAGGGTTGCCACGATGATTGATGAGGGCGCCGACGCGATTGACATCGGTGCCTACAGCACACGTCCCGGCGCTGCCGAGGTCACTGTCCATGATGAGATGGCTCGTCTTGATCGTGCCATGCACATTGTGCGAGCCATGGCTCCTGACTTGCCCACATCGGTCGATACGTTCCGTGCCGATGTGGCGCAATTTGCTGTCGAGCAACTGGGCGTTGACATCATCAACGATGTGTCGGGCGGTACGCTCGACAACGACATGTTTGCAACGGTGGCAAGGCTGCGGGTGCCCTATGTGCTGATGCACATGCGCGGAACGCCCGCCACCATGCAGCAGTTGACCGATTATGACAATGTGGTTGCTGATGTGCTGGCCGATTTGCGTGTTAAACTCGACAAATTACACGATTGTGGTGTGCGCGATGTGCTGATTGACCCCGGCTTTGGATTCAGCAAGACGCTGGAGCAGAACTATCAATTGATGGCTCGTTTGGCCGATTTCCATCAGTTGAAAGCACCCTTGTTGGTGGGAATCTCGCGCAAGTCGATGATTTACAAAGCACTGGATTGCACTGCCGACCAAGCGTTGAACGGTACTACCGTGCTCAACACGCTAGCCTTGCAGGCTGGAACTCACATCTTGCGTGTCCACGACGTGCTCCCCGCAGTCGAGGCCCGCACTCTGGTTGGTAAAATAATGGACTATTAACTTTTAACGATAAACTATAAAGTGGGAGGCTTCTTTACACTGTTCGGAATCAAGGACTTGGTCGATATCTTGCTAGTGGCGACTTTGTTGTACTATCTATATCGAACCATGAAGGACTCGGGCACGCTCAACATCTTTGTTGGAGTGTTGGCGTTTGTTCTGGCATGGGTGGTGATGTACAAAATCATGGATATGAGGCTCATCGGAACCATCATGGACAAGTTCATCGATATAGGACTCTTCATCTTGGTTATTCTCTTCCAAGACCAGATCAAGCGATTTCTCATCGAACTTGGATCGCAGAAGGGATGGGGCTTCATTGCCAAAATCTTCAGGCACAAGAACAGTGCCGACGAGGACAAGAAGTGGATCATGCCTGTGGTTTACGCTTGCATGAGCATGTCCAAGTCCAAGACTGGTGCACTGATTGTCATACAGCGACAAATGCCACTTGATGACTATGAGCACACAGGCGACATGATTGAGGCCAATATCAACACTCGGCTCATCGAGAACATCTTCTTCAAGAATAGTCCCCTGCACGACGGTGCTCTCATCATTGCCGGCGACAAGGTGATGAGTGCGGGTTGCATTCTTCCTGTCTCGCACGACACTTCGCTGCCACGTTACTTGGGGTTGCGACATCGTTCGGCCCTGGGCATCGCTCAGGCCACCGATGCCATTGCTGTGGTTGTGAGTGAGGAGACGGGCAACATATCCTATGCTTATAAGGGTGAGCTGCACCAGAAACTCTCCAGCACCGAACTCGAGAACGCACTCTCTAACCTCATCTAACAACCGACAACCGTCAACTGAAAACTGAAAACCGACAACCGACAACTGAAAACAGATAACGATGTTTGACATCAATGGTATATTAGTGAGCCTCGACTTGGTCGAGAAGTTTTTCTGCTGCGATCTTGACACCTGTCTGGGTGCTTGTTGCATCGAGGGCGATGCAGGCGCACCTATCACCGAACAGGAGCGCCAACAACTCGAGACCATCCTGCCTGAAATCTGGGATGACTTGTTGCCTCGAGCCCGGGAAGAAATCCGCGCGAACGGCGTTGCCTACCATGACCCCGAGGGTGAACTGGTCACCCAGATCATCGATGGCAAGAATTGTGTGTTTACCTGCTATGAGCCGGGTGGACTGTGCTCTTGTGCCATTGAGAAAGCCTATCGTGCGGGTCGCATTGCTTGGCGCAAACCCATCTCGTGCTACCTCTATCCGGCGCGGGTCAAGGTGCACCCCAACTGCACTGTCGTTAACTACGACCGCTGGAAGATATGCAAGTGTGCCGAGGTTTTGGGCCGTCGCGAGGGCATTCGTGTCTACGAGTTTCTGCGCCAGCCACTCATCGACCGTTTCGGACAGGCATGGTACGATGAGCTGGTCGCCAATTGCCGTCTCTATATCGAGCAGTACCTCTCATGACTGGCATGCCTTGCGAGGCTATGGAATAGGGTTTGTGCGACCGACGCGTCGGCCGTTAGTGTCCCATCGAAATGTTAAAAAACGCTACAATCGCAAAATAATTCTCAATTCTCAATTCTCAATTCTCAATTTTGTACTACCTTTGCACCGCTTTTCGCAATCTCTGACAAGAAGATCGTGTGGCTTGTGTATATTGCGGACTGACAATTAATGAATTAAACATCTAAAGTTTACAATGGACTTAATTAAGATTGCCGAGCAGGCTTTTGCAACTGGCAAGGAACTTCCCGAATTCTTCCCTGGCGACACCATCACCGTGGCTTATCGCATCAAGGAGGGTAACAAAGAGCGTATTCAGCAGTATCGTGGCGTGGTCATCAAGATCTCGGGCGAGGGTGCAAAGAAGCGTTTCACTGTGCGCAAGATCAGCGACAACATCGGTGTGGAGCGTATCTTCCCCATTGAATCGCCCTTTATCGACAGTATTGTCATCAACAAGCACGGTAAGGTGCGTCGCGCCAAGCTGTACTATCTGCGTGGTCTCACGGGCAAGAAGGCTCGCATCAAGGAGCGCCGCGTCGTCATCAAGAAGGAGGCTTAAGCAAACAAGACCGATTTCGGACGATAAAAACAAGGATATGTTGCAATTCTGTGACATATCCTTAGTTTTTTGCCATTTTTTTTGCTGGTTTGCAAAATAATTGCTACATTTGCTACCTCATTTTAAGACAAGAGATAGCCGAAACGCTCGAAAGGGAGTAGGCGCAAACCATTATTATACATTAGAATATGGCAGAAGAACAGAAAAACATCCTCGACTCGGCAAAAGAGATGCTGGGTGGCGCAATGGGACAAGGCGGTGACCTCATGGACAAGGCCAAAGAATTTATTGGTGACAAGGCGGCCGACATGCTCGAGAACGCTGACGAACTGAAGAAGAAAGTGGTGGAGACGGCCAAGAGCATCACACCCGACTCACTAGACGACAAGGTCGAAGGCATGGTTGATCAGGCTGTCGACTTCCTCAAGGACAAATTCGGTAAGAAAGAAGGCGAGAAATAATTACAGTTTCATAACCAAACGTTTGAATAGTCTGCAAAAAAATAGTAACTTTGCAGGCTATTTTTATTGTACTGATTTTTAGACTAAATAAAAACAATGACACAGAAAGCATTACTGATGATTTTGGACGGATGGGGCATTGCACCTCCCACCCGCAGCAACGCAATTTTCTTCACCAAGACTCCATACTGGGATTTGCTCTGTACCAAGTATCCCAACACCCAACTCATGGCTTGTGGCGAGGATGTGGGACTGCCCGACGGACAGATGGGCAACAGCGAGGTGGGGCATCTCAACATCGGTGCCGGTCGAGTTGTTTATCAGGATCTGGTCAAGATCAACCGCGCCATTGCCGATGGCTCAATTCTTGATAATCCTGAGGTGGTGGCTGCCTTCACACGCGCCAAGGAGACTGGCTGCAACATCCATTTCATGGGTCTCACCAGTGATGGTGGTGTGCACAGTTCGTTGCAACACTTGTTCGGCCTGTGCGACATCGCCCACAAGTATGCACTCAACAATGTCTACATCCACTGCTTCATGGATGGCCGCGACACCGATCCCCAGAGTGGCAAGGGATTTGTCAAACAACTGCAAGAGCACTGCGCTCAGTCGGCAGGCGTGGTGGCCAGTGTCACCGGACGCTACTATGCTATGGATCGAGACAAGCGCTGGGAACGCATCAAGGAGGCTTATGACCTGCTCGTTGATGGAGTGGGGCGCAAGAGCGAAGACATGGTACGTGCCATCCAGGAGAGTTATGATGAGGGTGTCACCGACGAGTTTATCAAGCCCATCGTTAACAGTACAGTGGACGGACGCATCCGTCCGGGCGATGTCGTCATCTTCTTCAACTTCCGCAACGATCGCGCCAAGGAACTCACCACCGTCCTCACCCAGCAAGATATGCCCGAACAGGGCATGCACACTATTGCCGACTTGCACTATTGCTGCATGACTCCTTACGATGCCACATTCACTGGGGTGCACATCCTCTTCGACAAGGAGAATGTCGACAACACGTTGGCCCAATACTTGTCATCGCTTGGCAAGAAGCAGCTGCACATCGCCGAGACCGAGAAGTATGCACATGTCACATTCTTCCTGAACGGTGGTCGCGAGAAGCCCTTTGACGGCGAGGATCGCATCTTGGTCAACAGCCCCAAGGTTGCAACCTACGATCTCAAGCCCGAGATGAGTGCCTATGAGGTCAAGGACAAGTTGGTCGAGGCCATCAAGACTGGCCAATACGACTTCATCGTCGTCAACTATGCCAATGGCGACATGGTGGGTCACACGGGGGTGTACCCTGCTATCCAGAAGGCTGTCGAGACCATCGACGATTGTGCCTATGCCACCGTCGAGGCTGCCCGCGCCGCAGGCTACGAGGTCATCATCATTGCTGACCACGGTAACTGTGACAATGCCATCAATCCCAATGGCACGCCCAACACCGCCCATTCGCTCAATCCGGTTCCTTGCATCTATGTCACCGATAACCAGTGGCGTGAGGACGGGTCGCGTGTTGAGTTGAAGCCCGGTCGTCTGGCCGATGTCGCCCCCACCATCCTGCAGATCATGGGACTCCCGCAGCCCAAGGAGATGACAGGTACGCCTCTGATCAAGGCATAATTCAAGGTTAATCCCATTGCTCCTCATGCAGGAGCAATTCGCTGCACAGTGTCGACGCTGTGCAGCTTTTTTTATGACTTTTAGAAGTTTTAGACAATTTGTGAGATATTTTTCAAGACTTTTTTGTATATTTGTCGGTTAAACAAGAGATATTCAAAAACTTGATATAAAATGAAGAAAATGAAGAAATTCTTGCTGGCCGCACTGGCGGCAACATTCTCACTCGCTCCCATGCAGGCCGAGCACGTGGTGATTATCGGTGCCAACGACACGCACAGTCAGATTGAGCCCGCCAGCGATGGGCTGGGTGGCGTGCTGCGTCGTCGTGCCGTCTACGATCAGATTCGCCATGAGAATCCCAACACTGTCACTGTCCATGCCGGTGATGCTGTCCAGGGCACCGTGTTCTTTTCGCTCTATGGTGGCGAGGTCGAGTACGCGATGATGGACTCTCTGGGCTATGACATCATCATCCTGGGCAACCATGAGTTTGACAACGGCATGGAGAACATTGCTAAGTATTACAAGAACGTTCATGCCAAGAAACTCAGTGCCAACTATGAGATGAGTGGAACACCACTCGATGGCATGTTCGAGCCTTACGTCATCAAGCGTTACGGCAACAAGCGTGTGGCTTTCATGGGCATTAACGTGCAGCCCGAAGGCCTCATTAGCCTCAAGAACTACGATGGCATGCGCTACTTGCCATCGATTGATGTTGCTGATGCCACAGCCAAGTACCTCAAGGAGGTGCAGAAGGTTGACTATGTGGTGATGATTTCGCACATCGGATACACGTCCTATGACCCTGGTGAACCCAACGATGTCGACATCATCAAGTCGAGTCATTATATTGACCTTGTGATTGGAGGCCACTCGCACACCACTGTCAAGCCTGGCACCGAGATGGCGACTGTCAAGAATGCTGACGGACGGCTAATACCCGTGGGGCAGAACGGCAAGAGCGGCAAGTATGTCGCTACCTACGACCTCGACCTCGAGACGGGCAAGGTCGTGTACAAGCACTACAAGGTTGACGAGACTTGGGATGAGGCTGCCAAGAAATACACCGCCATGGATCGCTGGCTCGACTATTATCGTCATGGTGTTGACTCGCTCATGAACAACCCGCTGGGCGAGTCGGTCAGGTTCATGAAGAACTCTAGCCACGCACTGCAGAACTGGGTGAGTGACATTACCATGGACATTATCAAGCCGCTCTCGGGCATTAAGGATGTGCAGTTTGCTATCATGAATAAGGGTGGCATCCGCACCGACATGCCTGAAGGTACTGTCACCGAGGGGTTGTTGATGGCGATGTTCCCCTTCGACAACCGATTTGTTGTGCTCGAGATCACTGGACAGGGGCTGCTCGATGCCCTCAAGGTCATGGCAGGCCGTGATGGTGATGCAATGAGCAAGGAACTCAAGGTCACTTATAATGCCAAGGGCGAAGTCACTTCGGCAAAGGTTGGTGGCAAGAAGGTTGACCCCAAGAAGACCTATCGCTTGGTAACCATCGATTATTTAGCCAATGGTGGTGATTATATGGTTCCCTTCAAGCAGGCCAAACGTCTTTTTGTCGATGATGTTAAGTATGGAAACCATGTCATCGACTATGTGCGCGACTTGTCAAAGAAAGGCAAAAAAATCAATTCGACCGATGAGGTTCGTATGGTCAAGAAATGAAATTAAGCAATGAGATTACGTAGATTATTTTTGCCTCTGTTAGCCGTGGCCACTATCACTATGGTGGCGCGCGAGGCTGTGCAGCCTACCTTGCTCGCCAAGGCCGATCAGAGTGCTATGGAGCAATGGGTCGAGCAGACAATGGCGCAATTGTCTCCCCGTGATCGTGTGGCGCAACTCTTCGTGATGGCCATCTCGCCTCGTGACAACGAGGGCACACGAGCCATTGTTAAGAAGTATGTCGAGACCAACAAGGTGGGCGGTTTCATCTATCACGAGAGCACCATTGCCGACCAGGTCGCAATAACAAACTATGCCCAGTCGCTGGCCACTGTACCCCTGTTACTCACTATCGATGGTGAGTGGGGCGTGTCGATGCGTCTGAAGAACACCCCGGTGTTCCCGCGCAATCTGTTTCTGGGGGCTGTCGACGACGACAAGATGCTTTATGACTATGGGCGCGAGGTGGCTCGTGAGATGCGCCGGCTGGGGCTGCATGTCAACTTTGCCCCGGTGCTTGATGTCAACGATAACCCGCGCAATCCTGTCATCGGCACACGCTCGTTCGGCGAGAGTCCCGAAGAGGTGGCAAGGCACAGCATCGCCTATGCCCGTGGGCTCGAAGACGGTGGCGTGCTCTCGGTGGGCAAGCACTTCCCGGGTCACGGCTCGAGCGAGGAAGACTCCCACAAGACCCTGCCTGTCATCAACAAGAAGATGAGCGAACTCAACACTTGCGAATTGATACCTTTCCGTCGCTACATCGATGCCGGTTTGTCGGGTATGCTCACGGCTCATCTCTTTGTTCCCGCAATTGATAGCGATCTGGTGCCCACGACCATGAGCCACAAGTGTGTCAACGACTTGCTGAAGGAGAAATTGGGTTTCAATGGGCTTATCTTCACCGATGCACTCACCATGGAGGGAGCCAAGAAGTACCTCAAAGGCTCGGCATGCGTCAACGCCTTGCAGGCTGGTAACGATATCATGCTCATGCCTGCCAATGCCGATGCCGAGGTCGATGCCGTCATGGCTGCCATTCAGGCGGGCACACTCAAGCAGAGTGATATCGATGAGCGTTGCCGCAAGGTGTTGCGATACAAGTATGCACTAGGATTGTCACAACAGCAGCAAGTGTCGACCGCTCGTCTTGAAAGCGATCTCAACAGTGCTGATGCACAGGTGCTCATCCGTCGGTTGATAGCGAGTGGCATCACGGTGGTCAAGAATCACAAGGACATTCTGCCCATACGCAACTTGCAGAGCCGTCGCATTGCTGCGGTGACTGTCGGTGGCGACAAGGGAGTTAAGTCGATGTTCCACGACCGCAGTGACGACTATGCCGATGTCAAGTCCTATCATCTCAAGGCTGACGAGAGTGCCGAAGCTCTGGCCAAGACACTCAAGGATGGACGCTTTAATATCATCCTGGTGGCCGCTCTGGCCGATGATGCCAATGCTATCGCGCAGGTTAAGACACTTGCCAAGAAATGTGACAATCTGGTGTTGTCACTTTTCAGCAAGCCTTACGATATCCCCTATTGGGGAAACATCATCACTAGCAGCCATGTCAAGGCGGTGCTCTGTACTTATCAGAATACAGAATTGGCCGAGGACTATGCTGTGCAGACCATCTTTGGCGGCAATGCAGCCATGGGCAATCTGCCCATCTCGCTGCGCTGTGGCAGCAAGACTTATCATGCCGGACATGGCATCCACTATGCTGCCACACGTTTGGGCTACACCATTCCGGCCGAGGTGGGTGTGAGCAATTATCTGCTGCACCAGATCGACTCGGTGGCACGTTTGGGCGTGCGCGAGCGCGCTTTCCCCGGCTGTCAGGTTATTGTGGGGCGTCATGGCAAGATCATCTGTAAGCGCTCATATGGTGAGACCGACTTTGGCAGTGGCGTGACTGTCAACGATAACACCATCTATGGCTTGGCATCAGTCTCCAAGGCAACGGGCACTATGAGTGCGGTGATGAAGGTCTACGACGACGGCAAGTTCAGCCTTGACGAGCCTGCTAGTCGCATCATCCCAGGGTTGCGTGATGGCGACAAAGAGGATATCACTTTCCGCGACTTGCTCTATCATGAGACAGGCATGCCCGCCTCGCTGAGCATGTGGCAGATGATGATGGACACGGCCACTTACAGCGGGCCTCTCATCACTGGTGTGCCTGACGAGAACCACACAATCAAGATCATGAATGGAGCCTACGGGCACAAGGATGCACGCCTGCGCACCGATATCCTTTCGACTAAGCAGACCGATCGCTTCAACATCGCCATTGCCGATGGCATCTGGGGCGGACGTGTCACCTACGACTCCATCATGCAGCGCATCTATCATGCCGACTTGGGAAAGAAGAAGTATCTATATAGCTGCCTCAACTTCTGCCTGTTGGCCGATGCCGTGCAGCGCATGTCGCATGCACCGCTCAACTACTTTGTCAACAGTTATATTTTCGCCCCGCTGGGTGCCTATCACACCATGTATCGCCCGCTCAGCAAGTTCCCGCGCGAGCAGATTGCCTACACCGAGATGGACACCTATTTGCGTCGCCAGCACATTCATGGTTATGTCCATGACGAGTTGGCTGCCTTCTCAGGTGGCGTGCAGGGCAATGCAGGACTGTTCTCGACAGGTAACGACCTTGCCAAATTGTTGCAAATGTGGCTTAATGGTGGCACTTACGGTGGGGTTCGGTTCTACAAGCCGTCGACAGTTGAGATTTTCACAACCCAGAAGAGTCCCAATAGCCACCGTGGTTTGGGATTCGACAAACCCGTAGTGGGCAATCCCGATGCCAGCAACACTTGCGCCGAGGCAACGCCTGAAACCTATGGGCACACGGGCTTCACAGGCACTAGTTTCTGGGTAGACCCCAAGAACGACATGTTCTACATCTTCCTCAGCAACCGTGTCAGCCCCACACGCAACAATCCCAACTTCAGTCGCATTAGCGCTCGTAGCCACATCCACTCTCTCATCTATAAGAATTTAATCAAATAAATCGGTTCTGTGGCCGACGGTTCTGCCGTCGGCAGTAATTAAAAAAGCAAGACAATGAAGAAAACACTCATCGCAGCTGCAGTGGCACTCATCATGGTGGCATGCAACAACCAGCAAGGCGGCAATTTCAAGGTCACGGCAACAATGCCCGACGAAACAACTGATGGCCAGACAGCCTATATCACAAACTATGACACCGGCGACACCGTTGCACAGGCGGTTATCAAGGACAAGGTGGTAGTGCTCGAAGGCAAGGTCGACACCACCTACATGGCACGACTGATTGTGGCTGACAATCGCATGGAATTTGTTGTAGAACCTGCCGAAATTGCCATTAATTTGCAAGAACAAAAGATCACTGGCGGAAAACTTAACGAAGCCTTTGCAGCCATTGACGCTGATCTCGGGGCAATCTCACAAGAGGGTGGTGACAACCCCGAGGCGATGATGGCAGCTGAGAAGAAGTTAATTGGCCGTTTCTATAAAGCCTATGAGGACAACCGCGACAACGGCATCGGCCCCTGGGCATTCAACTACTACTTGATGTACAACGATTTCAACGCACAGCAGCTCGACTCCATTATCAATGCTGCACCCGAGCGTTATCGCAACCTCAAGCGGGTGAAGAAAGCTGTCGCTGCAGCCAATGCACTTGTGACGACCGCTGTTGGACAGCAATTCGTAGACTTCACCGATGCAAAGGGGACAAAACTCTCCGACTTTGCCGGCAAGGGCAAGTATACACTGGTCGATTTCTGGGCCAGTTGGTGCGGACCCTGCAAGCGTGAGATTCCTAACATCAAGGGCCTCTACGACAAGTATAAAAGCAAGATGAACTTCGTCGGGGTGGCCGTCTGGGACAAACCTGATGATACCAATAAGGCTATCAAAGACTTGCAGATTCCCTGGCCTGTCATGCAAGGTGAGCCGAACTGGACCGAGCCAACCGACCTCTACGGCATCAACGGCATTCCTCACATCATGCTCATCGACCCCGATGGCAAGATTGTTGCCCGTCAACTCGGCGGCGACCTCCTGGTCAAAACCATCACCGACCTAAACCTCTAAAAAGACTCAATCAATCGAGCATTCGAGCACTCAATCACTCGGATGCTCGATTGTTCGATTACTCGAATCCTCGATTACTCGATCACTCGAATCCCTATAACTAAAGAATCCCACCCAAAAACACAATCTCATGCCCGTCGAAATCAAGTCAATCAAGGGCTATTACTATCTTGATGCGTGGGTGATGTCTCACATCATCTATCAAGCGACAGTAAGTTTCTGCCAGCGGTATCTCAACAAAGACAACGACCCGGGAGGTCGGCTCTATGACCAGATGGTAATGGCGGCACGCAGTGCACCGGCCAATATCGCTGAAGGGAGTTCGCGCAGGCAGACTAGCCGCGAAACAGAGATGCGCCTCACCGATGTGGCCCGCGCTACACTGAGCGAGTTATTGAGTGATTTCATGGCATTTTCATTGACCTATAACATTGAACCTTGGGCAAACGGCAGTACAAACTATGCCAGTTTTAGGAGCATACAACTGGACAGGCCCAATTATGGTGCTGACATTGAGCGTGATGTTTGGCTTCATATACAGGCCCAGCGCAAGAAGTTTGCCGATTGGCTTGAAAGCGACAACTTGGATATACGTGTCAATTCTATCAAGCAATTAATCAATCGCAACATCGTGATGTTGCAGAAGATGATCTCACGACAACTGGAAGAGTTCAAGCGGGAAGGCGGCTTCACCGAGCAACTCGCAAAAGAACGTATCGCAACACAAACTCTCCAAGCATCAGAACTAGGTGCTCCTTCCTGCCCACTGTGCGGAAAACCGATGATTAGACGGGTCATAAAACGAGGAGCGAAAGCCGGACTACAATTCTGGGGATGCTCTGACTACCCTAACTGCCAAGGCACACGCCACACCTAACGCCCATCAGTCACTATTGGCTCAGTCGGCCTCATCGATCATTCGATAGTTCGATTGCTCGTTTGCTCGTTCCCTTCACACATAATATCGTTATGATACAATCGTTAACGGTTTTGTGCATTGTGGGTTAACTGTGCGTTGACGAGGCTTCATGGTCGAGGAGCCACTGTTTCTTGTCGGTTCCGGCGCCATAGCCGCCCAGCGTGCCGTCGGCAGCAATGACGCGGTGGCACGGCACAATGATGCAGATGGGGTTGACGTGGTTGGCTTGAGCCACAGCACGGAACGAACGGGGATGCCCTGTGTGCGATGCCTCGTCGCGGTAACTCTCGGTCTGCCCGTAAGGGATGCGCTGCAGTTCAGCCCACGCCTCCATCTGGAAGTCGGTGCCCGTCAGGTGCAGCGGCAACGAGAACTCACGGCGTGTGCCGGCAAAATACTCCTCCAGTTGCTGGCGACAGTGCTCGAGAAGGGGAGTGGTGCAGGCACATAACTCTAGTCCCATCTTCTTGCCAATTCTTGACAAATCCTCTTGTGAATTGTCAAATCCAACCAGTGCGATTCCTTGCTCGCTGGCGGCGAGCGTCAGTGTACCGATTGGGCTATTCATTGTGGTGTGACACAGTTGCCCGTGATGTGCCGGCGCGATGCCCAGTTCGGCAGCACGGCGCATCATCAGTGCGTATGCCTGGGCATAGTCGTTCTGTATGATACCATCCAGGATGGCATCCTTGATGACATCCTTGATTTCGCCCACCTCGCGACTGGGCTTGAGACCGAAGGTGTCCATGATTTCCTGGCCGTCGACGGGCGGCTGGAAGTTGCGCACACGATCCTTCTCCTCGATATCGATGAGTTTATGCTTCACCAGGTCAAAGTTTTCTTTAAATCTCTTGACCTTCTCTTGATTCTTGCTCGTGATGTCGGCTTTGCACAGGGTCATCAGGTCGTCAATGTCGTCGCCTGCGTCAAACAGCAGTCGTCGCACAGCCGAGTCGGTCACCTCGTCCTCAACCAGTGCGATGGGCCGCATGTGCAGACCCACCAGTTTCTTGACATACTTCATGTGCTCGTTCTGCGGTAGACGCATGCGTGCAAAAATCTTGGGTATCATCCGCTCTCCCACAAAGTTGTGGTTGTGGAATGTCCAACCTTGCTGCTCGTCCCAGCGCTTGCTTGCTGGCTTGCCGATGTCGTGCAGCAACGCTGCCCAGCGTAGCCACTCGTTGTCGCTCGAGGCTGCCACGTTTTCAAGCACCTGCATCGTGTGGCGGAAGTTGTCCTTGTGTGCACGTCCGTGCGACATGTCCACCCCCTTCATGGCTGCCATCTCAGGGAAGATGAGTGGCAACAGTCCCGACTCGTCGAGCAACTCAAAGCCGCGTGAGGGATGGACCGAGCGCATGATCTTCATCAACTCGTCGGCAATGCGCTCGCGGGTGATGATGTTGATGCGGTGGGCATTGCGCTTGATGGCTTGCATCGTGTCGGAATAGATATCAAAGTTCAGTTGGGTTGCAAATCTGACAGCGCGCATCATGCGCAGCGGGTCATCACTGAAGGTGATGTCGGGGTCGAGTGGTGTGCGGATGATGCGACGGCTCAGGTCGCCCATCCCGTCGAATGGGTCGAGCAACTCGCCATAGCGGTCGGCATTGAGGCAGATAGCCATAGCGTTGATGGTGAAGTCGCGGCGGCGCTGGTCGTCATCCAGCGTACCGTCCTCGACGATGGGGTTGCGGCTCTCGCGATGATAACTCTCGCGCCGAGCACCCACAAACTCCAGTTCCCATTGTCGCGTCTTGACCTGCGCTGTGCCATAGGTCTTGAACACCGACAGGTGGGCCTTGCGTCCGATGCGCTGAGCCACGGCCGTGGCAACCTCAATGCCACTGCCCACGGTCACAAAGTCCATGTCGTTGCTGGCACGCTCCAGGAAGATGTCGCGCACATAGCCACCCACGACATAGCACTCACGCTGCAGCGAGTCGGCCACTTCGCCCACCAGGTGAAACACCTGTTGCGACAGGTGAAGCGCTATCTTGTCTTGCTGATTTTCCATTCGTCTGTTCGATTTTCGGACTGCAAAGGTACTATTTTCTTGCCAAATAAAGGAGTTTTTGAGCCGATTTGCTTTTTTTTGCTCACCAAAACTTGGCACATTCAAGATTATTACATACCTTTGCACTCGATTTCAGGATATCACCTGATCACTCAACGAGCACAGGCCGCTTCAGGCCGTTTTTTCCACAACACATTATTTTTAATTTGAGCACCTAGCCTCCAATGCGGGGCACTAAGCGAATGAGTTCATTGTGCTCGTGGAACAATCACATGTCGCTTTTTCACTTACTTTTAATATGTACAGTTTTACCGATTTGAACGAAATGAGCGAGCAGCAACTGCGCGACATCGCTCGTTCGATGGGTCTGAGCAAGGTTGATTCTACCGACAAGATAGACTTGGTGTATCAAGTTCTTGATCATCAGGCTATTGATGAATCAAACAAAGCACCCGAATCTGCACCCAAGCGCAAGCGCGGACGCAAACCTGCTGCAGCGAAGGAAGATAACCAGACTGATGACCAGGAACTTGACCGGAAATCCAAAAATGAAGGAGCAACCGAGCAACCTGCCAATGAACAGGAACAGCAGTCTAAAGACAAGCCCAAGAAGCGTGGACGCAAACCTGCTGTCGAGAAGGTCGCCAAAGCCGACCCTGTTGATACCGAAAGTGCACCAGCATCCATCGAGCAGCCACAGGATGAGCAGCCACAGATTGAGCAATCTGCTCAGCCTCAACCAGCTCAAGCCGAAATACAACCCAAGCGTCGGCGTGGTCGCAAGCCTGCTGCAGCCAAGGAGGTGAATATCGTCCCAGAGGTTGAGGAGCAGACCATGGTAGCCGACCAACAAGAAAAGCAACCCGAGGAGCAACAGACGCTTCAGCCACAAGAGTTCGAACAGGAGCCGAATCTGCAAGAAGTGCAGGACGAAGACCTGCAAGTCCCTGCGACTGAGCAGCCTCGTGCCGCTCGTCCCGAGATGTCGCTCGACTCGTTCTTCAATATGATCAGTGGCACTTCGACCTTCAAGCCACGCACACCACAGGAGCGTGAGGAGGCCGCCCGTCGCGCCGAGGAAGAGCGCAAGCGGGCTGCCGAGGAGGCTGCCAAGGCACCCATCATCATTCAGGAGCCCACAGTGGTTAAAGAAGCTACCGGAAAGCGCGGACGCAAGAAGCAGAGGCAGCAACAGCAGCAGATGCAACAGCAGATGGCAACGCCCTATATGGATATGGCCTACAACTTTGAGGGAATCCTTGATTCGTCGGGCGTGCTGGAGATTATGCCCGAGGGCTATGGTTTCCTGCGTTCAAGTGACTACAACTATCTCTCTTCGCCCGATGACATTTATGTCACGCAGGCGCAAATCAAGAACTATGGCCTCAAGACCGGAGATGTCATTGAGGGCACCATCCGTCCTCCTCACGAGGGCGAGAAGTACTTCCCCTTATGCGAGGTGCAACTCATCAACGGTCGCACGCCTGAGTATGTGCGTGACCGCGTGCCCTTCGAGCACTTGGTGCCCTTGTTCCCCGACGAGAAATTCAACCTCGAGAGCACGTTGCGTCCCAACATCTCGACTCGCGTGGTCGATATGTTTGCGCCCATCGGCAAGGGGCAGCGTGGACTCATCGTCGCGCCTCCCAAGACTGGTAAGACCGTCCTGCTCAAGGACATCGCCAATAGCATCACCGAGAACCATCCCGAGACCTACATGATAATCCTGCTCATCGACGAGCGACCCGAGGAGGTCACCGACATGGCACGGAGCGTCAGGGCCGAGGTCATCGCATCGACATTCGACGAGCCTGCCGACCGTCATGTGAAGATTGCCGATTTGGTGCTGTCCAAGGCCAAGCGAATGGTCGAGTGTGGGCACGATGTTGTCATCTTGCTCGACTCCATCACTCGTCTGGCACGTGCCTACAACACCATCGCGCCCGCATCGGGCAAGATTCTCACTGGTGGTGTCGATGCCAACGCCTTGCAGCGGCCCAAACGATTCTTCGGCGCAGCACGCAACATCGAGGGTGGAGGCAGCCTGACCATCATTGCCACCGCGCTAATCGAGACAGGATCGAAGATGGACGAGGTCATCTTTGAGGAGTTCAAGGGAACGGGCAACATGGAACTGCAACTCGACCGCAAGTTGTCCAACAAGCGCATCTTCCCCGCAGTCGATGTGATGGCATCAAGCACTCGCCGCGACGACCTATTGCTCAGCCAAGACACCCTCAACCGCATGTGGATCATGCGTCGCTTCCTCAGCGACCGCACATCGGTCGAGGCTATGGAGTTTGTCAAGGAGCGCATGGAGCGCACACGCAACAACCAGGAGTTCCTCGACACGATGCAGGACAAGTAGGCGATGGCACGGATTATAGGTATCGACTATGGCCGCAAACGCACAGGTGTGGCTGTGACCGACCCGCTCAAGATTGTGGCAGGGGCACTGGCAACAGTGCCCACCCACACCCTTGAACAGTTTATCACCGGCTATGTCGCGCGTGAGCAGGTCGAGCTCATTGTCATTGGCCAGCCCACTCAACTCGATGGTCAACCCAGCGAGAGCATGCGATACATCACGCCGTTTGTCAATCGGTTGAAGAAAATTCTGCCCGACATCCCCATAGTGATGTACGATGAGCGCTTCACCAGCACCATTGCCCACCAGGCGATGATCGCTGGTGGCATGAAGAAGAGTGATCGTCGTGACAAGGCTCGTGTCGACTCGATAGCCGCAACCATCATCCTCAACGACTATCTCTCATCAATCCACAACTTGTCAAACACCCCGCAGTTCTAGGGATCAATTTTCATTATCAATTATCAATTATCAATTCACAAGAAGGAATGGTACTTCCAATTTATCTATATGGTCACCCGGTGTTGCGCACCGAGACCCATGAGGTCACACCCGACTATCCTGACCTGGACAAACTCATTCAGAACATGAAGGACACTATGTATGCTAGCGACGGCATTGGCATCGCTGCACCACAGGTGGGAAAGAGCATCAGGCTCATCTACATCGATGTAGATGTGCTCAAAGATGATATGCCCGAACTTGCGGGTAAAAAGTTTGTGCTGATTAACCCTGTCATTACGGTCGACCAGACAAGTAAGACCATCAGTCGTGAGGAGGGATGCCTCAGTCTGCCTGGCATTCACGAGTCGGTGACGCGACACGATCGTATCCACGTCAAGTGGCAGGACGAGAATTGGCAAGAGCATGAAGAGGACATCGAGGGATTCCTGGCGCGAGTATTCCAGCACGAATATGACCATCTGGAGAAGACTGTCTTTATTGACCACCTGTCACCCATTCGCAAGCAACTCATCAAGGCCAAACTGATGAATATTGTCAAGGGGAAAGTCAGTTGCGACTACCGCACGATTGGTTATAAGCCTCTCAAAAAGAAATAAACCAATGGGATATAAAAAAACAAAGTGAGGAATGTTTCACAACAGCCCTCACAAACCTTAAATCTAATACCATGAAAAACACACGTACAAAAGTAGTCATTTATTTTAGAAAATCAATAGTTTACAACTTTGATTTTGCAAATTTTTAGATTTTTGACCTTATTTTAAGGGTTATTTGCACAATAAGCCCCGAAAATTAGCCCCTGGGTTGGCAATCCTCTGGTTTATAGTGTTTGCACCACTGCTTGATAGCGCAGTTCAGACAATCGGGACGTTGCGACTTGCACACATATCGGCCATGCAGCAAAATCCAGTGATGTGCCTTGAATCGCAAGTCGGCTGGGATGTGGCGTGTGAGTGCTTTCTCAACTTCGAGCGGAGTCTTGCCATTGGCCAGTCCCAGGCGATTGGCAACACGAAAAACGTGCGTGTCAACGGCGATGGCTGCTTTGCCAAAAACCAGACCCAGCATCACATTGGCAGTTTTGCGGCCCACACCGGGCAACTGTGTCAGCGCTTCCATTGTGTCAGGAACCTCACCACCGAACTTCTCGACCAGCATCTGAGACATCTGCTTCAGGTGCAGAGCCTTGCTGTTGGGATAAGAAACACTCTTGACGTAATGCAGAATGTCGTCAACACTAGCCTGTGCCATCAGTTGTGGAGTGGGGTAGGCGGCAAATAAGGCGGGGGTGACCATATTAACACGTTTGTCGGTGCATTGTGCCGACAAGATCACAGCCACCAGTATCTCGAACGCGTTGTTGTACTGCAGTTCGGTGGTAGGATTAGGTTGGGTGTGCTGGAAGTAATCCAACACACCCGCATATCTTTCTTTTATCGTCATTCTTTTGGGACTTTAGACTTTGTCTATCGTCTAACATTAATGGGCGCTGCGGAACTCATCGAGGAAGCGCACATCGTTCTCGCTGAACATGCGCAGGTCTTTAACCATATATTTCAGGTTGGTGATGCGCTCGATACCCAGACCGAAAGCATAGCCGCTGTAAACCGTACTGTCGATACCGCTTGCTTCAAGCACTGCCGGGTCAACCATGCCGCAACCCAGAATCTCGACCCAACCCGTGTGCTTGCAGAATCCGCAACCCTTGCCGCCGCACAGCATGCACGACACATCCATTTCGGCACTGGGCTCGGTGAACGGGAAGTAACTGGGACGCAGACGTATCTGTGTGTCAGGACCATAAAGTTCTTGGGCAAAGTGAAGCAGCACTTGCTTGAGGTCGGCAAATGTCACACCCTTGTCGATATACAGGCCCTCAATCTGGTGGAAGAAGCAGTGAGCACGGGCAGTGATGGCTTCGTTGCGATAGACGCGGCCCGGGCAGATGATGCGGATGGGCGGCTCGCGGCGTTCCATGGTGCGCACCTGCACACTGCTCGTGTGTGAGCGCAGCACGATGTTGCGCTTCACGTCGTCCTTGTTCTGCTCAATGAAGAAAGTGTCCTGCATGTCACGGGCAGGATGATCGGCGGCAAAGTTCAGCGCACTGAACACGTGCCAGTCGTCCTCGACTTCAGGTCCCTCGGCCAACGTGAAACCCAGACGGGTGAAGATGTCTATGATCTGCTTGCGCACAACCGACAGCGGATGACGTGTGCCTACCTCGGCAGGAAAGCCCGGACGGGTAATGTCAATCTTGTTCTGCTCCTTGGCATGCTCCTTATACTGTTCGCGCAGAGAATTGATCTTATCAGTTGCCAGCGCCTTGATTTCATTCAGTCTCTGACCCAACTCACGCTTTTGGTCGGCTGGAACATCCTTGAATTCTCCAAACAGTGCGGCAATCTCGCCTTTCTTGCTCAGATACTTGATGCGCAGTGCCTCCAGAGCCTCCTCGTTGTCTGCCTTCAGGTCATTCAGTTTGCCCTTCAGGGCTTCTATCTTTTCTAGTAACATAGATCTTGCGTTTTGATTACAGCCTACAAAGTTACAACATTTTTTATAACCTTGCTGCAAGTTTGGCAAACTTTCACAACATTTGTTCAAAAATTACTTCAAACCGCTAGTATCAACTTGCCCGCTGCCACTGATATTCTCAACATGATGCCGAACCGAGCCCGACATGACTATGTTGCCCGATCCTGAGATAGAGCTTTCGGCTCTGTCGGCTTGCAGGTTGCTGAATTCCACATTTCCCGAGCCTGCTATGTCTGTCTCAACTCTCTGGGCCTCTACTTGCTCGAAGTTCATGTTGCCCGAACCAGCCAAGTCAATGCTCAATTCGCTACAGGTCAGTTGCTTGACATGGATATTGCCTGATCCTGCCAAGTCTAAATCCAGTTCGCGCACTGCAAGCGGTTGCGGAGCATCGAACGTGCCCGAGCCTGCCAGGTCTATACCTGCGAGTGATGGCGATGTGACATAGACTTTCACCTCATCGTCAATCGATACATTATCCTTAGTGTCGATATGGAGTTGTTTGTTCTGAACATAGATGACAAGTTTGTCAAATGTCTCTGGCGAAGTCTCAACACGTACGGTGTATGTGCCATTCTGCTCAAAAATCACTGACATCGGTCCGGCGATTTCCACTTCGTCAAACGGGTTTATCTTGGTCAACTGCTTGACGGTCTTAACTTCGGTCTCATGTTTGATGCCTGTTCTGACGTGAACACACGAACAGACTAGCATGATTGTTAGCAATGATAGGCTTAAAAGTTTTGTTCTTTTCATAATTGAATGCTTTTTTATTTATTTGACGCAGAATGCTGCTAAAATGTTGCACAGAAAATCGTTTTTCTGAAGTATCAAATCGTTAAAAAAAACTAACAAGGCGAAAGACGCTGTAGAATTGTGGTTAATGCTGTCATTAATGTGAGTTTTTGAGCGTTTTTCTACCTAAATGAACATTTTTTTTAGTCATATTCGAAGATAATTTTGTAAATTTGCAGCCTGCATTGTGTTCAGGATAAAACAGACATGATGATATAGCAACAAAGAATAGTCTTTAGAGCAATATAATATGAAGCTACTACAACAAAAGTTGGCACGATATCAGGAGCCCCAGAAAGCCAAGGCTGCTGGCATTTATCCCTATTTCCGTGCCATCGACAGTGAGCAAGATACCGAGGTGATTATCAATGGCAAGAAGGTACTCATGTTCGGGTCGAACTGCTATACGGGATTGGTCAACCATCCGAAAATCAAGGAGGCTGCCATCGAGGCCATCAAGAAGTATGGCACTGGATGTGCGGGATCGCCTTTCCTGAATGGGACACTTGACATACACAAGCAACTGGAGCGCAAGTTGGCCGACTATGTGGGCAAACAGGATGCCATGATCTATAGCACAGGCTTCGGAGTGAACCTGGGTGTGGTTTCGGCACTAACAGGGCGCGAGGACTACATCTTGTGGGACGAGCAGGATCACGCATCGATTATCGAGGGACGGCGCTTGTCGTTCAGCAACTCGCTTAAATACAAACATAACGACATGGCTTCGCTCGAGGCTCAACTCAAGAAGTGCGAGCCCGACCGTGTCAAACTCATTGTCACCGACGGTGTGTTCTCAATGGAGGGCGATGTGTGCAAGTTGCCCGACATTGTCGAGTTGGCCAAGAAATATGATGCCAGCATCATGGTCGATGAGGCGCACAGCATCGGCGTGTTTGGCGAGGGTGGACGAGGCATTTGCCACCACTTCGGCCTGGCCGATGAGGTCGACCTGATTATGGGTACATTCAGCAAGTCGTTTGCTTCGCTGGGAGGATTCATTGCCACCGATGAGGTCATCACCAACTATCTGCGTCACCACTCGCGCAGTTACATCTTCACAGCAAGTATCACACCTGCATCGACAGCGGCTGTGAGTGCAGCCATCGATATCATGCTCAGCGAGCCCGAGCGTCAACAGCACCTGTGGGACATCACGCATTATGCGCTCGAGGGATTCCGTTCGATGGGATTTGAAATTGGCCACACCGAGACGCCCATTATCCCACTCTACATTCGCGATAACAACAAGACGTTTGCCATCACACGCGACCTGCTCAACGAGGGCATTTTTGTCAACCCCGTTGTCTCACCTGCTGTCGCTCCTAACGACACGCTCATCCGATTCAGCCTGATGGCTACACACACCAAGGATCAAGTGACCTATGCACTTGAAAAGATCCAAAAGGTGTTCCGTGCCTACGGGTTGGTGCCGTGATTTGGGGCCTCTTCATGATTAATAGGGTGTGGAATTACAGGTTTCACACCCTAATTTTTTGGTAATTTTTCGGTGTATAGGTCAAATTGCAGG
>DGWI01000021.1:0-11210 GCA_002396085.1 Porphyromonadaceae bacterium UBA4262
TCCAACTTTTTGGGGTCACTTCACACTGTGCCACGGCTTTTTTGGTGTTTCAGAGAATTGGGGATTATGCCTCAGCCTCCTTGTCCATGTTGATGACCTTCCAGATGCAAGCTGCAAGTGCGCCACCCACAAATGGACCAACGATGAAGATCCACAGTTGGTTCAGGGCATCGCCACCAGCCAGCAGGGCGGGACCAATCGAGCGAGCGGGGTTAACGCTGGTGCCCGTGTAGTGAATGCCCACCAGGTGGATGAGAATCAGCGACAGACCGATGGCAAGGCCAGCCAGGTTGTTGGTGGCACCGTTGGTCTTGCTCGTGGCACCCAGAACGACCAGGACAAAGAGCATGGTCAAAACAATCTCGGCAATCAGGCCGGTAGTGACCGATACTTGTCCTGCTTGGCCAATCTCGTTGAGGGTCTGAAGTCCGTTAGCACCCAGGCCACTGTCAAAGCCAGCCAGCACACCCAGTACACATGCAGCCAGGATTGCGCCGATGGTCTGGAAAATCATGTACATGCCGCAGTCCTTGGCATTGATGCCGCCGTTGAGGAACACACCCAGTGTGATGGCGGGGTTGATGTGGCAACCGCTGATGCCACCGATGGTGTAGGCCATGGCTACAACGGCAAGACCGAAGGCTATTGCTGTACCAATTACGGCAGGAGTGCCAGCAACAACACCTGTGTTACATCCCAGACTCACAGCTGCACCGCAGCCGAGGAATGTCAGTACGAACGTACCAACCAATTCTGCTAAATATTTCTTCATAATGTCTTGAAAATAAAGTTATTAAATAGGTTTGACTTGTTCTCTTGATGCTTAAAGTTACGCAAAAATAGACATTTTTTCGATAAACAGCAAGTTTTTCTCGCAAAAAATGTGTACATTTGCACCACAATTGTGTGAATTAAACTAAACCACGAATTAACGAATTGTCCTTATTCTCATCACCGAGAATGGCTGGGATAGAAGCGATTTTTAATTCTTAATTATGAATTCTTAATTAAAGCAAAATGAACATTTCAATTGTAGGTACAGGATATATGGGTCTGGTGACGGGCACTTGCTTCGCCGACCTGGGCGCTACAGTGACGTGTGTCGACACTGACCGTCAGAAGATCAATCGGTTAGTCTATGGTTCAATACCCATCTACGAACCAGGACTTGAAAAGGCCATTACAACTAATGTCAACGAGGGTCGCCTGCGCTTTGTCGGCGACTTTGCCAAGGGGTTTACCGATGTTGACTATGTGTTCTGCGCCATCGACACCACGCCCGACGAGGACGGCTCGACCGACTTGGCCCCAATCTATGACATCGCACGAGTGTTCGGGCAGAGCATCAACCAGCCCAGTACATTCGTCCTCAAGTCGACCGTGCCCGTAGGCACTGCACTTAAGGTCATCGACATCATCGAGCAGGAGATTGCCGACCGCAAGGTTGACATCCACTTCGATGTGGTTAGCAATCCCGACTTCATCACCGAGGGTAATGCCATCAAGGACTTCCTCAAGCCCGACCGCATCATCATCGGCACAGAGCGGCCCTCGGCTGTCGATGCCATGAAGCGGCTCTATCACACCATTCTGCACCACAACGAGTATCATGTGATCTATACCGACACTCGCACAGCCGAGATGATCAAGTATGCCGCAACATCGATGCTGGCCACTCGCGTCAGTTTCATGAACGAAATCGCCAACTTGTGCGAGCGCGTGGGTGCCGACATCAACACGGTGAGGCACGGCGTGGGCACAGACAGTCGTATCGGGCCCAAGTATATCTTCCCGGGCTGTGGTTATGGCGGTACCCTTTTCCCGCAGGACATTAAAGACCTCATCAAGATTGGCCAAAACAATGGCTGTGAGATGAAAGTTTTACAGGCTGTTGACGATGTCAATGTGCACCAGAAGCATATCTTGTTCAAGAAACTCAAGGAGCACTTTGGCGATGATCTCAAGGACAAGACCATCACTCTGTGGGGACTGTCGTTCAAGCCCGAGACCGACGACATGCGTGAGGCTCCGTCCATCGTGACGCTCGACCTGCTCACCGAGGCAGGCTGCAACATCCGTGTCTACGACCCGGTGGCCATGAATGCCACCAAACTACGTTGGGATCAAGTCTACTGTGGCATCGACATGTATGATGCAGTCAAGGGGTCCGACGCATTGCTCATCCTCACCGAGTGGAAGCAGTTCCGCATTCCCGCTTGGGATCGAGTGAAATCACTCATGCGCACCCCGCTGGTCATCGATGGCCGCAACATCTATGACCCCACCGAACTCGAGCACTTCGGATTCACCTATCGCTGCGTTGGCCGTTGAGTTATGAAGAAAATACTCATTCTTGCCCTGATGATAGTCGTGCTTGCTGCCTGCCAACAGCAGACTCGTGAGCAGATTGCCCAGAAGTTGGGCGAGGCGATGATGAAGAAGGTTGAAAAGACTGTCAATCAGCGCATCGCCAACATGCTCAAGGGCATGCTCGAGAACCCTGATAGTTACGAGCCGCTCAGTACCGATATGGCTATTGTGATGAACAATATGGTGCTCTACGACTCGCAGTCATTTGTCGCGCTGCGTGACATGTGCAATCACGTCAAGCAATATCGCATCACCTTCGGCAGCGACACGACATCTGCCGCCGCTCGTGCCGAGATCGAGACTATCAACAACATGGTGCTTGTACTGGTTGATAAACTCAATGCCGTGGAGCGACGTCCAGTAGAGTTCGAGGCCATTGATGCCTATCATCAATTCAATGTCTTGAGCAAGAAGGGCAAGAAAGTCAAGCGCGGCTATCACTTCATCATCCATCGTGACAATCGCATCACCCTGCTTTGTGATGACGAGGAGTTTAATAAGGTTCAGGCCTTTGCCGACTCGTTGCTCAATGGCAAAGTAAAACTTATCGACGAGAATGGTTAAGAAAATTGCATACGCATTGTTGGCACTGCTGGCTGTGGCATGCGGCGGCAAGCAGCAAGCCGATGACCAACAGACGGCCGACCCCGACGATGCCGTCGCGCGTGGACATGAGGCGGCATGGGCTGTGGCACACACCGACCATACCGACACCATTGCCCTGCAGCGTGCCATACTCGATGCCCGTGCCACACACGACCAGTATGTGCTCACTGGCGAGGACGAGGCGGCAACCGACTTTGAGCAGGCCTTTGCCGACTCGTTGCGCCGCGTTGATCCACAACTGGCTCGGCAAATCTTCGGTAACTAGACATCTGCTACTGTATCGTGCTCGACGGTCGACACGTCGGCATCACCACAATGAATAGAGAAATATGAAACACAAATCCCTACTCATCATCGCTGCCATGGCTATTATGCTTGGTGGCTGCAAAGAGGCTCCCACGCGTGCCGGTGAGGCTCTTGCACAGGAGTTTTACAAGGCATGGGGCGACACGGCGGCTCTCAAGCAGGTCGAGGCTCACTTCCATGCCGTCGAGGACAGCCTGTGGGTGCCCAACACCGGTATGTATCTGCTCAAGGCTTTTCTTGAAAGCACGGCACGTGACGACTCGACGCGGGCCATTGCGCAACTCATGGCTTACGACCGCGATGACTATGCCGAACTGCAGGCCTATCGCATCCTGGGCGAGCCGGTAGGGCAACACTTCAGCCCCGATACCGCACGCATCTTGTTACAACTCATCGACTGGTCGGCAGCCATGATGGGAAAACCCGACTATGCCGATGCCGCCAAGCAAGAAATTGATCGCGAGGTGCAGGACTTGAGCATCGACAAGCAGATGGCCATCTATGCCGTTGCTGCCACGCCCACTACATTGGGGCTAGAACTCAAGGCCGACCGTGAGTCACCCGAGGCCGACATGCAGCTCATTGACCGCCAAATCAAGGCTTTGGAAAAAATCTATACACCCGAGCAGATGCAAGAGTTCCGCAACGCCTACGGGTCAAACTAGACACTCTAGAATATCTAGAAAATCTAGAAAATCTAGAGGGTCTAGAGCGTCTAGAAAATAGCAAAACATGAAAACTTACAACGACTATCTCGACAAAGTCAATCGCGCCATTGCCGCCATTGACTATCCCGCCCAGCCGGCGGGCCTCTATGAACCTATTGCCTACACCATGGCGTTGGGGGGCAAGCGATTGCGTCCAGTGCTCACGCTCATGGCATGTGAGGCTCTGGGCGGAAACCCTGACGCAGCCATTGATGCTGCATTGGGCATCGAACTGTTTCACAACTTCACGCTGCTTCATGACGACGTGATGGACAAGGCCGACGTGCGACGCGGTCAGCCCACCGTTCACCGCCGATGGAACGAAAATGTGGCTATCCTCAGTGGTGATGCCATGCTCACGATGGCCACCCAGCACATCGAGCGTGTTGACGACCGTTTCTTGCCCGCTGCCATGCGCTTGTTCAACCGCACCGCTATGGAGATTTATGAGGGGCAGCAGTGGGACATGGATTTTGAGCATCGTCACGATGTCACGCAAGACGAGTACATCGAGATGATACGCCTCAAGACATCGGTGCTGTTGGGGTGTGCCTGCCAGATGGGTGCCATCATCGCCGATGCTCCTGTTGAAGATCGACAGGCCATCTATGACATGGGCATGAATCTGGGGCTCGCTTTCCAGTTGCAGGACGACATGCTCGATGTGTGGGGCGATCCCGCAACCTTCGGCAAGGAAGTGGGGGGCGACATCATGAATAACAAGAAGACCTTCCTGCTCATTAACGCTCAGCGGCTGGCACAAGGCGATGATGCACTCGAACTGCGGCACTGGATCAACGACCCCTACGCCATGCGTGAGCAGAAGTTTCCTGCCGTGCGGGCCATCTATGAGCGCCTGGGATTGCGTGAACTCAGTCAACAGGCCATCAGCCAATACAACGCTCAGGCTCTTGAAGCCCTGTCGCGTGTCAACTTTGCCACCGATGATGCCCGTCAAGCATTCGACACCCTCGTCACACGTCTCACCACTCGCGACAAGTAATGATGTTAGGATGGAGATATCAACCTTGGTTTCCCCGCCCCTGTAAGGGGAGGGGTAAGGGGAGGGGTATCACACACCATTCGTTTCATTTTAAAAAAACACGATATGCATTACAACAGTGCTAAAGCCAATGATTCGGTTCAAAAAGAAAAGCGTAAGGTTTTGCGGCAGAATGCAACGCCTGCCGAGACGATACTTTGGCATTTTTTGCGTAATCGTGGGGTGGGGGGATATAAGTTTCGTCGTCAACAAGGCATAGGCCCATTTATTTTAGATTTCTATTGTGCTGAATTGCGGCTATGTGTTGAATTGGATGGCCACTCGCACTGGATGAAGAACGAGTATGATATTGCTAGAACTCAGTTTCTAAATAGTCAAGGAATAAGGGTCGTTAGATTTCCTAATGATCATGTTATGTCGCATGCTAGTTCAGTTGCTAACGAAATATTGAGGATTGCTAAAGAAATCTCAAAAGAGCAAAGTGTCTCTACCCCTCCCCTAACCCCTCCCCTAACAGGGGAGGGGAAATAAAAGTTTCCACTATTAGACTAAATAAAACAATGAAATTCTGATGATTGACACTCATAGTCATATCTATAGTGCAGAGTTTGACGATGACCGCCAGGAGGTGATGCAGCGGGCAGTGGATGCCGGCGTCACACACATCGTCATGCCCAACGAGAATCTCGAGAGTGTGCAGCGGTTGCTCGATACCTACAACCGGTGGCCCGAATGCGTAAGTCTGGCCCTGGGGCTGCACCCCGAGGAGGTGCATGACGACTGGGCCGATGTGCTCGACCGCCTTGAGCCGTTTTTTGACCAGCATCCCTGGGTCGCTATCGGCGAGGTGGGCATCGACCTCTATTGGGACAAGACCTATCGCCGCCAACAGATGCTTGCCCTTGAGCGACAACTGGCATGGTGCTGCGACAGACAGTTGCCATTCATCATCCACTGCCGCGAGGCACTCACCGAGGTGCTTGATGTGCTGGGGCAATTCCGTGGTCAGATGCCGCAAGGCGTGTTCCATTGCTTCACGGGTGCGCCACACGAGGTCGACCTCATCCGTCAGGTGGGTGACTTCTACTTCGGTATAGGCGGTGTGCTGACTTTCAAGAAGAGTACCCTGCCACTCACAGTACCCGTCATTGGCCTTGACCGCATCTTGCTTGAGACCGACTCGCCCTACATGGCACCTGTGCCCCACCGCGGCAAGCGCAACGAGAGTGCCTATGTGGCCGACGTGGCCCGTTGTCTGGCCACGGTGCTCGGCACCGACCTTAGCACTGTCGATCGCATTACCACCGACAATGCCCAGCGGCTTGCCCTTGTCAGAATGTAGGTGTTGATAGTAACGAACCGACATGACAATCTTAAAAAAGATATAAAAATATTAAATTGCGTAAAATTCCTTACAAACCTATTGTTGTCTGGGAATTAGGCACTAATTTTGCAAGCCGAAAAAATGAAATAATAGCATTTTTCATAGCAAAACAATCTGTTTTAATCGAATATCGGACGGTTTTTGCTGAATGGAAATTCACGCAACAAACAAGGCTCCACGTCCGCTTAGATATTGATGATAAAAACTATTATGTTTTCTATATTCATCTCCATTGGGGCCGGAGATGAAATTTTGTGTAGGTCACAAGCCTGCGACAAGCCCAAAATTAATAGATTAAATTGCATATTACTATTCACAACTATTCTAAAATGACAATGAGAACTTTTAAAAGAGCGCTAGCCCTAACTACGCTGGTGCTACTTGCGTGGAGCACTGCTCTGGCGCAGACAACTCCGGCTTATGTCTCCCTTCAGACGGATGACTTGGCCAAGATTTCTTACACTTGGCCTATCACAAACTCGGATGCTGTCAACCAAGCGGCTGGTCGTGAGGGACATCTGGACGACATCGTTTATGTGAGTGATGATTATACTGACTTGTCTGCCGCTCGCGCGATCGCCCTTATCCGTAAGGTCTATATGGATCCCCAAGTGCCAGGCATTTGGTACCGCGGCTACACAGCCGACCAGACTTCTGGTGGAAGAACTCAATATGGCACGGGCACGCAAGAGGGCGAAGTGGCCTACCAGGGCGTTGGCAGGATATTACGGAGTGGCAGGAATAATAATTATACTTATTCATATGTTGATTCTTATGGTTGGAATATTCCTGGCACTATCGAACGGATTAACAATAGCAATACTAACCGTAGATTCGATTTTGACCAGTATAAACCTGCAACTGAAGGTTATACCTTACTCTTGATCGAGGAAAAAGATAATTATAACGCATCAACGGCCTATCCCACACAGGGGAGTACTGCCTATGAGAATCTTTGCCGTTACTTTGCTCAGGCCATTAAGTCTGTTCGTGTGGTGTCACAGTCAGTCCGTACGAATGAAGGAACGGCTCTTGCCGGTACATTGTTCAAATTAAATGTTGAAAATCTGAACCGTTTTTTCTTCCTGTCGAAAGGGCAAGCAAGAAGTTATTATAATAATAATTCATATTGGTATCCTTATCTTAATGAAGGTACATATTACGACCAAGAAGCCAATACTGAACGAATGCGTCCATTTTATCATATGTTCGAACAGTTTAGTCCTACAGTAGGAAATAATGGTGAGATATTGGCTGATGTACTTCTTGCAATGCGGCGAGGAGAAACTCCACCTGTGGTTCATGATTGTATTTCAGTACTTCTTGCTGAAGGTAAAGGTCATGGTTTCAAAATGACAGGTGAAACAGGTGAGGCTGAAAGTATTGATGACTTGATGTACTTGATACCTGATAGGCGAATGACTGATTGGAGTGGTCGAGAAACAACAAGTGCACAAAAATTTATTAATTACAATTCGACTTATACAGGCTATCAACCTATTGCAGGCATTTATAGTATTGTACTTGACGGTACGGCTACCGAGACCAACATAGCAGTAGATGATGAAGATCCTAATACGGGGAACTACTACCAGATTAACCTCAAGTGGAACACCAATCTGTATAAGTTCTTGCCCACGCACCAGCAAGAGTTTGACCTCTATCGTGTGACAACAGATGAGGACGGTAATTATGTCTACACCCCGGTCATGAAGTGGGATCCTGAGACAAATACATACACGGATGAGCCTGTTAAGATTCGAGTGAACCCGACAACCGAGAATCTGGACTATACATATACTGACTATATTCCATCGCTCAGCCATGGACAGGAAGTGACTTATGCAGTGCAGGGTATTGATGTTTACAACGAGACTTTCAATTTCCTGACCCTGCAGATGTCTAACCACAAGTCGTTCTTCATACCAGGCAACGATCCACATGAACTGCTCGAGTTGGCCATTGATGCTAACTACTGGAGCACCTATGACCCCGCCGCACAGAAGAACCACTACACCAACGAGATTCCTATGCGCAATGCGCGTGGAAACTCGCGTGTGACTTATCGCTTCTTGACCGAAGGCACTAGCCCTAGCGACGCAACTTCATTCCACTTCAAGCGAAAGGTTAGTGCTACGGATGATGGCGTGGATTTTGCAACAGCAACATTGACTAACCTGACCCCTCCAACGAATGGAAACAATGGTTCGTGCACGTTCACGATTAGCATGGCAGATAATCAGGATAACTTCACTGGCGCCAAAGCCAACCCCTCGACTGTGATTTGCGAAATCTATCGTGCGAATGAAACCGATAAAGATGGTAACATCATTCATTATGCCAACGAGGTAGATTTCAGCAACTTTAAGTTGTACGATAATTTCAGTGTTACACCCGATGGTGGCACAGAGCACCGCAATGAATATGTCTATATGGTGAGTTTTACCTCAGCAGAGCCTTTTGTAGAAGGTGATGATAACAAGGAGGTCTATAGCAATATGCCTGTTGTACCGGTGTTCAAGACCAATCTTTTGCTGAATGGCGGTTACACTCTCGAAGATATCGAGGCAGATACTGATCACGCATTGACCGCTCAACCGCTTGATGCCGATGGCAAGAATGTAGTGAAATACCAGGTTCAGGTTTCTAAAGATGCTTCGGTGCAGAAGATTCGTGAGGTCAGGGCCCATCGTTGGAATGTTGGAACAACTCCATCGGTAGATCAGGCTACTCGCATCACCGAGGCCAGAAACACAGGAGCAACTTATCAGATTTCGCCTGCCGAAACTGCTGCTGGTGATGAACCTGTGATTCGATTTGCTGAGAACAGTAATAACGCATGGGGGCAATTTGTCAATTCAGCCCCGGGTGTCGGTGCCTACGAATTTGTGCCTGTAGTCGATGCGTTCGCTCCCGATGACAGCCACAACACTTATGGCTCTGTTATCAATACCATTGCAGTAGGCGATATCAAGGTGGCATATGTAACGCCTAGTGCAGATTACCCCCTCATGAGTGAGTACACATGGAATGTGGGTGGCAAGAAATATGCTTATTATAACATCTTTCTGAATGTGACCAATATCGACTTGAATAATCTTGAGTCGTTGGTGCCCGATGGTTATAGCCTCTACAAGATTCGTATGTGGCGTCAAGTCGATCCGGGCATCTTGGGTGAGCAACTAGCAACGCGTCAAGCGGTGCGCGTGACCGATAGTGGTGAGTACATGTATGAAGAACTTGACCAACAGGAACTATTGTCCTTGTATTATTTGAAGAATAATATGTTGGGTAGTCGGCCTATTGAACCTGGAACTATATTTGGGGTAGAGTCAGGTGAATGGGTGTCAGGCAACCAGAGTGGAACTCAAGAGGATGCAGTGCGCAATGAGTTCCGTGCAACCTTCGGCGCCCAGAAGTTGCGCACTGAAGAGGGTGAGACTGGTGTCATTGATAAACTGCATGCCGATTTCATCGTCCGTATGTACTTTACTCGCACCGCGAATCTGCCGCAGGTTGCCGGTGCACCGCGGCGCGCAATATCGACAATTGAGGATCCCAATTTCTATATCGTAGAAAAGACGATTCCATTTAATTTCGATGCAACCACGCAAGAGGTCATTACTGGTATCATCTCTATGCCTTACAACCGTCAGGCTCAGTCGGTGATGTACTACAATGCGATGGGGTTGCCGTCGACAACACCGTGGAGTGGGGTGAACATCGTGGTGACGCGCTACACCGATGGCACTACCACTACCGCCAAGGTGGTGCGATAGACCTTGAAGAAGACAAAGATTAGTAATAGTATTTAATCAAGTGGTGCGGCTGCCGGGCATTGACTGCTCTGGCAGCCGCCGTTTTTAGGCCTACAATCTGTTCTCGTGCCAGACTGGAATGATAACTATTGTTAATTATCGCCGACCCATGCCCACAGAGTGAAGAATTCATTGTATCTTTGTCAGTTCAAAGCAATTGAACCTTAACTTGACAACAAGGACAAGTGGTCGGCGAGGTTCAATTCTCAATTCTCAATTTTCAATTTTCAATTCAATGAAAGAAGACGTTTTCAAGAAAATCGTATCGCACGCCAAGGAGTATGGCTTCGTGTTCCCGTCAAGCGAAATCTATGACGGGCTCGGTGCAGTCTATGACTACGGACAGAACGGCGTGGAACTCAAGAATAACATCAAACGCTACTGGTGGGAGGCGATGACCCTGCTGCACGAGAACATCGTCGGCATCGACTCGGCCGTGTTTATGCACCCCACCATCTGGAAGGCATCGGGACACGTCGATGCATTCAACGACCCCTTGATCGACAATCGCGACAGCAAGAAGCGCTACCGCGCCGACGTGCTCATCGAGGACGAGATTGCCAAGATTGACGACAAGATTGACAAGGAGGTGGCCAAGGCTCGCAAGCGCTTCGGCGACTCGTTCGACGAGGCCATGTTCCGTCAGACCAATCCCCGCGTGCTTGAGCATCAGGCCAAGCGCGACGCGTTGCACGCCCGCTTCGAGAAGGCGATGAACGACAACGACCTGGCCGAACTCAAGCAGATCATCGTCGACCAGGAGATTGCCGACCCCATCAGCGGCACCCGCAACTGGACCGATGTGCGCCAGTTCAACCTCATGTTCAAGACTCAGATGGGTAGCAGCAGCGACTCGACCATGGACGTGTATCTGCGCCCCGAGACGGCACAAGGCATCTTTGTCAACTTCCTCAATGTGCAGAAGACGGGTCGCATGCGCATCCCCTTCGGCATCGCACAGATTGGCAAGGCCTTCCGCAACGAGATTGTAGCCCGCCAGTTCATCTTCCGCATGC
>DGWI01000021.1:11275-30453 GCA_002396085.1 Porphyromonadaceae bacterium UBA4262
GCGAGTTCGAGCAGATGGAGATGCAATTCTTTGTGCGTCCCGGCGACGAACTTCGTTGGTTTGAGTACTGGAAGGAGCACCGTCTGCGCTGGCACAAGGCACTGGGTCTGGGCGACGAGAAGTATCGTTATCACGATCATGAGAAATTGGCTCACTATGCCAACGCAGCCACCGACATCGAGTTCCAGATGCCGTTCGGCTTCAAGGAGGTGGAAGGCATCCACAGCCGCACCAACTTTGACCTCTCGCAGCACGAGAAGTTCTCAGGCAAGAAGATTCAGTACTTCGACCCCGAGCTCAACCAGAGTTACACGCCCTATGTCATCGAGACCTCGATTGGTGTCGACCGCATGTTCCTCTCGGTCATGTGCTCGAGCTACGAGGAGCAGGCCCTCGAGGGCGGCGACACACGCGTGGTGCTGCATCTGCCCAAGGTGCTGGCTCCCGTCAAGTGTGCCATCCTGCCGCTCGTGCGCAAGGACGGCATGCCCGAGAAGGCTCATGAAATCATGAATCTGCTCAAGTTTGACTTTGCTTGCCAGTACGACGAGAAGGACTCGGTGGGTAAGCGTTATCGCCGCCACGATGCCATCGGCACCCCCTATTGCATCACCATCGACGGACAGACCGTTGAGGACAACACCGTCACCCTGCGCGACCGCGACACCATGCAGCAGCAGCGTGTGGCCATTGCCGATCTGCCCGCCATCATTGGTCGCGAGTGCAGCCTCAACACCCTGCTGCGCCGTCTGGCCGAGTAAGTATTCTTAATTATTAATTCTTAATTCTCAACGATGAGGAAGTTATTGTTAATCATCGGCCTGATGGCTGTGCTGGGCATGTCGATGACCTCATGCCTGGAGAACGAGGTCGAGGACAAATACAAGGATTGGCGCAAAGAGAACACCGAGTGGTTCAACACGCAGCGTGCCAACACATCCTACTACAAGACCGTCACTGCCCCATGGGACCCTAATGGTCAAGTGCTGGTGCATTGGTACAACGACACCATGCTCACCCGCGACAATCTCAAGCCACTCTACACCAGTGGAATCACGGTCAAGTATCGTGGTATGCTCTACGATGCCACACCATTTGACTCGTCCTACCTGTCGACATCGCCAGCCGACAGTCTGGTGCAGTTTGTCAACAGCAACATGGTTGAGGGCTGGGCGCTCGGTGTGATGCAGATGCATGTGGGCGACAGTTGCCGCATTGTCGTGCCCTACAACATGGGTTATGGCTCTTACAGCCGAGGCTCGGTCATCAAGCCCTTCTCCACCTTGGTGTTTGATATCAAACTCAAAGATATCTACGCCTACGAGGTCAAGCCCTGACGTCAAGGGATTAATTTATGTGTTTCACATAGCGAAGAGTGCAGGCAGTCATGGCCTTGCACTCTTCGCTGTCTATAGGGGGCAGTGAATACAAAATATGCCCCACGCTACAAATAATCTTCACTTCTTTTCGTCGATTTTCGTGTTTTTGCGTCTTATATAGTGGAACGCTGAATGGATGTTCTGAGATTATGTTTGGCAGCAGACGCAGAAATAGGGATCAAGTGATAGAGGCAAATCTTGACGCACTGACGAGGTTTGCCTACTTCCGCACAGGTGACCGCACCGAGGCCGAGGATATTGTGTACGAGGCCGTGTTGCGCCTGCTTGAAAACAGAGAGAAAGTAAACGATGCCAGGTGCTACTTGTTCCGAATCGTTTACAACTTGTGCCAGGACGTGTTCAGGCGAAAGCGTCTCCCGACGGTTCCGTTAGGCAACATTGAGTTGCCCGATAAGTCGGATGAGTCGCTTGACCAAGAGGAGATTGACCGCATCAACCGCTTGCTGGATGACTTGCTGCCCAATGAGGCCGAGATTGTGAGAATGAACGTAGTTAATGAATTATCATTTGTCGAAATCAGTCACATTCTCAATCTACCGCAATCCACAGCAAAATCACGATTTTATTCGGGCATGAAGAAACTGAGATTGAAGTATTTCACCGATAATCAATGAGCGATATGGACGAATATCAAGACATAAAAGAACTACTTAAGCCGCGGCGCACTATCGGTGCATCGGCACAGTTGCGTCAGCGCATCAGCGATGCATCGGCACACAAGCGCAAAGCCGCTGGCAACACAAGGTGGTGGACTGCTGCCGCTTGTGTGGCATTAATAGTGGGAGCCACCATGTTTTTCGCGATTACGCCAGCAGCCGACAATAGCGAGTGCATCGTGTATGTCGCAGGCCAAAAGGCGAGCAGTGACCAGGCGCATGCCATTGCCGAGGCCGATGTCGCTAGGATGGAGCAATTCATGCACACTGTGGCTCAGCAAAATGCTGCCGAGCAAGAGAAAGTCAATCAATTCATGCAACATAAATCCCTACAGAAATGAAACGCTTAATCATCATTATAACGTGCATTGTCACATCTTTAGCAGTCTATGCCAACCCGCCGAAGTTGAACGTTGAGAGCCTGTTTGATGGCCGATATAACGACGACAAGAGTGTCACGATATCCATCTACAAGAACAATGGCAACTACTATCGCGGATTGACGGTAAAGAGCAACCCGGGTATCGTCAAGAAAATTGCCGATGCCATATCTAAAGACGCACCGAGGGCAAAGGAATACTCCGATTACAATGGAGCTGACGGGCAGTACACATCGCTCCAGATTGTCAACAATGGCGAACTCATCTACATTGGTCTGCAACGTGACAAACATGGTGGAGCTTTCTTCTTCATTCAAGGCAAAGAAAAAGCATTCAAATAATGGAACAGCGAGAGCATAACGGAGTTCACTCCTGCTGTGCCGAGTCGTGACATTATTCGAGTTTTATTCAAATAACTAATCCATAAAATATGATGAACGCAATCATGAAAGCCGTCTTTTTGATGGCTCTACTTCCTGCGTCCCTTTTTGCTCAGGAAAACAATGACTCGGTGAGCATTGACTCCATCGCCAACTACTGGGATAAACTGCTGGAACTGAATGAAGTTGTGGTTGTAGGGCATCGCACGGTGCTCAAGCAAGAACCCGACCGCATCGTTTATCTCACCAAGAATGATGCGTTCGCCAGGGGACTGAACGGCATCGAGTTGCTTGACCGCATTCCCCGCGTTACTGTAGAGGGCGATGCCGTGACCGTTGCCGGTAAGTCGTCGGTGCGCTACATCGTCGATGGTCGCCTGTTAGAGATGCCTGACGATGCCATCGCCATGCAGTTGAAAAACCTGCAAGCATCGGGCATCGAGAAAATTGAAGTGCTCACCACTCCACCGGCGAAATATGCCACCGGAACCAATGTGGCGTTTATCAGCATCACCACGCGCAATGAGTCGCTCGGCACAAAGGGCAATGTGTGGGGACGCGGAATCGCTCGCGAAGGTGTCAGTTACATGCTGGGCGGCCATCTCTCGCACACCACACGCAAAGTTGAACTGTCGGTTGATGCCAATTGGAATGACAACCGAGGCATCAATGACCTTGACCGCACCTTTACCTTCAGCGACCATTTGAAGACATCGAGCCGGAGTACGCATTTCAACAACCGCACTTTTGGGCTGAATGGACTTCTCAAGTACAAGTTCACCGACCGAGTTGGTGCCGGCATCATCGCCAACTTCAGCACTACACGGCTCAATAGCAAGTTGAACGATGTCACCAATGACAACGGCAACATCTTCAGCTCATATAACTACTCGCCATCTCGCCCGAACAATGCGCTCACATTGACCTCATTCGCCGATTGGCAACTGGATGACAAAGGCAAGATGCTGAGCCTCACTTACAATTGGTTCAACAAATCAACCAAGTCATTCTCTGATGTGACCACGGCTTGGGACGGTGGTTTGTGGCATTTGACCAACGATGGACATAACAAGTATCACATCCATTCTGTGAAACTGGATGCCACTCTGCCGTTCGATGCATTCAAATTGGAAACCGGCATGGCTTACACCGCCATCGGCAACAAAACGGCATTGACCGCCGGGACATATAACGGTTCGCAATGGGTGTACGACCCCTCGCAAAGCAACGGTTTTGACTACAAAGAGAGCACCGTTGCCGCTTATGCCAGTGTCGAAAAGAGCTTCAGTAACTCGTTTTTCGGGAGACTTGGACTGCGCTATGAGCATACCGATGTGAATGGTCATCAGTCAATCGGCAACGAGAAGCATCACATCGGCTATGGTTATCTGTTCCCATCGCTGAATTTGAGTTGGAACAGCCAGCGTGTGGGGCGTGTTTCCTTATCCTACTCAATGGGTATAACCCGACCTAACTTCGGCGACCTGAATCCTTTCCGCTACTATACCACCACGAGCGACTATGTGTCGGGTAATCCCGATCTCCGTCCAAGCATTGCCCATAATGCCGAAATTAGTTATGGCTTCAAGGGACTTTACGCAGTGCTCTACAATTCTTATAACCGCAATGCAATCGGTTTTGTCACGCGGTTCAATGCCGATGGCTCACAATTCTCAATACCAGAGAATTGCATCGACAACAACAAAGTGGGTCTATACGCTTCCTATTATCGCTCAATCTTCGACTGGTGGAACGTGAACATTGGTGGCGAGATTTTCAACACCCACGCCAAGTCACGAATTGCCGACTTCCGAGAGCGTGACGACAACAGTTGGAGCGGGAAATTGGAACTCAGCACCTCGTGGACGCTCAACCGCCCCAAAACGCTCATCTTCAATGTGCGTTTCAGCCATTACTTTCCATATCATGAGCGCATGGTGCGATTTGAGTCGATGTCGCTGATTGGTTTCGAACTCCGTTATACACTTCTCGACAACCGCTTGACACTCACTGCTGCTGTGAGCGACCCCTTCGGCTGGAACATCACCAAATCAATGGGGTATTATAACGATTACAGTATCCACACCCGCAACAACATCCACAGCCACGCCGTCTCGCTGCGTGTCTCCTATGCCTTCGGTGGCAACAAGGTCAACAACGTCTATCGCGACACCAAAGAGCGTGAATCCACCCGAACCTATTGACCCTGCTTCATCAACAATCGTACCCATCGTCAAGCAAGCTTGCCATGGGCACCAACAAGAAAAAAACGGTTGTGACTATCGTCACAACCGTTGCGGCCTTGATTGGCGGAGAGGACAAGATTCGAACTTGCGGTAGAGTTACCCCTACGGCAGTTTAGCAAACTGCTGGTTTCAGCCACTCACCCACCTCTCCGGGGCTTGCTGAAAATTGCTTTTCATAAGCGACTGCAAAGGTACTGCTTTTTTTGATACTGCCAAAGAAAAAACCGATTTTTTTCACTTTTTTGATCAAAAAACGCATTCTTTCCCCAAAAATCCTCTGGTTTTCTGCACCATGTCTGCCAAAATTCGTAATTTTGCGTTCCAACTCCTAGAGGCACCATGACTGCCACTAAATTTTTAATTCTAAATTTTTAATTCATAATTTACATCTGATGGCAACAAAAAAGAAGAATAAAGTGGCAATCAAGGCCATTTCGCTGGCCGTGTTGATTGCTTTAATTGCGGTGGGCATCTGGCTGGCACCTTACTTCGCCACAGGAGCGCCGGGCGACGGCATGATCAAGTTGCGCAAGGGCTCAACCATCGAGGTGGCTACCGAGAGTATCGCCACCAACATCGACACTCAGTTTGCTCAGCGTGTGGGCAAATTGTTGAGTATGACTGGAGCAGACCTTAGCAATCGCCAGGGAGCATTCAAGGTGCTGAAGGGCGACTCGCCCTTCAAGGTGATGCGCTTGCTGCGCAGTGGTGCCGAGAGTGGCATACGGTTTACATTTAATAATGTTCGCACGCGTGAGGAGTTTGCCGAGCGCTGGGGCAGCAAGTTCATGCTGGGCAAGGACGAGATGTTGCGTGTCCTCAACGACCCTATCGCCCTCACAGGCATAGGTCGCACGCCCGACAATGTCACCGCCATGCTCCTGCCCGACAGTTATGAGTTCTATTGGGACATCACGCCCACCGAGTTCCTGGTCAAGATGAAGGGGTACTATGACAAGTTCTGGAACGAGGAGCGCATCTCCAAAGCCCGCAAGCTGGGTCTCACACCCGACCAGGTGGCTGTCATTGCCTCGATTGTTGAGGAGGAGACCGCTAAGGCCGACGAACGCCCCAAGGTGGCACGCCTGTATCTCAATCGCCTCAAGGCTAATATGCCCCTGCAGGCCGACCCCACAGTGAAGTTTGCCATCGGCGACTTCACACTCAAGCGCATCACCAATGCCATGACGCGCACCGTGTCGCCCTACAACACATACGTTAATCCTGGGTTACCCCCCGGTCCCATCCGCATCCCCGAGAAGGCGTCGCTCGACGCAGTGCTCGATGCTCCCGACCACAACTACATCTATATGTGTGCAGCCGAGGATTTCTCGGGCTACCACAACTTTGCCGTTGACTATGGCACGCACATGGCCAATGCCCGTCGCTACCAGGCTGCTCTGAATGCTCGTGGCATCAAGTAGTGAACTTGCGCCGCAGATAGCGTGGAACGAATCCCAGGTGCCGCACGATGGTGGGCAGAGTGCCATAGTGGTGGCACATGATGCTGAAACGCTCCATCAATGATTTCTTGTGATACTTATCGGTGAGCCCGTCGGTCAGGAAACTGATTACGGGCTCATCGCCGCAATAGGTGTTCTTGTCACTGGCCTGCAGCACACGGATGCACCAGTCATAGTCGGCACTAAAGCGGTACTGCAGATCGTAATGTGGCATCAGGTCGCGCCTTGCCACAAAGGCTTGATGACACACCAGCATTCCCTGCTTGAAACTGTCGGCGGTCAGCGTCTGGGGGGCGGTGAGGTGTCGCATGCCCACCACTCGGCCCGTGGCATCGACCAGTTGTGTCTGCCCATAGATGACCCCGGGCAAGCCGGTTGCGCAAGCCGCCAGGCGAGCCAATGAGTCGGGGGCGGCAAAGCGGTCGCCCGCATTGAGCCAAATCAGATATTGCCCCTCGGCGCGGTCGATAGCCTTGTTCATCGCGTCATATAGTCCACGGTCCGGTTCACTGAAGATGCGTGTGCCGGCAATATCGGCATCTCGCACCAGCGTGAGCGTTTCGTCGCTCGACGCACCGTCAATCACCAGGTACTCATAGTCCTTGCACGTCTGCTCGCGGACGCTTTGCAGCGTAGGCACAATAACTTTGGCTGCATTCCACGTCACGGTCACTATGCTGAATAGTCGTTTCTCGTTCATGACTGCAAAGGTAATTATTATAATCGAGAATTGAAAATCGAGAATTGAAAATTGGATTCTGAGTGGCTGTTGGGTGGCTCGTCGTGCCGCGGCTTTGTTGCAGTCTCGGCAGATTCTTACGTTAAAAAATGCAATATCACTCCGAAATCTGCGTTATAGACTTTACAATGCTCAAAAACAGACTACGACATATCATACTCCTGGGTTCGCTGGCATGCGTGATGATCGCCATCGCGCAAGACAATGACAAGATTCTCAACCGCCAGTATGCCGACATGAAGCGCATACACTATGGCTTCTCGGTGGGAATGAACTTCCAGGACTTGAACATCACCAATAACGGCTTTGTCACCGAGGACGGACAGAGTTGGTATGCCGACATTCCCAGCCATTCGCCAGGATTCTGTGTCAATGTCATGGCCGACCTCAGGCTGCACCAGCACCTCAACCTGCGCATCGCGCCAGGTATGTACTTCGGTAATAAGGTGGTGCAGTTCCGCAACTCACTGGGCGACCCTGAAGGGCTGGAGCCATCGCAGTGGCGGCAGAGTCAGAATGTCAAGGCAACCTACATCGTCTTGCCCATTGACCTGAAAATCTCAACACTGCGCTACCACAACATGCGCCCCTATCTCAACTGTGGTGTGATGCCCATCTATGATGTGGGCAAGGAGCGCAGCGAGCAACTCAAACTAGCCAACTTCGATGCCATGCTCACAGTGGGGCTTGGTTGTGACTTCTACTTGCCTTTCTTCAAGTTGTGTCCCGAGGTGAAATTCTGCTTCGGTCTGCGCAACATCCTTGAGAAGAAACGCCCCGACCTGCAAGACGACCCGCAGATGATGCGCTTCACCGAGAGTGTGAGCAAGGTTCAGAATAACATGGTGGTCCTCACCTTCTACTTCGAATGACCCGATGAAACCGTACAACATCACATATCGACTGTTGGCAGTGGTGATTCTCAGCCTTGCCGCTGTGGCCATGCGGGCGCAGACCGATGCTCAGTTCACACAGTACTGGGCTGTGCCGGCCTACTACAACGCCGGTGCTGTGGGTAACATTGACTTTATCCACATCACGGCCGGTAGTCGATTGCAGTGGTTGGGCATCAAGCATGCGCCCATGACCTTTGGGGCTATGGCCGACATGCCCTTCAAGTTTCTGGGTCGCCGGTGGGGAACCGGTATCGTGCTGCAGGCCGAGAGCATGGGACTGTATCGCAATGTCACTGCCGAGGCTCAGTTGGCATGGAAAAAGAATATGCTGCATGGCACACTCAGTGTGGGCTTGCAGGCAGGTATCATCAATGAGACGTTCAAGGGGTCACCACCTCATGTCGTCACCATCGACGGCGATGATGCGCACTCCAGTGCCGATGACGCCATACCCCAGAGTGATGTGGGTGGCACGGCATTTGACTCTAGTGTGGGTGTGATGTTCACTCACAAGCGTTTCTGGGTTGGTGCATCGGTCACACACCTCACAGCTCCCACGGTGACGCTCAAGATGGGTGACGATGAGCAACATCAGTATGAGTTTGATGTTGGCCGCAACTATTATTTTATGGCAGGTGGCAATATTCCCCTGCAAAACACGTTATTTGAATTGCTGCCCTCGGTGATGGTCAAGACCGACTTGAAAGCTTTCCAGGCCGAGGCAACAGCACGGTTCCGATACAACCGTTTTCTCAGCGCTGGTGTCGCTTATCGCTACAAGGACGCTATCTCGGCCATGATTGGGGTCGACTACAAGAACTTCTTCGTTGGCTATAGTTACGACTATGCCACTTCGGCTTTGAACCGAGCAAGCTATGGCAGCCACGAATTGTTCTTGCAGTACAATGTCAAACTCAATATGGGAGAGCGTAACCGCAATAAGCATAAGGCGATACGCATCATGTGATGAGGAAGAACTGGATACTAAAAGATGATATAATTGTGCACGATGCCATTGTGCGGGGTGCATTAAATGAATAATATGAAAAAGTTACTTTTAATACTAGCTATCTCGATTGTGCTCGTCTCGTGCAGTGCTGTGCGTCGCGGCAGCATGGCTGGCGGTGAGGTTACTGGAGTGGGAGCATCCACATTCAGTGAGCCTACGCCCTATGGCATGGTGCTTGTCGACTGTGGCTCGATGCGCGAGGGACCCGCACAACGCGACTCGGTGTGGGGTCTTGACTCCACAGCACATGGCATCTCGGTCGATGCGTTCTGGATGGACGAGACCGAGATCAGCAACTCCAAGTACAAGCAGTTTGTCTACTGGGTGCGCGACTCCATTATCCGCGAGCGCCTGGCCGATCCCGCTTACGGCGGCAACGAGGAGTTCAAGATCGAGGAGGACAAGGAGGGCAACCCCATCAAGCCCCGCCTCGACTGGAGCAGAAATATCCCCTGGAAGAACCCCAGCGAGGACGAGGAGCGTGCCATCGAGAGTGTCTATAAGATTAACCCCATCACAGGTGTGCGTGAACTGGATCCGGCGCAGATGAACTATCGCTATGAGGTGTACAACCTCACCGAGGCTGCCAAGCGCAAAAACCGCTTCGACCCGACGCGTCGCGACTACAACACCGACCACGCTGTGCCCACAACCAATCCCATCATCAGCAAGGACACTGCGTTTGTCGACGATGACGGGCGCATTGTGCGGCAGACCATCACCCGTCCGTTGCAGAGCGAGTTTGACTTTGTCAACACCTATATTGTCAACATCTTTCCCGACACCACCTGTTGGGTCAACGACTTTGACAACGCATACAACGAACCCTATGTGCGCATGTACTTTGCTAACGGAAACTACAACAATCATCCCGTTGTGGGTGTGAGCTGGGAGCAGGCAAATGCCTTCTGTGTGTGGCGCACCGAGTATCTCAAGCGCGCATTGGGCAAAGAGGGTGTCTATGTCGAGCCTTTCCGCCTGCCCACCGAGGCCGAGTGGGAGTATGCAGCACGTGCCGGGCAGAATGCCAACAAGTATCCCTGGGAGGGCGACGTGCCTCTGACCGAGGATGACGGCTGCTTCTATGCCAACTTCAAGCCTCAGGAGGGTAACTACGTCAAGGACGGAAGCATCATCAGTGCTCCAGTCGGGACCTACCAGCCCAACGACTTCGGTCTGTTCGACATGGCAGGTAACGTGAGCGAGTGGACATCAACCGCTTATACCGAGAGCATTGACCGCATGACAAGCGACCTTAACCCCGAGTACCGCTATTACATTGCCAAGGAAGACCCCTACAAGATGTCGCGCAAGATTGTGCGTGGCGGCTCGTGGAAGGACGTGGCGCACAACATCCGCAGTGACATCCGCATGTGGGAATACCAGAACGAGCAGCGCAGTTACATCGGATTCCGCTGTGTGCGCTCGCGTGTGGGCTTCGGCAAGGTCAAACGCAAAAATTAATCATCACCCAGAACTGAGAACAATTATTAAGATTTCTGTTTTGCACGTCTAGTGAGTCTGGTTTATCAGGTGCTCCTAGAATCAAACAATAAAGATATTATGAGAAAACTCAATGCCATCGCGCGATTCCTCAGCGACGACCGGGGACAGCGGTTTTTCAATTTTGCCTATAGTATCGGTGCGGCAGTCGTCATTTGGGGCGCACTGTTCAAAATTCTTCACCTCCCTGGCGGTAACACACTGCTCAGTATCGGTATGGGTACCGAGGTGTTGATGTTCTTGCTCACCGCATTTGATCGTCCCGAGAAGACTTACAAGTGGGAAGAAGTGTTCCCTGTGCTGGCCTCGCACGACCCCGAAGATCGCGTCGAGATGGGCGGCGGAGGCGGCATCTATATCAATAACGGCGGTACAGCAGGCGAGGGCGGCGCACAAGTCGATGGCATGGTCGACGGTGTCACAGCGGCACAGGCCCGCAACGCCGTTGGACTGCCGGCAGGCATTGATCTAAGCGAGGAGGATACACGCTCATTGAGCGAGAGCATTGCCAAGATGTCGGCTGCAAGCGACCAGCTCAGTCGCATGGCCGAACTCACCGATGCCACTCAGCAATATCTGAGCCAGATGTCTACCATCAGTGAGCAGATGCAACGCCTGGCCGAGACCACCACGGCACTCAACCAGGTGAGTGAAACGCTGTTGCTGAGCTACCGCGCCATCACCGACAACAGCGAGAGCATCAACCAGAGCAGTACAGGATATGTACAGCAGATGGAAGACCTCAATAAGAATATCAGTGGACTGAACACAATCTATGAGATTCAACTCAAGAGCATCAGTTCGCAACTTGACTCTATCGACCGTGTCAACCGTGGTCTCAAGGACATCCGCGACATGTATGAGAAGTCGGCTGCCGAGAGCGCGCACTACTGTGATGAGACCGAGAAGATGGCTCGTTACATGAAGCAACTCAACAGCGTCTACGAGAAGATGATCAAGGCCATGACGGTCAACATGTATCGACCCATGCCCGGCATGCCTGGCATTGACCCCGACCAAGAGAATAGTTAATTATTGCGCAATTTGGAATTCTGAATTCAGAGTCAGAAGTCATCAGATGGTTGATTCTCAATTTTTTGATTCTCAATTTTCAATTAAGATAAAGAATGGCAGTAGGTAAAAACCAGTCGGTGAGTCGCATGTCGCCGCGTCAGAAGATGATCAACTTGATGTACATCGTCCTGACGGCCATGTTGGCACTGAATGTGTCGAGCGATGTGCTCAACGGATTCAGCCAGGTGGAAGACGGCCTCACGCGTTCAAACCGCACCATCACAGCCCGCAACCAGGCGCTCTTCGCTCAATTGCAGGAGTTCAATCAGAAGAACCCCGGCAAGGGCAAGGTGTGGCTTGACAAGGCACTGGATGTGCGCAACAACACCGACAAACTCTATAACTATATCGACTCGCTCAAGTACGAAATCGTCCACGTTGCCGATGGCGAGGAAGCCGATATACACAACATCCAGAACAAGGACAACCTCGATGCCGCATCGCAGGTGATGCTCGCGCCCACAGGGGGCAAGGGCAAGCAACTGCGTGCACGCATCGACCAGTATCGCCAGTTTATCACCTCGTTTCTCGATGACCCGCAGAAGAAGGCCAATCTGGAGCAGGCACTGTCGACTGCACCCATCAAGACCAAGACAAGTGGTGAAATCAGCGGCAAGACTTGGGAGGAAACCATGTTTGAGAACATGCCTACCATTGCAGCAGTCACGCTCATGAGCAAGTTGCAGAACGACATCCGCTATGCCGAGGGCGAGGTGCTCAACCAACTCATCACCAACGTCGACCTGGGTGACCTGCGCGTCAATCTGGTCAACGCCTTCGTCGTGCCACAGTCACGCATCGTCATGCGCGGCACCAAGTATTCGGCCAACATCGTTCTGGCAGCAGTCGACACCACGCAGCGACCCATCGTCTATGTCAATGGTGTGCGTCTGGGCAACGACAAGGGCCTCTACGAGGTCGGTGCCACATCGGCTGGCAAACACGAGTATTCGGGCTACATCGAGGTCGTGGGGCGTGATGGTAGTGTCACGCGTCGTGACTTCAAGAGCGACTATACTGTCATTGACCCGCTGGCAACGGTCAGTGCAACGATGATGAATGTCTTCTATGCCGGTATCAACAATCCTGTGTCGATAGCAGTGCCGGGTGTGCCCGAGAACAGCATATCGGCCACAATGACCAACGGTTCGCTCACCAAGGGGGCAAATGGTTGGATTGCTCATCCCACACAAGTGGGAGCTACATGCGAGATTACCGTCACTGCCGAGATGGATGGTCAGCGCATGAATGTCGGTACCACCAAGTTCCGTGTGCGCAAGTTGCCCGACCCGACGCCGTTCATCACCTACACCGATGCCAAGGGCAACGCCAACCGCTATAAGGGTGGGCGGCCATTCCCCAAGGCTTCGATTCTGGCAGCCACGGGGCTGGATGCGGCCATCGACGATGATATGCTCAATATCGACTACAAGGTGGTCAGTTTTGAGATGGTCTTTTTCGATCAGATGGGTAATGCCATCCCCGAGATCTCGTCGGGTAACCACTTCAGCGAGCGACAGAAGAATGCTATACGCCGACTGCAACACGGCAAGCGCTTCTACATCACCAAGGTTAAGGCTACTGGACCCGATGGTGTGACGCGCGACATCTCGCCCATGGAGGTCATCGTCAATTAATGCTTTTACTAATTGAAAATTGGGAATGGAGAATTGATTATTCACAGATTGAGGCAATCAGGCTGCTTGATTCTCAATTCACAATTTAAATAAATAAAAAATGAAGAAGTTGAAATATATCATCGCCGTCTTGACGACAGTGTTTGTCGCCAGTGCCATGCAGGCTCAGGTGGTCAAGAAGAGTGACCCAGGCGAGCGCAAAAAGAAAGATGAGAGTGGTGTTGTCATCACCGATCGTCAGCAGGCATTCTTCGAGCAACGTCAGCCCAGTGATGCCGACTTGCAGTGGATGAAGGTCATCTACCGCTCGCTCGACCTCACCAAGGGCAAGAACCCGGCACTCTACTATCCTGAGGAACCCAATGAGGATGGACAGAGCCTGTTCTTCATCATCATGAGGCTGCTGGCCAACAACCAAGTCTCAGCCTATGAGTATCTTGACGGACGTGAGATGTTCACCGATGAGTTTAAGGTCAATGTGGGCGAACTGCTCGACCGATTCCATGTGATGTACAGCCCCGCCAAGGGCAGCACCGAGAAGAACCCCAAGTACACCATCGAGGATGCCGACATACCGGGCAACGAAGTGCTCAGTTACTACATCATCGAGCGCTGGGAGTTTGACACGCGCAGCAATGCCATGAAGACGCGCGTCGAGGCTGTCTGCCCCGTGCTGCATCGCACCGACGAGTTCGGCGGCGAGGCCATCAAGTACCCCATGTTCTGGGTCAAGCTCAACGACATTCGTCCTTACATGGCCAACCAGTATGTCTTCACCGACGATGACAACAACTTGCCGCGCTACAGTCTAGACGACTTCTTCAAGCTCAACATGTACACCGGCGACATCTACAAGACCAAGAACCTGCGCAACCTGTCGCTGATGCAGATGTTCCCCGAGGAGAAGGACCTCAAGCACGCCCAGGACAGCATTGAGCACAGGCTTCAGGCATTCAACAACGACCTGTGGGTGCCCGACCGCGAAGTCTTGTTGGCACAGAAGGAAGCGCGTGAGGAATTGGAACGGCAGAAGGCTGAGGCCGAAGGCGAGAACGAGGATGGCGAGGTGACCGAGGATCAGAAGGAGGAGAAGAAGTCCAGCGTCAAGCGCTCGACCAAGCGTGGCTCAAAGTCAAAGGAGAAAACAACCTCATCCAAGTCCTCACAGAAGAAGTCCAACATCAAGCAGCGCAAGCCCAAGTCGACCACATCATCATCGTCCAGCGCAACCCGCTCGGTGCGCAACCGTAAGCGCAAGTAGGGGGCACAGCCTTGATGTTCATGCCAGCCAATGAGGGTGTGTCAAAAATCACAAAATGTGTCATCTCAGGTAGGGACGCGGCGTGCCGCGTGATTGCCGCTGTCGTCCACTAATATTGCTGATTGCCTTGTAAATCAGAATGATTCATTGTCAGGCCGATCACGCGGCACGCCGCGTCCCTACAATGTGAAATTGTCGGGCAAATTCATTTTGACACACCCACATTTGATCACCCGTAACTCGTCACTTGTAACTCGTCACTTGTAACTCGTAACTTGTAACTTGTAACCCGTAACTTGTAACCCGTCACTTGTAACGATGTCAACCGTAACTCGTCACCCGTAACTATCTCTTGCCGAGCATAATGTTGATGATGACGTTCACATCGGTCACGTCGACCCGGCCATCGCCGTTTACATCACTTGCAACTTGTAACTCGTCGCTTGCAACCATCTTGCCCAGCATGATGTTGATAACCAAGTTCACATCGCTCACATCCACTGTTCCGTCACCATTCACATCACCCTTGATGGGGTCGGGTGTCACTGGGTCCTCACTGCCACCGTCACTGAAGGTGGCTTGACCATTGGCAACAATCATCTTGATATACTTGGCTCCTGTGGCTGGGCGTACAAAGTATTGGCAAGTCTGGTCTTGGTCGAGCGAGTACATCGTCCGCACATGGTATGTGCCGTCGGCTATGTCCGAGGGTACGGTGAAGGCAGCCGCGTCATCGGCCGAGTAGGTAGCACCGATAGCGATTCCCTCGGCATTGACAAAGTATTGTGCGTCCACCACACGGCTCTCATCCTCGCTCAGGATGTGCACACCCCACCATGGCGTGGACAGGTCGCCCTCGCCCAGAAAGGTCACCCCCTCCATTTTGACCGACACATCGTTGCCTACATGGGCACTAGTGACAGGGGTCGAGAAATCAATCATGTAGCCTGTGAGTGGACGGCTGCTGCCTGTGCTGCTGCCGTTGCGGTCGGGCCGGGCACCCAGGATAGCCTGCTGCCAGTTGCTGAAGTCGCAGCCACTACGTCCCGAGTCGAGCAGGCTGGTGGCAAACCAGCCGTCATAGTCTCCGCCCCAGCCCCAATTGATGTGAAACTTGCCCTCGGTGTCATAGCCGTCCAGCACGAAACAGTGACCCGAGGGTGGAGCATACTGTGTCTCCTGTGTGCTGCCGCCATAGATGATGGGCAACCCCTCGTCGAGGTCGGCACGAAGCATGTCGTCCCACTCGTCAGCAGCATAGAAGTCACGCAGATACAGGTCCAGACCTTTGTCGTAGCGGAAGTAGGTCTTCAGTGCCACTGCGGCATCATAGATCTGGGCACCGCTGGCTTCGACACCATACTGCATGTCGACGGCCACACCGCAGTGATAGCACAGCGTGGCCACGGCGATGGCACTAGCATCGCTGCTGTAACTGTTCTTCATGTTCGACCACTGATAGGTTGTGGCACCAAAGTTGGCCGAGTAGTTCGTTTCTACAGTCTGCCCTTGGTAGGTTGTCCCGCATCGGTAACTGTGACTTCCCTCGCCTGTTGTCGGCCAGTTGTGCACCTTCATGGTCTGCGCCATGGCCAGTGCGACACAACCCACGAGTGGGCGACGGCTCCCGAGCGAGAACCGTGTGGATGGTATCTCCTCGTTGTAGGGGGCGCTTTGTTTCCATTGGGTTGTGGTCAGCGGCTCGACACTTGATGTGAGCACCCGTCGGGCGCGGGCTGCCTCGGGGTGTGAGCGCAGATATTGCATCTGTTGCTGATATTGTTGCAGCCACCATTGCACATTGTTGGGTATGTCATGGGCATCAAATGTCCCATGGTCGCTGTAGCCCAGCACAGGCATCGTGCGGTCATCGCCACTGACGATGACAAATCCATCCTCAGTGCCGTGGCCGAACACATAGTAATCGACCAGACCCGACGGCGACAAGGCCTGGTGAACCAATTGCGGTGTGGTGTTGGCAGCATTGTGCAACAAGTGCTTGCCGTTGAGTTGGGCAAATTGTTGCGCCGCAGTCATGGCCTGCTGCAAGGTCACAGGTGTGGCCGCACTTGTCATGGCTGCACCAACCACCAGCAAGGCCAATAAGGTTTTGTTCATTGAATGTTTGGTTTTCGCGAAGTTATTGTTTTGCGACCACAAAATTAAGAAAAAAACACGAATTACATCATCTACTGACCAAAAATCAGATGTTTAGATCAACAAAACGCCACCAGTGCTCAACAGGGGCGCACCTCATCGCAGAAAAAATCTCTACCACGCTTGCTGGGCCAGCAAATTATACCTACCTTTGTAGCCCGATTAATAATCAACGAAACAATGGCAAAAATCAAGACAATTGGGTTGCTGACCTCGGGCGGAGATGCGCCGGGCATGAATGCAGCCATACGTGCCGTCACCCGCTCGGCTATCTATAATGGGTTTAAGGTCAAGGGTATATATCGCGGATACAAGGGGCTGGTCACTGATGAGATTGTTGACTTCAAGACGCAGAATGTGAGCAATATCATCCAGCACGGTGGCACGATCCTCAAGACCGCGCGATGCAAGGAGTTCACCGCATTCGAGGGGCGGCAGCAGGCCTACGACAACATGCGCAAGCACGACATCGATGCGCTGGTGGTGATCGGTGGTGACGGCTCGCTCACCGGTGCGCGCGAGTTTGCTGCCGAGTTCGACGTGCCCATTGTGGGTCTGCCTGGCACCATCGACAACGACCTCTATGGCACCGACCACACCATCGGCTATGACACGGCACTCAACACCGTCATGTGGTGTGTCGACCGCATCCGCGACACGGCAGGCAGCCACGAGCGCCTCTTTTTTATTGAGGTGATGGGGCGCAACGCTGGTTTTCTGGCTCTGAACGGAGCCATTGCCAGTGGTGCCGAGGCGGCTATTATCCCCGAGATTTCGACCGAGGTCGACCAGTTGGCCGAACTGATCCAGAACGGTTTCCGCAAGAGCAAGAACTCGAGCATCGTGCTTGTGGCCGAGAGCCCCATCACGGGTGGTGCCATGGGGCTGGCCGAGCGTGTGCGCAAGGAGTTCCCGCAGTATGATGTGCGTGTCACTATCCTGGGCCACCTGCAGCGTGGTGGCTCGCCCACGGCACGCGACCGCATCCTCGCATCGCGCATGGGTGCCGCAGCCATCGATGCCTTGCTCGAGGGGCAACGCAATGTGATGATTGGCGATGCCAACGACGAGATCGTCCTCGTGCCGTTCGGTCGAGCCATCCACAAGAGCAAGCCCATCGACCCCAGTCTGGTCGAGATCTTGCGCCGGCTCAGCATTTAGGGGCTGCGCGCTCGGCCTATTGATGCTGACAGATTGTTGATAAATTTCTGCTTAATGCTAAAAATTTTAAAATATTTTTGGTGTTAAGCAGAAATTTTTATAATTTTGGGGCGGAAATTTTGAGTATTTGATTTTGAATAAGCCTAGACACGAGTCTAAAACAAATATCTTCAAACCATTCTATTATTAACTCCTAAAACAATTGCATCTATGAAGAAGTTAGTACTAACTTTGGCCATGTGTGCAGCGTTTAGTGCAGTCGCTCAGGTTGTCAACGTGAGTGGCATCGAGAAGGTCGTGCTGCCCGACGGAGTACCCAACCAGATAGCGGGTATCAGTCCGGCAGGCGACTACATCTTGTTGTCGACCGAGTACAATCAGGGTCTGACCAAACTAGACTTGGCCACAGGCCAGAGCACGGTGATCACCGATGCTCAGGGTGCAGGCTACAATGCCCGCATCACCGATAACGGAAGCACAATCGTCTATCGGCAGACAAGCCAGAACAACAGACGCATGCGTCAGGTGGCAGTCAACAGGCACAATCTCAAGACTGGTGCAGTGGAGCAACTGGCCAGCCCCTCGCGCGACCTGAAGGCTGTGCAACTGGCAGGTGTAGCCAGTGGCAACGCAGTCTACACCACTCAGGACTTCCAATTGATGGCCAGTGTCGCGGGCAAGACACGCCAGCTCTCGCCCTTGGGCACCGACAAACGCTATCTGTGGGCATCGCTCTCGCCCAATGGGCAGAAGGCTCTGTTCTTTGTGGGCGGCGATGCGGCTTATGTGTGCAACCTCGATGGGTCGAGGCTGCAGAAGTTGGGCATGCTGCATGCAGCCAAGTGGCTGACCGACAACATCGTCGTGGGCATGAACGACAAGGACAACGGTGAGACCTATACAAGCAGTGAGATTGTGGCTGTCAACCTTCAAGGACAGCGGCAAGTGCTCACCGGCAGTGATGTGATTGCGATGTTTCCGCACTGTGCTGCCGACAAAATCGCATTCTCGACTCCGACTGGCGAGGCTTACATTATTAATCTAACTAAATGATGATGGCTATGAAAAAGATTTTATTACTTGCAGCCGCCATCATCGCGGCATGCGCAATGCAGGCGCAGAACGCCGATGAGTTGCGACCTATGGGTCATTTTGCAGGATAAAATCTTCCAGAGCGCCAGTTGTGACAAACGTTTCGAGCGTTCAAGCTGCTTGA
>DGWI01000033.1 GCA_002396085.1 Porphyromonadaceae bacterium UBA4262
CATCCCATAACCTGCGGTTTTTGTCCGCAACCCCACCTCTCCATACCTCTTATACCTAAGCACCCATTGCTTGACTAATTCTTTGTCTATGCCATAACCTCTGCATAGGCCCTTCAATGACGTACCAGATAATACTTGGTTAACGAGATTAAGTTTCTCTTCAAATGAATGTTTTCGATACATAATGCACCCCAAAAGTTTTTTGTCTAACTTTTGGGGTGCAGTTCAGTGCCACGGCTTTTTTGGTTGCCTCACACCAGCAATCAATACTTGGGCATGGTGTCGAATGCGCGGAGGGTGCGGATGTAGCGGCTGCAGATGCGCACCAACTTGATGAGCAGTGCGATAAATAGCAACGAGAACACCGCCGACAAGATGCCGTCGGGCAGCGTATCACCCGCCATGAGGATGCCATCGTAGGCACCATGTGCCAGCACCGGTGCCACGAGCACCATCATGCGGTCGCGCTGAGCGTGCCGGCCACCGATGTGCACAAGCGAGAAGAAGAAACCCATGATGACAGCAAAGGCGAAGTGAGCGGGCACAGCGGTGATTCCCCGCATCAACGCCACGCTTTGCCACTGGTCGGCGAAGTTAAAGATATAACCCACATTCTCGATGGCGGCAAAGCCCATGCCGATGCTCACGGCATAGACCACACCGTCCATCCACTCGTCGAACCACGGATTGCGGCGCACAAGCAGGCTCAGCATCAGCAACTTGACCAACTCTTCGGGCAAGGCGGCTCCAATGAATGCCGTGTTCAGCCCCGAGAAGAAAGTGTGCGGCTCATAGTCAACCAGCCCCAGTCCGCCAATGACGCCTTCGAGGCCTCCAGCCAGGACACCCGACAGCATGCCCAGACCAAAGCCCTTGACTAATTGCGCAGTAGGTTCTTTGACCGTGTCACGTCGATAGATGTAGTAAATCAAGATGATGGCGGGCAACACCGCCGACAACAACATGATCATTGTTCTTCTAATTAATTAAGAATTAAGAATTTAAAATGAAGACTATCAGTAAAAATCTTAATTATTAATTATTCATTATTCATTAGTACTCGACCTCGTTGTTGATCATGTCCTCGGTGCGCCAGGGTGCGGGATCGCCGCCCAACCATTGGTGGAACCACTCAAGGTGAGCATTGTAGTAGACAGGCATCGAGCGCATGTTACTCGGCCAGTGGCCATCGTTGCTGAAGACAATGAGGCGGCTGGGCACGCCCAAGGTCTGCAAGGCATTGAAGTACTGCAGACTCTGCGTGTAACTGACGCGGTAGTCACGCTCACCGGTGAGGATGAGTGTCGGTGTCGAGAAGTTCTTGACCGATGCCGCAGGATTCCATTTCTGATAAAGGTCGCTGTTCCAGGGCTGTCCGCCGAACTCATGATTGGGGAACCACAATTCTTCGGTCGTGCCCCACATCGACGGCGTGTCATAGAGACCCATCATCGATGCCAAGCACTTGAAACGCTTGGTGTGGCCTTGCAGCCAGTTCATCATGTATCCACCATAACTCCAACCCATGCATGCCATGCGATCGGGGTCGACATAACTCAGCCGCGACAAGGTGTCGGCAGCGAGCATCACATCCTCAAAGACCTTGCCACCCCAGTCACGGCTGATAGCGGCACAATAGGCCTGACCGCGACCAGTCGAGCCGTGGGGGTTGGGATAGGCCACAACATATCCGGCACCTGGATAGACCTGCCAGTCGGCACGGAACGAGTTCATCCATTGCATCTGCGGCCCGCCATGCACATTCATCACCAGCGGGTAGCGCTTGTTGGGGTCAAAGTTGTGGGGCTTGACGATGAAGATTTCCATACTATCGCCCGCGGCACCCTTAATCCACAGTTCCTCACTGGGACGGAAGTCGACCTCGGCCTCGAGGGCATCGTTATAGTGTGTGAGTTGCGTGGTGCGTTTCTTCTTCAACTCATAGCGATAGAGGGCATTGGGCTTACCCGTCGTGCTGCTGGTGAAGTAGAAGTTGCCCCGCGAGTCGGTCAACGCGCCACTTGCAGCCACATTGGGCACTTGGCGCACAATCTTGCCTGTAGCGAGAGTCAACTCATAGATGGGCATATAGCCGCGAACATCGGCAGTAAAGTATATCTTGCCACAATCCTGGCTCCAAGCGAAATCCTCGACCCAATCGTCAAAGTCGGGCGTAACGATGCGCGAGGCACCAGTCTGCCGATCATAGAGAGCCAACTTGAAGCAGTCGCTCTCATAGCCCGGTGTAGCCTGGCAGCGATAAGCGATATAGCGCCCGTCAGGGCTGTAGAGCGGCGTGCCATCCCACGCCTTATTGGCTGCTGTGATGTTGCGTGCCTCCCCACCATCGACGCTCACGAGCCAGAGGTCGGCATTGGTCGATGCTTCGGGGTGACGGTCATGGTTCGACACGTAGCACAATTCGCGGCTATCGGGCGAGAAGGTGAACAGGCGGTCGCCACTAGGAGTGAACAGCAGGGTCTGTGTACCCGGGGTGAGGTCGCGCACCTCGCCTGTGTTGAGGTCGCAGAGCATCAGATGATTCACGCGACCATCGGCATATTGTGTCCAATGACGATAGAGCAGACTATCGGCAATGTGTGCCTGCACACGACCGGTGTCCTTGCTGTTGCGACGGTCGATGGTGCGCTGGGCATCGGCACCAAACTCAGGATAGATCTCGGCCGAAAATGCGACATAACGCCCGTTGGGCGAAACGATGCCGTCGGCTACGCCCAACTTGTATTGGGTGAGTTGGCGCGACTGCTTGGTCGACAAGTTATAGGCAAAGAGTTGCACTGTGGTGTCGGGCGCCTGGTCGACATAGTAGATGTCACGTCCATCGGCACTCCAGACCGGGCCGTAGCAGTTTTCGCCCGTGATGATGTCCTGAGCAGCAGTGCCATCGGTCTTACTGACCACAATACGACGGTCGCTCTTGAGGGTCTGCAGACTGGTGTTGCCCGCACTGTAGACGAGCTGTTTGCCGTCGGGCGAAAGCCCCACACCACTCACACTGGTGATGCGGTAGACATCGGGAATGGTGACAGCACGTTTCTGTGCAGTCGTGCTCAAGCAGGCAATGGCCGCAAGAGCCATGATAATGGTTTTCTTCATATTGTTTTTATTTATACTTAGTTTTTTCGGTATACTTGGCTAGACAGTCCAGGAGGTGCTCGACAAGTCGAGGAACAGCATAGCGGTCGAGATCAGTCTCACTAATCCAGAAATAGTCAGACGGCAAGTCGGGCTTGACCTCGGTCTCGAGCAGCCAGAAGTCGGCCAACAGGATGCGATGGGTGAGCACATGTTTCACGCCCTGTCGCAGCAGGGTTAATTGCCCGTCAAATGATGGTAGTGGCCTATTCTCGATCATCAATGGCTCGTAAAGACCTTGCCAGATGTCGCCCGACGGACGGCGGTGGATGGCAGTCTGTCCCTTGCAGCGAATGTAGACATATTGCATCGCCCGCTCCTTGACTTGCGTGGTCTTGAGTTTGACGGGCAAGTCATCAACGCGCCTGGTGTGCAGCGCATCGCAGGTCTCGGCCAACGGACACTCGCTGCACTGTGGCGACCGGGGCGTGCACATCATGGCCCCAAAGTCCATCATGCCCTGATTGAAGGCAGCCGCCATGCCCTGGGGCAACAACGATTGCGCCAACTCGGTAAACAGCCGTTTGCCCTGCGTGGTGTTAATGGGTGTGTCGATGCCATAGTGACGTGCCAGCACGCGATAGACATTGCCGTCGACCACAGCGACATCGATGTCAAATGCCATGCTGGCGATGGCAGCGGCAGTGTAGTCGCCCACACCCTTGAGCGAGCGTATGCCTTCGAGTGTGTCAGGGAAGTGGCCCATCTGGTCGATTTGTTGGGCTGCATGGTGCAGATTGCGTGCCCGGCTATAGTATCCCAGGCCTTGCCACATGCGCAGTACCTCGTCCTCGCTGGCAAGTGCCAGATCGTGGGCCGTGGGCCAGCGCTCGACAAAACGCAGCCAGTAGTCACGCCCTTGCACAATGCGCGTCTGCTGCAAAATGACCTCGCTGAGCCAGATGCGATAAGGGTCACGCGTGCCCCGCCAGGGCAGATCACGACCGTTCTTTTTGAACCACTGTAATATGACGTTGGCAAAAGTCATTGTTCGTCAACATCGGGAAAGCGGTCAATCTTGCCCATGAGGTCGACAATCTGGCCACGGCGCTTGAGCAGATAGGGGGTGGGCTGCGCCGAGTTGCGCTCACGTGGATTGGGCAGCGTGGCTGCGATGAGTGCAGCCTGGCGTTTGCTCAACTTGCTGGCCGGGATGCCAAAGTGCAACTGAGCCACCGCTTCAACGCCATAGATGCCTCGCCCTGTCTCGATGGAGTTGAGATAAACCTCCATAATGCGCTGCTTGCCCCACACCCGCTCAATCAACACGGTGAAATAAGCCTCCAGCCCCTTGCGCACCCAACTATGACCATTCCAGAGAAACACATTCTTGGCTGTCTGCTGGGTGATTGTGCTTGCTCCACGCTCACGCTTGCCCTTCATCGCCTCAATGCGAGCCTGATAAATCTGCTCAAAATCAAAGCCATTGTGCTGCAAGAACAGATTGTCCTCGCTAGCCATAACAGCCTGCGGGGCATTGTGCGAGATTTGGTCCAACGGCACCCACTGGTGCTTGAGCGTGGGCCAATCGCCATTCATCGCCTGCTCGGCACAACGCATGAGCATGAGAGGGGTGATGTAGACCGGCACATACTTGAGCGCGACCACCATGATGACGGTCGAGACAAAGAAGAAAATCATGATGTTGCGCACCCAGCGCAGAATCCAATGCCACATGCTGCGTAGTTATTATTTTTTAGAGCGGCAAATATACAACTTTCCGCTAATTCCACCAAATTTCGCCCTACCCCAGCCGTCACAACTGCCAAAAAAATCAAAAATTGGAGCGAAAACTCGGAAATATGAAAAATTGGCATTATCTTTGTAGGTTAAAACTGAAAAATGACTAAAATGCGACATATCCTATCCTATTTGTTGCTGGCAGCACTCACCCTGTCGGTGGCATCGTGTGGTTCCTCGCCGCTTGACAAAGCGGTGAAGCGCGCACTGGTGCAGCAAGACACCACCCAAGCGCAGTTTGACTCAATCTGTGGCATCATTCAGCAGTCTCCCGATCGCTATCGCCAATACTTAGACGACAAAGGACAAATCAACATCGCCGAGTTGCAAGCACTATTCGACCGCATCGGTGGCGAACTTCGCCCCCCCATGCGATGGGACATCTCGGCTTATGGCCAGCAAGAACTGTCGCTGACCATCTACTTTGAGCGCAGCGGCTCGATGGTGCCCTATGACAACGCAGGTGATCGTGGCCAACTCAAGAAGGCAGTGAATGACATCATCAACCAGTTTCCGGGCCGTAAGGTGAGCATCAATATCGTCAACGATAACATTTATCCCTACCAGGGCACCGTCGACGAGTTTATCAAAGACCGCAACATCTATGCCAGCACAGCCGGTGTGGGCAACTCGGCATTCACCGACTTCCAGCAAATCTTCGGGGCTATCCTCAAGGCACAGGATGCCACCAATGTCAGCGTGGTGGTCACCGACCTCATCTACTCGCCCGCCGATGCCGGCAGTGTGAGCATCGACAAGATTCTGAACGAGGAGAACAGTCTGGTCACAAGCATCTTCCGCCAGTACAAGGGCAAGTCGGTGCTGGTGCATCAACTCATGGGCGACTACAATGGCAAGTATTACCCCTACACCAATAAGCCTGTCGAGTATCGCGGCATGCGTCCGTTTTACATCCTGGTCATTGCCGACACTCCTGTGATGGACCGCATGGCTGCACAGAGCGAATATGCCGAACTGCTGCACCCCTCAACGGTGCGCAACAGTTACCGCTTCAACCAGAGTGAGGCTGCCGTTGACTACTGTGTGGTGCCTGACTGGAAGGACAACGCCGGGCGGTTCCGTGTTGACCATGAGGATGCCACACGGCTGACCAAGTGCGAGGGCGACAAGACCACCGGCATCCTGTGCCTGACCATGGCCGTTCGCCTCGACGGATTGCAGAAGGAAGAGTCCTTCCTGGCCGATGCCCGCAACTACAAGGTGCAGTCGGCCAGTGGATTTGAGTTGAAGGTCACCCCCATCACACCTGACCTGGTTACGGGCAATAACAAGATGTATCTGGATGGCAAGACCCACCTGCTCACCCTCACAGGGAAGATGAATGGCCCACGCGATCAGGTGACCATCAGCCTGCCCAACGAGATGCCTGCCTGGATTGCACAGAGCACCTCGCGCGACGACACCAACCCTGCAGCCAGTGGCTTCTCGACCACCACATTGGGATTGAAGGAGTTTCTTGATGGCATCGCCAGTGCCTTTGGCGCAGGCGGCAACTACACCACACTCACCCTCAATCTTGAGCATTGAGCCAATGACCACGGCTCGAATACTCGAACATTCGTTTACTCGATTAATCGATCATAAAATAAAATATGAAACAACAGAATTTTATTTATCTGGGACTGGGCATTGTAGCCACAATTTTGTTCTATGTGCTGCGCGTGTCGGCCTATGAGTGCATCTACGCGGTGCCGGGCTTCAGCGATCAGTTCTACAACGCCGGTCTCTACGACATGATTCCACTCATCACCATCGCTGTGCCCTGGGCAACGGCAGGCATCTACTACTATGCCATCAACTCGGTACGGTTCGACCGCTGGTATCACTGGCTGCTAGTGGGTGGAATCTCGACGATGCTGACCATCATCATCGGTTATGCCGTCAATTCCAGCGTCTTCAGCGACATGGGTCTGAGTTATGGTGCCGAGTCGCTGTCGTTTGAGTTGGCCAACGCGGTTTGGGCTGTGGTGATGTTTATTGTCGCCTCGTTCTCAATGCGCTGGTGGAGCAGCAACTGCCGCCACACCCCCATCCCCCAATGAGATATCCCCCAACAAAGCGAGACTGCTGGTGATTCTCAATTTTCAATTCTCAATTTTCAATTTTCAGTAAAGAAAGATGCGATTATTTCTGTTTGCAATAGGTGGCACCGGGTCGCGGGTGCTCAAGTCACTGATTATGCTCTCGGCAGCAGGCGTGCGCCCCGTCGACGAGAACGGCCACCCTGTGCCCAATGTCGAGATAGTGCCGGTCATCATCGACCCGCACAAGAGCAATGAAGACCTCAAGCGCACCGAGGCCCTCCTCAATGCCTACCGCAGTCTGCGCGAGCGCCTGTATGGCAACGCGGTCAATGCCGACGGTTTCTTTGCCACACGCTTCGTCACGCTGCGCGAGATCATGAGCGACAGCACCATTCAACTCAACGACACGTTCATCTTCAACCTCGGAGCCGTCGAGCGTGAGAAATTCCGCGACTTCATCGGCTATGACACGATGAACGAAGCCAACCAGGCATTGACATCGCTGCTGTTTGCCGACTACCAATTAGAGAACAAGATGAACATCGGTTTTGTCGGGTCGCCCAATATAGGCAGTGTGGCTCTGAACGAGATCAAGGACAGCGACGAGTTCAAGGCCTTTGCCAACGTCTTCAATCAGGGTGACCGCATCTTCTTCATCAGCAGCATCTTCGGTGGCACGGGTGCAGCCGGTTTCCCCATCATGGTCAAGAACATCCGCCGTGCCGGCGACCTCGACATCAACAACCGCGATGCCTTGCGCCGCGCTCCCATTGGTGGCCTGACCGTGCTACCCTACTTCAACATTGAGCACAGCGAGGACACCCGCATCAGCAAGGCCGACTTTGTGGTCAAGACACAAAGCGCCCTCTACTACTATAAGGACACGATGACAGGTGCCAACGATGCCAATGTCAACGCCATCTTCTATGTGGGCGACCAAGAGGTGAGCAAGCCCTACACCTACGACCCCGGCGAACATGGTCAGCGCAACCGTGCTCATCTGGTCGAAATGGTGGGCGCGTTGGCTCCGCTCAAATTTGCAGGCCTGCCATTGCAGCGCCTCAGTTCGCCCGACGGATTCCCGCTGCCTACCACGGCCTACGAGTTTGCCCTCGCCAAGGATGAGCGCGACATCAATTTCCTGACCCTTCGTGCCGCTACACGCAGGCACGTCTATGACCCACTGGTGCGTTTCCACTTGCTGTTCCTGTACTTGCGCACGGGCTTCCGCGAGCAAGTGGGACAAGGCTACACCGAGGACGCGCCCAAAATCAAGAGCGACTTTCTCAACTCGCAGTTCTACCGCACGCTGACCGATGACTTCATGCGTGCATACGTCGACTGGCTGGTCGAGATGCACGACAACAACCGCTCGGTGAGCCTGTTCAGTCTGGGCGAGACCGACATGAACCGTGCCATCACCGCTGTTGCCACCCGCAAGAGCCTGCTCGGACGCAAGAACGTGGACAACAACGTGTTCAAGGCCGAGATGAACCGCCTGAGTCGCGACGCCAGTTACAGCGAGCACACGGTGGAGTACAAGTTGCTCGACTTGTTCAACCGCGCTGCCACACGCATCATCAACGACCGATACGAAGCAATCAATTAATGTGTAATCAAGAAGCAAGAAACAAGGGACAAGAAGCAAGAATGTGTAGACTGCAAGTGATGAGCAATGTGCTGACGCGACGTGTCGCGTTATCAACAGGCGAGTCCATCGTCTTAACTTCTTAACTCCTCAACTACTTAACTCCTAAAATAATGAGCGAGATATTATCATATAGCAACAAGACATCGCAGGGCAGCAGCGAGGACTGGATTCCAGTTGAACCCTATCAGGACGATGACATTGCACGCATCAAGGATCCCGATGGCGGACTGAGCCGCAACCCTCGCACCGCCATACCTAGCCCGTTCGCCCAACTTGACTTGGTTAAAAACGCATTTGCACAGTTGGCCAACCCCAACCTGCGCGGTGCTGCCATGAACGAGCGCCTGGTATCGAACGCACTGGATGTGATGCAACTGTTCTTTGACTTTGAGAACCACAAGGACTATCTGCGCATCGTTCGATGGAATCGTGACGAGCAACTAGAGACATTGATGGCCAATCCGTCGCACCGGCTCTATGGCGAGACCCTGCGACTGTTTCTCAACAGTGACATGGTCTACAACTTCGACCAGTTGCACGACTGGTACATCCTGATGTATGATAATCAGGTGCTGGGCGGCACCAGCCCCTCATCGCTGGTGATGGCAGCCCCTGTGAGTGGTGCCGTCGAGGCCATCAAGGTGGAACAAGGTGTGACACTGTTCTCGACCGACCGTGCACTGTGGCAGCGTGACGAGGACTTTGTCTACTACCTCTACCTGCTGATGAACGCTTATCCCGTGCTGCGCGAGCGCGTGGGATGCGTCTACAGTTACATGATTCACAACATCGACTATCTGCGCCGCCAGCGCCCCGAGCTGTACCGTCGCATCACCGACGTGGTGCCCAACCTCAACGCCCTGAGCCACGACCTAGCCAACTCGGTGCTCGAGCGTCTGGAGCAGACCTTCGACCGCTTTAGCGGCAATGCCGATGTGAGTGTGCTTGGAGCACGATTCTACCACAAGCGCGTGCTGGACATCCGCTCAAGTGCCGCACAGAGCGACTTCGTCATCCAGCCCACTATGCCACAGCCTGAGGGAACGACAATGCCTCTGGTGCTGCGCTCGGGATTCAACGGCTCGGTCGAGCACTACCGATACATCGACAAGGAGTGGGACAGCGCCACCGAGGTGCTGGCTGGCGATGTGCCTCTGGCCGAACGCAAGTTGCCCGACACCAGCATCCAGTACCCCTTCTTGACCACCGCCGACGTCTTGACCGACACACTGGTGAGGCTGAGCAACGCCATTGACACCGATCACTACTTCGACGGCAATCTACGCCCCAATGGCCTGACCGCCACACGCGGCTACCTGCTGCCTCTCAAGCCTGAGTTCTTCCGCTGGTTCACAGCCGCCGACTTGAAAGGTCGTGTCGTGGGCCGCAACATGATGGACATTGAGGAACTGAGCGATGGCAGCGTGCAGGTGACTCTGCGCATCCCCGTCAAGAAACGCTGTATCGAACTCTCTCGCCGCTACCTCACGACCAACGACCCCACATGGCAGTGGGACGAGCGTCGCGGCACGGGCCGCATGGTCGACGCCATCATGAGCACCAGCATCTTCCCGTTTGTCCGCACAGGGCAGAACGACGACTACACCGTGCAGTTGTTCTCGATGATACCTGACGGTGGGGTTTCGCTGCGCTTCATGCGCGACGGCAACAACACTGCCAGCATCAATGTCACCGACAAGGTGAGATCACACCAAGTGTTCACAACCACCTACTATGACATCAATGGCACGTGGGACTATGCCGAAGCCACGGTACACATGCCGATGGGCAACTTTGCAGGCATCATCTTGCCTCAATGGAAGGCCTATACGCCATCGGCACGCGAACTGGTGTTTGCGGTCGACTTCGGCACGACCAACACCCATGTCGAGTGGGCCGACCGCGGGCAGTCGTCGCAGCCTCTGACCTTCGACTGGGGTAGCGAGCAAGTGCTCATCGCATCGCTCCTCAAACAAGGTGGCCTGGACATCGCCGAGCAGTTGCAGCGCATCGAGTTCTTGCCTCGTGTCATCGACTCGGTCTATGGTTTCCCGTTGCGCTCGTCACTTGCTCGAAACATGGGCAGCGATGGTGGCAACAAACTGTTCCACGACCTGAACATCCCCTTCCTCTACGAGCGCAAGTACTTCCAGGGCTATGAGGTGACAACCAACCTCAAGTGGATGGGCGACACCACGCTGGCACGCGAATTCCTGCGCGAGTTGATGATGCTCATCAAGGCCAAGGCCCTGCTTGAGTATGCCGACCTGAGCCGCACACAGGTCATCTATTTCTTCCCGGTGAGCATGGGCGGCAGCGACCGCCGCAAGTTGAAAGATGCGTGGGAAGACTTGTACCGCACCTACATGGGCAGTGACTTGTCGCACCTGCAGGCCTATCCAGAGAGCATCGCACCAGCATTCTACTACAAGAGTGCTGCGGTGAGTGGCAGCAGTTATATGAGCATTGACATCGGTGGCGGCACCAGTGATATTGTCGTCTATCAACCCACGACCGATCGTCTGGGCAGTGAACCAGTAGCCATCTCGTCGTTCCGCTTTGCCGGCAACGCCTTGTTCGGTGATGCCTTCGGTGAGCGAGATGCCGACACCAACCCGCTGCTGCAACACTACAGCCAATACTTCACACGCCTCATCCAGAATGACCGATCGACCGGCATCAGTTACCTGACCAGCATCTTGAACGACATCATGCAGCAGAAGCGCAGTGAAGACATCAACGCCTTCTTGTTCTCGATCGAGAATGTGGAGGAATTGCGCGGTCTGCGTGACATCGATCGCAACCTTTACAGTTACAACACGCTGCTGCGCAATGACGAGCAGCGCAAGTTGGTGTTCATGTACTTCTACTCGGCACTCATCTACTACATTGCTCGCATGATGCGTGCCCGCCACTACGAGAAGCCCAAACAGATATACTTCAGCGGCACGGGTTCTAAGATTCTGAACATCGTGGGCAGTCACAGTCAGGTCGAGGAATTGGCGCAGACTATCATCGAGCGTGTGTTTGATGAGCAGTACAGCGAACAGTTCGAGATCAAGATTGAGACCGAATGTCCCAAGCAGATAACCTGCCGAGGCGGCATTAAACTCGAGAACAAGCGTCTGGACGGCGAGGTCAAGACCTCCATCTATAGCCCACGCAACGTGATTTCGCTCAAGTATTGCTACTCGATGCTGGGCGACGAGCAACTGACCTTTGAGCGTGTCAACAGTCTGGATGTACGTGGCCAATTGGTGCAACAGGTCAGAGAATTCAACGACTTCTTCGTGTCGCTGCTCGACAAGGCCACCAAGGATGACTTCGGCATCGACAACACGGTGCTTCGCCTGTTCACCGATGTTGTGGGCAATGACCTGGACAACTACCTGACAGCCGGCATCAACAGTTACTTGCTCAACCGCTACGAACCCGGCGATGTGGTCGAGGATGTGCCCTTCTTCTACCCCATCATCGGCACCATCCGCTACAACTTGCTCAAGAATCTGTGCAACGAGGTCATCACCCGCATGCGCAACCAGCAATAATCGCTTGACAATCGTCTAATTGTTTATTCGTCTACTAAAGATATGAAAAAACTCATCACCACCTGCCTGGCCATCATGATGATGCTGGTGGCCATGGCGCAAGCCAACGACTCGACCGTGCTGACTTCAACACAATGGCAGCATGCACTGGCAGTCATCGCACAGTATGAGGCACTCAACAGTGGCTATGGCCAGAAGACCGAGACCTTCGAGGCCCAGGCACCACAGGGCTACACCCTCGATGACCTCGATGCCACCTATCGCTCACAGTCCCAGTGGGAAGCCGTCTACAACCGACTGAAGGCGCTGGAAAACGATGGCGGCAACATGGCGAAAATCAAACAGTTGGCCGGCTCACTGGCACAGCATGTCGAGCGCGACATGACCCAGTACTTGCAGAGCCAGTCGGCACAACAGGAACAATTGGCACCCGTTGACACGGCTCCCCCCATGCCCGACACCCTCGCAGTGACCGATGTGCCTCAAGAGCCTGCCGAACAGCAGAAGAGTGGCCTGAACGGGCATCTGCTGTTTGACATATTGCTGGCATTGCTGGCACTGGGCGGCTTGGCCACGGCACTACTCACTCGCACCGAACTCAAGAAACTGCGTCATGCCACACGGTCGGAACTTGAAACAACCAACGAGAACATGCAACAACTGGCCAACGATGTGTCGCAACACGTCAAGGCATTGCTGCAGCGAGTGGGCAACATCGAGGCCAACCAGCGGGTGATGAAACCACGACATGTTGAGCATGTGCACACCGATCATGTCGTGCATGAGCAACACCCTACCGAGGCAGCGACCCACACCTTCTATCTATCAAAACCTGACGAGAACGACTGCTTCAACCGTGCCAGTGATCAGTTTGAACTGGGCAACTCGCTGTTTGAACTCACCACCACCGATGGTGTGCATGGCACCTACCAAGTGATTGACAACCGCGACGTGCATCGCTTTGCCCTGATGATGCCCACCGAGAACCTGACGCGGGCCTGCTCGGGCAACGCCATTCAGATGTCGGCTGGCATGACTCGCATCGTCACCGATCGTCCTGGCGAGGCTGTGCTCGACAACGGTCAGTGGCGCATCATCGTCAAGGCCATCATCCACTACGAAGCATAATCTAGAAGCGAGAAGCAAGAAACAAGAAGCAGTAATAAGAATAGAGCCGCGTAGTTCGCGGCTCTGCCTCGGAATAATGAACTGGAAGTGTCCAAATTGTGGTAAACGACTCGAGTTCTCGACCGAGCAATTGGTCGAGACTCGTGGTGTTGTGGTGTGCCCACAGTGCCTATCAAGCGAACAGGTGCCGGGCTATGATGCGCCTCAGGCTAAGCGCAATTCACCCTCATCACAACCTTCTCGACCTCCACAACAACCCTCATTGGCACCATCATCATCATTACAAAGCAAAGTGAACACTCCTCCACCACATAAGTCGCGCCCAACCCCGCCTCAACATCGCTCACGAGTCATCAACTTCACTGGCGACACTGGCTCATCAACAAGAGAGGCCACCCAACCTAGACCCAAAAAGAGCGGAGGCAAAAAGAAAAAAGCCAAGTCATCCGGCAAGGGATGCTTGGCTCCTAAATCATCGCTGGGCTGCCTGTGGCGATCGGTGGTCTACACCCTGCTCCTGCTCATCGTCTACATCATCTTCGGTCTTCTGATGCAAGGATTGTAGAGCGAAACCTTTACACGCTATAACTTCTCGCCGTAGAGCAGATCGCCGGCATCACCCAGACCGGGGACGATGTAACTGTGCGCATTGAGCACATGGTCTAGGTCACAGGTCCAGATAGTTGTGCGGTCGGCAGGCAGGGTCTGCTTGACCCAGTCAACGGCCTGATCGGTGGCAATGACACTAGCCACATGGATGTGAGCCGGCATGCCACGGGTGATGAGCGCACGATAAGCAAGTTCCATTGATCGGCCTGTAGCCAGCATGGGATCGGTGATAATCAGTGTCTTGCCCTCGATGCTGGGACTGGCCAAATACTCAATGTGTACGTCAAACTCATCGCTGCCGTCACGATACTGGCGGTAGGCACTGACAAAGGCGTTCTCGGCAGTGTCAAAGTAACTCAAGAACCCATCGTGCAATGCCAATCCGGCTCGCAGGATAGTCGCCACAACCAGTTGGCTCGAGATAATGGGAGTTTGTGCCGTTGCCAGTGGGGTCTCGGTGGCTATAATATTGTAATCGAGACGTTTAGAGATTTCGTATGCCATGATTTGCCCCAGACGATGAACATTGGCACGAAAGCGCATGCGGTCTTGCTGTATGTTGCGGTCGCGCAGTTGGCGCATGAAGTGACTGACCAGTGAGTGCTGGTCGCAGAGGTTAATAAATTCCATAAATCATATGTAAAATGCATAATGACAAAGAGGCTTGAACGTGCTCATTGTGCATCATGCATTGTCAATTGTGAATTAAAACTGAACTTCCTTGGCTAGATAGATAATGGTGGGGAAGTGGTCGCTGTAGCCATTCAAGAATACACCGCCCGAGTAGGTTCGCAACGGGTAGCCCTGTCGGTCGCCCTCGCGCGTCTTGAGGAACTCGCGGTTGAGCACCTCGGCGCGCAGGAAGGTGAGTTGCGGCTTCTCCTTGCTGTCGTAGTATTTGGTAAAGAAGCCCGTCATCATGATTTGGTCAAACAGGTTCCAGCCGCCCTTGTAGGCCAACGTGCCGACACCTCGGTCCAGAATCTTCCACCAGGGGTTGTACACATCGTCATAATCATCTACATCCTTGATGTCGCGGTGTCCTTCCAAGACCTTGGCGCAACTGGGATCCTGCGGGTCATCGTTAAGGTCGCCCATGAAGATGATGCCCTGGTTGGGATCGTCGCGCAACAGCGAGTCGATGGTCTGACGCGCCATCTCGGCGGCAGCCTCACGCAGGTAACTCGACTGTTCCTGCCCGCCCAGTCGTGAGGGCCAGTGATTGACCAACACGCTCACCTTGTCGCCAGCCAACATGCCAGTCACACACAACTGGTCGCGCGTGCGGAAGTTGTCGCTGAACTGGTCACCATAGCCCAGTTCGTCGAAGTAGCGTTTCTCCAGTCGCTGGTTGGTGACATTGAGCACCTTGAACAGACGCGGGTTGTAGAGCAAACCCACATCCACGCCACGGCGGTCGGGACCATCGTGGTGCACTACCTGGTAACGACGGTTCTTGATTTCGGGCTGCCGCACCAAGTCATCGAGCACACTCTTGTTTTCGATCTCGCTCACACCGATGATGGCAGGTCCATCGGGCGTGCCGGGAGTGGTGATTTGCGCGATGGCGTAGGCCATGTTGTGTTGCTTCTGCCAGTACTTCTCATGGTTCCACTGGCGCGCACCACTGGGCGAGAACTCCAGGTCATAGGACCCGTTAGTATTGATGGTGTCGAACAGATTCTCCAGGTTGTAGAACATCACACCATACAGGTTGTATTGCCGGTCTTGTGCCAGGGCTGGCAACAGCAACAATGCCGCCACGGCTATCAGTGCAAATTTCTTCATAGCAATTGCAGTTTAATGTTATTTCGGCAAAGATACGAAAATTTGTGCGAACCGAATACAAAAACAACAATTTATTTTGATTTTGTTGTGGCGCAGCCAAATTTATTTAATAAGCGAGCCAAAGACAAAATAAAATCGCATTTTTTGTTTTTCAGAGCGTAAGCATCCTGGACATAGCCAACGATGCAAAAAAAATGCCAATCAGCAGATGTGATTGGCATTTTTTAGCATAAGCGTCAAGAATCAAGATACGAGAATCAAGTCTTAATTCTTAATTCTAAATTCTCAATGACTAGTCTCACTTGATGCAACCCAGTTCGCGGCCCACTTTGATAAAGGCTGCGATGGCCTTGTCGAGGTGCTCACGCTCGTGACCGGCACTCAACTGCACACGGATGCGAGCCTGACCCTTGGGCACAACAGGATAATAGAAACCGGTGACGTAGATGCCCTCTTCCTGCATACGGGCAGCGAAGTCCTGCGACAACTTGGCATCGTAGAGCATCACAGCGCAGATGGCGCTCTGGGTGGGCTTGATGTCGAAGCCGGCAGCCATCATCTTGTCGCGGAAGTAGTTGACATTGTCGACCAGTTTGTCATGCAGGGCGTTGCTCTCCTTGAGCATCTTGAACATCTCGATAGATGCACCGACGATGCCTGGAGCAATCGAGTTGCTGAACAGATAGGGACGGCTGCGCTGACGCAGCATGTCGATAATCTCCTTGCGGCCAGTGGTGAAACCACCCATAGCACCGCCGAATGCCTTGCCCAGCGTGCCGGTGAAGATGTCGATGCGTCCATAGAGGTCAAACTGCTCGGCTACGCCGTGGCCAGTCTTGCCCACGACACCTGCCGAGTGCGACTCGTCGACCATGACCAGTGCATCATACTTCTCGGCCAGATCACAGATCTTGTCCATGGGAGCCACATTGCCGTCCATCGAGAACACACCGTCGGTGGCGATGACACGGAAGCGCTGCTCCTGAGCCTGCTTGAGGCACTCCTCGAGTTCGGCCATGTCGGCGTTGGCATAGCGATAACGTTTTGCTTTGCACAGACGCACACCGTCGATGATCGAAGCGTGGTTCAGTGCATCGCTGATGATGGCATCCTGGTCGGTCAGCAGAGCCTCGAACAGACCGCCGTTGGCATCGAAGCACGATCCGTAGAGGATAGCGTCATCGGTGTGGAAATAATCGGCGATGGCAGCCTCCAGATCCTTGTGCAGATCCTGCGTGCCGCAGATGAAGCGGACGCTCGACATGCCGTAGCCATGAGACTTCATAGCCTCGGTGGCTGCAGTGATCAGACGCTGGTTGTTCGACAGGCCCAGATAGTTGTTGGCACAGAAATTCAGCACGTCGCTGTCGGGGCGCACCTTGATGGCAGCACGCTGCTCAGTGGTGATGATACGTTCGTTCTTGTAGAGTCCGGCAGCTTGGATGTCGGCCAGTTCCTGCGTGAGGAACTCTTTCATTTTACCATACATAGTTATTATAGGTTTTAGTTTTTTGGTTTTCTCTGCTAGAAGCTCTAGACACACTAGATATTCTAGACAATCTAGACGATTAGAGGCACAAAGTTCCGAATTTTTCTTGACATGAGAAAAAAAACTGCCTAAAAAGTGCAAAATTGCCGTGGTTTTTCGTACCGTTGGCTGCGCCCAAGATACTTCCGCTCGGAAGAGCCAAAAAAAATGCGATTTTTTTTGCTCTTCCCTCGCTTATTGAATAAATTTGGCTGCACCTCAACAAAATCAAAATAAATTGTTGTTTTTGTATTCGGTTTGCACAAATTTTCGTACCTTTGCAACCGTCTTAGTGACACCATTAACAATAATACAATTATCTACGTAAGAATAAAGACGATGAAAAACGTGTTAGTTATCGGCTCGACGGGTCAGATTGGCTCGGAGTTGACTATGAAATTGAGAGGCATCTACGGCAACGGCAATGTCGTGGCTGGTTACATCAAGGGCGCAGAGCCTAAAGGCGAACTATTGGAATCAGGACCAGCCGAGTTGGTTGATATCACCAATGCAGAGCAGATTGCCGATGCCGTGCGCAAGTACAAGGTTGACACCATCTATAACTTGGCAGCGCTGCTCAGCGCAGTTGCCGAGGCTAAGCCACTGTTGGCATGGAAGATTGGCATCGGTGGCCTGATGAATACCCTGGAGGTGGCCCGCGAACTGAAGTGCGCCGTGTTCACTCCGAGTTCGATTGGTTCGTTTGGCCCTAACGCTCCCAAGGACGGCACTCCGCAAGACACCATCCAGCAGCCGCGCACCATGTATGGCGTGACCAAGGTTTCGGGCGAGTTGCTCAGCAACTACTATGCGCTGAAGTTCGGCGTTGACACCCGTTCGGTGCGCTTCCCGGGTCTGATCAGTTATGTCACTCCTCCGGGTGGCGGCACAACTGACTATGCTGTCGATATCTACTACAGCGCCGTCAAGGGCGAGAAATTCATCTGCCCCATCCAGAAGGGCACCTTCATGGACATGATGTACATGCCCGACGCCCTGCGTGCAGCCATCGAGATCATGGAAGCCAATCCCGAGCGTCTGGTACACCGCAACTCGTTCAACATTGCCTCGATGAGTTTCGATCCCGAGATCATCTACAACAAGATCAAGGAATATGTGCCCGACTTTGAGATGGTCTATGAGGTTGACCCGCTGCGTCAAGGCATCGCCGAGAGTTGGCCCAACCGCCTGGACGACACATGCGCTCGCATGGAGTGGGACTGGAAGCCCGAGTATGACCTCGATGCCATGACCCGCGACATGCTCGAGAAACTCCGCATCAAGTTCGGCAAGTAATCACGAGTTCTTTTTTCACGAATTTTTCTATCAGGAATTTAAGGAATTAAAGAATTTTCTCTATTCTCGTTCTCTTTATCACGAATTATCGAATTTGAGAATTTTGTTTTGCGATAAATAAGAACATAAGGACATTAATAGCACCGCCTGGCTGCGAGCCAGGCGGTACTCGTCTACATTATAATCTGCGTGAGACTTAATAAACACAAATCTCCACAAATTATCAAAAATTCTATGAGGCCACCATCGGCCTAGATTTAATGATAATTTTTTCTGCTTTGAGAATATAACGATTCGCCATCTGATAGTCAAAATATTGTTGTAGATATAGGTTTGCCACACCCACGGTTGCTCCACAACTGAACTTTTTCTCTTTCTCTGATTGTCCCTCGCTGTAGCGATTGGACAATATCATGAAACACACCAGTGCACTATCCACCTTGTCGGAGTGCCAATAGGCATTGCCCATGTCAAGCAGCGTCTGACTGGGCAAGCCCTTCCAGCGGTCATAGTTCGGCATTCGTGCCGCCTCGGCAGCATAGGCTGTAGCCGCAGTGCAAACTAGCACTAGCCACACAAACATGTTTCGCATTAGTTTGTTTGTCCGATTCATTAGCATTGCTTGAAAAATTTTTTGCATTTTTTGCTAGACATAATCAAATGATTGGGCTGGCTAGACTAAGTGAGGGTCCCACTCATCATCGCTGCAAAAGGTATTTTTTCTTATGTTCTTATGTCTAGTTGCACTACTGGCGGAGGAGTGCGATGAGGTCGGCGACACCCTCGGTGGCTTTCTTGGGGATGACGGTGACCCACGAGGGCACTGCGGCGGGATTGGGGTCTATATAATAAATAGGTGTACCTTGCTTGGCATACTGCAACAAGGCAGCAGCGGGATAGACCACCAGCGAGGTGCCGATGATGACAAGGATGTCGGCTTGCTGCACCAGTTCGCAGGCTGGCTCAAAGTTGGGCACGCTCTCGCCGAAGAACACGATGTGAGGCCGCACCGCATCGCCGTAGGGGTCACGGGTGTCGACGGTGGTTTCCAGCCCCTTGTCGGTGAGTTGGTCGCACGGCAGGGCGTAGACACGCTCGGGATGCCGCATCGAGCGCACCTTCATCAATTCGCCATGCAGGTGCAGCACGTTCTTAGACCCGGCACGCTCATGCAGGTCGTCGACATTCTGTGTGATGACATGCACATCGAAGTCCTTCTCCAGTTCCACCAGCCCCTTGTGCGCGGCATTGGGCATCACACCAGCCGTCATCTTCTTGCGCATGTTGCTATAGAACTCATGAATGAGTGGTGGATTGGCGGCAAAGCCCTCGGCGCTAGCCACCTCCATCACGGGATAGTTGTCCCACAGACCTCCCGCGTCACGATAGGTCATCATTCCACTCTCGGCACTGATGCCGGCTCCGGTCGATACTACTAGTTTCTTCATCATCGTCAATAGTTTTATGGATTGAACGAGCAAAGATACAATTTTTTCGGCAGAAAATCAAATGCAAACCAAGAAAAACACTTACCTTTGCAGGATTTCAAACTACAAGTCATTTCACTCAAGCACAATGTCCACCACAAACCCCACAGGAGATGTCGCAAATCAGATTCTGCAGTACAACGAAGAATTTGAGGCCATTTACAACATAATCGTGCATCATAGATCCAGAGCGTTGAAAACCGTTCATCATGAATCGTTGAGCATGATTTGGGAGGTTGGAGCATATGTCAACAGCAGACTTGAACAAGCAGCATGGGGCGAAGGAGTGGTCCGCCTGTTGGCTGATTTCTTGCGTTCACGTAACCCCAAAGCCAAGGGATGGAGTTACAGAACCATTTACAAGATGGTCAAGTTCTATAGAATTTATTCAACCGAGTCGTTTGGAAACTTGGTAAACAGTTATGGACTAAGCAGCTATCCCATGCAAATTGAAACAGGACAACAAACCAACGAATTAGTGCCAATCGAATTGGCACTAATTCAACCAGACTCATTTGTGCAAAGAAGCAGACATGGAGGTTGTACGTTTTGCCATGAATCGCAGCATGTCGCCCACCATGGTTGCCCTGTACAAGGAGCAACTTCAGGTCGGCAGCGTCATCCAACGCAGTCTTGTGGAGTTTTGTCAATTCCTTAATAAAGGTGGCAAAAAGGGAATCACAAAATGAATCTTGTCTTTACGGCAAAATTTTTGTGACTTATTTTCGGCAGAAAATCAAATGCAAACCAAGAAAAACACTTACCTTTGCAGGATATTTTATCAAGAAGTGAGATTTGAGGCATGAGCACGAGCCAAAATGCTGATTCTTCATCCTCAAAACTTCAACTCTCAATTAAGAACAAGAATGGACAAATTAAGTTATGCACTGGGCCTGAGTATGGCCAACAACTTCCTGGGCAGTGGCATCCAGGAACTGAATGTAGAGGACTTTGCCGACGGTCTGCGTGCCGTGTATGAGGGCAAAGAGAAACAGATGACCTTCGACGAGGCCAAGAAGGTGGTCACCGACTTCTTTACCGAACTTGAGTCGAAAGGCTCGGAGATGAACGAGAAGTTGGGCCGCGAGTTTCTTGAGAACAACGCCAAACAGGAGGGCATCCACGTCACTGCCAGTGGTTTGCAGTACCAAATCATCAAGGAAGGCAACGGCCCCAAGCCCGGCATCAACGATGCCGTGACCGTACACTATACCGGTCGACTGATTGACGGCACGGTGTTTGACAGTTCGGTCGAGCGCGGCGAGCCCGCCACCTTCGGTGTGGGTCAGGTGATTCCCGGCTGGGTCGAGGGTCTGCAACTGATGAGCGAGGGATCGGCATGGCGCCTGTTTATCCCCAGCAACCTTGCCTACGGCAAGCATGGCACGGGTCCCATTCAACCCAACTCAACGCTCATCTTCGATGTGCAACTGATCAAGGTGAACAAGAAATAAGCGATTCTTTATCTTTCACGAATTATAAAATTCAAAAAAACAAATACAATTAATTAACAGAACAATGAAGAAGATTTTATCTCTGATTCTCGTTGGTGCCATGGGTCTCTGCTTTGTGGCTTGCAATGAGAAGGGTGGCAGCAATGCCGAGGGCGGTCCACTGGCCGACTCAGTGAGCATGAACATTGGCGAACTCATGGGCGCTAACTTCAAGCAGCAACTCGCCATGGACTCGACCATCAAGATGGAAGAAGTCATCAAGGGCGTGCAGGCCGCACTCAAGGCCGACACCGCCAATCACGGCTACATGGCCGGTATGCAGATTGGCAACCAGATCATGGGCATGTTCCAGGGCCTGAAACAGCAGTATGGTGTGCAGATCAACGAGGCCAAGTTCATGGCTGAGTTCAAGAAGGCACTGATGGCCGACAGCGCTATGTCGCAAGAGGCGATGATGCAGAAGAACATGGCCATTGAGTCGCTGCTCAAGCGCGCCACTGCCGAGGCTAAGGAGAAAGACCCCAAGGCCATCGAAAACAAGAAGGCCGGTCAGGCCTATGCCGAGAAGAAGGCTAAAGAGGCTGGCTACCAGAAGACTCCCAGCGGTCTGGTCTACAAGGTGCTGAATGAGGGAAGTGGTGCTAACTTCACCGACAAGGATGTGGTCATGGTCAAGTACACCGGCAAGCACATCGACGGCAAGGAGTTTGACTCGAGCAAGGACGAGGCCGTTCCCTTCCAGTTGAACCAAGTTGTTCCCGGCTTTGCCGAGATGATCAAACTGATGAAGCCCGGCCAGAAGGTTGAGGTCATCATCCCCAGCGACCTGGCATACGGTCCCGAAGGCCGCGAACCGACCATCGGCTCGAATGAGACTCTCGTCTTCGAGATGGAGACCGTGGGTGTGCAAGAGAAGAAGTAAACCTTAAGGTCTATTGCTTGTAGACTATTAACTCAAATTCTCACACAAGTGGGGGTGGCATTTTTATGCTGCCCCTACTGTTTTCAAAGGGGTTCCACAGCACGGAAACATGCGTTCTTTATTCACATAAGAACCAAAAACATCGAAAGAACGACCATAAATTAACAAAGTTTAACTATATTTGCCGAAAATAATTAGTGGAAAAATGTAGGGCGTTTGCAAAAATAGTTGTAATTTTGCAAAGGAATCTTTAACAACTGTATCAATATGGAAAGAATTGACAACCTTGACAAGAAAATATTGGATATCATCATGAAGAATGCCCGCATCCCCTCAAAGGATGTGGCCGTGGAGTGTGGCGTGTCGCGCGCCGCGATTCATCAGCGCATTCAGCGCATGATTGACGTGGGTGTCATTGCCGGCTCGGGCTACATTGTCAACCCCAAGACGCTGGGTTACACCACTTGCACCTTCATCGGCCTGACGCTGGAGCGGGGCTCAATGTACAAGACGGTTGTCCCCGAGTTGGAGAAGATTCCTGAAGTTGTCGAGGTTCACTTCACCACGGGCAGTTACACCATGATGATCAAGCTCTATGCTCGCGACAACCAGCACCTGATGGAGTTGCTCAACGGCAAGATTCAGCACATCCCCGGTGTCATGGCCACCGAGACGCTCATATCGCTTGAGCAGAGCCTGATTCGTCAAGTGCCTATCCACTACGAAAAATAAGCCACATAACACATTATCGCTATCACAATATGAAAAAATCCCCAAATTTGGGGATTTTTTCATATTTATCTTTTTGAGTAATTTTGCAGCCCGAAACTTAATTAGGTTTGTATTATGAATTATTCCATCAAAAGACTGGCATTCACGACCATAGCATCAATATTGGTCGCAATCGTTTCATCAGCCACAGGAACAGGCATTTATCGCACCGCCATCACGCTGAGCAACGGTACACAAGAGATCTTTCCAGACTCAGTTGTGAAGCAATTCACTTATACACACATCACCAACGATGGCAAAACGAGTCACCTGCTCAATGTCATCAAAAATGGGGAGGTCGTGCGCACTATCGACACCGACAGTATTGTCGAACTGAACTATGGCGAAATGACCTACTATGAGCAGTTTGCAGGTGACTGGTATCTCGTGGCAAGCCCCTACGGAGAGCCCAATGACCAAGGCATCATGGTCATGCAAGTCGTGTCTATGCCCTATCACGCCGTACTGCCTGCTCCAGGTACTGCCGACTATGGCAAATACATCTACTGCCACATCGACTCGGTCGCACACCGCAAGGGACTGAAATATGATGCCAATTTCCGTTTGCGCTACAGTTATGACGAAGCGACACAGGCAGGCTCCATCACCATGATCGTTGACGACCAGCATCCCATCACTGCGATGGAATATTTCGATGCCCCCTCGACTTATGCTTATTGGGATGACCAGTCAACTTGGTATAATGGTGTTCAAAGCGGTCATGATGGTGGAGACTCAGGGCATCGATACATGTACTTCCTGTGCCAAAACTGGGACACGTGGGTGCTAGAGGCCGAAGAATTGCCCGCACAATGGACGGCCGCAGACCAATCGAATCTGGATTTTGTATACCGTTTCCCAGGCAGCAAAGAGATTCATTGGGTCGTTGCGCTTGACATTCCTTATGTTCACACCGAGAAAGATCTGGTTGGAGAGATTGATATGTTTTCAAGTCCTCGCCTGCAACGCACCCCCTATGTCAAACCTGTCGAAGAATGACGCGTTACACCTTACTATTGCTCATGCTCGTTGTGACAATGGGCATGCGCGCCGATCAAATCCTGCGTGGCATCGTCACCGAGCCTGACCTCACGACACCTGTCGAGTTTGCCACCATCACTCTCCAGCCTTCAGACCAGTGGGCAATGACCGACATCACAGGATGCTTTACGCTCAAAGCCGCCACACAAGGCAAAGCCTCGTTGCGGGTGACCTGTGTGGGCTATGAACCTATTGAAACTACGGTCGACTGGAGTCATCTTCCCGACACCTTGCGGCTGGTGATGCGACCCAGCAATCTGCAACTTGAGCAAGTTGTGGTCACCGCTCAGCGCAAGACCGAGAATGCCACCACCAGTTATATCATCGACCGTCAGGCGCTTGACAACCAACAGATTGTGAATGTCAGCGACATCACCACCCTGTTGCCTGGCGGCAAGACCGTCAACTCGTCGCTCATCAATGACAACCGCATCACCTTGCGCGCCGAGGGCGGCGAGAAGGGTAATGCCACCTTTGGCACCGCTATCGAGGTCGATGGCCAGCGACTGATGAACAATGCCGAAGTGGGCAGCACTACCGGTGCCAGCACACGTGCCATCAGTTCGACAAACATTGCCAGTATCGAGGTCGTACCGGGTATTCCATCGGTCGAATATGGCGACCTGACCAACGGCATTGTCAAAGTCAGCACCAAGCGCGGCCACACACCGTGGGAAATCAGTTTGGGCACCAATCCCCACACCAAGCAAGTGGGCGTGAGTAAGGGATTCGGCCTGAGACATGGCGTGCTCAATGCCTCGCTCGAGCACACTCGCAGTTACAGCAGCCTAGCATCGCCACACACCGCCTATCAACGGAACACCCTGTCGGTCAACTATCGCACAACCACGAGACTAGCCACAAGTCCACTGATGTTGAACGTCGGCGTGGACGGCAATGTGGGTGGATATAACAGCAAGGCAGATCCTGACCAGTTTGTCGATACTTACACCAAAGTGCGTGACCGTGTGCTGCGCGGCAACATACAGGTCGACTGGAACCTGGAACGCACGTGGCTGAACAGTCTGTCACTGCACGCCGACTTCTCAATTGCCGACAAATTGCGCACCACACAGACCAATGACAACAGCAGCAGTGCTCAAGCGCAAATCCACGCCACCGAGCAGGGCTACTATATCGCCACAGACTACGATCAAGACCCTGAAGCCCCCATCGTCCTCGGACCGACAGGCTATTGGTATGTCAAGAGTTATCGTGACAACAAGCCTCTGGGCATCACCCTCAAGCTCAAGGCCAAGTGGAATCAACGCAGCCGGAGCATCGTTAATCGCATCATGCTGGGTGCCGAGTGGACCGCAACAGGGAACAACGGTCGCGGCGCTTACTACGACGACCTGCGCACAGCACCCACTTGGCGCGAGTATCGCTACGATGAGTTACCCTGGATGCACAACATCGCCCTCTATGGCGAGGACCGAATGACAATTGCCCTGGGAGGTCACAACAGCGAATTGCAACTGATGGCTGGCCTGCGCGCCGACATCACCCACATCGGGCAGTCGGCCTATGGCACCGTGTCGTCGCTCTCGCCCCGCTTCAATGTCAAGTATATCCTGTGGCGGGGCCGCGATGAGTGGGTCGTCAGGGGACTGAACCTATACGGTGGTTGGGGCAAGAGCGTCAAGTTGCCGTCGTTCGATGTTCTTTATCCCCAGCCATCCTATGCCGACCGTCTGGCATTTGTCCCTGGCTCGACAACCGACAACCGCGCATTCTATGCCTACAGCATCACCCCGTTCAAGCCCCTCTACAACTCCAAACTCAAGTGGCAATATGCCCAGCAACTGGAGGTTGGCTTCGAGGTCGACACGCGCGTTGCCACCCTCTCGCTAGGAGCATTCATCGCACGCACCTACCGCACCTATCTGCAGACCGCCGTCTACACCCCGTTCAGTTACAACTTCACCTCACAGGCGGCCCTTGAGAATGGTTTTCCAATCGCTTCGGGCGACCGGCTGTACAGCATCGACCGTCAGACAGGCGCAGTAACTGTGACCGACCGCAGTGGCCAAGTAGCGCCACAGGTATTGGACTATGTGACACGCAATACATTCAATGCCAACTCAACCTACAGCAACGGTTCATCCATCTCCCGGTCGGGCATCGACTGGGTGCTCGACTTCAAGCAAATACCCGCACTGCGCACCAGCCTGCGTCTGGATGGATCGTACTACCACTATCACGGTGTGGATCACACACTCATAGCATCGCAACCATCCGGTGCACAGTGGATGAGCGACGGAGTGACACCCTATCAGTTTGTAGGCTACTACAGTGGCACAGCACTGGGCGAAGGCAGTGCATACGCCACCGTGCCCAACGGCAGCCGCTCGGATGTGGTGAACACCAATCTCACCATTGTGACGCACATTCCTGCCATACGTCTCATCATCAGTCTGCGCCTGGAGTCGACACTCTATGACGCGCGACGCTCGCTGAGCGAGGGCATCGGTGGCGCTTCGCGAGGTTATGTTCTGGCTCAAGCGTCCGACTACTTCGGCATACCTTATACGGGCAACGAGCGAGACTGCTATGTAGCCGTGTGGCCCGAATACTACACCACCTGGAGCCAGCCTGATGTGCAGATTCCGTTTGCCGAACGGTTCACTTGGGCACGTGACAACGACCCCGCACTGTTCAACGAACTGGCACAATTGGTGGTTAAGACCAACTACAACTACAACCTCAACCCCGACCGCATCTCGGCCTATATCTCAGGCAACCTCAACATCACCAAGGAGATAGGCGACCATGTGAGCATCTCGTTCCTGGCCAACAACTTCTGGAACTCGATGGCACGCGTCAAGAGCCGCCAGACGGGCTTGCGCACCACTATCTACAACGCGGGCTACATCCCCCCATTCTACTACGGCCTCTCACTGCGCCTCAAACTCTAAACACACAAGAAACTGACGAAATGAAGACAATCAGCAAAATACTAGCAATCTTGATGCTGGTGGGACTCATGGCCTGCCACAATGATGAGCCGGCGGCGTATGACGTCGAGCAGGTGCGGGTGCAACTGACCGGCGAAGGTGCCGCACAGCAAGGTATCGGAGTGCGCTTGACCGACAGCAAGGGCATGGAGTTTGTGCAGATGACCGATGCACAGGGCTTAGCGACATTCCAGGTGCCTGTGGGCATCTATCAGGCAACGGTCTCGTGGGTGGGCGAAATAGTCGATGGCTGGCGCACTATCTACAACGGTGCGTTGAGCAATCTGGTGGTGCGCCGCGACAACCCGCTGTCTGTCACCTTGCCACTGACCCGAGCCACCTCGAGCAGCATCATCATCCGCGAACTCTATGTTGGCGGGTGCCAGAAGGATGACGGGTCGGGATGGTTCTATCGCGACAAGTATGTCATCATTGCCAACAACAGTGGTCAACGTGTAACGTTGCCTGGGCTATGTCTGGGCATCTGTACCCCATACAATAGTTATGGCATCAACAAGAACTATGACGAGAGCGGCCACTTGAACTATGAGAACGAGGGTTTTGTCCCTGCCGCCAGTGCGTTCTGGTATTTCCAGAGCGATGAGGTGGTGTTCGAGCCATGGGAGCAGAAGGTTATCGCCCTGAACGGTGCCATCGACCACACGCTGGCCTATAGCAACAGTGTCAATCTGGCTCAGCCACAGTACTACTGCACATTTGACATCGAGCACTATACCAGCACCAGTGCCTACCCCTCGCCCAGCGAGGTCATCCCCACCAGCCACTACCTCAAGGCAGTGCGCTATGGCGACCAGATGGAGTCGGCCTGGCCACTGAGCAGCACATCGCCAGCCATGTTCATCTTCACGCCCCCTGCGGGCATGACACCGTTGGAGTTTGGCAACGATGCTAGCAATGTGTGGTATGACGAGGGCCGCGCGTTGCCCACCTTTGCCTGCCGCAAGGTTCCCGTCGAAAACATCCTGGACGGCATCGAAGTTTTCTCGGACGCATGGGATGAGAACGCCAAGCGCCTGACTGGCTCGGTCGATGTGGGTTACGTCTACATGACTGCGCGTCAAGGACACTCGCTGGAACGCCGCATTGACGTGGCCGAAACGGCCCGCCAGGGGCAAACCGTCTATCAGGACACCAACAACTCGACAGCCGACTTTGTCCAGCGTGAGCACGCAAGCCTTTTTCATAATGAATAATGTATAAGTGAATGATGAATGATTCGATAAATATGGCTAGGCCTCGGCAACACCTTGGGCCTACTGTCAGGGCTCTAGTGACAACTGTGGCGGTGGTTGCGAGCATGATGGTGCATGCACAGTCGTGGCTCGACTACGACCAAGTGCTCTCGCCACACTCATGGCTGCGCACCAGCAATGCGGCTGCACTGACCACCTACCATCCCACCGACTCCAGCCAGCGACTGCTGGCCGAAGGGCAGGTGGGCATCACCACCGGGCAGGGTCACCTCACAGCACCCAACCAGTCGCCCCACAGTTGGCAAGCACTGGCCCATGTGCGCTCCATCTACCGCATGAGCAAACGGGTAGTGGCTCGTGGGTCTATGGTCTACAACAATGGTTGGGGGTCACAGGCAGGCGGTTCAATCTGGGTACAGCCCGACGAAATGCCGTTTGACATCACCGAAACTGCCGACTCAACACGCGGCAACATCGGTCTTGAGCGATACAAGCTTCAAGGCGAGATCGGTGTGACTACCTGGCGAGGGCTTAGCATGGGTGCAAGCATCGGATATGAGACTGCCACTTATGCCAAGAAGAAAGACCCACGCCACACCAACCAGCACATGAGACTGGATGCCAGCGCTGGAACTACCTGGCAGACCGGGGGCCTGACACTGGGCGCCAACTATCTGCTGCGACGCACCACCGAGGGGGTGCAATTCCGCAACTATGGACGCACCGACCAAGTCTACCACTATCTCATTGACCAGGGGGCCGCCTTTGGTCGCAATGAGCAGTCGGGCGGACGGGGCTATGTAGGCACTGACTACGAACGTCCCTATCTGGACATGCGTCATGGCATTGCCCTTCAAGCCGGATATGCTCATGGGCCGTGGAGTGCGGTCGTTGAGTGGCAGTGGCTGCACCGCCATGGACACTACGGGCTAGAATCACCCGCTAGGCTCGACTTCAACCGCCACAACGGCAACGAGTGGCATTTGTGCTCATGGTGGCAACATGCCAGTGCCAGTTCCATCCACCGCGTCACCGCCTCGTGGAGTCATCAGCAGATCAGCGACTTTGAACGCACCTACCGCATCATCAGCGAGGATGGCATCACCGACACTGAATACTATGACGATCGTCTGCTGGGCGAACGTGAGCAGGATGACCTTGCGCTGACTTACAACCTGCAGTGGGGCATCCACCGCCAGTTGGCCACATGGCAAGCACAGGCCACCATTGGCCATCAGCGCCGTGACTTGACCGCGAGCCTCTATCCCTACTATCGCCAACAACAGACCCACAGCACTCACATCACGCTCACCGGTGAGCGCAACTGGCTGCGTGACAACGACCACACCTGGTCGGTCAGGTTGCAAGCAGGATGGGCCACAGGGGGTGGCACTGCAGCCAAAGACGGCACTTACACAACCCCAAGTGACGGCTCGACGGCACCTGCCGAGCACCTCCTGCTGCTGATGCGCCAATATGAATGGCTCACTGCCACACGGCTGCACGGCAGTGTGGGCTTGCGCTGGTCAATGCCACTTGCAAATCACCGGTTGCGAACTTATGTTGACGTTCAATATGGCTATGCCCATGCCTTCGACATTCATTATCTGGACAATGGCCACCGCCACACAGCCACACTGGCCATCGGCTGCCACTTCTGACAATGCACAATTGGTTTTCGGTTGTCAGTTATCGGTTATCAGTTGTCAGTTATCGGTTGTCGGTTGCTACTGAGACCGATAACTAAAAAACTGAGAACCGAAAACTGAAAACCGAGAACCGGGAACTTAATTCTTAATTATATCTATAACTCTAAAATTAAACCTCTATGAAAATTTCTACCAAACTCAGTGCCCTAGCACTGCTGGCCGGAGCAATGATGAGTTTCACCGCACAGGCCGAGACCCAAGAGAACCTCTATGACTTCGCCAACAACAATCTCAATCTCGAAGTCGCCACCCCAGCCGACTGGGAAGATGCCACTAAGGGCGTGATCAGTGGTCAGGAAATCCGTCAGGGCGATGTCGTGCTCACCGCTATCGACGGTGCCAAGGTCAACCGCATGTGGCGCACCAATGGCGGTGTGCAATACCTGCAAGTGGGTGGCAAAATCACCCTCAAGGCCGATGAAGGCCGCGCCATCAAGAGCGTGAACTTCGGTGTGCAGAACTACAAGTTCTATCTTGAGGCTCAGGCTGGCAATGGCTCGCTCGATGCCGGCAACTATGTGTGGACCGGAAATGCGACTGCCATCACGTTTGACAACGAGAATGCCGCCAACGAGTACAACACACAGTCGCTGCTGCTCACCATGACCGTCACCACCGATGATGCCGACGCAAACACCTACACTCCCTCAGAGACCACCTACGCCGAGTGCGCCAACATTGCCGAGTTCCTGGCACTTGAGGTGGGCACTTCGGCTCGTCTGACCCTGACCGATGCACAGGTCAATGGCGCATACTGGGGCGGCATCTTCGTGGAGGATGCCACTGGTGCCGTGCAAGTGACTGCCAACATCAATGTCAACCGCAACGACGTGCTCAACGGCGTGATTTGCCTGACCCGCGACCAGGACGACTTCGATGCTGATCACATCATTCCGTGCGCAGCCAGCGATGCCCTCACCTCACTCGACGAGGTCACCGTCACTAGCGACAACACCCTGATTCCCACCATCATGGCCATCGATGCCCTGCCCAGCAACGACAACTTCAGTCGTCTGGTCAAGGTCGAGAACGTGACCGTCACCAAGCCCAGCCGTTTCTACTTCATCACCACCAGCGATGGTGAGAACATCCAACTCATCGACCAGATGAACGTGGGTGGCTATGACCTGGAATCGTTTGTTGGCAAGACTGTGGATGTGACCGGCGTGTTCACCTGGAACATGACCCGCTTCGCCATCTTCCCCACCGACGTTGTTGAGACCGAAGCAACCGCCGTTGCTCAAGTCAAGGTCGCCGACCAGAACGACGGCAACGTCTACACCATCACCGGCATCAACCTCGGCAAGGTCGACCTCTCGACCCTGCCCGCCGGTCTTTACATCCGTGACGGCAAGAAGCACCTCGTCCGTTAAACGAAGTGCTTGTCAGTTTTCAGTTGCCGGGTATCGGCTCAACTGTTAACGATCTCATGAGGTGATTCACTCGTATTCACATCACATTATGTGACAAGTTTGGACAAATTTTCAGTTCGACTGAAAATTTGTCCAAATCACTTTTAATACACTGAATTTCAAACATCTAATCTACAAAAATAGACCCATCCGCTAAATCTGCAAGATCTGCATGAGACTAGAGGTCACTCGATCTCGAGGGCGAGGGGGGCGGCAGGGAGGCCCTGCGGCAAGCGGACCGTGACGCGGCCATCGGCGATGGTGTGCTTCAAGGTCTTGCCAGTTGAGAGCAGGCGAACTCGCTTAGCGGGAAGGTTGACGCTCCACGACAAGGTGGCGGGCAGTTGTTCGCCGTCGGGCAGGGCGAGGATGGCATAGCGGCGGCTGCCGTCGCGGGCGGCGGTGAACCACAGGTTGCCCTCGTGGTAGTGCGGCGTGTTGACTGTGCCATAGATGGCGCGGCCATTGCGGTCGAGCCACTTGCCGATGGCCTGCAGACGCTCGACAGCCTCAGGCTGAATGAGCCCCTGGGGTGTGGGACCCACACCCAGCACCAGGTTGCCGCCCTTGGCGACAATCTCGGCCAGTGTGTTGATGATGCGGGCGGGCGACTTCCACTGCGGGCGGGGCACCCAGCCCCAGTCGTTGGTCAGCGTGATGCAGCTCTCCCAGGGCACCGACAACTGCCGGTCGGGGATGGCCTGCTCGGGGGTTTGGTAATTCTCGTATGGGCCGCGGATGGTGCGGTCGACGATGATGAGTCCCGGCTGGTGGCGGCGTGCCATCTGGGCTATCTGCGGCATGTGGATGTCCTGGTTGTTCTCCTTGCACACCCAGCCTGCATCGAGCCACAGAATGTCGACCGGGCCGTAGCCCGACATGATTTCCTCAATCTGCCGGTAGGTGAACCGACAGAAGCGTTCCCACCGCCAAGGAAACTTCTGGATGTTGTAGTTCACGCCACGACGGTGTCCGCTATAGGTGTCCCACCAGTAGTCCTGCGAGTGCCAGTCGGCCTTGGAGAAGTAGGTGCCAATCATGAAGTCCTGCTGTCGGAAGGCATCGAGCACATGGCGCAGCACATCGCAGCGCGGGTCGTCCTTGAAGGCGTGGCGCGTGATGGTGTAGTCGGTCTCGTGGCTGTCGTACATGCAGAAGCCGTCGTGGTGCTTGGTAGTGAAGATCATGTATTTCATACCCGCCTGTCGTGCCACAGTTGCCCACTGCGCGGGGTCGAACCGCGTGGGACGGAACTCATCGGCCAGGCCGAAGTACCAGTCAAGGTACTGCTGGTAGGTGCGCGTGGTGTCGCGCGTGATCCAATCCTCGTCGCAGATTGACCACGACTCGACGATGCCCGGCACCGAGTAGATGCCCCAGTGCAGCAGGATGCCGAACTTCAAGTCCTGCCAGTGGTGCAGTTTGTCGAGTACCTGTGGCTCGGTGGGCCACTGATAGAGATCGGCGGCAGTCTGCTGGTGTACATTGTTGTTCTGTGCCATTGCGATGAGCGTGATAACGCACAATTGCATGAGTGTGACGAGTCTTTTCATGTCATGATGGTTTTGGTCGCCACAAATGTAGTAAAAAAATGTGACAAAATGGGGATTAAAGTAGATTTTTGGCAGTTTGCAAGTCGGTTGCAAGAATTTTGCAGTAATTTTGCAGTCACAATCTAGAAACCCTAGAATATCTAGATTATCTAGAGCATCTAGAAAAACTAGAGCATCTAGTCAATGACCTATGAACTACATTAACGCATTCTTGATGATGCTGCATGAGATGTCGCCCTACTTGTTGCTGGGCTTTCTCATTGCCGGTGTGCTGCACGCCTTTGTGCCCACATCCATCTATGCCCGCTATCTGTCGGGCACGGGGTGGCGGTCGGTAGTGTCTGCGGCACTGTTTGGTATCCCCCTGCCGCTGTGCTCGTGCGGGGTGTTGCCCACAGCCGTGAGCCTGCGCCGCAGCGGTGCATCGCGTGCGGCCTCAACCTCGTTTCTCATCGCCACGCCGCAGACGGGTGTCGACAGCATCGCAGCCACCTACTCGATGATGGGCTTGCCATTTGCCATCCTGCGCCCGGTGGCCGCTCTGGTCACCGCCATGCTGGGCGGTAATGTAGTGGGTGCCCTGGAACGCCGCGGAGTGGTACAGGACGAGACCGACTGCGCCGACTCGTGTGCCACCGCCGAGCCGCTCAAGCCCACCCTGTGGGGGCGTGTGGTCGAGGCACTGCGCTATGGATTCTACGAGATGATACAGAACATCGGTCGCTGGCTGGTGCTGGGCTTGGTCGTTGCCACGCTCATCACGGTGCTGGTGCCCGATGACTTCTTCCAGACCTACGCCCGCTGGCCACTGCTGAACATGGTGATTATCGTGCTGGTGGCAGTGCCGATGTATATCTGTGCCACGGGGTCCATCCCCATCGCCGCCGCACTGATGATGAAGGGGCTGTCGCCCGGATGCGCCCTAGTGATGCTCATGGCCGGGCCTGCCGCCAACCTGGCATCGATGCTGGTAATCTCCAAGTCGTTTGGCCGCAAGGCGATGTGGGCCTATCTGGCATCCATCGTGCTGGGTGCCATTGCCTTTGGTGTGGTGGTGGACTACTGGCCGGGGTTGCGCGAGACCTTTGTCAACGCTATGCCTCACCATCATGGTGCCATGAGCCACCAGATGCCCGTCACTTGGCTCAACTGGGTGTGCAGCATCTTCCTCATTGCCATGCTTGTGGTGGGCATGGGCAGCAACTACTGGAAATCTTACAAAATCAAACATAACAAAACTACCGCTATGAAGGAATTCAAGGTTCGTGGCATGATGTGCAACCACTGCAAGGCCACTGTAGAGAAAGGTCTCGCCCTACTCGATGGTGCCGAGAAAGTAACCGTCGATCTGGCACAGGGCATCGCCTATGTCGAGGGTAATGTCGATGATGCCGCAGTCCGCGCCAAGGTCATCGAACTCGGCTTCGAGAACGGGTAACTCACAATGGGTTTTCGGTTTTCGGTTTTCGGTAGCTACTGAAGACTGAGAACTGAAAACTGAAAACTGAAAACCAAAAACTAATGACTGGCGAACTCATATCCATCGGAGTGGCCTTCTCGTGGACAGCGACAGCACTGCTCAGCGAGTATGGCAGCAAGCGCATGGGCAACCTCACACTCAATGTGTTGCGCATGGGCTTCGCCTTACTGTTTTCGCTGGTTCTGTTCTGGGCGATAACCGGCAACCCGTTGCCAGCCAATGCCAGTAGCGAGGCCTACGGCTGGATGTTGCTATCGGGGCTTGTGGGCTATGTGATAGGTGATTACTGTTTGTTTCAGTGCTACATCATCATCGGCTCGAAGTTTGGCCAGCTGTTCATGACGCTGGCTCCCATCACCGCCGCCATCATGGCGTGGTTCACGCTGGGACAGTCGCTGCAGCCCACCGCCATCCTGGCCATGGCCGTGACACTGGCGGGCATCGGCATCACCATCCTGGGCCGTGGCGACGGACATCGTTTGTCGCTCAAGTTGCCATTGAATGGTGTGCTGTTTGCCATTGGTGCAGCCATCTGTCAAGGCGTAGGCCTGGTGCTGAGCAAGATAGGCATGAATCACTACGAAGCCTCGATGACCGCCACCACGCCATCGTGGTTGCTGCCTTTCTTCGCCAATTTCTATCGTTGCATCGCAGGCATCGTGGGCTTTGCCATACTCATGTACTTCAAGGAAACCTTTGCCCCGCTGCGCCGCAGTGTGGGCGACCGCAAGGGCATGACCGCCGCGGTGGCAACCACCATTTTCGGCCCATTTGTCGGCGTGGGCTGCTCGCTCATGGCCGTGCAATACACTGCAGCCGGCATTGCCAGCACGCTCATGGCCCTGACCCCAATTATCATTATCCTGCCTGCCTGGTGGCTATTCCGCCAACCCATCACATTCAAGAGCGTCATCGGTGCCATCATCTCGGTCATCGGCGTGTCTCTCTTTTTCTTACTCTAATTTTTGGTGCATTGGCACAGTTTTTGTATCTTTGCAGACGAGAACAATATATAATTACTAACTGAAAAAATGAATTGATATGAAAAGATTATTTGCTGCACTGACCCTCATGGTGATGTGGGCTGCTGCCATGTGGGCCGACTCGCCCTTGACTTCAACCAATTTCTGCCAGGCATACGCCACACACCCCATGGTGCAATTGGCAAGCGAACTTGAACCCGGTGATTTCATCCCAACCAAACTATTGGACTTCTTGGCCGACAAGAATTCGCCCGTTGACGAGCGTATGGCAGTAATCAACAGCATCGGTTGGGCCTTTGAGGGCCATGACAGTTACGGCCAGTTGGGTGAATACCTGATGAAGCGCTACAAGGTCAAGACCATCGACAAGCTGGTCAAGAAACTGGATGCCAAGACTCTGTGTGTCTATGCCTACGCCAAGGCAATGAGCAACTACTTTGAGGTGAGCGAGGCCGCTAGACTGGCTCATGAGGCTGTGAATAAGAACAAGGACAACAGCTTCACTGTGGCCTTTATTGCTGCGTTGATTGATGCGCAGGTCTATTTAGACAATGACTGGTGCGCAGTGTATAATGTGGTTGCCGATGTGGCTCACGACGGCTCGCTCAAGCTCGACATGGAGCAAGGTGCCATCGACATTGTGATGGAGTATATCGGCCTCTACAAGGAATACTGCAAGTAATTCAAAATTAAGAATTAAGATTGCCGCCCGGAGCCTACAGCGCCCGGGCGGCAATTGTACATTGAGCATTGTGCATTGATCAGTAGGTCATGCGGGGGTCAAGTTCCTTGGCCTGTGCGACCATCTTCTCAACTTCCTTCAGCGCAGGCACGCGGCGCACCAGATGCTTCTCGGCGTTGATTTCCTCCAGCTTGGGCTGCAGGTTGGCAGGCACACGGTTGCGCAGTTCCTTGACAGTGTCGACACCGGCGGCCTCGAGCAGTTCGGCGAACTGTGGTCCCACACCCTTGATGCGGAACAAGTCGGCGTGGTTGGTCCAACGCAGAATCAATTTCTCGGGAATCTCGGTAGCCTTGGCCAGTTCTTTGCGTCCCTGGGGAGCGGCACAACGGTCAAGCAGTTGATCTACCTTCACGATGCCTGCGGCAATCAGTTTCTCGGCGTAGACCTCACCCACGCCCTCAATGTCGATAATCTTGTAAGCCATATTTTTTAGTAGTTAAGTAGTTATGAAGTTAAGTAGTTAATTTTCTAAAGTAGTTACTTGTCAGTAGTTAAGGGAGTTAAAGAAGCCCCCTAACCCCCTAAAGAGAGGACTACTGTTGTGGCTGCCACTTTGTACACCCCCCTTTAGGGGGGCTTGGGGGCTTGGCGACTAGTTTCTTAGGCAACCAGAGCGTTGGCCCAGGCCAGGAATGCCTGCTTCTCGGCTGGGTGCTCCACGCCATCGGCCCGGATGACCTGCTCGATGAAGTTGGCCATCGACATGACAATTGCCTGCTTGTCCTCGGGTTGCGTGAAGCAGGTGAGCAATTGCCGCGTCTCGTCGATGATCTCGTCGAGCGTGAAGTGCTGGTTCAGTGCATTCTCAAGCATGTCCTTAACCTCATCCACGGGCCCGACTGCCGACAATTGGTTGATATAGTTCTCGATAAAGGTGCGCTCGCTGTCGGCATATTCGCCATCAACACTGGCAAAGAACAGGCCCGTCTTGGCCATCAACTTCACCACGAGTTCGATTGATTGATAATTCTCTTCCATAGTCTTGCTGTTGTGGGGTTACTTCTGAGTGGACTGCACACTATTGCTGGCCATGTTGATGACCGAGACCACGCCCTTGGCCTCATCACTGATTTGAGCCTGCTTGAACTTGGACGCTCCAGCCGACGGTTGCACAGGTTGCTGTGCGGGTTGCTGCATGGGGCGTTGTGCAGGTTGCTGCACGGGTTGTTGCTGCTGCGGATATCCGCTGCGCTGCTGGTTGAAGGCTGTCTGTTGAGTGGTCTGGGTGGTCTGTCCGAAAGGTTTCGGCTGCCCGGTCGGTTGCTGGGTCACCACACCCGCCTTGGCTTGCTGGAATGCGTTTGCGGCAGCCGACTTGGGCGGCTGTTGTGGGTAGCCCTGTGGATACTGACCCTGAGGATACTGGCCTTGCACACCCGACATATAGCCCTGCTGGGGATAGCCCTGTTGAGGATACTGCTGGGGATAGCCTTGCTGCTGAGGATACTGCTGCGGATAGCCTTGCTGTTGAGGATACTGCTGGGGATAGCCCTGCTGAGGATACTGCTGCGGATAACCCTGCTGTTGAGGATACTGCTGGGAATAGCCTTGCTGTTGAGGATACTGTCCCTGCACGCCCGACATGTAGCCCTGTTGAGGATAGCCAGGCTGTCCCTGCATGGGTTGCTGGCCGCCCAGTTGGTTCATCACTTGCCCGATGACACCACCCAGCATGCCGCCTCCCATGGCACCTGCCATGGGGTTCACTCCAGGCTGGCCATAGTATTGCCCTTGTGGATAGCCAGGTTGACCATAAGCATTGGGTACTGCGGCTGACTTGGCCGCGTCAACGATGTTCTTGAAAAGTCCCATAATTAATAGTATTATTTTTTATTAGTGATTGATTGTCTCCAAAAATCGCTATAAAGTTACGAACTTTTTGGCAAACCGCCAAATAAATTGCAAAAAATGTGCCAAAAAGATGCTTTTTGAACATCTTTTGGCAGATAAGCCTAGAGAAAATTTTGCCGTCAACCGATTTCTGGCTACCTTTGCATATCCAAATCGCTTAAACTATGAAACAACGTAAGATAACCATTGCCATCGACGGCTACTCGTCGACCGGCAAGAGCACCATGGCCAAGGCGCTGGCCCGTGCCATCGGATATGCCTATATCGACACCGGCGCCATGTACCGGGCGGTCACGCTCTATTGTCTGGACAACGGCCTGATTGACGGCGACAGCGTCGACGAGGCCGCCCTGCAGCAGCGCATCGGCGACATCCACATCACCTTCCGTGCCAACGACGAGGGCCGCAGCGAGACCTACCTCAATGGCGCGAATGTCGAGAGCGCGATACGCTCGATGCGCGTCAGCGACAAGGTGAGCATCATCGCAGCCATCGGCTTTGTCAGGCGCGACATGGTGCGGCAGCAGCAGGCCATGGGGCGCGACAAGGGCATCGTCATGGACGGACGCGACATCGGCACCGTTGTCTTTCCCGATGCCGAGCTCAAGGTCTTTGTCACCGCCGACCCCATGGTGCGCGCACAGCGGCGCTACGACGAGTTGCGCGGCAAGGGCGACACGACCACCACGCTCGACGAGGTGCTGCACAATGTCAACGAGCGCGACCGCATCGACACCACGCGAGCCGAGAGCCCGCTGCGACAGGCCGAGGATGCCATTGTGCTCGACAACTCGCACCTCACCATAGCCGAGCAGAACGCCTTCCTCATGGGTGCCTTCCAAGCATCATTAATGCACAATGCGCAAGATGGAAATAGAAATTGACACTGGATCGGGATTCTGCTTCGGCGTGACCACCGCCATCAGCAAGGCCGAGGAGGAACTGCACAACTCGGGGCACCTCTACTGCCTGGGCGACATCGTGCACAACAGCAACGAGGTCGAGCGGCTGCAACGCATCGGACTCGAGACCATCACCCACGAGCAACTGGCGCAGTTGCACGACGTCAAAGTGCTGCTGCGTGCCCACGGTGAGCCACCCGAGACCTACGAGATGGCGCGGCGCAACAACATCCACATCATCGATGCCACCTGCCCTGTGGTGCTCAAGTTGCAGCAACGCATCCACGCCACGTGGCACGGCAAGGACCGTCCGCAGATTGTCATCTACGGCAAGCGCGGCCATGCCGAGGTCAACGGGCTCGTGGGGCAGACCGAGGGCAGAGCGCTGGTCATCGAGAGTGTTGACGAGATCGACAAGATCGACTACTCGCGCGACATCTACCTCTACTCGCAGACCACCAAGTCGGTGCAGGGTTTCAAGCACATCGTCGACGAGATCAGCCGCCGCGTGCAGTCCGGAGTCAAGTTTGAGAGTTACGACACCATCTGCCGCTCGGTCGCCAATCGCATCCCGCAGATTCGCGAGTTTGCCCGGCGCCACGAGCTCATCCTCTTTGTCTGCGGCAGCAAGAGCAGCAACGGGCGCATCCTCTTTGCCGAGTGCCTCGACGCCAACCCCGACTCGCACCTCATCAGCAACGAGAGCGAGATCGACCCCACATGGCTGCAGGGCAAGCAGCACATCGGCATCTGCGGTGCCACCTCCACCCCCAGGTGGCTCATGAACCGCGTCAAGGAGCATTTGGACAATCTGTAGTCCCAGCCCCAGTAAACCCAGTTTTCCCAGCAATCCCAGTTTTCCCAGCAATCATGAGCAAACGCAATCTGGTCATCATCATCGCCCTGCTGGTCATCGTCGACATCGCAGCGGCATTCTGGTATCTCTCGCTGCGCATCGAGGCCAGCGGCGAGAGCCACGACCTGTGGCAGCGCAGCGACACCACCGCCACCGTCGCCGACACACTCACCACGGCCTCGATTCCCGACACGTTCGACATCAAGGAGTTTCACGCCTATCATGTGAGCCGCACACCCAGCATCCGTGGCGACGAGAACTCCTACTATGTGTGCGTGCGGCGCGTCAAGGTGCGCTGGCCCGCCAGCATCAACGGCAACGACAGTCTACCCGCGCTGGAGCGTGCCTTGCACAAGTGCATGTTTGGCAACGAGAACAACAACCTGGCGGCAAGTGCCTCACAGTGGATGAGCACACCACACTTCACCATCGAGGCGCTCACCGACTACAAGCAGACCGAGCGGCAGCCCAAGCTGGTGGGACGATATGCCTACTGCGAGCAACTGCTCGCCTACCCCATCCTCACCTCGCTGCGAATGCTGGTCATGGAGGTGGACCACCGCACACGCAATGGCGAGACATCGACGCTCACCACACAATATGTGCACTACGACCGCATCAAGCAGTCGGTCATCCAGCGCAAGAGCATCATCAACCCCAACGACGAGCACATCCTGCTCTCGCTCATCAACAACAAGATTGAGCATCTCAACCGCGAGAAGCAGTTGCAACTCGAGCATGCGTCCAAGGTGGCCAACGATTTTCATGCCACGCGCATGGGCATCATCTTTGACTACCCCGCCGGCGAGATCGCTCCCACCGCCGAGGGCGTCATCGAGGTGCTCATCGACTATCCACAACTGGGGCCCGTGCTCACCCAGGACTTCAAGAATCTGCTCAACCTCAACGACGGCTACTGGAAGTACAAGCCCATCGACCACACGCTGTGACCCCCAGGCTTGACACTCAGCTCCCCCCTCTAGAAATTCTAGAAAATCTAGAAATCCTAGAAATTCTAGAAAAAAGCCTTGCTTTTTTTAAAATAAAACACTATCTTTGCGCCATTTAAACGAATTCACCATTTCAAATGGCAAATTGTCTACCAGAGCCAGCAAAAAAAATTGAGTCGGTCCTGCGACAGCAGACCAACTGGAAATGCCTCTGGTTCTACCAGAAGACAGTGGTGCTCTATCAGATGACCTATGCCTTCACACGCCGGTTCTTGCCCACCTATGGCGACCGCACCGTCGACCAGATGGTGCAGGCGGCAAGGTCGGGAAAGCAGAACATCGTCGAGGGCAGTGCCGACGGGGTCACATCCATGGAACTGGAGCTCAAACTCCTCAACGTGGCACGGTCCAGCATACAGGAACTCCAGGAGGACTATGAGGACTATTTGACCAAGCACGACATTGACGTGTGGGATGAGTCGCATCAGCGATTCGAACCCATGCTCGCATTTTGTCGCAGCCACAACCGCCTCAAGGACTACCAGCCCTACTTCGAGCGGTGGACCGACGAGGAAGCCGCCAACACAGCACTCACCCTGTGCCACATGGTCGACAAGATGCTCATGAGCTACCAGAAGCGCAAAGAGAAAGAATTTATCGAGGGCGGAGGCATCAGGGAGCGCATGACAGCCGCACGGCTCCACCGCCGCGCCACTCAGCAGCAAGAGATTGACCATCTCAAGGCCCAGGTCCAGGCCTTGCAGGCCGAGGTAACCCGCCTGCGAGCCCTCCTCGCCACCCACAACATCCCCCTCTAGACAATCTAGAATATCTAGAAAATCTAGAACCTCTAGAAAGTCTAGAAAATCTAGAACATCTAGAAAAAGAAAAATAACTGAGATACAAACCAATTATTATTAACAACTAAAAATCACTCATTATGAAAAAATTACTATCATTAATGATGTTAATGCTCCTATGCACCAGTGCATGGGCACAAGAGCCTACTATGCTCTTCCATGAGTCGTTTGGTGATAATCCCGGATCTGCTCGAGATTGGAATGATTCGTATAGTGTAAAAACAGGTGTCGAAGATGTTTACAGCGGCATCACAGGATACACTGTGGGCAATGCTAAACAGGGAAAAAACACAACAGGTTCCACTCTGTCTGGCTTGAATCAATCAACCCAGGGCAGTGATGCAAGCATCGTGATAGGCCCACTGAATGTAGCCAACTATGAGTCCCTTAAACTGACTTATCAGTGGAAAGCCGCATCAGTTAAGGGAACTTACAGTACGACTGCATACTATGCAACCAGTGCTAATGGTGATTATACCGAAGTGGACGGAACTGGTGATGGAGCAACATCATTTGTTGAACGTGCCTACAATCTTCCTGTCGAGGCACAAGTGTCGACATTGTATTTGAAGATTGTGTTCAACACATCAAACACCCAGGCCATCATTGATGAAGTCAACCTAGATGGTATCGAAACAGGCACTGCTCCAGCAGTAACCGTCGCTAAGCCAGTGATTGAGTTCAATGCAGAGAACCCTGTTGAGGGTGACAATGTGACTTGCACCATCACTTGTGCTACCGATGGTGCAACTATCCAGTATGCTCTCAACGATGGCGAGTTCCAGGCCTATGACGAGCCGTTCACCATCAACACGACCACTACCGTCTACGCCAAGGCTAAACTGGGCGAGGATGTGAGCGAGGTTGCCCAGAAGACCATCACCTTCACCCCGGTGACGACTGTGGCCAACATCGCAGAACTCACCGCTTTAGAAAATGGCAAAGTGTTCCGCATGACCGGCAGCGCTACAGTGGTATATACCGATGCCTCCAAACACATTTACATCAAGGATGACACGGGCTACACCCTGCTCTATGATAGCCATGACGCAGCCGATAAAGGCTACACCGTGAGCAACATCGTTGGCACCGTGTCGATCTACAAAGGCCTGTTTGAGGCGAAAGAAACCGATTTTGACGTGGAGGTTGGCGACACCCAGGTTGACCCGACTGTGATGACCATCCCCAACATCGCTGCAACCAACATGAACCAGTATGTGAAGCTCGAGAATGTGAGCATCACCGCACCAGTAAACCAGAACTTCACCATCACTGATGCCGAAGAACATACGTTGCAGGGACGCGACAACTTCTCGCTGCAAGATTTCCCCAACGACGTTACCGACAAGAAATTTGACATCGAGGGCTTTGTGGGCATCTATAATGGGACTATCCAGTTCTATCCCACGAAGTTTACCGACGTTACCCCGGCCGCTCCATTCGCCATCACGGTGAGCCCTGAGGCCGGCACCTATACTGAGCCTGTGACCGTGACCATCACCGCAACTGGACTTGAAGAAGGCCAAACTGCCATGATCACCTACACCCTGAACGGCGGCAATGAGCTTGACTACACCGTGCCGTTCACGCTCAACGAGACCACCGAGGTCCACGTCTATGCCACCGATGGCACCAACGAGGCTACTTGGGACGGCACCTACACCATCGAGTTGCCGGACTTCAGCATCGAGCCGAGCGTGGCTTCGGGTACAACGCTGTATAAGGCTACCGATGTGACCTTCACCCCGAAGAACGGTTTCGGCGACTTGGCTATTTCATACAAAGTCAACGATAGTGATGAAGAAATCACAGACGCAGCCTTCACTGTGAACGTTGCCGAGAATACGACGGTAACAATTGAAGCCGTTGATGGCGCCGGCCGCGAGTTTAAAGGTGACTTCACCTACACGGTTGACCTCTTCGTGCCTGCCAAAAAGTTTAAACTGGTGACCGACTTGACCGAACTGGAAGCCGGCAAGCAAGTGCTCATCGCAGGAGTGAATAATGATATGTATGTCATGGGTGGACAGAACGATAACAACCGTGCTGCTGTGAAATGCGGCTTAGGCACTGACTTAACGGCTCCTTTGTCCACGCTCGACTTCACCAATGCCAATGTTACATACCAGACCATGGTGCTCGGTCAAGATGGTGACTACTACACCTTCTTTGATGTATATAAGGAAGGCTACCTCTATGCCGCTAGTTCAACCAAGAACTATTTGAGAACCGAGTCTCAACTCGATAATAACGGCAAAGCTGCCATCACCACATTAGAGGACGGCACATTCTCGGTAGTTTTCCAGGGTGACAATGAGAACAAATACATGCAATTCAATAGTAGTAACACATTGTTCTCCTGCTATGGGAGCGCATCGCAAAAACCCGTCTACCTGTATGTGGTTGAGAAGACTGCTACTCCTGAGATTGTCGTGACCGAGGGCGAAGAGGCTTACACCGTCACCGCAACCGGTGCCGGCACGGTCAAGCTCTACAAGGATGGCGAGGAAGTTGAGAATCCCTGCACAGTGGCTCGCACCAGTGAGGAACAGACATTTGTCTTCACCGCCACTGCAAAAGAGGAGGGCAAGGACATCAGTAAAGTCGCAACCCAGAACGTCACCGTTCCCGCACTCCCTGCAACGACCTACACCATCACGCTGGATAAGGAACCGGGTGACTACACTGAACTGGTGAATGTCAAGGCTACTGTCGAGCCCGCTCTGCCCGAGGGCGCAACGCTGACCTTCAAGATCAATGACGCTGAACAACCCAAGGAATATAACCCCGAGAAGGGTGTCAACATGCTGGAAAGCGGAACACTCACCTTCACCGCAACCGACGCTGCCGGCAACGTACTGGCAACCAAAAGCGCCGAGTACAAGTATATCATGAGAGTGTTTGGCGACCTCAACGGTGACGGCAAGGTTGACGTAGATGAAGTAGGCACCGTTGTGAACCTCATCCTCGGCAAGCTCAACAACTAATCAACAACACTGATTAGACACAACTACCATGGCGGGCAGCCCATCCTCGGGCCGCCCGCCTGTTTTTTCCCCACGAATTACCATGAATTGACATGAATTTAGGGCAAGAAAATTATCGTGAGTTCGACGAATTTATTGTTTGATAATCAATGCGTTAGCAATTCCCCCTCTAAGTTAGAGGGGGTGCCGCTTTGCGGCGGGGGCGTGTGTCAGGCAGCCTAGCGGTATCACACACTCCTCCGGCACTCCGTGCCACCTCCCCTAACTTAGGGGAGGACCTGTGTATCAACAACTTTATTTTCGCCGAGCTCACATTAACAGACAATCTCGCTGCAAGTGAGCACCTTGTAGCGCAACCAAATGCTCGCTTTCAGCGAGATATTTAGTATGCCCACATACCGGAGGTGTCGCTAACGCTCCACCACCGGTTACTCAGATTGTCACCTTCGGTGACGCTGCTTCCTCACCAAAAAATAAAACACTAATTGGGGGACAACTCGTATATAACTCCCAAATTAAGTACCTAGAAAATTAATGTTCATTCGTGATAATTCGTGTGTCTTTCACCACTCACGGGGAAACCCATTGCGTTTATTACTTATTAATAATAAAACGACCCGCACATTTGAGCATCGTTGAGAGGCTTGGCGGGTTCTGGTGGTGCAAAGGTACTACTTTATTTTGGGACTGCCAAACTTTTTCTGAAAAAATTTTGCCGCCCGCCTGTTTTTTCTCCACACGAATTACCGTGAATTGACATGAATTTAGGGCAAGAAAATTATCGTGAGCTCGACGAATTTGTTGTTTGATAATCAATGCGTTAGCAATTCCCCCTCTAAGTTAGAGGGGGTGCCGCTTTGCGGCGGGGGCGTGTGTCAGGCAGCCGAGCAGTATCACACACTCCTCCGGCACTCCGTGCCACCTCCCCTAACTTAGGGGAGGACCTGTGTATCAACAACTTATTTTCGCCAAACTCACGTTAACAGACAATCTCGCTGCAAGCGAGCACCTTGTAGCGCAACCAAATGCTCGCTTGCAGCGAGGATTATTGATAGCATCCTGTCCGAGGGTGTCACTACGTTCCACCCCCGGTTATCCAAATCAATCGCTTTCAGCGATATTGCAACGATCGGGCAAGGTATACAATCCCCTAAAAAATTAATGAGAATTCATGATCATTCGTGTGATTAAAAGAGAGTTACAGGTGCTGGAAGAAGTCGGTCATGCTCTCGCCTTGCTCCAGGCCCAGTTTCTTGCGCAGTCGGTAGCGGAAGGTCTCGACACTGCGCAGCGAGATGTTGAGCAACGAGGCGATTTCCTTGCTCGACAAGCCCAACCGCAAGTAAGCACACAATTTGCGATCATTCTTGTTCAGGTCGGGGAACTGCGCCAGCAACTTGGTCATGAAGTTGTCATAGACCAGGTTGAAGTTCTCCTCAAATTTGTCCCAGTTGTCATCGTCGTTCATGTTGTCGAGGATGCTCTTGCGTATGGCTCTGACCCGCTGCGACAGCTTCGCCTTGGGCTCGTCGTGCTTGATGCTGTCGGCCAACTCGGCCAGGCTGGCATCCAGTTGCTGCAACATGTCGTTCTTGCGCATGAGGTTCATGGTGAAGTCGCCCAACTCGCTGCTCTTGTGCTTCAAGTCATGCTCCAGTTGGGTGTTGCGTGCCTCCATCACCTCGTGCTCCTGCTTGGCCTTCTCGATCTGGAACGCCATCTGTTGCTCCTTGAGTTGCCTGTTGCGCTCGTCCTCGACACGTTGCAGGGCACGATGCTGCCACCACTCGATGTAGCGTATCACTAGCCATCCACACAACGCCATCAGCATGGCATAGAAGAGATAGGCCCACCATGTCTCGTACCAAGCCGGCAGCACCACCAGCGTGAGCGTGGCCTGACTGGTGGTCGCGTCATAGTGATTGCGTGCCCGCACATGCAACTGATAGGTACCCTTGGGCAGTTGGGTATAGTCCTTGCTCGGCTCAGGTTGCTCGGCTCCCCACTCGCGGTCATAACCCTCAAGATAACACTGATAGGTGACCATGCCATCGCCATGATACTCGGGCAGGGCAAACTCGATGCGAATCGAGTTGTGACGCTTGGGGATTTTCAAGACGGCCTTGTCGCCCTGCTGCACGACAGTATACATCGTGTCGGCACCATTGAGGTCGGTGACACGGCGAATCATCACCTGCAGGGGAGCCTTGACTGCATGATCCAGCGACTGATTGGCCACGCAGAAGCCGTTGTTGGTGTTGAAGATGGTGTGTGTCGAGTCGGCGAAGCCCATGTGCCCCAGTGACATGGTCACCAGATTGATGCCACTCTCAAATGTTGCACTGTCCACCTCCCACACTCCGGTGGATTGCCGCCTGAGCAGCATGATGTTGTCGCCGGTCAGCACCCATGCGTCATGGCTAGGTGTCTCGCACAGCGCCACCGAGGTGCCGTAGTGGTTGACCAGATGGTTCAGCCACTGAACGTGAGTCAACTTGCCCGTGGCGCGGTCGTAACGCAGAAAGCCATCGACCGACGACACCATGACGGTATCTTGCAACTTGCACACCTGATTGCCCCCCTCGACCAGCAGCCCATGGTCCTTGCCGAAGTGTTCTTGCTTGACCACCCTCGTGCCGTCATCGTCGAGCCAAATGTGGTAGATGCCTTTCTGCCAGTCGCCAATCCAGATGGTTCCGTCGGAATCTTCCTCAAATCGTGCACTCGACAGGTCGATACCCTGGACCTTGCCTAGATAGGTGACATTCCCGCCTGTGATGCGCATCACAAAGAATCCGTTGTAGTCGCACCCCAGCACCAAACCCGGGTGATGCTTGAGTTGACAGTAGTCCCACGTGCCCGCAGGCCCTGCAATGTGCGAGATCGTTCCACCCCTGATGAGCATTGCACCCTGGTCGCAGCCACACAGGATGCCCGCATCGGTCTTGCGCAGGCTCCACACCTGCCCCGTGATGCCCGCCACCGGCTGCACGGTTGGTGGCACAGCACCACTGCTCAGCGGGTAGACAGTCGTGAAGAGCCCCTGATTGGTAGCCAGATACATCACATTCCCATCGACGAGCGAGGCGTAACCGCGCCCGATGAGGCGGTTGTCGCCCAACAGCGACTGGAATGCCATGTCGCGCATCATGTAGGCCACACCATTGTCCAGACCCATCCACACATTGCCACGCGCGTCGAAGGCCACCGATAGCACCGTGTTGTTCTGCAATCCCGTCGCCACGTTGGCATAGTCACACCGTCCTGTCTTCATATCCTTGACCACCAACCCATTGCGTATGGTTCCAAATGCCAGGCAAGATCCGCTGGCCGTAGCACAGAAAACCTTGTTCTGCATCAAGAACGGCGTGATGTCGAGATCCCATGGCATCACCACGTCGCCATCGTAGCGATAGACACCTTGCTCGGCAGTGACCAACAACAGGCCGTAGTCGGTCGAGAGGATGGCGCGCACCAGCACATCTGATGCGGGCCAATCGCCCGCCAGGCGCGTGAGTGCCTTGCCATTAAACGCATATAAACCATCGACACATGCCACCATCAGTCGACCGTTGTCGACAGCCGTCGCCATCACCTCGCTCTGTGTTGGCACCACTTGCAGGTGCTTTTGACCCTCACGATAGACGACCAGATGCCGCTTGCACTGAAAGACCACCGCATCGGCCAGCGAATGAACACTCCACACATCACCCAGGTCGCCACCCCGTGCCTGCCACAGTGGCGTGAGTGACACATAACGCGGGGCAGCCAACCGATTGGACAGGTCATAGTAGCCCAACTCATTGAATCCACCGGCATATACCCTCCGCTGCTTGGCATCATACCAGATGGCACGCACATCACTATAGTTGGCGTTAGGCACACATGTCCAGCGATACCCGTCATGACACATCAGTCCCCGTGAATTTCCAAGATAGAGCAGTCCCTCGTCGGTCTGCATAAGATTCCAGTTTTGTGTACCTCCCCCGGTGAGTGCACTAGGGTAATTGCGCAGCATCTGATACTGTGCTTGGGCAGCGAATGTGATGATGATGACCGCTGCTGCCGCTATGGCTTGAAGGCGTTTCATGTTGTCAAATTGTTGAGGTTGCAAAGATAGTTGAAAATGTTGATATATAGGCACAAAAGTAACAAAAAATATTTCAAAAGTGAGTTTTTGTCGTAGTGGCCATTGAACCGAAGTCGTAGTATTATTTTGTACGCGTATGAGGAAGTCACAGTAATTTTGCACTAGCATTGCCCCCGTGCCATCGGCGGCAATGACAGGGCAAGTCGATTTTTGTATAATCAATAAATCCTAAAGCAAATGAAGAAAACAATATTCGCTACAATCCTGTTGGCCTTGTTGCTCACTGCTCTCTCTGGGCAGGCGCAGATGCGCCGCAGTGACAAACGCGGCTACAGCGACAATGGCCCTTACTATAGCCAGCATGCCATTGAGGCGCTGGCACCAGGGGTGTCGTGGACTTACAACTGGGCTGTAGATCCCGAGCGGCAGCCCGCCAACCTGGGCGGCAGTGCATGCGACATCAACTATGCCCCGATGTGCTGGAACGGGAACTACGATGCTACACGCCTGAACACCTATCTGTCCAACAATGACGGCACACGCTATCTGCTGGGATTCAACGAGCCCAACTTCTCGTCGCAGGCCAACATGACCCCAGCCCAAGCCGCCGAGAAGTGGCCTGAGTTGGAAGCCCTGGCCGAGCAGTATGGCACCGCACTGGTGTCACCGGCGCTCAACTTCAGCGGCGAGCGCGTGGGCGGTCGCGTGTGGCAACCTGTTGACTGGCTTGATGCGTTCATCGCCGAGTACAACAACCTCTACGACCACGATCCTCGCATGGACTACATCGCCCTGCACTGCTACATGGACTATGCCGCCGCAGTTGACTGGTATGTCAACAAGTACCTCTATGTTGACAACTACAATGACAATTATCCCAACCTGAAAAGATACTTCGACGAGCACGGACAGACACCGTTGCTGCTCACTGAGTTCTGCGCTTGGGAGAACAACAACGGCAACCTGAATGCCGACTTTCAGGTACAATCGATGGTCGAGAAACTGCAAGTGCTTGAGTTGAGTGAACACGTGGCCGGCTACTGCTGGTTTATGGGGCATGGAAACAACAACTATGGATACCCCTATTATCGTATGTTTGAGAGCAATGCCGACGACAGTCCCCTCACGCGCTTGGGTACCATATATGTACACAGTTCGTCATTCGACCGCGAGTGTTTCTTCGCTCCTGGCCAGCGCATCGCAGCCAAGGACTACATCTACATGTCGGGTGGAACAATTGATCTGAACACCGACTCGGAGTCGGATGTCGCGGTCGAATTCAGTCAGTTCAGCGACCAGGCACGAGCCCGCTATCAGGTCGACCTCCCCCACCCTGGAGTCTACACCATCAACATTCGCCTCAACCTTGCTCAGGGACGGCAAGCGGCCTTGAGTGTCATGAGTGATGACCAATTGATGGCGCAGCAAACTCTCACTGCCGCACTGGGTGGGTGGCAGACTTACACCGTACACGCCACCCTCGATGCCGGCCGCCACACGCTTGAGATGGTGAACACTGGCAGTGACCCATGTGGCTTTAATTGGTTTCAACTCGACTATGTGGGTGAGTCGTCGGTCGAAAATCTGTCGGCCCTGTCACAGCCATGCGGCATAGAATACTATAACCTGCAGGGACAGCGCACCCTCACCCCACAACCTGGCATCTGCATCGTTGTGACTCGCATGAGTGACGGCAACACCCAGGTGAGCAAGCAAGTGAAGCCCTGACCCACAACACTAATTAATCCAGGAACGAACCCCATATAAACACCTATAACCTAACTAATTATGGCACGAAAATTATTAATCCTGATGTTGCCACTTGCACTTGCAGCTCATGCACAGTGGCTGAATCGCGCGCCATCGCTCGATGGCTACGAACTCGTGTTCAGCGACGAGTTCAACGGAAACCAACTCGATGCCGACGTGTGGAACATCGAGGTCAACGGAAATGGTGGCGGCAACAACGAGTTGCAGTATTATCTGACCAACAACGTGAAAGTTGCCGATGGCAGTCTGGTGCTCACCGCCCGCCGCGAGAACTATGCCGGAAAATCATTCACCTCAGGTCGCATCAACTCGATGGGTCATGCCGCCTTCAAGCATGGCATCGTGCAGGCTAGCATCAAGTTGCCCAAGACCGCCAATGGCTTGTGGCCAGCCTTCTGGCTCATGGGCAACGACATGAGCACCGGCACAGGATGGCCCTACTGTGGTGAGATCGATGTGCTGGAAGCCGGTGGCAGCCAGGGCATCCAAGCCGGCACACAGGAGCGCTACTTCATCAGTGCACTGCACTGGGGACCCTACATCGACGGGCAACACCCGATGTACTCGCGCGCCACAACCAATGACTACAGTATCCAGGATGAGGAATTCCACCTCTACACCCTGGTGTGGGACGAGAACATGATATCGATGTATCTCGATGACCAGACGACGCCATACTTCGAGATGAACATCTCGGACAAGTCGCAACAGAACTCGGCCGGAAACTACTTCCACAAACGCTTCTTCCTCCTCTTCAATGTGGCTGTGGGCGGTAATATTCCCGCCATCTGGGACCCTGCAGGCATCACGGCACTCAATGGTGGCGAGCGTTCGATGTATGTTGACTATGTGCGAGTCTACCAGAAGCCCGACGAGAAGGACTATATCACCCCTAACGGCGAGGAGGGCGGCACCGAGGTTGTCATCACCGAGGATGTCACTACCCAACTGGGAAAATATGGCAGCCTGTCGCTTGACGAGAACGGTAACTCGACCTTTGACTTTGCCAACTCGACCGACTATGTGATAATCGGTGCCAGCAGCGGCGTGATGGATCAGATGGGCGACCGCATACGCGCCGACTACAGCGTGGACGATGTGGATAACTTCCTCTACATCTGGGAGCAGACCTACGACAGCCGTCCCACCGAGGGTGTCAACTCGTTTGGCCTCAACGAACCGTGGAACAGTTTTGTTGTCAAGTCGGTCGGATGGTCAGGACTGGGCTATGCCTCTACCGGCAGCAGCAAGGCCGGCAAGGACATGTCGATGCTCGATGAGGATGGCTATATCCTGCACTTTGCCATGCGTGGCACCGACCAACTGATGCACACGGGTCATGCCGTCTATGTGGGCGCGGCATCGTTTACCATCGGTGCGGCGCCATTCCACGATGGCAACAAGGTGCTGCCCGTGCTGGGCGACTTCAAGCGCGACGGCCGCTGGTGCTCGTTCGACATTCCTGTGAGTGTGCTCAAGAGCCTGGGTGCCCCACTCTATCCCAACATGAGTGCAGTCAAGGACAATGTGCTCTACTTCTTGAGCGGCGGCAATGCCGGTGCAGGACTAGAGTTTGACAATGTATTCTTCTACAAGAATCCCAATGTCGACACCACCCTGCCCACGACCGACGAGACCACAGTCATCGGCAAGTATGCCACCCCGTCGCTTGACGATAACGGCAACTCGACCTTCGACTTTGCCGATGCCTACGATTATGTCGTGATTGGAGCCAGCAGTGGCGTCATGGATCAGATGGGTCGTGACAACATCCTAGCCGACTATAGTGTCGACGACACAGACAACTTCCTCTACATCTGGGAAGACACCTACGATGCCGTGCCCACCGAGGGTATCAACTCATTCGGCCTTGTCGAACCCTGGAACAGTTTTGTTGTCAAGTCCAAGGGCTGGTCAGGACTGGGTTATGCATCGACCAATGCCAGTGGCACTGCCAAGGGCAAAGACCTCTCGATGCTTGACAACAGTTATTACCTGCACTTTGCCATGCGTGGCACCGACCTGATTCGCCACACGAGCCACACTGTCGGTGTGGGTGCCTCACAGTTCGTCATTGGCAACACCACCAGTGGCCCTGTGATGCTGGGTGACTACAAGCGCGATGGCGATTGGTACAGTTTCGACATCCCATTCTCGGTCATCAGCGAGAGCAGCGGCAACCCCTTCCTCGTGGATGGCGGCAAGAAGAACTACCGTGGCAATGTGATCTCGTTCCTGAGTGGTGGTAATCCCGGGGCAGAGTTAGAGTTTGACAACATCTTCTTCTACAAGAAGCACAGCGATGCCGGCACGACACCTGAATATGACCCGGTTTTGGGTCGCTACGGCTACAAGGCACTCGACGACAATGGCGAGCCTGTGTTTGATCTGAATGCCCACAGCGACTATGTGCTCATCTCACTTGGGGAGCAAGAAGCACAACTCATCAAGGACAAGACACTGGCCGACTATCGTGTCGATGACCTCAACCACTTCCTGTATGTGTGGGAGAACACCTATAATCCCGCTACCCCGACGGGTGTCAACTCGTTTGGTCGCGATGAGGAATTTCCAGCACTGACAGTCGGCTCGATGGGCTGGTCGGGACTGGGCTTTGCCTCGACAGGCGGCGCAGGCAATGGCAAGGACCTGAGCATGCTTGATAACAGCTACAAGTTGCACATCGCCTTCAAGGGCAACGACGTGCAGCACGCCACCCACTCGGTATGGGTCGGCAACGCCAAGTTCGCACTGGGTCTCACTCCGTTCAACGACAATGGCACCATTTACGGCTTGCTGGGCGACTTTTACCGTGACGGCGAGTGGTACTGCTTTGACATCCCCTATGAGGAGATTGCAGCGCGTGCCAATCCCGTATTTGCCAACCCTGCCAACTTCATTGACAATGTTGTGTCGATTCTCAGCGGCCCGACAACAGGTGTGGGGCTGAACTTCGATGCCATCTTCTTCTACCGCGACAAGGCCCAAGGGATTGTGGGCGATGTGACTGGTGACGGCAAGGTTGATATCGCCGATGTCAATGCGATCATCAACATCATGCTGGGCAAAACAGTTACAAGCGACGAGTTACTAGTCACAAGTGACCTGACCGGCGATGGCAAGGTTGACATCGCCGATGTCAATGCTGTGATTAACATTATGCTAGGCAAATAATCACTATTCACTTTTCATAACCTCTTAAAAACAATTTGCAATGAAACAGATTATGATTCTAGCAGCAGGTCTGCTCATGAGCGGCCTCGCTGCACAAGCACAGGAGAGCATTCCCGTGCCTGAAGTAAGCAACTATCAGACCATCTACTCAGCCACCTTAGGCAACGCCGAGGGCTATGCCTTTGATTCGTGGGGCGGTGGTACCGGTGAACAAATCACCATCGGCGACAAGTATGCTTATCGCATCAGCAACTTCTCCTATTTTGGTTCAGGCTTTGCCACTATCGATGCCACTGCCATGGACTATCTGCACTTCGACATCTATCCGATGCAGGACATGAGTCTGACGATCGTGCCCATCACAGGCCGTCCCGAGAAAGGTATCCAGAAGGAACTTACCGGCAACGAGTGGAACTCGTTTGACCTGTCGGTGACCGACTATGTTGCCAAGGGTGCAAACATGGCCAACATGTATCAGATTAAGTATGTGAGCCGCATTGTCAACGAGGGCGCATCTGGCCAGGTCGACGGCTTTGCCAACGGCAATGGTTCCGATTCGTTCATCGTGGGCAACGTCTACCTCTACAAGGAGCAAGTGGCCTATGAGGACAACGAGGCTCCTGTGCTGGTCACGGCAGAGGTGGGCACAGTGACTGCCACTAGTGCCACGCTGACGCTCAAGGCTACCGACAACTTGAGCCCCAACATCTACTTCACTGTCACCGACAACGCCACAGGCAAGGAGTACCACAAGACGGCCGCTTCGGGTGCCGAGGCTGTACTCGACCTGACAGGTCTGGCCGCCGGCACGACCTATAACATGAATGTTGTTGCTGCCGACGAGAAGGGAAATGCTTCGGAGGCTCAGGTCGTCGAGTTCACAACTGTTGCTATCCCCGCTGTGCCGGCTCTTGCTGCCGGTGACAAACTGGTTCTGTTCTCGGCTCACACCGACAATGCACCAGGCTACTTCTTCGACTCATGGGGCGGAGGCACAGGTAATGATATCGAGATTGAAGGCGAGATGGCATACGCCATCAGCAACTTCATGTGGTTCGGCTCGCAGTTCAACGATGTGAATGCTACTCCCTACGATCAGTTGCACCTTGACATCTATCCATTGCAGGATATGACCCTGGCCATCGTGCCCATCACCCGTGGTGCAGCCGAGAAGGGCATCCAAGTCAGCCTCACCGGTGGCGAGTGGAATGCCATTGAATTGCTCGTTCAGGACTATCTGGACCGTGGTGCCAACATGTTGCAGATGTGGCAAATCAAGTATGTGAGCAAGGTGGTGAACCAGGGTGCACCCGGCGCAGTCGACGGATTTGAGAACGGCAACGGTACCGAGACCTTCATCGTGGGCAATGTATACCTGGTGACTCCTAGCGAGAGCACAGGCATTGACACTATCCAAGCCGAGGTTAACGCCAACCAGCCGATGTACAATGTGCTGGGTCAGCGCGTGAACGAGAACTACAAGGGCATCGTCATCCAAAACGGACATAAGTATATCATCAAGTAGTATTTTCAACAACTCTAAGTCTATTATTCCAGATGGGGCAGTGCTCTGCCCTGCCCCATCTTTTAAACACTGAGATTATTCTTAGTTGCAGTTCCACTACCAATCCACCTACCAAAACCCTTAGAAATACTAAATACGACATCACTTTTGTTGCAATTTATTTGCATCAATAGACATCTTCTTTTAAATTTGCGCAACATTAGGCGAAAACATAACAAATAATTACGATATAATGAAGTTTAAGTTTACTCTACTTCTGATGCTGTTGCTCCCCCTGCTGATGCATGGCCAGGGCATCACCATTCAGGGCACGGTCATCGACGACAGTGATGGTACGCCCATGCCAGGCGTGACAGTCAGCGTCGAAGGGACCAGCAAGACCACTGCCACCGACTTTGACGGGCAGTATGTGATTAACGCCGATGGTGCCGGCACACTGGTGTTCACCTTCGTGGGAATGACACCCGAGCGCCGCCAGTTCACCGGTTCGGCTACCATCAATGTGCGCATGAGCGAGGACGCACGTGTGCTCAACGAGGTTGTTGTTGTGGGTTATGGCACCATGCGCAAGAGCGATCTCACCGGCTCTGTGTCATCGATCAGTGCCGACAAACTCAAGAAGACCCCTGCCGCCAACCTTGACCAGGCACTGCAAGGCCGTGCCGCCGGTGTGACGGTCAACGCCAACTCGGGGCAGCCAGGTGCAGGTGCACAGGTGCGCATCCGCGGTATCGGCACCATCAACAACAGTGACCCGGTCTATGTGGTCGACGGTGTGATCTGCGATGACATCAACTTCCTGAGCCCGTCGGACATCGCCAGTACTGAGATCCTGAAGGACGCTTCGGCTACCGCCATCTACGGCAGCCGTGGCGCTAATGGCGTGGTGCTGGTCACCACCAAGAAGGGCGAGCAAGGCCAGAGCCGCATCTCACTCGATGTCTATGCCGGCATCCAGCAGCGTTGGCGCAAACTCGACCTCATGAACAAGGAAGACTTTGTCAACACCTACCTCGACCTCAACGCCAATGCCGCCCAGCGCCGCATCTACGACGAGCAGGGCTTCAACGAGTGGCTACGCCGCTACAAGATGGGCACCGACGCGCACTATGCCGCGCCGCTGACCGAGAAGTATCCCGACGGACTGGACTATAGCCTCATCGACACCGACTGGCAGGACGAGGTATTCCAGGATGCGTGGATCCAGAGTTACCATCTGGGCATTGATGGTGGTACCGACAAGGCCAACTACTCGTTCAGTGCCAGTTGGTTCGATCAGGACGGTATCATCAAGCAGAGCAACTTCAAGCGCTTGACCCTGAGGGCCAACACCTCGTTCCAGGTCAAGAAATGGTTCAAGATTGGCGAGAACCTGAGTTATGTCTACTCATGGGGACGCAACACAAGTGCCGATGCCGCCAACCTGGATGCCAACCTGCTGTCACAGGCCATCGCCATGGCTCCTTGGGATCCTACCCGTTACCCCGAAGGCTCGGTCAACGCCAAGGGCGAAGACATGAGTGGCAAGATTGCTGCACCCAGCAACTTCAAGAACGTGTACAGCCCCATCAGTTCGATGGAGTACCATCACCCGCGCGATGTCTACAGCCGCTGGATTGGCGACCTCTACATCGAGATAACACCCCTCGAGTGCCTGACCTATCGTGCCGACGTCAGTTACAATCATGTCGACTATAACCACCGCTCGTTCCTCGACAAGTATGAGGTCTCGGCCTATGACCAAGCCGACAAGAACTATCTGGAGCGTTCAATGCGCCACTGGACCAGTGTCGTGTGGGAAAACACCTTGACGTTCAAGAAACAACTCACCGATGATCACTACCTCAATGTGATGGTGGGTCACACTGGCGAGGAATATAACAGTTACAGCATCAGCGGCTCGGGCAACAGCATCCTCATCCCCGACCCGCGCAACTGGTACATCAGCCAGACCACCGAAACCAACCCTGCCGGTGATGGTGTGGACCGCACCCGCCGCACGTCGTTGCTCGGTCGACTGCACTACACACTCAAAGACCGCTACATGGCCACGCTCAACTTCCGTGCCGACGGCAGCAACAAGTATCCCGAGAACATGTGGGGCTACTTCCCCTCACTGGCTCTGGCCTGGCGACTGAGCGAGGAGCCCTGGCTCAAGCGTTACAACAACCTGGACAACCTCAAGTTGCGTGCCGGCTGGGGACGCATCGGCAACGACAAAATTGTCAACAATGCCTTCACCACCACGATGTTCAATAGTGGACCTACGTTTATCACCTATCCTCTGGGCGAAAACGGCGACACCCCGGGTGCCACCATCCTGACATACGCCAACAACGGCGGTTGGTGGGAGAAAACCGAGACCTGGAACGTGGGTCTGGACTTCTCGTTCTGGCGCGGACGATTGAATGGTACCATCGAGGGCTTCATGCGCGACACACGCGACATGGTTGTCTACAAGAAGATGGATGCCCAGATGGGACAGCGCTACGACGCGCTCATCAACGCCGCCACCGTGCGCAACACGGGTCTGGAACTCACGCTGGGACACCAGAACACGGTAGGTGACTTCCACTATAACATCGAGGGCAACATGTCGATCATCAAGAACGAGTTGCGCCGTCTCAATGGTGGCGAGAAATTCTGGGTCGACGACATACGCCTGAGCGACGAGGGTATCGGATTGTTCACCTTCTGGGGCTATGACTACCAAGGCGTGTTCAAGACCGACGAGGGAGCCAACCAACACTGGTTTGGCTATGCACAAGATGGTGAAATCAATCCCTATCATGCTGGCGATGCCATCTATGCTGACCTTGACGGAGACGGCAAACTCACCGAATTGGGCGACCGCAAGGACATCGGCAACCCGTTCCCCTGGCTCACTTATGGTCTGAACCTGAGTTGTGACTGGCGCGGTCTGGATTTCTCGTTATTCTTCCAGGGCGTGGCAGGCAACGAGATCTACAACCGCATGCGCACCCGCACCGAGTATAACGGCACCAGCATGCAACTGAGCACAGCCATGGCCGACGTATGGACTGCATCTAAGGCCGAACAGGGCATCTATGGCACCATTCCCAACCCCAATGGCAACAGCTATAACTACACCGTCAGCAGCCGCTTTGTTGAGAAGGGCGACTACCTGCGCCTGAAGAACGTGCAGTTGGGCTACACCCTGCCCAACAACGTGGCGCACAAGATGGGCATGAGCAAGTGCCGCATCTATGTGAGCGCAAGCAACCTGCTGACCTTCACCAAATACAAAGGCTATGACCCCGAGGTGGCTGGCGGCGTTGACTATGGCAACTATCCCCAGGCCCGCACCTACATGATGGGTCTCAACCTCTCTTTCTAGCACCCCCTGTTCCCAAATATTCCAGTAAACAAAAGAAGACAATGAAGATATCAAGATATACAATAGCAATGGTGCTGGCTGCAACCATGCTCACCTCGTGCAACGACTGGCTGGCCGAGGACACGCCAGGCACCAACAAGCGCGGTGACTACTTCGTGAGCACCGAGACAGCCATCGAGGTGGTCAATGCCGCCTATACGCCCCTGATGTGGGAGTATGGCACCAAGTCGACCTTCTACAGCGAGTGGTTCATTGGCGACATCGTCAGCGACGATGCTCTCAAGGGCGGTGGCTCGCTCAGCGACATGGCCGATGCCTACGACATGGAGAATTTCAAGACCAACACCGACAACTCGCTACTGCGAGGCTTCTATGAGGCTCAGTGGCAGGGCATCCAGCGCGCCAACCTCGCCATCGAGAGCATCGAGCCACTGGAGGTGGGCATGGATGCCAACTTCACCGAGGCAATGAAGGCCCGCCTGCTGGCCGAGGCCCGATTCCTGCGTGCCTACTATTACTTCCGCCTGGTGCGTGTGTTTGGTGGCATGCCGCTCAACGATCGTGTGGTGGACAGTTCAAGCAAGATTAACCACGAACGTGCGTCGCAACTCGAGACCTACGACTTCATCATCAATGACCTGCTGGCTGCCCAGGAGGCACTGCCCCTGAAGAGCCGCTATGCAGCCACCGACATGGGACGCATCACGCAGGGCACTGCCCAAGCCATGCTGCTCAAGGCCTATCTGTACAAAGCCGGTTTCCAGAAGCAGCAGGGCGAGAACCCCAGCGAGAGCTATGCCCAGGCAGCCAAGTGGGGTGAAGAGGTGGTCAAGAGCAACCAGTACTCGCTGTGTCCCGTCTACTTCGACAACTTCACCCTGGCTGGCGAGAACGGGCCTGAGTCGGTGTTCGAGATCCAGTACATCGAGGACCCGCGCAGCGACTATGGCGAGGGCGAGGGCTTCAGCCGCGGCACCTTCACGCTGATCATGCAACGCACCCGCTCAACCCACTGGGGCGAGTCGGGCTGGGGATTCAATCACCCCACGCAGAACCTCTATGACGAGTATGAGCCGGGCGACCTGCGTCGCGATGCCACCATCCTCGACTTCACCGACTACATGACCACGCCGGCCGAGGAAATCTACCTGGGCAACCACTACCTCAACCTGAAGAATGCCCAGATGACCGACAACAACGGCCAGCCCTATCACCTGACCCACCACTCGCGTGGGCCGTTGAACTACCGCTTGATTCGCTACAGCGACGTGCTGCTCATGCTGGCCGAGGCCTACTGTGAACAGGGCAATGTGGCCAAGGCCAAGCCGCTGCTCAACCAGGTGCGTGACCGCGTGGGCCTCACGCCGTTCCCCTACACCGCCACCATCCAGGGCCGTGAAGTGACCTACAGCGAGAACCAGGACGACCTGCGTGCCGCCATTCGCCATGAGCGTCGCGTCGAGTTGGCTATGGAGGGACACCGCTGGTTCGACCTGTTGCGTTGGGGCATCGCCGCCGAGACCATGGCAGCCTACATTGCCACCGAGACTCCCGAGGCCCGTGCCGAGTATGCCGCGTTTGTTCCCGGCAAGCACGAGTTGATGCCCATCCCCTCGCAGCAAATCGACCTGGGTGCCGGTCCCCAGAACCCTGGATACTAGACGAGTTACAAGCTACGAGTGACGAGTTACAAGTTACGGGCTACGAGTGACGAGCTACGAGTTACAAGCTACGAGCTACGAGTTACGGGCTACGAGTTACGAGCTACGAGTAAACGAGTAAACGAACTAACGAGTTCTACGTATTACCAGGGCGATCTAAATTGTTAATTATGAATTCTTAATTCACCTTTTATTTTTCACTTTTAAAAACTTTTGTGATTATGAAAAAATTGTTTACCCTTGCAGCCCTGTCACTGATGGCTGCCAGTGCGGTCAACGCACAGTTTATCACGAAGGCCCTCAACGAGAACGATGAGTCGACCTTCAAGTGGGAAAACGCCAGCAACTTCATCCTGCTCAGCGTCGGCGAGGCCGAGCGCGAAGCCATGGAAGGAAAAATCCTGGCTGACTATAGCATCGACGACGTGACCCGTCATCTCTATGTCTGGGAAAACACTTATGTGGGCGGCGACGGCACTGGCATGAACTCGTTCGGCCAGCTCGAGGACCACATCGCTCTGACCGTGGGCAACGCGGGCTGGAGCGGCTTCGGTTTGATCCAGGACGGCGGCATCGACTTCAGCATGCTCGATGATACCTACGTGCTGCACTTTGCCATGAAGGCCAAGCCCACCGACCTGACCTCGCACGGTTTCGGCTTTGCCCAGGCCAAGTTCACCATCGGTCCCACGGCGTTTGTCGACGGTGCCCGCGTGCACAAGTTGCTGGGCGACATCGAGCACAACGGCGAGTGGTACTACATCGACATCCCCTTCAGCGTGCTGCGCCAGTGTGCCGACAACAATGATGTGTTCCCTGCCGACAAGGGCGGTGCCGCTGCTTACAACGACAACCACTTCTGGTGCCTCTCGGGCGGCGTGGCCGGCAGTGAGCTGCACATCGACAACATCTTCATCTACAAGGATGCCACCATTCCCGAGCCTGTGGAGAACGACTATGTGCTGCACTATGGCCTGAACGAGGAGGGTGCCACTTGGAACGATATCACCTTCGTGCCCGGTGAGGGTGAGAACGAGGGCAAACTCGTTGCCGAGAACGTAGAGTTTGCCGAGAACACCGAGTTCAAGGTAAACTATGGCGATGTCTGGTACGGTGGTGCCACCGATGATGACTACTACCTGATTCACAGCGAGTGGTTCGAGAACATCGCTCTGGACAGCAACGGCAAGAACTTCCACATCAATGAAGCCGGCACTTACACCTTTGTGCTCGACGAGACCGAAGAGGGCATCAAGTTGACCGTCACGGGTTGGCCCGAGCCTGCTCCTGCTGTTTATCTGATTGGTGACGCTCCTCTGGGTGGCTGGGATCCCGCAGCTCCCGTGGCAATGACCGAGGCTAATGGAATCTACACCTATACTGCCAACTTCGAGGAGGCCAAAGACATCTACTTTGTCTTCACCGAGGGCATTGGTTCGTGGGAAGCCATTAACGGCCACCGCTATGGCCCGACCGAAGGAAACGAAGATGTCGTTGTCGGCGAGGTGACGACCACTCAACTCTCGGCCAACGACCAGGCAGCCTACAAGTTGGCTGCAGAGGTCGGTGAGTACACATTCACCTTCGACTTGGCTAACTTGAACTTCAAAGTTGAGAAAGTGAATGCTGGTGTTGTGGGCGACGTGAATGGTGACGGCAAGGTCGACATCGCCGATGTCAACGCCGTGATCAACATGATGCTGGGCAAGATCGAGGCTACTGAGGCTGGTGATGTCACTGGTGGCGGTGTCGATATTGCCGATGTCAATGCTGTGATCAACATCATGCTGGGCAAGTAAGAATCGTTATCCCCTATCCTTTTGGATAAGGGAATTTTAAAGAAACATTTTACATTCTAGAGGGTCTAGATATTCTAGACTATCTAGAGAAACTAGACCCCAAAGAACAATGAAGAGATTTTCCTTACTGATGGTGGTGGCCATCGTGGCGATAGCCACGGTGGCCCAGCCACCACGCAGTGCCAAGCGCGGCGTGAGCGAGAACGGTTTTAACCACGTTGAGGAGATTGATGCCCTCAAGCCCGGAGTGGGATGGTTCTACAACTGGGCCAATCTGCCCAACTCGTACATCGCCGACGTCGTGGGTCCTGATACCGACATGGAGTTTGTGCCCATGATATGGAGTGCAAACTTCAACGAACAAGCACTGCGCAATTACCTCACCGAGCATCCGGGCGTGAAGTACTTGCTGGGCTACAACGAGCCCAACTTCTCATCGCAAGCCAACATGACTCCCGACAGTGCCGCCCGCCTGTGGCCCATCGTCGAGCAGATTGCCCGCGACTTCGACCTCAAACTGGTGGCGCCAGCACTCAACTTTAGCGGACAAGCGCTGAAAGACGGCATTGTCTATCAGCCCAACGACTGGATGGATGCCTTCCTGGCCGCATATCCCGAGGCACACTTTGACTATCTGGCACTGCACTGCTACATGAACAGTTCGGCTGCCCAATTGAGCTATGTCGAGAACTTTGCCAAGCGTTATGGCAAGCAGGTGTGGCTCACCGAGTTCTGCGCATGGGAGGGCAATGTCGACTCGGCCACACAGAAGCGCACCATGGTGCAGAAGATTCAAGACCTCGAACTCAGCCCCTACGTCTACCGCTACGCTTGGTTCAAGGCCAAGGGGTCGAACTCGGCACCCTACTACCGCCTGCTCATCAACCAGAACATGCTCACCCACGAGCCACCACTGGGCACCCTGAGCGGAGCCGGCAAAATCTACGTCAACATGTCGGCGTTCGACACCACTTATTACTGGCACCCGGCACAGGTGATCCCTGCCAAAGACTATGTCAACAGCCAGGGAGTGACTATCGACCTCAATAGCGATGCCGAGAGCAGCCAGGTGCTACAGATCAATGACTTTGATGTGTATGCCCGTGCGCAGTATATGATTGACGTGCCTGTCAACGGCAAGTATGACCTGCGACTCAGGTTGTCGAGCCGTGCCTTCCTCTACTCGCCCCAAATCCGCATATTCTGCGACGACGAGATGGTTGCCGACCAAGAGCTCCCCGTCACCGGCATGACCGACAACCAGGATGTGTGGAAGACTCAACTGATCAACGACATTGCTTTGCCCGCAGGCAAGCACCGCATCGAGGTGCGCAGTGGCCGCAGCACCACCTGCAAGTTCAACTGGCTGCGCCTGGATCTGGCCGGTGATGTCAATGGCGACTTCAAGACCGACATCAGCGATGTCAACACCGCCATCAACGTCATGCTGGGCAAGCAGGATGCCACCGATGCAGCCGACCAGAATGGCAATGGCATCGTCGACATCAGCGACATCAACCGCATCATCAATCTGATGCTGGGCAAGTGACAACCCCACCCCTAAAGCACATCTAGAGTTTCTAGGCCATCTAGAAATTCTAGAACATCTAGAATATCTAGAATAACATTCTGACAATGAAAAAATTCCTCCTCGCCGCCCTGGTTGCGGCCTCAATGCTGGTGGCCAATGCCGCCACCACACCCATCTACCTCGATGAGTCATTGCCCATCGAGCAGCGTGTCAACGATCTGTTGCCCCGACTCACCCTCGACGAGAAACTGGCCATCATCCATGCCCAGAGCAAATTCTCGTCGGCCGGTGTGGCGCGACTGGGCATCCCCACGTTCTGGACCGACGACGGGCCACACGGGGTGCGTCCCGACGTGCTGTGGGACGAGTGGGAACAGGCTGGTGCCACCAACGACTCGTGCGTGGCATTCCCTGCGCTCACCTGCCTGGCTGCAACCTGGAATCCCGCCATCGCCCGACGCTATGGTGTGAGCCTGGGCGAGGAGGCACGCTATCGCGGCAAGGACATGATACTGGGCCCTGGCGTGAACATCTACCGCACGCCCCTCAACGGACGCAACTTTGAGTATATGGGCGAGGACCCCTTCTTGGCCTCGCAGATGGTGGTGCCCTATGTCCAAGGCTTGCAGTCGCTGGGCGTGAGTGCCTGCATCAAGCACTATGCACTCAACAACAATGAGCACGAGCGCCACACCACCAATGTCATCGTCGACGACCGTGCCCTGCACGAGATCTACCTGCCCGCCTTCAAGGCGGCGGTGCAGCAGGGAGGAGCATGGGCCATCATGGGGGCATATAACCTCTACAACAACCAGCACCTGTGCCACAACCAGGTGATGCTCAACGACATCCTCAAGCGGCAATGGGGCTTTGACGGCGTGGTGGTGAGCGACTGGGGCGGCGCACACGACACCTGGCAGGCCATCCACAACGGGCTGGACATGGAGTTCGGCACCTGGACCGACGGTCTGAGCGAGGGAGCCAAGAATGCTTACGACAGTTATTATCTGGCGTTGCCCTACAAGAAACTGCTGCAAGAGGGCAAGGTGAGCATGGCCACCCTCGATGAGAAGGTGAGGCGTGTGCTGCGGCTGATGATGCGCACAACGCTTGCCACACGGCCACGAGGCTCAATGTGCAGCAACGAGCACTATCAGACCGCACGCGACGTGGCTGCCGAGGGCATTGTCCTGCTCAAGAACGACCGCGGCTTGTTGCCCATCGACCCGGCACGCCACCGCCGCATCCTGGTGGTGGGCGAGAATGCCATCAAGATGATGACTGTGGGTGGTGGCAGCAGTTCGCTCAAGGCACAGCACGAGATTCTGCCGCTCGACGGACTGCGTCAGCGACTGGAGGCCGACGGCGTGACCGTCGACTATGCCCGCGGCTATGTGGGCGACCCCACCGGCGAGTACAATGGTGTGACCACGGGGCAGAGCCTCAAGGACGACCGCGCTCCCGAGGTGCTCATTGCCGAGGCTGTCGAGAAGGCACGTCATGCCGATCTGGTCATCTTCATGGGCGGACTCAACAAGGCACAGTTCCAGGACTCGGAGGGCGACGACCGCAAGGACTATGCCCTGCCCTACGACCAGGGCCGCGTCATCGAGGCGCTGGCACGTGCCAACAAGAATCTAGTGGTGGTCAACATCAGTGGCAACGCCGTGGCCATGCCGTGGCGCAAGCAAGTGCCCGCCATCGTGCAAGGATGGTTCCTGGGCAGCGAGGCCGGCACATCGCTGGCACGCATCCTGGTGGGCGACGACAACCCTTCGGGCAAGTTGCCGTTCAGTTGGTACGAGCGGCTGGACGACTGCGCCGCACACAGTGTGGGTGACTACCCCGGCACCAAGCGAGCCAACGAGAACATCTGGGACGAGCACTACCGCGAGGGCATCTATGTGGGTTACCGCTGGCTCGACAAGACCAAGCGCCGTCCGGCCTTTGCCTTCGGCCATGGGCTGAGCTACACCACCTTCGCCATGAGCAAGGGGAAAATCACAGGGCAAGACGGCAATTACACCGCCACCGTCACTGTCACCAACACCGGCCAACGTGCCGGCAGCGAGGTGGTGCAACTCTACATCACCGATGTCAAGAGCAGCGTTGACCGGCCTGCCAAGGAACTCAAGGGATTCAAGAAGGTGCATTTGCAACCCGGCGAGAGCCGAGTGGTGTCCATTGACATCACGCCCGACATGCTCAGTTACTACGATGCCAGCCAGCACCGATGGGTGGCCGAGCCAGGTGAGTTTATCGCCCGTCTGGGTACTGCCAGCGACAATCTGCCCATCGCCCTCAAGTTCACCTACTAGTCAGCGCAAACCCCTAAAATATCAGTTTTTAATGCTTTTTCGCCACACATTCGGTGAAAAAGCATTAACTTTGCACGCTCTTAACCACCCTCATCTGAGGGCATAATTCTCAATTTTCAATTCACAATTCTCAATTATATCAAGAAGTGCAAGCAACCAGACAAGAAAAAATCAACCGTCTCGTGCAGAAGGAGCTGAGCGAGATCTTCCGACTCGAGACCGCCAAGACCACGGGCGTGATCATCAGTGTGAGCCATGTGCGGGTGTCGCCCGACCTGAGCGTGGCACGCGTGCACCTGAGCATCTTCCCCAGCGAGCGCGGTGCCGAACTGCTGACCAACATCAATGCCAACGCTGCCGGCATCCGCTATGACCTGGCAGGCCGGCTGCGCCACCAACTGCGACGCACACCCGAACTCACGTTCTACATCGACGACTCGCTCGACTACATCGAGCACATCGACGAGTTGCTCAAGAAGTGAACTACCAACTGAACATAGCGCTGCGCTACCTGGTGTCGAAGAAGGCACACCATGCGGTCAACATCATCTCCATCATCTCGTTGCTGGGGGTGGTGGTGACCACGGCAGCACTCATCTGCGTGCTGAGCGTGTTCAATGGCTTCCGCGGGCTCATCATGGGCAAACTGGCACAACTCGACCCGCAGGTGGCCGTCACCGCCAGTGCAGGCAAAGCCATCGAGCAGGCCGACAGCGTGGTGCGTGTCATTACCGCCATGCCCGGTGTCAAGGCTGTGGTTCCGGTCATCGAGGATCACGCCCTGGCGGTGTTTGCCGACTACCAGATGCCCGTGCGCCTCAAGGGGGTGCCCGACAACTACAACCAGTTCAATGCCATGGACACGCTGATGGTGGATGGCGACTGGATGCTGCACGACCAGGTGAGCCCCTACGCCGTCGTGGGTGTGGGGCCAGCCATGCAACTGCACGTGCGTCCGGGCTTCCTGCTCATGCTCAACCTCTACGCGCCCGTGCGACAAGGTCGCGTCAACATGGCCAACCCCATGGGGGCCTTTGTCGCCGACTCACTCTTTGTCTCGGGGGTGTTCCAGTTGCAGCAGAACGCCTACGATGCCGACTTGATCTATGTCCCCATCGACAAGGCTCGCCGCCTGTTTGACTACCCCACCCAGGCCACAACCGTCGAGGTCTATCTGCAGCCCGGTGCCGACGAGGCACAATTCATGTCGCAACTGCAGCAGCAGTTGGGCACATCCTATACCATCAAGAACCGCCTGATGCAACAGTCGGCTGCCTATCGGCTGGTCAATGTCGAGAAGTGGATGGCATTCCTGCTCATGGCATTCATCCTGCTCATCGCCACGTTTAATGTCATCAGCACGCTGTCGCTGCTCATCATCGAGAAGGACGAGAGCATCGCCACCCTGCGCAGCCTGGGAGCCACCGACCAGCAGGTGACCCGCATCTTTGTCATCGAGGGTTGGCTCATCGCCCTGGTGGGTGCTGTGCTGGGCGTGACGCTAGGGCTGCTGCTGTGTCTGGGCCAGCAACACTACGGATGGCTCACGCTGGGTGTTGACGCTTCTACCTTGATTGTGCATGCCTATCCCGTGGCCGTGCAGTGGACCGACGTGCTCCTGGCCTTCGCTCTGGTTGCCGCCATCGGCCTCCTCACCGCCCTGGTCACCTCCCTGACCATGCGTCGCCGCCTGGCCCGCTGACCCCCAGCCAACTTTCATTCGGCAATTACTAACCTGCCATCCTCTTGCAACAACCCTAGGTCGACTGCCTGGTTTTTTACACGAATTACCATGAATGGACATGAATTTTCCCAAGAGAATTAATGATCATTCGTGGTAATTCATGTGGTTTCAACCACTCCCACCTGGTTGCTTGCCTGGTTTTTTACACGAATTACCATGAATTGACATGAATTTGCCCAAGAGAATTAATGATCATTCGTGGTAATTCATGTGGTTTCACCCAGGCATAAAGGTAGGAAACTATATACCTGTTGTCCCCGATTACAGTAATATCGCTGAAAGCGATTGATTTGAGTAACCGGGGGTGGAACGTAGTGACACCCTCGGATAGAATGCTGTCAATTATCCTCGCTGAAAGCGAGCATTTGGTTGCGCTGCAAGGTGCTCGCTTGCAGCGAGGTAGTTTGTTTACCAGTAGCCGAAGGTGTCGCTTCGCTCCACCCTCGGTTACTTAAATTGTCGCCTCCGGCGACGATACTCTATGCGGTTAACAAACCTATTTTTATTTACTGGGGACATCAGGTATATAGTCCCCTAATTTTTTATCAAGAATTGTAAGAATTAAAGATTTTATTATTTCGTGATATTCGAGTTTTATAAATACCTCAACGCGTATAGTTAATATTTATTCCTTAGATTCTTTAATTCTTGATCAATATATTAATTCCGCCAACGGGTATCTTGTCAATTCTAGTGGTAGAGGTAGCGCTTGATGCTCATCTTTGGGGTTTTCTCAAAGGGGGTGTCAACCAATTCCACCTTGGCAATCTGGCTGTAGGCGGGCAGCGACTTGTTGGCTGTGGCTCGGATTTCGCCGGGTATGGCGGCCTTGGCATCCGCGTCCAGGTCTTCGGGTATCTCGGGATAGACGAGTGCAACAATCTTGCCCTGGCGATCCACGACCAGACATTCGTTCACATAGGGGTTGCTCGACAGCACGGCCTCGACTTCCTCGGGATAGATGTTCTGGCCCGATGAGTTGAGAATCATCGACTTGATGCGGCCACGGATGAAGATGTTGCCCTCGGCATCAAGTATGCCCAAGTCGCCTGTGCGGAACCATCCGTCCTGGGTGAAGGCGGCGGCAGTGGCTTCAGGGTTCTTGTAGTAGCCCAGAGTGATGTTGGCCCCACGCGCCTGAATCTCGCCGACCACGCTGCGAGGGTTGTGTGAGTCGATGCGCACTTCATGCACAGCCTTGCCACACGATCCTGGTACAAACTTGGTCCACCATTCCCAGCCCAGCAGCGGGCATGCCTCGGTCATGCCATAGCCCACGGTGAACGGTAGCCTCATGCGGCGCAAGCAACGCTCGACCTCGGGCTTGAGTGCCGCTCCACCCATGATGAAGCAGCGCACACGACCACCAAAGGCAGCCAACACCTTGTCGCGGATTTTGCGGTAGATGATTCGGTTCACTCCTGGGATGGCCAGCGGAAACCGCAACTTCTTCAAGGCGGGTTGAATCGAGCTGGCATAGATCTTCTCCATCACCAGTGGCACGGTGACCACCATGTAGGGCTTGACATCGCGCATAGCCTTGAGCAGGGTTGTGGGTGACGGAGTTTTGCCCAGATAGTAGACGGTGACACCATCCACATTGGGGTGGATAAACTCGATGGCCAGGCCATACATGTGAGCCATGGGCAGCATCGACACGACGGTCTCGCCTGGGCGGTTAGGGAAATGGGTGTTGGCAAACTCATCGGTGTCGCTCATGGCACCGTAGGTGAGCATTACACCCTTGGGATTGCCGGTGGTGCCCGACGTGTAGTTGATGATGGCCAACTCATCCATGTTGTCATCGGGATAGGACACCTGCTCGGGCGCGAGTCCTTCGGGATAACGGGCAGCAAAAGCCTCGTCACGATGGTTCCACGCCTGAGCCACAGCCTCGTCGCGATGCCACAACAGTTCGCCATTCTTGACATTGATGGCGGCCTTGAGTGCCGGCATCGCATTGGTGTCCAGTTTGGCCCAAATGTCATCGTCGGTAAAGAGCAACACGCTGTCGGAGTGGTTGGTGAGCGTGCAGACGTTGTCGGGGTGAAAATCGGCTAGCAAGGGCACTGCCACGCAGCCATTGACATTGATGTTCCAGAATGTCATCGCCCAGCGGGCCGAATTGCGGGCACAAATGGCGATTTTGTCACCCTTGTTGATGCCGCTATTTGAGAGAAAGATCCGAAATTTTTCGACACTTGTAGCCACATCGGCGTAAGTGAAAGACTCGCCGCCATAGTCACACAGCGCATTTTGACTCCATCGGCTGCGAACTGTTTGCTCTAGTTTCTTCAGATAGTGCTTCATTGAGTACTTGTTTCAAAACCAATACTAAAAAGATGTCGCAAATTTACAAAAAATGGTGTAAATCTAGCGAAATATAAAATCAAAAACGGAGTTTTTTATTTTTATTTCCGAGATACCACCTTTTTTATCTAATTTTATCATTTGCAACGTGGCAAGGCTATTTTCTATCAGCAACTCATCCAGAAAATGGAGAAAAAATCGTAACTTTGCCATTCAAGACCAAAGTGACTGTTATGATTGACCAAATTATTGCTTACAACAAGACCTTCGTGGCCCAAAAGGGCTATGAGAAGTACCTGACCGACAAGTATCCCGACAAGCGACTGGCTGTGCTCTCGTGCATGGACACACGCCTGACCGAACTGCTGCCCGCTGCCTTGGGGCTGAAAAACGGCGATGCCAAGATTATCAAAAATGCCGGTGGGCTGGTGATTTCGCCCTTCGATTCGGCCATGCGCAGCCTCATCGTTGCCATCTACGAGCTGGGCGTAGACGAGATCATGGTGGTGGCACACTCCAACTGCGGTGCCTGCCACATGAGCTATGACCACTTCCACCACCTGATGCTGGAGCGCGGCATCACCGACCACACGCTCGACACCATACGCCGCTGCGGCATTGACCTTGACCAGTGGCTTGAGGGGTTCAAGGACACGCCCCAGTCGGTGCGGCACACCGTCAAGACCATCAAGACTCACCCCCTCGTTCCCGCCGATGTGGTGGTGCGCGGCTTCATCATCGACTCCACGACCGGCCAACTTGAGGAAGTCCGGCTGCCGTGAACACAATTGGTCACTCACGCCCTTGCAGGGAAATAAGTTAGGTGAGGGGTAGAGAGTCCGACTAGCTAGGATGAGGAGAGGCTAGTAATGAAGTGTTAAAAATCAGTTGAGATTCAACATTTCTCCTATCAACTCATCATAAAATAAAGAAAAATTATTATCTTTGCAGTCGTAATTATGAGTTGATGGCTTTATGAGTAAGACGACAATGGGCACAAAGTTGCCACGCAAACTGGGACAGAAGATGAAAACTGTGGGTGAGCAGATTAAGTTGGCTCGCTTGCGGCGCAACCTCAGTGTGGCACAGGTTGCCGAACGAGCCACATGCTCACCGCTGACGGTCGCTAGAATAGAAAAGGGCGCACCGACGGTTGCCATGGGTATATACCTGCGCGTGCTCTACGCCCTTCAACTCGATGATGACATCTTGCTGCTGGCACAAAAGGATGAGATGGGCCGAGCATTGCAGGATCTCGCTCTCAAGCACCGCAAACGTGCATCGAAAAAACAATAAGATATGCGCAGATTGTTCATATACGCGGACTTCGATTGGCTTGACGAACCCATGCTGGTGGGTGAGTTGGGCTATGAATCCCTTCGTGGCTCTGATTCCTATTCGTTCAAGTATGATAACGACTGGCTTCGGCGGTATGGTAGCCTCTTTCTGAGTGCCGACATCAACAACTATCCTGGTCAGCAATACACCCAGCCAGACAGAGAAATCTTCGGCTGCTTTAGCGATGCCTTGCCTGACCGTTGGGGACGATTGTTGCTCAACCGTCGTGAACAAATCCTTGCCACCGAAGAAAAACGACCTGTCCGTAAGCTATCTTCATTTGATTACCTCATGGGTATTGATGACTACTCTCGCATGGGTGGTTTCCGATTTAAGGAAAAACAAGATGGAGAATTCATCAACTGTGAGGAATCGCTTCGCATTCCTCCGTTGACCGACATCAGGGCACTGGTGGCAGCGAGCATGGAGATTGAGAAATGCGAAGAACTGAACCAACTACCCGAAAAGAAATGGCTCCTGCAACTTGTTCATCCTGGCACTTCGCTTGGCGGTGCCCGTCCAAAGGCTGGCGTTATGAATAATAAAAAGCAACTCTGCGTGGCCAAGTTCCCATCAAGAAATGATGACTACGATGTGGGTCTTTGGGAACACCACAGTCACCTTCTGGCAAATGCAGCCGGAGTTGTAGCAGCAGAGACGAGCATCGTTGGCACTGGCGAGAAGTACCATGTATTACTTTCCAAGCGTTTTGACAGGACCACTGAAGGTCGAAGAAAGCATTTCGCATCAGCGTTGACTTTGCTAGGCTTGACAGATGGTTGTGATGCCAATACGGGCAACGGCTATCTGGATATCGTGGATTTCATTCTTCAGAACTGCTGTGACGTCGAGGAGAACCTGAGGCAGCTCTATCGCCGTGTGGTATTCAATATAGCCATCGGCAACAGCGATGACCATCTCCGCAATCACGGATTTCTGCTGACCCCACGTGGTTGGACGCTCTCACCGGCATACGATATGAATCCGACCCTAAATGAATATCAGGCTTTGCTCATCAACACCAGTACCAATCGTGCAGACCTTCAGGTATTGCTTGATTCTTCTGAGGAGTATATGATTGGCAGGGACGAGGCTAAGCGCATCATTGATGAAGTGAAAACAGGTGTGAGGCAGTGGATGTCAATAGCCACTCGTCTCGGTGCTACCCAGCGTGAAGTAGATATCTTTGGGCAGGTGTACAATCGCTTTCTGAAATAAGCTTTAATCTTAAATACACTAACTATGACAATACAAGAATTCAGAGATTATATGGCGACGGGCCAGCCCATTGAGGGCAACTCGCCTGTGCACATGATGTTTCACAAGTTGTCGCAGGAGGCTCTGCAGATAACGGCCGAGATTAACGGTAATTATCACACGCCCGAACAGCTGCACGCGCTGCTCGAGCAGCTATGGGGGCGCGAGGTGCCCGCATCGGTGGGCATGTTCCCACCGTTCTACACCGACTGCGGCAAGAACACCGTCGTGGGCGAACGCGTGTTCATCAACATGGGCTGCAAGTTTCAGGACCAGGGCGGCATCACCATCGACGAGGGGGCGCTCATCGGCCACAACGTCGTGCTGGCCACGCTTAACCACATGCTCGACCCGGCCAAACGGGCAGGCATGACCCATGCTCCCATCCACATCGGCAAGAACGTATGGGTCGGGGCCAATGCCACTGTGCTGGCGGGCGTAACCATCGGTGACGGAGCCGTTGTTGCCGCCGGTGCCGTCGTCACAAAAGATGTGGCACCCAACACCATCGTTGGCGGTATCCCAGCCAAGGTCATCAAAAAGTTACATTATGACTAGAGAAGAATCAAGAGCGCGTAATGCATTGGAGAAAGTCTCAAATAAGTGTCGGAAACAAGTAGCAAAGGGGTTTGGCTGGAAACAAAACGACTACCTTAACTGGAAAATAGATTCTGGTTACTATTTCAGTTTGTGTCATTTGGTCTTGGAACAGGTTGTGCTTTCTGTGAAGCCATACTTTATTGATGACTTATGGTGGGATATATTTGAGGTGCCAGAATGCAAACAAGCACCTAAAAGTTTAAGAGGCAATGGAGCTTTTGCAGTTCCAGATGTACACTTAAAGGAGTACGTTGTTTTTGAAACAGGCATGATTCCAGTTTACACTGAAGATGATGTGGTCGCCCAATGGGAGAACACGTTCAATCATGTTGAAGCAGACATAGCTCGTTTCCTCAGCGAGAATCCCAATCCCGATAGTTTTTGCCCATCGGGGCGAACTAACCGCCTTTATGATCTGATGATGGACATTCACTCAGGTAATCTTGACCAAGCTCAAGCAAAGATTGAATTATCCAAGACAAACCACGTTGGTAGTTTCTTCCAGGGCCCCAAAGGCTATGACTATGAGTATATTGAGAGATGGCTGAGCGATCGTAAACAGTAACTTCCAATTTAGCGAACTGAGATAACTATGGATTTCAAAGATAAAATAGTCATCGTGACAGGTGGTGCACAAGGCATCGGGCGATGCATCGCTGAGGAGTTCCAGAAAGCTGGAGCCACGGTGTGTGATAGACAAGCAGCCGGGCAACCATTTTGTGGGCGATATTGCCGACAAGAGGACGTTGGAGCGATTTGCCAATGAAGTGATTAGGCAATACGGTCATGTGGATTTCCTCATCAATAATGCCCTACCGTTGACGAAGGGCATCGACGAGTGCAGCTACGAGGAGTTCCAGTATGCCATGAGTGTAGGTGTGACGGCTCCGTTCTATCTTGCCAAGCTCTTTGCTCCACACTTCGCCGAGGGTGCGGCCATTGTGAATATCTCATCTTCACGCGACCGCATGAGTCAGCCGCAGACCGAAAGTTATACGGCTGCAAAAGGTGGCATTGCCGCCCTGACACACGCTTTGTCTGTCAGCCTTGCTGGTAAAGTGCGGGTAAACAGTATTTCCCCAGGTTGGATTGACACGAATTATAAGGTCTATGAAGGTCCCGATGCCATTCAGCAACCTGCCGGTCGTGTAGGCAATCCGTTGGATATTGCTAACATGGTGCTCTATCTCTGCTCCGACAAGGCTGGTTTCATCACGGGCGAGAACATCTGCATCGATGGCGGAATGACCCGCCAGATGGTTTATCATGGAGATAACGGTTGGACTCTTAAACAATAACATATCACAGCAATGAACAAGAAGAAAATAGACATCCGCGACTATGCGGGAGATATTGTCCGGGCAAGGCGGCTGTAGGGACGGCGCTCCCGCGCCGTCCGCCAGCGGGGCTGCAAGCATCATTACCCCAGATCGAGGCGGACGGCACAGGAGTGCCGTCCCTACACCGCCTGGCTGAATAACGTCTCCCTAACCCCCTGAAGAGGGAGAAGGATGGAGAGGTTCCCTATCACAATCATGTAACGGCTTTACTACTTTACTACACTACTACATCACTACTTTAGGAAGTTAAATATCATCGAAGATTAATAGCAATATGAAGAAAATCATCATCATCGACGGAGGCCCGCGCAAGACGTTCAACACCGCCTCCATGCTCCAGAAGATTGCTGAGGGAGCAACATCGGTCAGTGACCAGATTGAGGTCAAGACCGTCCGTCTCTATGACCTGCAGTATCGCGGCTGCATGTCGTGCATGGCCTGCAAGCTCAAGGGCCGCGCATCGAACATCTGCAAGTTCCGGGATGCACTCACACCCGTACTCGACGAGGTGGCACAGGCCGACGGACTGGTACTGGGTTCGCCCATCTACTTCAGCGAGGTCACGGCCCAACTCCGCGCCATGCTCGAGCGCCTCATCTTCCCCTGGCTATCCTACAACGACTACAGCCTGACGGCACCCAAGCAGATGCCCGTCATCCTCACCTACACCATGAACGCCAACCAGCAGCAGGCACAGATGGTCTACCAGAGCATGGCCATCATCGAGAACAGCCTCGAGCGTGCAATGGGCGACGTCGAGCATGTCGATGCCCACAACACCTATCAGGTGCTCAACTACGACCGATATGAACTGGCAGGCTTCCCCGAGCCGATGAAGCGGCAATATTGCGACGAACACTGGGAGCAGGACTTGCAGCGAGCCTACGATGCCGGACGACGCATGGCACAGAAAATAGTTGCCAGTTAACTGATCAGTAGTTAAGGGAGTTAAGGAGTTAAAGGAGTAATGCTCTTAATTCCCCATCATTTCAGCATCTGCCAGCCAGTCTGGAGCATTTTGCCACGAAAGTGTAACGTCTTAACTCTATTTGACTACTTAACTACTTAACTACTAAAAAGTAACGGCTTTACTACCCTACTACTCTTCTACCTAAAGAATTCTACTATATGACACTAAAAGAAGCAATTAAGGCCCGACACAGCGTCAGGCACTACAACGAACAGCCTTTGGCCCACGATGTGGTGGGCGTGCTTCAAGCCGAGATTGACCGGCTCAACACCGAGGGAGGGCTACACATTCAACTGGTGCGCGATGAGCCTGAGGCTTTCCGCGGGCCACTGGCCCGATATGGCAAGTTTGGCGGTGTGCGCAACTATCTGGTCATGGCCGGCGTCAAGGCACCCGACCTGGACGAGCGCATCGGATACTATGGCGAGCAACTGGTGCTGCTGGCGCAGACGCTGGGACTCAACACCTGCTGGGTGGGACTCAGCTACAGGAAGATTCCCGGCACCTACGTGCTGCGCGAGGGCGAGGTCATCAAGGCCTACATCGCCATCGGATATGGACAGACCCAAGGCGTGGACCATAAAATCAAGACAGTGCGGCAAGTGAGCAACGTCAGCGATGCGACCCCCGCTTGGTTCAAGCTCGGTGTCGAGGCGGCCCTGCTGGCACCCACGGCCATCAATCAGCAGAAGTTCTCGTTTGAGTATGTGGGCATGGTCGACGGGCGGCATCGGGTGCAGGCCCATAGGGGCTTCTCGCTGGTGGGCTACACGCACATGGATCTGGGCATCGCAAAGTATCATTTTGAGATTGGTGCCGGAAAGGAAAATTTCGACTGGGCATGAACATCGAGCAAGTCAGAGAGTACACATTGTCACTCCCTGGAGTGACCGAGGACCAAGCGTTTGGTGAAGACATCCTTAACTTCCGCTTGGAAGGAAAGATATTTGTCTGCCTGTGGTTAGGCGGTGGCAGGTATGATATGAAGGACGGAGTATCAAGAATCGCCTTGAAACTGTCAC
>DGWI01000004.1 GCA_002396085.1 Porphyromonadaceae bacterium UBA4262
GTAAACTTTTTTCAGGACGGTACATGCAGATTGTTTTTAATCCGCAAGATAGCCTATCTGAAAAAATCTGCTTAATCTGCATGCCTAAAAAAGAATCTGTGGACCGAAATCCGCAAGATAGCCTATCTGAAAAAATCAGCTTAATCTGCATGCCTAAAAAACTGGAGATATCCGCAAGATAGCCTATCTGGAAAAATCCGCTTAATCTGCATGCCCTAAAAAAGAATCTGTGGACCGAAATCCGCGAGATAGCCTATCTGAAAAAATCAGCTTAATCTGCATGCCCTAAAAAGAATCTGTGGACCGAAATCCGCAAGATAGCCTATCTGAAAAAATCTGCTTAATCTGCATGCCTAAAAAAGAATCTGTGGACAGGAAATCCGCAAGATATGCATGCCCTAAAAAAGAATCTTCGTGAATTATTTGGCTGGTTCGGCAAGAATCTGTAACTTTGCACTCGTCAATGACAACCCACATGTGACAATCACTCTAAAACATATAGCACAATGAACGACCTGAATTTCTATCTCGACATGGCCGAGGAGAGCATGAAAGAAGCCATCGCCTTCCTCGATGACTCGCTGGCACACATCCGCGCCGGCAAGGCCAATGTGAAGATTCTCGACCCCATCCGCGTCGACTATTATGGCTCGAAGGTGCCCATCGGCAACGTCGCCAACATCTCGACACCTGACCAGCGCACCATCGCCATCCAGCCCTGGGAGAAGAACATGTTCCCCGTGGTTGAGAAAGCCATCATCAACAGCAACATCGGCATCATGCCCATCAACAACGGCGAGGTCATACGCCTCAACATACCGCCACTGACCGAGGAGCGACGCAAGCAACTGGTCAAGGACAGCAAGGCCGAGGCCGAGAAGGCCCGCGTGAGCGTGCGCAACGCGCGACGCGAGTGCATCGACGGGCTCAAGAAGGCCGTCAAGGAGGGCATGAGCGAGGATGTCCAGAAGGATGGCGAGGACAAGGTGCAGAAGCTCCACGACAAGTACATGAAGCAGATTGACGAACTCTTCGCCGCCAAGGAGAAAGAGATCCTCACCGTCTGATCCCATCCCATTCGCCGCATCAACCTGGCAGGGCACCCACATGCCCTGCCATTTTTTATCTCACGCAGATCACGCAGAACAAAATCCCAATTGTACGGACGCGGCGTGCCGCGTGATCGGCCAGACAATGAATCATTCTGATTTACAGATACATTGCAATCTGGCAGTAGCGGCCAATCACGCGGCACGCCGCGTCCCTACAAGGCCCAACACACTTTATCTCACGCAGATACCGCAGATAATATTTTGTCCACAGATGACACAGATTTAACAGAACAAAATCCATGAGGAATCAATCCGCGAGATAAGCTTATCTGTATAATCTGCGTAATCTGCATGAGGTAAAGAATCCGCAAGATAGCCTATCTGGAAAAATCTGCTAGATCTGCATGCCTAAAAAACAATCTGTGGACAGGAAATCCGCAAGATCTGCATGCCCTAAGAACTCATCCGCGTGAGACAATCTGCATACAGTTGGTTAACGAGTGTTAATTTTATGTATATCGTGTTAAAGTTTCTGTAAAATACACGAATATTGCATATTTCTGTCATCCATGTTAGAAATAATATTTATCTTTGCAGGTGATAGATTTCGTTACTGTCATCTATCATGAGATTAAAACGACTATTATTACAACTAATCTCAACTTACATTATGGTGTTCTCGATTGCGGCATAACGCTGTGCCACAGCATTTCACCAACGATTGAAACTGTCCCTGTTCCCACAGTCACCAGGCCGCAAAAGCCGCGACCACAACGACTTCCTTCTACTTTTCAACTAGTAAACAAACTATACAAATCATTAAAATACTATTACAACAATGAAAAAATCAATCAAATTACTGCTGCTAGCAGCCCTGCTCTGGCCCGCTATAGCCATGGCCCAAGGGCAGCCAAGCGATCCATCTGAGCAGGTTGTCAGATTGGATGCCAGCAAGGTTGAGTCAAATCATTTGCTTTTGCATAAGTCACCTGATGTGGCTGAAGTTGCTACAAAGGCGAGTGTTGACAATGCTTCGGTCCCTAAAGCACCGTATAAGCAAGTTAGAAAAGTTCCCGTATCTAGCAACACTACGGGAATACAGAAGGCTCCAGCGATGGCACCTACTGGACCAGTTAAAGCACCTCCTGCCGGTGCGACTATCGAAGAGTGGCATATCTCCACCGACTGGTATGACAGTGCTGCCAATACTGAAAGCAGTGAAACGGGTTGGGTGCTCGGTTCGTTTGGTTATCGCACAGTGAATGTTGCAATCTCAGGCAACAGAGTATATATACAAGGCCTTAGTAAATATGTGCGTGATGCTTGGGTCGAAGGAACCCTCAACGGCACTACCGTAACATTCGCTACTGGACAATTGCTAGGAACTGATGATCAAGGTCGTTCTCACTACTTCGTAGGTGAGTGGGAACAAGAAGTCGCCGACGTCAGATTTGTCTATGACGCTTCGCATGGTATTCTCACTCAGTACTCCGAAATAGGTACTGACGAAGATGGAGAAGACTATCTATATTATACATATATCAATGAGGGAACCACATCGGACGACTTGAAAGGTTTTGGCTATCATGAGGGTATGGTGCTGATGCGTGTTGTTGATAAGCAGATGAAGACCCTTAGTGCTGAAGACATTCAAGCACTGGCTGACACTCCCGAAGGAGATTTGTACCACTATAAATATCCTATCAACGTGGACAATCCCTCAAACGAAGGGACTTTGCTTGATGTTGTTGAAGTTAAGGATGAACTTTCGGCTGGCCATGCCATTGCATTGCTTCGTGCCGTATATACCAATAAATACCTGCCAGGTCCTTACACTCGCGGTTATACGGCTGCGGGCCAAACTGAAGGAACCGTTAGTTATGCTGGTGTAGGAACGATGAGTGGCAATGCTACACGAGCAAATACATTAGGTAATCGTTATTACACATACCAACTCTCCAATCTACAGTTCAATAATAGTCGCGGGTGGAACATTCCAGCAACTGAGAGTAAATTTATTAAAGGTACCTATCCATCAGGAAACGCAAACAGCACAAGTAGTTATACTAATAACGGATATCGCTATGAATATGCTTACTTCGACCCAACAGAATACAGACCTAATGACGAAGGCTATACCCTGTTGCTTGTTGAAATGCAGGATGGGTTTAAGACTTCCGATATTTGGGACGCAAATAATAATGCGTACCGTGTTTTCTCGAGTGACCCTTATGAGAACCTAGTGCAATATGTGCTGAAGACCATCAAGTCTGTACGATTACTCACAGAGGCCAAGCGTACAGGAACGAATGTCGCATCTGGCACTCTATTTAAGATTGATGCCAATAAGGTCAATCGCTTCTTCATTATTTCAAAGGGTCAGTCACGATTCTATAAAAATTCTTATGCTGCTACTTCACAGTATTACGATTTCTGTGATGAGCCATATTTGGGTTTAGCACGAGTTCCTTATGGGTATGGGTATTATAATAATATATACAATAACTACAATGATGATAGTTGCGAACCCATCTTCTATCACATGTTTGAGCAGTTTAGCCCTGCCATGGCAAAAGATGGAACCGCAAAGAGTGACATTTACAAAATTCTTGTGACTGGCTTGGACGCAACAGGCACCAAGAAAACAGGCTTCCCTGTGTATCATGACTGCTCAACTGTCCCTTATGCTGAGGCAGAAAAGATTGACGCAACTACTGGTACAGGAAAGGGGCATGAGTTCAAGATGCTGGCCGACAACGAGCCACTAACCAACGCTCCCGACGTTCGTGACCTCTTGTTTTTCGTTCCAGACTACCGTCTAACTTATCACACGAATACAACATTCCCTGATGGGACAAAACATTCTCGTGATAATTCTGTATTTCAGAATGACCCTACTATTGTCCAGAAGTTTGTCTACTACAACCAAGACTATGCACCCCGTATGGATATGTATGTGATTCATCTGAATCCCATTGACGGCGAGCAAGTTGTCAACAATGGCATAAAGGAGCATGTCTATCAGTTGGCACTGCACTGGAATTCAAATATGAATTCTTTCCTCCCTGCCGAGGAGCAAGTCTTTACGCTTTATCGCATTGTGACTGATGCTAACGGTTCTAGTGAATACGAGCCTGTTTATCGCACCAATGGCATGGGACTCTATGTTGATGCCAATGGAAATGTCCTTGCAGACCAAAACGACAAATCGCTACGGGTGCCAGTGACGATGCAAGGTATTTACAGTTTGAACGAACTGGACTACTATGACTACGTGCCTATGGATGCAACGGGCAAAGAGGTAACATATGCAGTACGCGGACAGGATACTGGCGGATTTCTTGGTTTACAGTATAGCAATGCCGAGAGTTACTTGATTCCTGGTTACGACAAGAATGTGCGCATGACTCTGAAGATTGACTCGGATAATTATAGCAAGTTTGATCTACCCAAAGAGCAGAACAACTACTGGAATGAAATCGCTGTGGCCAACAATAAGGGAACGAGCGTTACTGCCAACTTCCTGAAAAAGGGAACAAAGATTGATTTCTCCCGTCGTGACCTGAATATCGAGAACCAAGATTCTGTGATTGTTGCCAGTGCTTTGGTTACTGAAAAGACCTCTAGCCAAATCACAGTGAAGATGACCTACTTTGATCAGAAAGAATTTAATGGGTCAAAAGTTGATGCAAATCAGGAGTACTTCACTTTCAGTTATCCCACTGGAGAACAAGAAGGTATTGTTGACTTTGGCGACTGGAAATTCTATGACAACTTCCAGGCCGATGTTTCGAAGAATGAGCATCCCAATAGATATGTTTACAGAGCTTTCTTCCATTCTGCTGAACCATTTGACCTCGACCCTGACGAGAATGGGGTAGTCAAACAGAGTTATTTGGTCTATAGTAATGTTCGCGGTATCAAGGTTTACAAGACAAAGCCTGAAGTTAATGGAGCATTTACTCTACAAGATGTCCTTGACGATAGCAACATGGGACTCGCTCTTAAAGAAGATGATGCAAAGTATAAATTGGAACTTGAAAAAGTCTCAAGAGATCTTTTATGGCGGTATGAAGTTTGTCGTTGGGCTGAAGAGACCACAGTGCCAAGCACATTTAATTACTATGGCCACGCCCAGAACAATACTGAAACATATAGTCTGAGTTTTGGTAGTGGTGAATATGCGTACACAGTAGATAATCTTCCTGTGACCAATGAAACCACTGTGGCTGAATTTGAAGATAAGGAACTCAAGGCTAATGGCGGTGCCTATGACTATGTGCCTCAAGCCGTAGTGTTCACAAAGCGTAACAATGACAATAACACCTATGGTGCTCCACGCAAGGTTAATGCCGTGGGCAAACTGGCGGTTGAGGTTATGAAGCCAAAGAAGCCTGTAATTAATCCAAACACTCAAGAGGTTATTGAAGATTACTCGCTGATGAGTAACTATAAGTGGTATGATAATGATAAAGGCAAATGGTACAGTTACTATAACATCTACCTGAACTTCACTGCTCTGGATGTACCTGAGGGATACAAACTCTACAAGGTGCGTGCTTGGCGTAAGGTCGAGGGCGGCAAAGATGTGCTGGGCGAGGAAGTCAGCACACGCGAAAGCCGCGCTGTAGACGGATGGTACATGTACGAGGACATGAACTTCGGCGACCCGCTGGATATGTCTGGTGATCCCAATAAATTGATGGGTGCACAATATTTCATGGAACGCAACCATGTCATTGGTGACCGCTCAAACAAGATTGGCAAACCTGTCAACCCCGACGGCACAGGTGGTGGTCCGGTGTTTGAGTACGACGACACACCTAATCCAAACGCAGATAACACTGCTGTTGAGAATCTCATTAAGAGTGAGATGCGTGCCACCTTTGGTGCTAAGCGTCTGACAACCGAAGAGTTGCCTACTGATTTCAAGACTTTGGATGCAACATTTAAGGTCCGCGCATATTTCACTAAGGAAAGCAATCCACTGATTTCCAACGCGCCCATTTATGTGGTCGGCGATCAGGGTAATGGCAACGGCTGGAGTTTCACCACACCATTGGCTACACTCTGTAGCGAAGATGGCACCAAATATGAGGGGACAATCACTGTGCCTGATGCTGGTGATGGGTTTGGCTATTTCTCATTCACCAACTTACTTGGTGATGATGCCAATATTAAGAACCATCGTTTTGGTGTTCAATGGGATAATGGAGAAGCAGCAGTGAATATGGGCGTTGTCTATAATCTCATTTGTTGGGAGGGTGGTACAAAAGCCATTAAAGTCGCTGCTGGCACTTATAAGTTGGCAATCGACAACTATACAAAAGGTTCTTATAGTATGAACCAGCAAGTTGGAAATATCGTCATCACCAAGGCTTCGGCCAATGCACCGCGCCGTGCCGAAGAAGTTACCCAGATGATTGGTAGCGACTACGACTACTATGTGGCTGAGGGCGAAGCGACCTTCTCATTCACAAGCGATGGTAGCAATATCATCACGGGCATCAGTGGTGTGAAGGCTGACCTGAACCGCGAGGTGGTGAGTGTGACATACGTCAACCCGCTGGGACAGCAGTCGAGCCGTCCGTTCAGTGGCGTGAACATGGTTGTCACCCGCTACAGCGACGGGTCGATGTCGACCACCAAGGTGGTGAAGTGATGCGACAAGACTGATCAATTTTTAAATCAGAGTAAATAGTAATAGTTTTAATCACCTAGAGACTGGTTGCGTTGTGAAACGCAGCCAGTCTCGTTTTTCTCCCGCGGTTTCTTTTTTAGGCATGCAGATTAAGCAGATTCTTCCAGATAGGCTATCTTGCAGATTTCCTGTCCACAGATTTTTTTAGGCATGCAGATTAAGCAGATTTTTCCAGATAGGTCATCTCGCGGATTTCAGGACAAGTCAGTACTCCTTGATTATGAGCAATTTCTCATAATCCGTCTTTCGCTTGTCATACTTCATTGTTAGTCCTGTTTATGGTTTACAATTTTGTAAACTCATTTCAGGACAAGTCATCAATCAGCGCGATAAGCTTATCTGCAAAATCTGCAAGATCTGCATGAGGTAAAGAATCTGCGGGATAGGCATATCTGTATAATCTGCGGGATCTGCGTGAGATAAAGAATCTGCGGGATCTGCATGAGACACCTATCTGCGGGATCTGCGTGAGATAAAAAGGGCGTGGAGCAAATTCTTAATTGTGAATTGTTAATTCTTAATTAAAAATTGCTACCTTTGCAAAAAGAAAAACTAACATCTGATGACAATGAAGAAATTTAGACTATTATCCCGGTTGGCAGTGGCTGTCCTCGCCGTGGCAGCAACCGCCTGTGCCTGCACGGCACGCAACACGCAACAAATGCCGCCAAATGCCCCAAAAACGACCTCCACGGCCACAACGCAGGTCGCACAGGACGAGAGCCCAGTCGTGGTGGGCGCAGCCCGTACAGAGCGCTATGTGCCCTTGCTGCAAGGCAAGCGCATCGCCCTGCTGAGCAACCAGACGGGCATGGTGGGCGACCGCCATGTCCTGGACATCATGCTGGAGAAGGGCTTGCAGGTGACCACCATCTTCTCGCCCGAACACGGGTTCCGCGGCACAGCCGATGCCGGCGAGCACGTGTCGAGCAGCATCGACGAGAAGACCGGCATACCCATCGCATCGCTCTACGACGGCAAGAGCCCCATGCCCAGTGCCGAGACCATGGCCAAGTTTGACGTGATCGTGGTCGACATTCAGGACGTGGGTCTGCGCTTCTACACCTACTATGTCACCATGGTCAACCTGATGGACGCCGCCGCCACCTACGGCAAGGAGTTCGTCGTGTTTGACCGTCCCAACCCCAACATCATGACCGTGGACGGCCCCATCCTGGACATGCGTCTCAAGAGCGGTGTGGGCCGCCTGCCCATCCCCACCGTCTATGGAATGACGATGGGTGAGCTGGCACAGATGGTCAACGGCGAGGGCTGGCTCAAGGAGGGCAAGAAAATCGACCTCACGGTCATCCCCTGCACGGGCTACACGCGCCACACGCGCTATGCGCTGCCCATCGCTCCGTCACCCAACCTGCCCAACATGCTCTCGATCTATCTGTACCCGTCGACGTGCTACTTCGAGGGCACCACGGTGAGCCTGGGACGCGGCACCGACTGGCCGTTCCAGGTCTACGGTCACCCCGACATGACGGGGCGCAAGTTTGACTTCACACCACGCAGCCGCGCCGGAGCCAAGAATCCGCCGCAACTCGACCACCTGTGTCACGGCGTGGACCTGCACACGATGGACGCCGAGGCTGCCATCGCCCAGGGCATCAACCTGGAGTATGTCATCGATGCCTATCGCGACCTCACGGCGCAGGGCAAGCAGTTCTATCTCAAGAGCAACTTCTTCGACAAGCTCATGGGCCGCAGCGACATCCGCGACATGATTGCCCGGGGCATGTCGGCCGCCGAGATCAAGGCCACCTGGGCCGACGATGTGGCCCGCTTCCGCCAGCAGCGCGCGCCCTATCTCATCTATCCTGAGTAAGGGTTAGGGGTTAGGGTTGAAGGGTTAGGGTTGAAGGGTTAGGGTTGAAGGTTGAAGGGTTGAAGGTTGAAGGGTTAGGGGTTAAGGTTGAAGGGTTAGGGGTTAGGGTTGAAGGGTTAAGGGTTAAGGAAACTTCGCTGCAACCAGATTGGATGCCGAAGTACAACCTTAACCCCTAACCCTTAAACTTTATAACCCTAGGGAAACTAGTCGATGATGTCGAAGCCGGTGTAGGGCTGCAACGCCTTGGGGATGCGGATGCCTTCGGGCGTCTGGTGATTCTCGAGCAGAGCCGCCACGATGCGCGGCAGAGCCAGTGCCGAGCCGTTGAGCGTGTGGCACAGGTGGGTCTTCTTGTCATCGCCACGATAGCGGCACTTCAGGCGGTTGGCCTGATAGGTCTCGAAGTTGCTCACCGAACTCACCTCGAGCCAGCGCTCCTGGGCTGCACTCCACACCTCAAAGTCGAAAGTGATGGCACTGGTGAAGCTCATGTCACCGCCACACAGGCGCAAGATGTGCCACGGCAGTTCGAGTTTCTCGAGCAAGCCTTGCACATGATCCTTCATCTGCTCAAGGGCAGCATAGGAGTCCTCAGGACGCTCGATGCGCACAATCTCGACCTTGTCGAACTGGTGCAGACGGTTGAGTCCGCGCACGTCCTTGCCGTAGCTGCCGGCCTCGCGACGGAAGCACGCCGAGTAGGCGCAGTTCATCTTGGGCAGTTGGTCCTGCGGAATGATGACATCGCGATACATGTTGGTCACAGGCACCTCGGCGGTGGGAATGAGGTAGAAGTTGTCGACCTGACAGTGGTACATCTGCCCCTCCTTGTCGGGCAATTGACCTGTGCCGTAGCCCGAGTCCTCGTTGACCACATAGGGCGGCTGAATCTCGGTGTAGCCAGCCTTGCCAGCCTCGTCGAGGAAGAACTGGATGAGCGCACGCTGCAGGCGGGCACCCTTGCCGATGTAGACGGGGAATCCGGCGCCAGTAATCTTCACGCCCAGGTCAAAGTCGATGAGGTTATATTTCTTGGCCAGATCCCAGTGGGGCATGGCACCCTCGGGCAGTTGCGGCATGGGGCCGCCGGTACGCTCCACGACGTTGTCCTCGGCGGTACGCCCCTCGGGCACGCCCTCGTAGGGCACGTTAGGCACCGAGAGCAATATCTCGGTAATCTCGTCCTGAGCGGCGGTCATGCGATCGTCAATCTCCTTGTTGGCGGCCTTGAGGGCAGCGACCTCGGCCTTGACTTTCTCGGCCTCATCGCGCTGGCCCTGCTTCATCAGTGCGCCAATCTGGCTGGCCATCTTGTTGAGTACAGCGGCATTGTCGTCGCGCTGCTTCTGTGCCGCACGGCGCTGCTTGTCGAGTTCGACCACGCGCATGATGGGCTCACGTCCGTCAAAGTGCTTGACGGCCAGACGCTCAATCACATGCTCGGGATTCTCATTAATGAATTGTAGTGTAAGCATTTCAGTATGACGATTTTACATTGTTTTATCGAAGTGGGTTATTTCTAAACCAACCGCAAAGATACTATAATTAATTGAAAATTGACAACCAGCAATTGAGAATTTACTCACCGACAAACATTTTCCACCCCATAGAACTCCCACAACGAGCATCAAACATGACAAAAATTATGCGAAGCAAATCCAACAATTGCTTCGCATAATGCTGTTGATGTTGCAACTCAGGAGGTATGCCAAACACGCGTGTTGCCGGGTCATAGTCCATCGTCACCTGTGGCTGCAAGATACCGGTAGTGGCATCAAACGCGGTGAGATAGATGGGATAAGTTCCCGAATACTCGTCGACAAACTCGCCCAGGAACTGCGGCATGGACAGCACCAGCGAGCCACGGGTCATCTGTGTTACTGCCTACAAATTTGTTGCACAATCACCCCTTGACTAGCAAAAAAGCATTACCTTTGCACCATCAACAAGAAAAGCCAAACACCGACATGGATTATCAACACATACTGCAAAGCATTCAGCAAGACCTACAGCCACTGGCCCAAGTGGGTCATCAAGCCGACTATATCCCTGCACTGGCGGCGGTCAACCCCGACCAGTGGGGCATCTGCATCAACACATTGGACGGCACCGAGCATGCCCTGGGCGACTCGGACGTACCCTTTTCGTTACAGAGCATCACCAAGGTCTTCGCCCTGGCCATGTCGCTGAGCCTGGAGGGCGATGACCTGTGGCTGCGCATGGGCAAGGAGCCCAGCGGCACAGCATTTAACTCGCTCATCCAACTGGAACTGGAGCACGGCAAGCCCCGCAACCCGTTTATCAACGCCGGTGCCATCGTCATGGCCGACATCCTGGTTGAGCGACTGAACAACCCCGAGCAGGCATTCATCAACTTCGTCAGGCAACTGAGCGGCAGCCCCAACATCGACTACAACTTCGAGGTCGCGCGCTCGGAGCACAGTGTAGCCTACCTGAACACGGCCATCGCCAACTTGCTCAAGTATCACAGCAACATTCACGGCGACATCGACCGTGTGCTGCGCTTCTACTTCATGATGTGCTCCATCGAGATGTCGTGCCGCCAACTGGCACACGCTTTCCTGGCATTTGCCAACCACCGCGACCCCTTCGATCACGCCGGCTTCTCGCTGACCTCGTCTCAGGTCAAGCGCATGAACGCCATCATGCAGACGTGCGGATTCTATGACGAGGCAGGCGAGTTCTCCTATCTGGTGGGTCTGCCGGGCAAGAGTGGCGTGGGCGGCGGCATCGCAGCCGTCTTCCCCGGTCGGTATTCAGTGGCTGTGTGGAGCCCGCGCCTCAACTCCAAGGGCAACTCGGTCATGGGCATGAAAGCCCTGGAACTCCTCACCACCCACACCCGCCAGAGCATCTTCTGACTTTACTTGAACGCACTGAAGCGTGGATCAAAACTCGACGCCGAACTTGACAAACGCGTTGTGGAAGACACCGTTTTTGTCCAGGTAACTGTGCCCGCTCTTGTCGGGGATGGCACCGGGCGTGTCGCCGGTGCACCACAGTTTGTATCTGGCCGTGTGCAGGGCATACCCGATGCCGACGTTGAACGAGAAATATTGGCTAGCGGCAAAGTGCCAGCCCAACGACGGCGAAGCAAAGAAGCCACTATGGTTAAACGTGTTGGCACCGACTTTGAGGCTGGCCCAGGGTGTGCCCATCGTCTCGCTGCGCAGATTGTAACGTCCCTCAACATAGACGGGGACAAGCGGGAAGTCCCACTTGGGGTCATTGTGCTCGGGCACAGCCAGGTCGTTGCGTAGGGGATAGGTATCGACCTGTGCCTTGAAGTTGTGCAACCCGATGCCAGCACCCAGGTAGTAGTGGGCATTGAACTGATAGCCAAACGAGGTCTCGATGAGCCAATAGTGGTTGCGCGACGGACCCAAGCCCAGCGCATAACCCACGTCGACAAAGCCGCGGAAGTGGCTGGTGTCATAGTTCTTCTTACGTTTCTCGTGCGAGATATAGTCGACCTTATTGCTGTCCACTAAAAATTTGAATTAGATATTTTGTCGATAATTGGATTTTATAAAAGGCTCAAAATCAATCATGTTTTTAATCAAGTTCCTCAGTATCAATCGGTTTGTGATTTCAAATCCGTTCGGTCTAAATGCGAATATAAATCAGTGATTTTCAGCAAATTACAACAAAAATCGCCAATTTTTAGTGGACGCTTATGAGTCGACCTCGGACATGAGGTAGACATAGTGCATGCCATCATCGGTGGTGAGTTCGACCGTCTGGTCGTCACGGGCCGTAATGACTCCTGTGACATATTCGCCGCTCTTGAGGTGAATGGTCGACTTGCGTACATTCTTGGTGTCGGCTGCCGATAGGCTCAATGCCCACAACAACAAACAGATGATTAGTGCTTGTTTCATTTTAGTAGTTCGGTTGTTCAGCCACAACCTGCATGTGTGGATGATTGTTGTCAGGCTATCATATTAAAACACGAATTATCACAAATAGCCATATCATTTGTGAGAAGCAAATAACACCTCATTCAAGGCCACTTTGCGATAATTCGTGCTGTGAGTGTATGGGCCACGCAAAATAACTGACCCTTAGATCGAGCCGAGGTACCGCTCAATCGTGGGCGGGAAGTGGGCATACTCCAGCGGATGAATGCGCTCGGCCAGCGTGTCGGGCGTGTCGTCGGGCATGACGGGGCAGGTGAACTGCGCCAAGATGTGCCCACCGTCCACCTGCTCGTTGACCAGATGGATGGTAATGCCACTCTGCTCGTCGCCGTCGGCCAGCACCTCTTCGTGCACATGGTGGCCATACATGCCAGGCCCGCCATGGCGCGGCAGCAACGACGGATGGATGTTGACAATGCGGTCGCGATAGGCCGTGAGCATCGGCTCACGAATCACTGCCAGGAAACCCGACAGCACCACCAGGTCGACACCTTGTTCCTGCAGATAGGCAGTGACGCGAGTGGGGTCAAGCCAGTGCTCCTTGCCCCAATACTCAACCTCGATGCCCAGTGGGCGCAGGCGGTCATAGACCCCAGCCTGACGACGATTGCAAATCACAACGGCCACCTCAATGCTGGGGTGGCCCGTAAAGTATCGCACCAGGTTCTCGGCGTTGGTGCCGCTGCCTGATGCCAGAATAGCGATGCGCTTCATCGATCAGAGCTTGATGGCCGACTCTAGTGCCAACGTCATCATCGTGCGGAACGAGTTCTGACGCTCCTCGGCACTGAGTTCGACGTGATTGATAAACGAGTCGCTGATGGTCAGCAGGCATGCGGCGCGCTTGCCCAGCACATTGGCGTTGTGGAACAGCGCAAAACTCTCCATCTCGACACAGTCGACACTGGTTCGCTCGCGCAGCGACTGCCACGACTCGGCCTTGGGTCCGCCGTAGAACACGTCGCTCGAGTGTACCTCGCCGGTCTGCACCTCGATGCCCAGTTCCTCGGCCGTTTCCCAGATCACCTTGTTGATTTCCTCGCTGGGATAGAGCACCTTGTCGGTCACACGGTTGTGAACATAGGCATACGATGACTCGCTGTAACACGAGTCGGCCAACACCACATCCTGCACAGCCAGACGGTCGGTGTAAGAGCCAGCCGAGCCAATGCGGATGATATTCTCCACGCCGTAGAATGCGTAGAGTTCGTGCGAATAGATGCCGATGCTGGGCATACCCATACCACTGGCCATGACCGAGACGGGCACACCTTTATACTTGCCTGTGAATCCCAGGCAGTTGCGCACCGAGGTTACCAACTCGACATCCTCAAGGAATGTCTCTGCTATGAATTTTGCGCGCAAAGGGTCACCCGGCATGAGCACGGTCTTTGCAAATGCGCCATCGGGCGCGTTGTTGTGTGGAGTCATTTCGTTTACAGTTTATGAGTTATGAGTGAATAGTGGAACCCCCTTTAGGGGGGATACAGGGGGCTCCCACTAACGACTGAAATCTATTCCTCGTCGTCGCCAGCCTGCATGTTGGTGAAGACGTTCTGCACGTCATCATCTTCCTCGACAGCCTCAATCAGAGCTTCGACCTCGGCACGCTCCTCGGCGGTGAGTTCTTTGTACTCCGACGGTTCATAGACCAGTTCCGAACTGGTAATCTCAAAACCATTGTCCTCAAGATACTTCTGGATTTCGCCGTTGGCCTCAAAAGCACCTGCAATCAGCAGTTCTTCCTCGTCCTGGTCAATCTCCTCGGCTCCGCAGTCAATCAATTCGAGTTCCAACTCGTCCAGGTCGACACCATCCTTGGGAGCGACGTGGAAGTAGCACTTGTGCGAGAACAAGAAAGCCACGGTGCCCGAGTTGCCCAGGTTGCCACCCTTCTTGTTAAAGTAGTTGCGCAGATTGGCCACAGTGCGAGTGGTGTTGTCGGTCGCTGTCTCGACCAGCACGGCGATGCCATGAGGGGCAAATCCCTCGTAGATGACCTCCTTGTAGTCGCCGGCATCCTTGTCGCTAGCCTTCTTGATGGCGCGCTCCACGGTGTCCTTGGGCATATTGGCCGCCTTGGCGTTGGCCATCAGCGCACGCAGACGCGAGTTGGCTGTCGGGTCGGGACCACCGGCCTTGACTGCCATCGTGATCTCTTTACCAATCTTGGTGAACGTGCGAGACATACTGCCCCAGCGTTTCAGTTTTCTTGCTTTGCGATATTCAAATGCTCTTCCCATTGTAATACTTTATTTGTTATTGTTATTATTTCGCTGAAATACACCTATTTATAGACCGCAAGAAAGTACTCACAGCCGACAATAGGAACAAAGTTTGCTGCAAAGTTAAAACAAAAACGGCACATCCGCAACATTTTCACCAACTTTCGTCGGTTGCAGCAGAGCCAAATGGAGGCATTTGCCCGACTTGCCTGGTCTTCACCCTAAGGCAGGGTCAGGCGGTTGTCGTTCATGCGACTCATGTACTGCTGGATGATGGCCTGCAGGGTGTGCTGCATCGAGTCGACCTGGACGGTACCCAGCAGATTGTGGCGCAACAGGGGGTCGGTGCGGTAGTTGTAGACTGCCGTGGTGCGCTCGCCATCGAACTGAATCATCAGGTCGCCACGCAGGTACTGATAGATGCCGTTGTTGTAGTTCATGGCCCAAGTCTGCTCGGGCGGGGTCGACAACAAATCACTGCCAAAACTCACAAATGGCCGTTTGTAGCCCAAAAGATGCATCAGCGTGGGTGTGATGTCAATCTGTTGCGCGATGGCGTCACGGCGCAATTCTGGGCGTATTGAGCCATCGGGAGCAAAGAAGATAATGGGTATGCTGTAGCGACCCAGGTCGGTCAGATAAACAGGGTGCGAGGCTTGGTTGGTGTGGTCGGCCACAAGGACAAAGATAGTGTTGCGGTACCAGGGCTCGTGACTGGCCCGCTCGAAGAATCGGCGCAGAGCCATGTCGGTGTAGCGCACACACTTGTGTATGGGTTGCCCGCCCTCGTCACGCAGGCTGTCGCGATACTGCTCGGGCACGTTGTAGGGATGATGCGACGATGCGGTGAAGGCCGACACCAGGAAAGGCTCATCCAACTCATCCATCTCGTCGAGCATAAACTGCAAGAAGGGTTCGTCCCAGATGGCCCACTTGCCGTCGAAGTCGTCCATGCCACCATAGTCATCGCTCTGGCAGTACTCGTCCAGACCATAGTAGTGCTCAAATCCGATGCTGTGAGCAAATGCGCTGAAGCCCATGCTGATGTTGTGCCCGCCGTGGAAGAATGCGGTCTCGTAGCCCTCGTCACGCAACATGGCACTGATGCCGCGCACGTCGTTGAGCGAGGCCGGCGTGAGGAAGAACGGCTCGACCATCATGGGCAGTCCTGCCAATATCGACGGCATGGCATCCATCGAGATGCGCCCGTTGGCATAACTGTACTGCCACGTGAGGCTCTTCGCCACCAGCGAGTCAATAAAGGGCATATAGCCACGATAATGCCCACCATCCAAGTCGGGATTAAGCGAACCAATGTACTCCTTGCCCATGCTCTCGACGATGAGGATGACCACATTCTTGCCGGCGTGTGACAGCGAGTCGGTCACCGGATGCACAATGGGCTGGAAAGTGCGCTCCATCTCGGCGCGCGTCATATAGTCGGGAGTGACAAATGCCTTCTTGCCAATGGATCGGATGATGCTGAACGGTGTGTTGAGCACGACAGTGCCCTCGACAGGCCGATTGACATACTGGTTGGCATTGCTGATGGTGATGGGGCGAGTGCCGGCCGTGGCACTGCCACGGATGCCGATGATGGCCAGCGGCGTGAGCAACAGCAGTGCCACCGCTTGCGTGGCATAGTAGCGCCACAGCGGCGGCCGCACGCCCTTGCGCGGCATGGCGAAGCACCACCACAACATCATCACCAGTACAACGAAGGCCAGCACCAGATACCAGTGACGCACAGCCTCGGTGAGGATGATACCAGTGATGTTGCCCTCGGCCCCAAACTCGTTGAAGACGGTGACGGTGGTGCGCCGACCGGTGTACTGAAAGAAAACCGAATCAACAAGATTGCTGCCCGCAGCGATGGAATTGGTCACCACATAGAGCCACCGCATCGCGCGATGAAACCCAGGCGTTTCTTTGCCGTGCCACGGCAGCAGGGTCAACACCAGATAGAGCGCGTTGACATAGAGCAACGCGCTGGTGTCAAACACTAGTGCCCCCCTGAGCATTGAGCCTGCCAACGACCATGACATGTAGGGCGCAAACGTCGACCAGTTCTCGACAAAGAAGATGATGCGCGTCAGCATCATCACCACGTAGGCCAAGGCCATGTTGATGACTGCCGCCAGCAACGGCGACTTCAGTTTATTCTTCATGCGATTGTGCATCAATCAACTAAGTATTTTGAATTGAGCAGATGTGCTCGTAGAGTTTGCGATAGAAGGGATGGCGCGTGAGCGTGGACACATCACCCAGGATGATGAGTTTCATGCGGGCACGGGTGATGGCGACATTCATGCGCCGCAAGTCGCGCAAGAAGCCTATTTGTCCCTCGTCGTTGGCACGCACCAGACTGATGACGATGATGTCGCGCTCCTGCCCCTGGAATCCATCGACGGTGTTGACCGTGATGAGGCTGCGATAGGGCTTAAAGTAGGCACTCTGGCGGATGAGCCGACGCAAGTGCTGCACCTGTGCTCGATAGGGCGAGATGATGCCCACATCCAGCCGCTCGTCGAGCACGCGCTGACGGCCGACCTTGTCAAAGTACTCCTGCAGCGCCTGCATCGTCAGGGCGGCTTCAGCACGGTTGATGCGGCCATAACTTTCGCCCACAAATTCTTCCTTGCCGTCCAGGTCGGCAGTGTCAAGCCACACCATCGGCGTATCCCAGTCGAGGATGCCACGGTCACGCACCTCGGGAGCACTCTCGACCTTGCCGCCATAGAACCACTCGCTCGAAAAACGCACAATCTGCTCGTTCATGCGATATTGAACGCCCAGCAGGGTCACCACCTGCGGGTTGCTCTGTACGATGCGTTCCATCAGTGTTAGCCCCAATCCGCCCTTGAGTGCCTCATAGCACTTGATGGTGGGCGGCAACTGGCAGTGGTCGCCCGCCAGCACTACCCTACCCGCCTTGCGGATGGCTATCCAGCATGCCGCCTCCAGAGCCTGTGCCGCCTCGTCGATAAACAGGGTGGCAAACTTCATGCCCTCAAGCACGCGGCTCGCACTACCCGCCAGCGTGCACGAGATGACTCGCGCCTGGGCAAACAGGTCGTTGTGGATGCGTAATTCCAACTCGGTGATGCGGCTCTTCAGCCGGTCGACCTTCTGGTGATAGGCTTCGGTGCCACGGCGATGCTCACGCACCTCGCGCAGAGCCTTGCGCATGGCCCACAGTTGCGGATAGTCGGGATGCGCCTCGTAGCGGCGCTCATAGGTCTGCGAGAGCATCTTGTCGTTGACGCGCGTGGGATTGCCCACACGCAACACGTCCACGCCACGGTCCTTGAGCCGCTCGCTGATCCAGTCGACCGCCATGTTGCTTTGGGCGCACACCAGCACCTGACTCTCGCGCCGCAGTGTCTCGTAGATGGCCTCGACCAGCGTCGTGGTCTTGCCCGTGCCGGGCGGGCCGTGCACCACGGCCACATCCTTGGCCCACAGCACCTCGTTGACGGCTCGCTCCTGGGTGGGATTGAGCCACGGGAAACTCATCGGCGCAAAGGTGAACTTTCCGGCCTTGCCGGGGTTGTAAAACAGGTCGCGCAACTCGGCCAGCCGATTGTTCTTGGCTCGGCTCACGCGATCGATGGCCTCGAGCATCAGCCGGTAGGTGGTCTCGTCGAACGACAATTGCACACCCACCTGCTCGGCCACTTGCAACTGCTGCACAGCACCGCCATCGGGCACGACAATCACCATACGGTGCTCCTCGGCATAACTGACAGTGGCTGTGAAATCGTAGTAGGTGATACTGTCAAGCCCACTGGTGCGGAAAAACATCACCTGCTTGCCATACTCAAAGTTGTGCTCAATGTCCTCGTCCTCGCTGCGGTAGACCTCGACTACCAACTGATTGAGCGAGTTATAGTAACTGCGCCCTAACCTGACGGGCCACCAGCAGTCGCCGCGCTTGACCTTGCGCCCCACACCGATGACCTCGCCCAGGCGCTTGAACTCGTCGCGCTCGTGCTCAAACTCCAGCTGCAACAACGCTCGTTGCCGCTGGAGGGCTAGTATGGGATTAACTCGCTCGATAGTTTTTAAATCTTTCTAGAGGTACTAGAGGGTCTAGAATATCTAGAAAATCTAGAAATCCTAGAGAATTAGAAAGGCTTCTGGTCGCTGCCGGTCATCGAGGCGAACAGGGCGTTGGCCAGGCTCGATGCGCCGATGCGGAACAAGTCATTGTTCAACCACTCCTCGCCCAGGATTTCCTTGACAAGCGTGTAGTACTTGACCGCATCCTCGGTGGTGCGGATGCCGCCCGAAGCCTTGAAGCCCACACGGATGCCAGTCTTCTGATAGAACTCCTTGATGCACTGGCACATGACGTAGGCCGCCTCGAGGGTGGCGCCACTGTAGACCTTGCCGGTGCTGGTCTTGATGAAGTCGGCACCGCTGTGCATGGCCAGGATGCTGGCGCGGCGGATGTTCTCGGCAGTCTTGAGCAAGCCGGTCTCAAGAATAACCTTGAGGTGATGCTCGCCGATGGTCTGCTTCAACTCATAGATCTCGTCGCACATTTCCTCCCAGGCCTCATCGCGGAAGTAGCCCACGTTGAGCACCACATCCACCTCGTCGGCACCGTCCTGAATGGCGAGCGCTGTCTCGGCAATCTTGGTTTCGATGTGAGCCTGCGACGACGGGAAGCAAGCGCTGCACACGGCGATGTTGACATCGCTCACCTCGAGCTGGGCGCGCACCACGGCTGCAAAGTTGCTGTAGACGCAGATGGCGGCTACATTCTTGAGTTGTGGATAGGCTTCGGCATAGTCATTAACGCGCTGCACAAACTGTGCTACCGAGCGCTCGCTGTCGTCGGTGGCCAGCGTTGTGAGGTCTACGCAGTTGAGCAAGAACTGATACACTTCGGGGCTGTGGTTCTCCTGCTCGTGAGCGGCCAGAATGCGCTGCACATCGGCTGCGATGGCGGCATCGTCGGTACTCACCTGGCACTGGTCGATGACAATCTGGTAGCGATTGAGCGACGCGTTGTCGTGGTCGTGATTGTGGTCGCATCCGCAATCACAGTGGTCATGATGATTGTGTTCCATTGTTGTTATTTTTTTGATTATTAGTTACTTGAGTTTTGGGTTGTTTTGATGGCGCGTGGCGTCACGAGTGGTCTTCTTAGCGAAGTTTCGCTCGATGGCAGCAGTCAGGTCGATACCCGTCTGGTTGGCCAAACAGGCCACCACCCAGATGACATCGGCCAGCTCGTCGCCCAAGTCGCGGTCACGGTCGCTGGGTTTCTCGCTCTGGTCACCATAGCGTCGGGCCATGATGCGTGCCACCTCGCCCACCTCCTCGGTGAGGATGGCCATATTGGTCAGCGGCGAGAAATATCTCACCCCAACGGTGGTGATCCACTCATCAACACGCTGTTGCAATTGTTCGATAGTCATTCTTTCAGTTTTGAGTCTATAATAATGGTGACAGGCCCGTCGTTGATTAGACCGACCTTCATGTCGGCACCGAAGACCCCCTTCTTGACTTTGCGGCCCACGAGCGACTGCACCTGCTCACAATAGGCCTCATAGAGCGGCACGGCCAACTCATGACCTGCAGCATGAATATAACTGGGGCGGTTGCCCTTCTTGGTGCTTGCATTGAGTGTGAACTGGCTGACAGCCAGCACATCACCACCCGCATCAACAATGCTGCGGTTCATCACACCATTCTCGTCGTCATAGATGCGCAGGGCAGCAGTCTTGGCGGCCAGCCATTTAACATCATCCATGGTGTCACCCTCGCGCACGCCCACCAGCACCATCATGCCAGGGCCTATCTGACTGTGCAAGTGGCCATCTATTGTTACCGAGGCTTCGCGCACTCGCTGTATTACGATTCGCATTTCAACTATTTAAGAATTAAACATTTAGCACTAAGAACTGCTGTGACTGTCATGCAACTGGTCGTAAAGCGACTGAGCCTTCTTTTGACCGATGACTGCGGCCAGGTCGTCGACACTGGACTCACGGATGCGCTTGAGGCTCTTGAAGTGCTTGAGTAGCAACTCCTTTGTCTTTGGTCCGATGCCCGAAATTTCGTCTAAGGCACTATGTATCTGCGACTTGCCCCGTTGCTTGCGATGAAACGTGATGGCAAAGCGGTGAGCCTCGTCGCGCAGACGCTGAATCACACGCAGCGACTCGCTGTTCTTGTCGATGTAGAACGGCAACTGGTCGCCTGGAAAGTAGACCTCATTCAATTGCTTGGCCATGCCGATGGCGGCTATGGTGCCATGCAGACCCAGTTCCTCGAGCGCCTCGATAGCCGCCGACAGTTGCCCCTTGCCGCCATCCACCACCAGCAACTGGGGCAATGCCTGCTCCTCCTCGAGCAGACGGCGATAGCGACGACCGATAACCTCGCGCATCGCAGCATAGTCATCACCAGCGGGAGCATCCTTGATGTTGAAGTGGCGATAGTCCTTCTTGCAGGGCTTGCCCTCACGAAACACGACGCAAGATGCCACAGCATTCGTTCCCGAAATGTGCGAGTTGTCAAAGCACTCGATGTGGTGCGGCAATGCCTGCAGATGGAAGTCACGCATCAGCGTAGTCAGCGTGCGCGTGGTGCGCTGCTCGGGATTGAGTTTCTCCATGCGTTTGAGCCGGTCGGTACGATATTGCTCGGCATTCTTGACACTGATGCCAAGCAACTTTCGCTTATCGCCACGCTGCGGAATCACACACTGGAACTCGGAGAACTCAACATCGGGCATCACGTTAACCAACACCTCAGCAACACGGTCGGCACGATAGGTCTCGGCAAAGCGCTTACGCACCTCCTGAATGGCCATTGACATGAGTTCGGATGTCTCGGTCTCGTCATCGGCTTGAAGACGATACTCCAGCGTGATGCTCTGCACTATCGACCCGCCACGCATGTGCATGTAATTAACATAAGCGGCATCGTCGTCCTTGACAATCGAGAACACATCAATATTGTGGATTGATGGGCTGACGATGACCGAGCGCGAACGGTATTTCTCAAGCAAGAGGTACTTGCGCTTGACAACCTCGGCCTCCTCAAACTTCAACTCACCAGCCAGCCGCTGCATCTCGTCCAGCAAGTAATCGCTGACCTGCTTGGTATCGCCATTCAATATCTGTCTAATTGAGGTGATGTACTCGTTGTATCGGTCGACTGACACTAAACCCTGGCAACAGCCCTCGCAGTTGTGGATGTGATACTGCAAACACAGGCGATGCTTCTTTGCTTCGATTGTTTCACGTGAAACATTGTAATTGCAAGTCCTTAGCGGATAGAGTTTTCGCAAGGTGTCGATCAGTGCATGGGCGACCTCGGTCTTTGGATAAGGGCCATAGTACTTGGCACCCTTCTTGACAGGATCGCGACTCATGAAAACGCGAGGATAAGCCTCCTTGGTGACGCATATCCAGGGATAGGACTTATCGTCCTTGAGCAGCACATTGTAGTGAGGCTGAAACTCCTTGATGAGCGAGTTCTCAAGATCGAGTGCCTCCTCCTCGGTGTTCACAACCGTGTATTGCATATCCCAGATGTTGCGCACCAGCATATTGGTGCGATGCACGGTGTGGACACGGTTGAAGTAAGAACTGACCCTGCGCTTCAGATTCTTCGCCTTACCCACATAGATGATCACGCCATCCTTGTTGAGATAGCGGTACACCCCTGGGGAGTCAGGCAGCAGACTCACCTTGAGGCGTAATTCGTCACGCATGGGTTGCAGCACCTTCTATTTAATTAAAATTGAGAATTGAAAACCCAGAGTTTCTCGAAATCTAGAAATCAAACAAGGTGGTCACCTCAACATCCTGCGGCAGGACATCACGCCCATTGAGGAACGACAGTCCACAGACAAAGTTAATGAATATCTTGCGAGGATTCATCGACTTCACCAGTTCGTATGCCGCCAACATCGTGCCACCCGTAGCGAGCAGGTCGTCATGGATGACCACCACGTCATCGCTAGTGATGGCATCCTTGTGAATCTCTATCGTATCGGTGCCATACTCCTTGGCGTAACTCTTCTTGATGGTCTCGGCAGGCAACTTGCCGGGTTTGCGCACGGGCACGAATCCTGCACCCAGACGAGCAGCGAGCATACTGCCGCCAATGAAACCACGGCTCTCGATACCCACGACTTTAGTGACGCCTTTACCTTCATAGAGTTCCACCAAGCCCTGTTCAAGCAAGCCCAAGCACTCGGCATCCTTGAACAATGTCGTCAGATCCTTAAACTGCACTCCGGCCACAGGGAAATCAGGTATGTTGCGTACTACACCTTTGAGTTTTGAAATTTGTTCTTCTGTCATATTTTTATTATTTGAGAATTGACAATTGAAATTATAGAGACTACACCGATTGTTTCACGTGAAACAATCGCAGATTATCTGCCTAGTAGCAAGAGCAATATATTGATATCGCTCGGTGAAATGCCCGGGATGCGCGATGCCTGACCGATGGTCTCAGGGTCGATAGCAGCCAATTTCTGGCGCCCCTCTGTACTAATTTGATGTATTGACAGATAATCAAACTTACCCTTAATGACCAACTGCTCGAGCCGCTGCAACTTGTCGGCGACCAGTTGCTCGCGGTCAATATACCCCTTGTACTTGATGCGTATCTCAGTGGCTTCGATAATTTCGGAGCGACGCACTTGGTCTATCTCCCCCACCCTCGCCTGCAACTCGGGCAGACACGGCATCAAAGATGCTATCGAAACCTGCGGACGCAGTATCAAGTCGTAGAGTTTCTGCCCCTGACGCAACGGTTGCGAACCCAGGCCTGCGAGCGACTCATTCACCTCATCGGGTCGAACTGTGGTCTCGCGCAGATAGGCCAGCAACGACTCGATGGCAGCGCGCTTGGCCACCATCAGGTCATATCGCTCCTGAGTGGCCAGCCCCAAACGATAGGCACGCTCGGTGAGGCGCATGTCGGCATCGTCCTGACGCAGCAAGATGCGGTGCTCGGCACGCGAGGTGAACATACGATAAGGCTCATCTACCCCTTTGGTCACCAGATCGTCGATGAGCACGCCGATGTAAGCCTCATCACGACCCAGCACAAAGGGCTCGCCACCCACAATCTGCTGATGCGCATTGACACCCGCCACCAAACCCTGACCTGCTGCCTCCTCATAGCCTGTAGTTCCATTTACTTGACCGGCAAAATAAAGGCCTCTCACACGCTTGGTCTCCAGCGTATGATGCAGTTGTGTGGGGTCGAAATAGTCATACTCGATGGCGTATCCAGGGCGGTAAATGTGGGCATCGGCAAGAGCAGGAATCTGACTCAAAGCCTCGATCTGCACCTGCCACGGCAACGACGAACTGAAGCCGTTGAGGTAGCATTCGTTGGTCGTCTCACCCTCAGGCTCAACGAAGAGTTGGTGACTATCCTTGTCGGCAAACGTCACGATCTTGGTCTCTATGCTGGGGCAATAACGTGGTCCCACACTATTGATCTGACCATTATAGAGCGGTGACTCGGCAAGAGAATCACGTAACACGCTGTGCACCTGTTGGTTAGTATAGACAATCCAGCAAGAGCGCTGACGCAACTGCGAACGCACATCGGGCAAATAGGAGAAGTGATGAAAGTCGCTATCTCCCTTTTGCTCAATGGCTTGCGTGTAGTCAACTGTGCGTCCGTCGATGCGTACTGGCGTACCGGTCTTCATGCGGTTGGCATCAAAGCCCATCGACACCAATTGCTCGGTCAATCCGTGAGCAGCTGGCTCTGAGACCCGCCCACCGGGTGTCTGCACACGCCCCACGTGCATCAGCCCATTGAGGAATGTACCGGCAGTGAGCACGACAGCACGGCAGGTGAAGTGCACACCCAGTGCCGTGGTGACACCACACACCGCCCCATCCTCGATGTCAAGCCCGGTAACCGAATCTTGCCACAGATACAAGTTAGGTTCGTTCTCGACGATGCTGCGCCACTCGGCCATGAAACGCATGCGATCGCACTGCGAGCGAGGGCTCCACATGGCTGGCCCCTTGCTGCGGTTGAGCAGACGAAACTGAATGGACGACCTGTCGGTGACGATGCCCATGCGTCCCCCCAGCGCATCAATCTCGCGCACAATTTGCCCCTTGGCGATGCCGCCCACTGCGGGGTTGCAACTCATCTGCGCAATCTTGTTCATGTCGATGGTGATGAGCATTGTGCACGAGCCGAGGCGAGCCGACGCACACGCCGCCTCACATCCGGCATGGCCGGCACCAATCACGATCACATCATAGTCTAGACGCATTATTCAGTTACAAGTTACGAGTTACGAGTTGCGAGATTCACGCGACACATCTCAAGAGGCTAATTGTGCATTATGCGTTTTGCTGCGACAACAGCCCCTCGGGCCGCATCGCCAGAGCGGCATCCTCGTGCTGTTCCATGATCTCGCGCTCGCCAGGGCCCTTGTCGTTGATGCCACACAAGTGCAGCACCCCGTGGATGACAACGCGGCACAATTCGTCGCTCTCCCCCACCCCACCCTGCTCGGCATTGCTCTTGACCGTGTCGAGCGAGATGACCATGTCGCCACTGATGCGGCGGCTGGTCGAATAGTCAAAGGTGATGATGTCGGTGTAGTAGTCGTGCTGCAAAAACTGGCGATTGGTCGCAAGGATATACTCATCGTCACAGAACAGATAGGACAACCGCCCCACCCTGCGACCATGAGCAGCAGCCACCGCTTCGACCCAAGCCGTCAAGCGACCCAAATCGAACTGCGGAGCATCAACTCCATGCGACATGATGTTAATCTCGGTCATATATTTCAATTAAACCAACAAAGTTAACCAAATAATCCCAAATAGCCCGCAAATTGGGCAGAAAAATTATTTTTCACATCCATTAAGACTATGCAACACTTTTCTGCCTTAAAAATCGGTATCCATCAAAAGCAGCATTTCTCTTTCACAATCAGCATTTTCGCCTGTTTTTAACGCGCTGAGAGTTAAATTTTCGCTCACCATGCGCACAACTCATCGCAAAAAGGCGCACCATTTCGACAATAAACCAGAGGTAGAGATACAGAATCAATCGACGTGACAAGAAAAACATCGAAATTAGATTTTGTAAAAGAATTTTTGAAATTTCAAAATTTCTTTCTATATTTGCACTATCTATTCACTAAAAAATTAATAATTATGAAACTGAGAACTTTCCTTACGACAATTGCAATGCTCTGCATGGCACTCGCAGCCGCGGCACAGGGCAACACCATCATTGTGAACAACGCAGCCGAGTTGGTCAACGCCTTAGGACCAGACCGTACCATCGTGATCGCTACAAACCAGCCACTCAACATCACCGAGGCCATCGACCAGAGGGTGGGAGAGGGAACGCTACCCGAGGGAGAAACCTATTACGACCCCGTGACGGCCGCAGCCATCACCGCCCAAGTCACCTATGCGTCAAACACCGACGGCAACACGCTGCAGGTGCGTGGCTGCAACAATCTCACCATCCGCTCGGCACGAGGCAGAGCCACACTGCTGGCAACGCCACGCTATGCCAACGTCCTGGAGTTTATCCACTGCAACAATGTCCTGCTAGAGAACATCATCATGGGGCACACCCAGGATGGCTACTGCGACAAGGGCGTACTCGAACTGGATGGTTGCAACCACGTGACCATCAACGACTGCGACCTGTTCGGCTGCGGAACCGAGGGCTTTGTGATCGAGGCCTGCAACGACGTAACCGTCAACCGCACCACGGTGCATGACTGCACCTACTACACCATGCACATCGTGCGCTCCAATCAAGTGCGCTTCAACGACTGCATCTTCCGCGACAACCGCGAGTTTAGCCAGTTGTGCATCAATGGCTGCGACGACATCAACTTCACAGGATGCCTCTTCGACAACCTGCAAGGGCCGCTCTTTGCGCTCAACGACTACACCAACTTCTATAGTTGCACCTTCAGGAAGTGTCAGATGCAACCCATCGACAGCGAGTTTGGCCCTCAAGGCTATGCCGTGCTCGCCTTCTGCACACAACTGCCCGACGACGCACCCGCAACAATCCATGTCAAGAAGCCGACACTCAGTCCCGGGCTGTGGACCGACGGCACACACCGCTATCGTGTCACGCAGGCCGATCCCTACCGATACACATTCACCTCGCTCGACAACCCCGACCAAGTCTTTGCCCTCAACTGCATCTCGGTGGCAGCCAATGAGTATATCCTGGCACCCCAGTACCCCTACGAGAACTTTGCAGGTCGTCTAGTAGCCGATGCGGGTCGCATTGGCGCAGTCGACTATGTGCGCATCCTCGACGACGGGGGCGCGCTGCTGCAATCCTTCAAGCGCATCGGCCGCTAGGCAGGGTAGGGGACACCCACCTATTGATTGACAAAGAGTAACTTTTATATATAAACATTTTGCAATGAACTTTTAAATAACTAATTTTGCGTGACAGGAGGACGGTTTGTACCGTCCTGAAAAAAGTTTA
>DGWI01000035.1 GCA_002396085.1 Porphyromonadaceae bacterium UBA4262
ATCCTGCAATTTGACCTATACACCGGAAATTCGTGTAGATTTTATCCGCAAAATCTGCTAGATCTGCATGCCTAGATTATCCGCGGGAAGATTATTTCCCGAGCATGATGTTAATGAGTGTATTAATATCACTGATATCAATGTTTCCGTCATTATTAACATCAGCAATATCAATTCGTTCGCTCTTGCCAAGCATTATGTTGATAGCCATGTTGACATCGCTAATATCGACTTTTCCATCTCTGTTAATATCACCCATTACACCATCGTCAAATACCATTTCCACAGTCTTTCCTGCAGCATCGGCGGGCAACTTCAAGTAGGCGCGGTGATAAGGCAAACGACTACCGTCAGCAGGCACGAAGTCTGGTGTGCCATTCGTGTCAGGTATAGGGTCACTGAACATGGCCGCAACCTCTGTGGAGTCGTTGAGAAACAGGTTGCAATGCCCATCGTCATCGTTGGCAATAATGCGCTCACCGTAATTTAGTCCCACCAATAGGTTTTCCACAGGCTCAAGTGCGTCTGCATAGGGGATCTCATAAAACCCTGGCACACCTTTTAACACTATGCCTGTGCCAGCCGGCACCTGCTCAATGCGCTGCATTTTAACCTTGCCATTTTGATAGTCGGTGGCAATATAGGCCTCCAGCCCATCAATGCCAGTGAAGTCCAAGTCTTCCACTGCACAGAATGTACGCCAATCGCCTGTCATCTTCACGGGAGTGGCCTCAGCAATATGATTCATATAGCCCCAGAATGGAATCCTTTTATACAGCGTCGATGTACCTGCTGGGACATATAATGGACAATTGTATGGCAGACTACCCGTTAAGGTTACTCCAGTTATTGGAGTTTTATTATATGTTTTAATATAGTCCATTTCATTTAATCCCGTAATGAAATGTTTTCCCAAATTGAAAACACTCTCAGGTATCTCCAATTCATCTATATGGCCACCATTAATATCAACGTCAGCAAAAGCTCTTTCGCCAATTGTTTCTAGTGAGTTTAAATTAGACAATTCAACATTTTTCAAATTTCCACAGAATTCAAATGCCTCCTTGCCGATGCTTTTAACTGACGACGGAATAGCAATTCTTGATATTCCGCTAAAACTAAAGGCATGACTTTCGATACTTGTAACCGAATTAGGAATCAAAACTGTCTCTAATTCTTCAACACAGCGGAAAGCACCATCAGGAATAATTGTTACAGTACTGGGAATTTCATACTCTTTTCCATGTCCTGCAGGATAACAGATTATCCGTGTCTTGTCTTTATTGAAAAGCACTCCGTCAATTTGGCTATACCTTGCATTTTCATCGTCAACAAGAAAAGCGCGCATTGATTTGTTGTTTCCCTCAATTCCATTAATCACAGAGGTTGTACTCCATTGTCCTGCTTCAAAGTCTCCTTCAAATTTTTGCAGATCAATATATTCAAGATTGCTGCAGTGGGCAAATGCGTGAAATTTAATCCGTTGAACAGAGCTTGGAATTTTAATGGAATTCAAACTTACGCAATAGCAGAACGCTTGGTCTTCAATTATCTCTAGCGAATCAGGTAAGTCTATCTTTGTCAATTTGACACAAGAATAAAACGCACCACCTGCAAGTTTTTTGATAGTCGGAGGTAATTGTATAGATGTGATATCGCAATTGTAAAATGCCATATTCCCAATTTCCGTTACCGTGTAAGTCTGACCTTCAAAAGTGACTGTGGATGGGATAATGATGTCTCCACTATAGTCACCACCCATTGGGAAATTATATGAGTTGACACGAATATACTGGACTGATGCTGTTTGATTTTCATCATCTAAGCCATAGTTAATAGAATCGATAATTACCTCTTTGTCCATTCTACCAGCGTAAACTGTGATGCTCAGAAGAGATATGATAAATGTACACAATAATTTCTTCATTGTTAATATGACTTTAAAATTGTTATTATTATTCAACCTTGCAGATTGAAATTCCACTTAATCATCGAATGACAAACTTACGGCCATTCTGGATATAGATGCCTGGACCAGGATTGGTAATGCGCTGGCCTTGCAGGTTGTAGATGTTGTCATCAGTTGGCAAAGCAGCCTTGACATCTTCGATGCCATTAAAACTGCCAAACACCATGTCTACGGTCTTGCCTGCCTCGCTGGCGGGTAACTGCAAGTAAGCGCGGTGATAGGGCAGACGTGCGCCGTCGGCTGGAGCAAACATGGGCTGCTCACCCTCGGCATTGAGCCTGGGGGCACGCTCGGCCTCCATGAATGGGCCATAGAACAGCGATGCCATCTCGGTAGCGTCGTTAAAGAACAGGTTGCACTGGCCATCCTCGGTCTCGGCCTGAATGCGTTCGCCATAGTTCAGGCCTACCAGCAGATTATCCACCGGCTCCAGCGCCTCATCTTGCTCGGGATAGGGAATCTCATAGAATCCCGGCGCACCCTTGAGCACCACGCCTGTGCCGGCGGGCACTTGCTCAATAGGCTCCATCAGCACCTTACCATCTTGATACTCGGTGGCAACGTAGGCCTCCAGCCCCTCCACACCACTGAAATCCAAATCCTCGACCGCACAGAATGTGCGCCATTCGCCTTCCAGTTCCACTGGAGTGGCGGCAACAATACGGGCGTTAATCCACTGTGGCCAAACCTCGCGATACACTGGCACCATCCCTTTGGGTACATAAAGTGGACATGTAGGCCACCAATCTTGATTGTTAGTTCCTGCAACATCAAAATTTGGATAAGGATTCAAGCAGTAACTTTTGACATATCTTGCAGTCTCTTTAGCTGGGTAGAAGAATAGTGCCCCCCATGTTAATAGCTCCTCTGGAATCTCAAACTCTGTCAGGCCTGTAGCGGGAAAAGCAGATTCCAATATATGCTTAACTTTATCACATGGAATTTCAATATGCTTTAGAGATATGCACTGCTCAAATGCATGAGAACCAATCCACCAAAGATTCTTTGGAAGAATTACTTCTTTCAAGTTGCTACATTGACAAAATTCCATTCCAGGTATCATAAAAAAAGTAGTATCAACAAATAGTTTCGAATCATCACCCCAGTCTTCATAGTTATAATAATTATTATTATCGCCCCACTGACATGAGAAACGTGTTACTGAGTTTGGAATTTCAATTGTTTCAAGAGAAGTGCATTGGTAGCATAAGCCTGGTGGTAAGAACTTCATATTCTCTGATAGTTTGAGTAATTTTAATTGCGGACAGCCATAAAATGTTGCTGCCATTAATGTATCTACAGAGTTTGGAATGACAATTGACTCTAGACTGCATCCAGCAAATGCCATTTCTCCGATTTTCTTTAGTGTTTCGGGAAGCGTAATTGTTTTTAACTTGCCAGAGTTCATAAATGCCCAGTGATAAATGAATGTTACTGGATAGACTTCTCCGTCGAGTTCGATGTGAGCAGGCATAACTGGTGCTTCACTTGAGCCAAAATAATTCAAACAAGTAGCTGTTCGAGTTATGGGATCGAGCCGAAAAGTGAAATCATCCTGAATGATTTCTTGGCCTTCGGCTGCAATGCCTATCATGCAAATAACGAGCATGAAAGACCGCAATGTAATGAAAAACCTATGTTTCATAATATTGTATTCTTTCTTTTTATTGTATTTTTTCGTCTTTGCATGAGATTTATCGCACGATGAACTTGCGGCCGTTCTGGATATAGATGCCTGGACCAGGATTGGTAATGCGCTGGCCTTGCAGGTTGTAGATCGCGCTATCGGTCTGCGGCTGTGCGGCAACCTCCTCAATGCCAGTCAGCGTGTCAAACACCATCTCTACCGTCTTGCCAGCCTCGCTAGCAGGCAACTGCAAGTAAGCACGGTGATAGGGCAGACGTGCACCATCGGCAGGAGCAAACATGGGCTGCTCACCTTCGGCATTGAGCCTCGGGGCACGCTCGGCATCCATAAATGGGCCATAGAACAGCGATGCCATCTCGGTCGCATCGTTGAAGAACAGGTTGTACTGGCCGTCCTCGGTCTCGGCCTGGATGCGTTCGCCATAGTTCAGTCCCACCAACAGGTTATCCACCGGCTCCAGCGCCTCATCCTGTTTGACATAGGGAATCTCATAGAATCCCGGCGTGCCCTTCAGCACCACACCTGTGCCGGCGGGCACTTGCTCGATAGGCTCCATCAGCACCTTGCCGTCTTGATACTCTGTGGCAACGTAGGCCTCCAGCCCCTCCACACCACTGAAATCCAAATCCTCTACGGCACAGAATGTGCGCCATTCGCTCTCCAGTTCCACAGGCGTGGCCTCGGTGATGTGCTGAGAGCCATTCCATCCGGAAGTACTACTATAAGTGCTAACTGTGCCTTTGGGAACAAATAATGCTGCGTTAGGGCCTACAGTCAGGACACCACTCTCAGGGTTCAAATGGTAAGATTTCAGATAACCAGAGCTTATTTCATCCAGTAATCCATAGTGCCACATCGAAATGCTAGTTGGAATTTCTATGTTTTTTAATGGTGTGCCACTGAAAGCATATGAACCAATGTAAGTCAAGCCTTCGGGTAACTCAATTTTTGTTAAGTTAGAACAGCCATTAAATGTATAGAAGGCAATGTTTTTGATGCTATTGGGTAGAATGACAGTTTGCAAACTGGTACAGCCTTGGAATGCTGACCCACCAACATACATCATCATAAAGTCATCACAATATTTCATCGCGTCATCCATCATCTGTTCCATATCTGCCATTTGATTCTCCATGCTTTCCATAAAATGATCAACAGAATTTGGAATCTCCACACTTTCTAGTGATTGACAACCATAAAACATTGCCCCTGCAATAGCAGTCATACTCTCAGATAGTTTAACGGTCTTCAAACTGGTGCAACCTGCAAATGCTCGAATCTTGACAATTTCAACTGAATTCGGAAGTGTAATGTCTTCAAGATATGTGCAATTGCTAAAAGCGCCCTCGCCAATCGTTTTGAGAGTTTCAGGAAGGATGATATGTTTGAACTGGTTGTTACCACTGCCTCCCTCATTGTTCATAAAAGCAGAACTGGCAATTTCGGTGACTGAATAATCGTCACCTAGAAAGGTAATGGTCGAAGGTATTACAACTGTCTCTTGGTTAATGGCACCAGTTGTGCCTGTAATGGTGGCACTCAAAGTATTGGCATCTAGGTTATAGAGAATTGAACCATCTGCAAAGGTTTCTCCTTCGGCTGCGATACCTAGCATGCAGATGACGACTAGCAGCAGTCGCAGCGGATTAAGTAATTTGTGTTTCATAAGTCGTAAAAGTTTTTGGTTGCTGGCGGCGGTTTGTCATTCTCGGTGAGGCCGTCACCATTCGCCCCACGCAACCCTGTCGCGATCAGGATTGCGTTGCAAAATTACCCCTCCTTCCAACAATATGCAAGAAAAACGCCTTGATTTTTGACAATCTGCTAGCAAATGGGCATAATCCCCCATTTCTCGCCCATCTGCTAGTCTTTGGGCAGGTTAGAGGGCAAAATCCTAGGCATACGGTATGTTTTTGTGTACTTTTGCAACAGCTTTAGTTAAATTACGAATATGATGAAAAGATTCTTAACATTATTGTTGATGGCGATGGCGGTGGTGACCGCTATGGCCGCGCCGGCCGACAGGACACCCGTGCGGGTGACGCAACCCGACGGCACCACACTCACCCTGCGACTGGTGGGTGACGAGTTCTTTCACTACAACACCACAGCCGACGGCTATACCATCGTTGCCGTGGACGGCGCGTGGCAGTATGCCATGAGCCACGATGGCCAGGTGGTGGCCTCGGGGCGGCTGGCCCACGACAGTGAGCGACGCACTGCCGACGAGGCGCAGTGGCTGGCCGGCGTGCCGCGTCACCTGACCTCGGCGACCGACATCACCGCCGCTCGGCAGGCCCGCGCTCGCCGTGACGGCCCCGCCGAGCGCACCCCTGCCATCGACTATGGCAATTTCCACGGCCTGATTGTGCTGGTCGACTATAGCGACAAGCAGTTCTCGATGGACAACCCGGGCGAGTTCTACGACCGGATGATCAACCAGGAGAACTACACGGGCTTTGACTACAACGGCCAGTTTGTGCCCTGCACAGGCAGTGTGCGCGACTACTTCGCTGAACAGTCGGGCGGACGCTTCGTGCCACAGTTCGATGTGGTGGGTCCTGTGACGGTGCCCTACGAGTGCACGGCACACACGGGCAACTCCAACTCGTGGCGGGTGTTCAAGGCGGCGATGGACTCGGTGGACGCGCTGGTCAACCTCAAGGACTATGACCTGAACCACGACGGCATGGCCGACATGATCATCTTTATCGGCGCAGGCTTCGCCTCGAACTATGGCGGCAACAACAGCAACTACCTGTGGCCGCACAAGTCGTTTCTCTACGACTACGACCATTACAGATATCTGAAGTATGACAACACCTATGCCGGCACCTATGCCGCCACAGTCGAAATGTATGGCTGGGAGGCTGAGCCCGGCTCCACACCCATGGGCATCGGCACCATTGCCCATGAGTTCGGCCACGTGCTGGGGCTGCCCGATACCTACGACACCGACTATGCCAACGGCGGCGGACAGAGTCATGACCCGGGCGACTGGGATGTGATGGCTAGTGGCAATAACCTAAACCTGTCGCGCACACCCTGTGGCTACAACTTATGGGAACGCTATGCTTTGGGTTGGGTCAATCCACCCGTCCTTGACCAGGCAGGCGACTACAGTCTACAGGCACTAAACACCAACAACGAGGGCTTCATCCTTCGCACCCCAATCGACCAAGAGTATTTCACCATCGAGAACCGCCAACAGACTGGTTGGGACACTTACTTGCCCGGGCATGGTATGCTCATCTTCAGAGTGGACTCGACTAACATAATTCCGTGGATTCAGCAAAAGGTGAACGCCGACCCAAGCCACAATTATTTCGAACTGCTACGTGCCGGTGGTTCGGGCAGCGGTGCCAAGGCAAGCGACCCCTTCCCGGGGTCGGGCAACGTGACCGTGTGCTCAAACTACAAGTTGCGCACCTGGTCGGGCGAGCCGAACACCTATATGCTGAACAGCATCGCCGAGCAGGACGGTATCATCACCTTCAGCACAGTGGACATGAGCCAGGCCGAGAAGATGGTGGAGACCTTCGACCGGATGGAAGTGACCACCGCCAACTCGGAGCAAGTGGGCGACATCGCCACATGGAAACTGCTGTCGTGCCGCGTGGTGGAATCGGGTGACGGCAAGGCTGTGTCGATGATCTATCCAAGCAACATGACGATGACCACATCGGTGAGCCGCAACATCAACCGCGTGACGTTTGATGTGGAGAACACCTCGACCACGCTGGCCAAGTTCACGCTGTTCTACTCGCTGGACGAGGGTGCCACCTGGCAGAAGGCCACGACCACCAACTTTGAGGTGCCGGCCAGCACCAGGAACACCATCGACTGGCTGGGAGCGGCCTTCGGGCAGTCGCAGCGGGTGCGCTTCCGTGTGGGCATGGTGGCAGGCAACAAGACGGTGCCGTGCATCGTCGACAACTTCGCCATCTATTACAGTGGCGGTGAGGCCGTCACGGGCGACGTGAACGGTGACGGCGCGGTGGATGTGAGTGATGTCAACATGGTTATCAACATAATGCTTGGCAAGAGCGAACGAATTGATATTGCTGATGTTAATAATGACGGAAACATTGATATCAGTGATATTAATACACTCATTAACATCATGCTGGGGAAATGACCTCACGCAGATAATCAAGGCATGCAGATCTAGCAGATTTTGCGGATAAAATCTACACGAATTTCCATGAATTGTCATTAAATTCTTGACAGTTTGTGGAAATTCGTGTTTTTGGAAACCTCACGCGGATAAATAAAAACAACTCAAACAACTTGAACAACAATATTAATCCTTATTTATCTTTCTAAAGTAGCTACTTTTCGGTAGTTAAAGGAGTTAAGTTGTTATGTAGTCAAGACGTAGACTGATGGCTGTAGGGACGGCATCCCTATGCCGTCCGCCTCGGCTAAAGAGGCTTCACCCTCGGCCCCTCTCCAAAGAGAGAGGAGAGGGCAGCCACGGTAGCGGACGGCACAGGGGTGCCGTCCTTACACAGCCTGGCTGTTCACGCGGCACGCCGCGTCCCTACTCCCTACTCTCTACTCCATAATCCTCAAGTTTTGAAGGACGCTTGCGTACTTCAGAAACTTGAAATCCTTAGTTGTAATTGTTGTTTGTGTTGCCTGACAGAATGGGGACAACTGGTATATCGCTCTCTATTATTTCGTTGTTAGGTTGGCAGCAGCGTACTCAAATTCATCCGTAATGGCTTTGAGTTTTGGATTGCGATTTTCGACGATAATTGCTATATAAATGCCTTGACCCTCAATCTCGGTATGTGCCTGTTTGATAGTGAATCTGCCTGGTTCTGCATTCTTTTCAAACCAGCGCATGAACAATCTATTCCTACTGGCCTCACGTCCATCAGTCGTATCGCAGAGATACAGTAAAATTTCAAGATTTGAGCGGAAAAACTCGTTAACTATGGCAAGAATTGTTGCCTCGACTTTGGGGTCATGTGGTGAATGAGTGTCTTCAATCTTACGAATAATGATTTGATAGGAAGAACATCCACCCAATTCCATCTCCTCGGTAAAACTAATACTATAATGGATGTTCAAATCAGTGCAGAACGTAAAGTCACCGTCCATGAGCAGTATCTCATAGGGCGACGCATTGTTGATTGCAGGGAGAGAAAACTTGATCATACAAGCACTACTTTGCCTTTAATTCCTTCTTTGCTCCATTGCTGTTCAGTGCGCTTCAGTGCTTCTCTCTTATGCTCCAGGGCTTGTTTGATGCCTTTGATTATGTCATCTTTCTTTTTCATGTTTCAGACATTTATTTTTGCAAAGGTAATACAATCATTTTGTTTAGACAAATTTCTCAACCAAACTTTTTCATACAAAAACTGTATAAATTCTGGCAGTTTGTGGAAATTTGTGTTTTTGTAAGCCTCACGCGGATAAATAAAAACAACTCAAACAACTTGAACAACAATATTAATCCGTATTTATCTTTCTAAAGTAGCTACTTTTCGGTAGTTAAAGGAGTTAAGTTGTTATGTAGTCAAGACGTAGACTGATGGCTGTAGGGACGGCATCCCTATGCCGTCCGCCTCGGCTAAAGAGGCTTCACCCTCGGCCCCTCTCCAAAGAGAGAGGAGAGGGCAGCCCCCGGTAGCGGACGGCACAGGGGTGCCGTCCCTACACAGCCTGGCTGTTCACGCGGCACGCCGCGTCCCTACTCCCTACTCTCTACTCCATAATCCTCAAGTTTTGAAGGACGCTTGCGTACTTCAGAAACTTGAAATCCTTAGTTGTAATGGTCGTTTGTGTTGCCTGACAAAAACAACTCAAACAACTTGAACAACAATATTAATCCTTAGTTGTAAATTTTGTCTTGTGTACAAGATAAAATTGCTATCTTTGTAAGATATTTCACTTATATAAGCCAAAAATTTGGTCTATACATTAAGGAAAGGAGATTGGATGCAGATGAGACTGGTGAATGGACTGATATTGATAGTGATGACGGTGGGGATGGCCGTGAGGATGGAGGCGCAGGTGGTGCCGCCAGCGGCGATTGCACCTGAGCCGAGCGCCCAGCAGGTGGCATGGCAGCAGATGGAGACGTATGCCTTTGTCCACTTCGGGCCCAACACGTTTCTGGATCAGGAGTGGGGCTACGGCGATGCCGACCCGCAGGCGTTCAACCCCACCCGACTCGACTGCGAGCAGTGGGCACGCACAGTCAAGGCCGCCGGCATGCAGGGCATCATCCTCACCGCCAAGCACCATGACGGCTTCTGCCTGTGGCCGTCGCGCTACACCGACTACAACATCAGCCGCACGCCCTACAAGGGCGGCCGCGGCGACATCGTGGGCGAGTTGGCGGCAGCCTGCCGCAAGCATGGCCTGAAGATGGGGCTTTACCTCTCGCCGTGGGACCGCCATCAGGTCACATACGGCACGGCGTGGTATGTCGACTACTACTACAAGCAACTGAAGGAACTGCTCACGCACTACGGCCCGCTGTTTGAAATTTGGCTCGACGGTGCCAACGGTGGTGACGGATGGTATGGCGGAGCGCGCGAGAAGCGAACCATCGACCGCCGCACCTATTATAATTGGCCCCGTGCCCATGAGATGGTGGCGAGACTGCAACCCAATGCGGTGATCTTCTCGGACGGCGGCCCTGGCTGTCGCTGGGTGGGCAACGAGGACGGCTATGCCGATGCCACCAACTGGTCGCTGCTGCGCATCGGTGAGGTCTATCCCGGCTATGAGCACTACCAAGAGTTGACCAGCGGACACGCCGACGGCGACACCTGGGTAGCAGCCGAGTGCGATGTGTCCATTCGCCCAGGCTGGTTCTACCACGAGCGCGAGGACACGCTGGTCAAGAGTGTAGACCAGTTGGTCGACCTGTACTATCACAGCGTGGGTCACAACGGCACGATGCTGCTCAACTTCCCCGTCGACCGCGAGGGCCTGATTCATCCCATCGACTCGACCCGTGCCGTGGCGATGCACCAGCGCATACAGGCCGAACTCAGCCACAACCTACTGACGAGCGCATCCATCAAGGCCTCGAACATCCGCGACAAGCAACAATTTGCTGTTCAGCACCTGACCGACGGTGTCCCCGACACCTACTGGGCCACAGCCGACGGCGTGACACAGGCCACGGTTGAGTTCCGCTTCAAGTCGGCACAACGCATCAACCGCCTGATGCTGCAAGAATACATCCCGCTGGGCCAACGCGTCAGGGCGTTCAGTGTCGAGTACTATGACAAAGGCCGATGGCACCCCATCGACCCTGGTGAGGCCACGACCACCATCGGCTACAAGCGGCTGCTGCGCTTCGGCACCATCACTGCCAGCCGCTTGCGCATCCGCTTCACCAACTCGCGCGGCCCACTGTGCATGAGCGAGATCGGTGCCTACTTGGCAAAGTGACCACTACGCCGAGTGTGCATCAAAATGAATTGCCCGACAATATCGCATAGTCGGGCAATTCATTTTAACACATCCTCTTGTGTCTTGCACACATCAGAGTTGTGCGTCGCTCTGCTGGAAGGTAGTGCCATAACGCACGTCGCCCGTCTGCAGACCCAGCTTGAGCCACTTCATGCGCTGCGCACTGGTGCCGTGGGTGAAACTCTCGGGGATGTCATAGCCCTGAGCACGCTTCTGCAGATAGTCGTCGCCGATGACCTGTGCGCACTGGATAGCCTCCTCGAGGTCGCCCTGCTGCAGCGAGCCGAAGAGTTTGTTGTCGTGGTGTGCCCACACGCCGGCGTAGAAGTCGGCCAGCAACTCCAAGCGGACACTGATGCGGTTGGCATCGGCCTCGTTGAGGCGCGACATCTGCTGGTGAGCCTTGTTGAGCGTACCGGTGAGGTACTCAACATGATGTCCCACCTCATGGGCAATCACATAGGCGTAAGCAAAGTCGCCATCGGCTCCAAGCTGCTTGCGCATGCTGCTGAAGAATGACAGGTCGATGTAGAGGCACTGATCGGCCGAGCAATAGAACGGGCCCATCTGAGCGCTACCCTGGCCACAACCTGTGCTGGTCGAACCTGTGTAAAGCACCATTGTGGGCGGGGTGTAGGTGCCCAGTCCCTGCTCTTGGAACACCTTGGACCACACATCCTCGGTGCCAGCCAAAATCTTCTTGCTGAACGATGCGAGTTCCTGCTCTTCTTGGGTGAACTGTGTGGGATCGGTTGTAGCCTGCTGCTGTTCCATGCCCATGCCCATCGAACCGGCGTTCTGGAGCACGTCGCCAATGTTGCCGCCCATCAACAGTGTGATGAGTCCGGCGATGATGAGTCCACCGATGCCTCCAATGCCAGCCTTGCGCCCGGCACTCATGCCCCTGCGATCCTCAACATTGCTGCTTTCTCTTCTTCCTTCAAGATCCATAGTGATATTTTTTTAGTTATGATTTGCTATACTAGACGTTCTAGATATTCTAGAAGTGCAAAATTAGCAAAAGATTTTCAATAATTGAGCAAATTTGTTGAAATTCCACAATTTTTTGCTACTTTTGTCCTCCAAACTAGACAACAATGAAACACAAGACACTACGACTGATCAAGAATGACCCATGGCTTGAGCCATTCGCCCAAGCCATTGAGGGACGACATAATGACGCGATGCAGAAGTTGGAGCACCTGACGGGTGGAACAAACAAACTCAAGGATTTTGCCCAGGCACACCTATATTACGGCCTGCATCGCACCAGCAATGGCGACTGGGTGCTGCGCGAGTGGGCTCCCAATGCCACCGACATCTATGTCGTGGGTGATTTTAACAGTTGGCACGAGTGCGCCCCCTACCGCATGCACGCCGTGGGCAATGGCAACTGGGAGTTGAAATTGCCGTCACGGGGCATGAAACATGGCGAACTATATAAACTTATCGTTCACTGGCCAGGAGGACAGGGCGAACGCATACCAGCCTATGCCACGCGCGTGGTTCAAGACCCGCAGACTCACATTTTCTCGGCACAGGTGTGGTCGCCCGAACAGCCCTACCAATGGCGCGTGAAGCGCTTTAAGCCACGGCGCGACCCGCTGCTCATCTATGAGTGCCACATCGGCATGGCACAGGAACGAGAAGAGGTGGGCACCTACGAGGAGTTTCGCCAACTGGTGCTGCCCCGCATTGTCGAGGCCGGCTATAATGCCATACAAATCATGGCCATACAGGAACATCCCTACTATGGCTCGTTTGGCTATCACGTGTCGAGTTTCTATGCAGCCAGCAGCCGCTTCGGCACACCTGAAGAACTGAAGCACCTCATTGATGATGCCCACGAGGCAGGCATCGCCGTCATCATGGACATCGTGCACTCTCACGCCGTGAAGAATGAGGTTGAGGGTCTGGGACGTTTTGACGGAACCGAGTACCAGTACTTCTATGGCGATGGCCGCCGCGAGCACCCGGCATGGGACTCGCTGTGCTTTGACTACGGCAAGGACGAGGTTCTCAACTTCTTGCTGAGCAACTGCCGCTACTGGCTAGAGGAATATCACTTCGACGGCTTCCGCTTTGATGGCGTGACATCGATGCTCTACTACAACCATGGACTGGGGCAGGCCTTCGGCAGTTACGGCGACTACTACGACGGTGGCGAGGACACCAATGCCATCACCTATCTCACACTGGCCAATCTGCTCATCCACGAGGTGAACCGCAACGCCATCACCATTGCCGAGGAGATGAGTGGCATGCCGGGGCTGGCCCGCCCCTTCAAGGACGGCGGCATCGGCTTTGACTATCGCATGGCCATGGGCATCCCCGACTACTGGATCAAGATGATCAAGGAGCGCAAGGATGAGGACTGGCGACCGACCAGCATCTTCTGGGAACTGACCAATCGCCGTGCCGATGAGCGCACCATCAGTTACGTTGAGAGCCATGACCAAGCCCTCGTTGGCGACAAGACCATCATCTTCCGCCTGATAGACAAGGAGATGTACTGGCACATGATGGTAGACGACCATGACGGGACAGTGGAGCGCGGCATGGCCCTGCACAAGATGATCAGACTGGTCACAGCCTCGACCATCAATGGTGGTTACCTCAACTTCATGGGCAACGAGTGGGGTCATCCCGAGTGGATTGATTTCCCGCGCGAGGGCAACGGCTGGAGCCACAAGTATGCACGCCGCCAGTGGAGCCTAGTTGACCGCGAAGACTTAAAGTATAAGTATCTGAACAACTGGGATCATGACTTGATGCACCTGCTGGGCGACACACACGGCTTCGAGTCACTGCCCATCATCAAACTGTGGGACAAAGATGACGACCAGGTGCTGGCATTCATGCGTGGCAATCTGGTGTTTGTGTTCAACTTCAACCCCACTCAGTCGTTCAGCGACTACGGCTTCTTGGCACCCGAGGGCGAGTACCATGGCATCATGGATAGCGACAATGCCCGCTATGGTGGATATGGTAACATCGATGAGAACACTCAACACCTCACACAGGCCGACCCGCTCTATGCCGACAAGCACCTGGGATGGCTCAAGCTCTACATTCCAGCCCGCACCGCCCTGGTGCTACGCAAACTTGATTGACCTCAAGCCTGAGATCAGCCCGAAAAAAAGTATCAGGATTTGTAACCCAAGACACATGCTTGCGGATTACAAATCCTGATATTATATTGCCAATGATATTATTCAGAAGGGAGGTTCAATCGGCAAATCATGCTGAACTGGTTGCTGCTGGGCAGGCTGTTGAGCAGGTTGAACCGGCTGTTGAGCAGGCTGCTCAGCCTCGCTGCGAGGTCGCCCCAGCAACTCAAAGTTCTCAACGAAGATCTCAGTCACATAACGCTTGATGGCATTGCGGTCTTCCCACATGCGGGTTCGCAGTTGACCCTCGATATAAAGTTGTGTGCCTTTGCGGATATACTTCTCGGCCACCTCGGCATGACGGCCCCACATGACGATGTTGTGCCACTCGGTGCGTTCAGGCACCTGCACGCCATTAGCGTTGGTGTAGCCACGCTCGGTGGTCGCCAGTGAGAATGTGGCAACAGGTCGGCCTTGCGCGACATAACGCACATCAGGGTCACGACCCACATTGCCTAGCAGAAAAACTTTGTTGACTGACATGACTCTATTAAATTAAGAATTATGAATTGAGATAACGCTTCGTGCTCACACATCATCAAAGCATGAGCCCAACACGCTCGTGAAGGCCAAACATCAGGTTCATGGCATGGACCGCCGTGCCGACAGTGCCCTTAACCACCTGATCGATGGCCGAAGTGATGCGCAGATATTCTCCCTCGCGAGTGATGTGAATCAAGCACTTGTTGGTGCCAGCCACATCGCCCAAGCGCGGAGCCTGGTCGACAACATAGGTGAAATTGTGGTCATCATAGTATTGCTCGAACAACTCGCGAGCCATAGCCACATCAATGCCGCTCTTGAAGTAGACGGTGGCCAGCATGCCCCGCGCAAAACAAGCCTCCATGGCTGTGAGATGAATGGGGCTGCTGAAACTGGTCTGCAATGACGAGAGCACCCGGTGCAACTCATCGACCTGACTTGCGAATGCCTCCTGCTCGACCAGCGAGACACGACTGCCCGTCGATGCCTGCGAATTGCCCACCACCACTGTGGCATGCAACTCACTATTGAGCATCAAGTTCTTGGCCAACGGTATGAGCGCCAACGACAGGGCCATAGCCACATCGCCCGGGCAAGAGACACGCATGCAGTCATGCACCATGCGACGACGGTTGATTTCGCTCATGCCATAGACGAAACCTGACTCTTGCTCATCGGTGAGCCGATATCGTGGCGACAGGTCAATGATGCGCACAGCGGGCGGCACCAGTTCGAGCCGCGCCGGCTCAGAAGCCTGCTCGTCACACAAAACAATGACATCCATGTCGAGCCATTGTTGTTCATCAGGCTCGTCACAGAATGTCAATTCGGTCTCACCCACAAGCAGTGGATGTACCGATGCCACACGTTGTCCCGCATGGTCGGCACTGATTACCCACCGCAAGTCGACATCAGGATGGTGGAGCAACAACCGCAACAATTGTGCCGCTGTGGCAGTCGCACCACCCACAATACCTGTTTTTATCATAAAATTACATTAAAGACCGCCCACTGTCATGGCTGGGCAAAACGATTGAGGAATTCGCGCACTTGATCGTGGCTCACTCCCTCGCGCAAGATGGCAAACACCGTGTCGGCACCGGCAATGGTACCCAAAATCTCGGGCGAGTGTGCCATGTCGATGTCGTAAGCCAGACCTGTAGCATAGCCGTTGCGGGTCTTGATAACCGCAAAGTTACCTGAGAAGTCTACCGACTGGAAGCCGACATTGCCATGCAACGGCATGTCCATGCCATGCTGACGCAACTTGTTCTGCACTTCACGTCCATCAGGAATAATATACATGTAGCCCCCATGGTCGGTGGCTACCTTAGAGATTTTCAGAGCCTTGAGGTCGCGCGACAGAGTGGCTTGGGTCACATGCAGATCACGCTCGGCCAACTTCATGGCCAATTCGCTTTGACTGCCAATGCATTCGTTTTGTATCAACTCAACGATGATTTGCATTCGGTTTCTTTTATTCTTCACAATACCTAAAATTTAGTTGGTTGTTAATGACGATGTTTTAGTACTTAAAAATCAATTTCCCTAATGATTCTTTTTTCCACTACAAATATACAATTTTTCAACGGGATTAGACATATAAATATTATTTACCCAATTAATATTCACAAAGTTTTTGAGTTAAAGCCACATTTTAAGATATTTTTGCAGCAGAATATCCAACAAACGCCAGCCACGTTGACAAAAAGGCAACAATGACGGCATTTGCGTGTCTATTAGACAATATTTAAGACCGAATTTTGTTTTTTTGAGAATAATATGTAACTTTGCAGCAAATATTAATCAATAACAGAAAACTATGAAGTATTATATCGCCGAGAATGGCCAACCAGCTGGCCCATTTGAGATGAAAGATCTGCTGGAACATGGCCTGAATCCCAACTCGCAGGTATGGAACGAAAAGATGTCGGGATGGACTCGTGCCAGCGAAGTGCCCGAACTGATGAGCATGCTGGGGCTGCAGCAACGTGTTGCACCTCAACCGGTCCAACCCTTGCAACCACAACCAGCCCAACAACCTGTCCAACCGCAGTCGCCCTATGCACCGCAGCAGACAGAACAACCGCAGCAGTCGCCCTACGCTCCACATCCCGACCAGACTCAACAGCCCGCGTCAACACAGCCAGAGCCATCGCCCTACGCACCTAAGCAATCTGAGCCGGCAACCTCCAATGGACCACAGACCACCCAGCAACAAGGTTATGGCCAGCAGCCATCGCCCTATGCACAGCCACAGTATCAACAGCAATACCAGCAACAGCAGATGCCCTATGGACAGCAGCCCTATGGCGCACAACAGTATGCCCCACAAGGTTTCCCGCCCAAGAACTGGATGACCGAGTCAATCATCTTCACAGTGCTGAGCGTGATTTGCTGCTGCAACCCCATTGCACTGATTACTGGCATCATCGCCATTGTCAATGCAGGCAAGGTTAACCCACAGCATCAGATGGGCAACACAACAGGTGCCACCGAGAGTGCCAAGACCGCCAAGATGTGGGCACTGATTACACTGGGCATCTTGATTGTGGGAGCCATTATATCGGCACTCACCTTTGCGCTTGCTCCCGGTGTCAAAGAAGCTTTCATGGATGGTTATGAAAACGGTTACAACCCGGTGTAACACATCGAGGATTAATAATGAATGCCCGGCTCACCATGGTGGCCGGGCATTCATTATTGACTGGGTTGAAGATTAGTCGCTACACTTGGCACAGATGTACTCGCGATTGAGACGAGCGATGTTGCTAAGTTTGATGTTCTTGGGGCACTCGGCGGCGCAGGCACCAGTGTTGGTACAGTTACCGAAACCGAGTTCGTCCATCTTGCTGAGCATAGCCTTGACACGCTTCTTGGCCTCGGCACGTCCCTGGGGCAGTAATGCAAACTGGCTGACCTTGGCACTGACAAACAGCATAGCCGAGCCGTTCTTGCATGCAGCGACGCAAGCGCCGCAACCGATACAAGATGCGCTGTCCATAGCCTCGTCGGCTGCCACCTTGCTGATGGGGATAGCATTGGCATCCTGCGCACCACCAGTGTTGAAACTCACATAGCCACCAGCCTGCTGAATCTGGTCAAAAGCGTTGCGGTTGACCATGAGGTCCTTGATGACGGGGAAGGCTGCGCTGCGCCAAGGCTCGACGGTGATGGTCTCACCATCGTGGAAGCGACGCATGTACAACTGGCAGGTCGTTGCACCCGTGGCGGGGCCATGGGGATGACCGTTGATGTAGAGCGAGCACATGCCGCAAATACCCTCACGGCAGTCGTGGTCGAAGTGGATGGGCTCTTCGCCCTTCTCGACGAGTTGCTCATTGAGGATGTCGAGCATCTCGAGGAAAGAGGTGTCGGTGGGAATATCCTGCATCTCGTAGGTCTCAAAATGACCCTGCTCCTTGGGCCCAGCCTGACGCCACACTTTCAGTTTGAAACTTATGCTATTTTCCATTGTTGCTTAGTTCTTGTAGTTACGGGTTTGTACTTTAATGGCTTCGTAGTGGAGGGGCTCCTTGAGCAGCGTGGGCGCTGTCTCGTCGTCGCCGTTGTACTTCCAGCACTGGACATAGAAGTAGTTCTCGTCGTCGC